>QAND01000021.1 GCA_003150225.1 Bacillota bacterium
GGCATGCAAAAAGGGTGCAGGCACAGCCTGCTGGTATACAGGGCAATGCGGCGCTAAGGGATCCATGGAATTTGCAGCGACAAGGCAGCGTTTTAGGAGTATGGCCGCATGCCGAAGGCATGCAAAAAGGGTGCAGGCTCAGCCTGCAAAAGAGGTGATTTTATGAAAGTAATTCTAAATCATGATGTAAAGGGAACCGGCAAAAAAGGACAGTTGGTGGAGGTCAGCGACGGCTATGCCCGCAACTTTCTGTTTCCTCGGAAATTGGCTGCCGAGGCCACGCAGGGCAACGTGAAGGAGGCGGCAGCCAAGCTGGAGGCTCAGGCCCATAAGCGGGAGCTGGAGCGCCAGGAAGCCTTAAAGAAGGCCCAGGAGCTGCGGGGAAAAACCGTTACCGTCTATGCCAAGACGGGGGAAAACGGACGGCTGTTTGGTGCTGTCACCAATAAGGAAATCGCCGCACGGCTGGAGAAGGAACTGGGCCTGGCGGTGGACAAAAAGGATATCGTGCTTTCCGAGCCCATCAAGGCCCTTGGCACATATTCCGTGGAGATCAAGCCCTTTGCCAACATCTCCGTCAATATCAACGTGGCGGTAGTGGCCAAGGATCAATAGGAGGAAGCGTCGGTGGAAAACGGCAGAAGGATGCCACCCAATAGCATGGAGGCGGAACAGTCCGTCCTGGGCAGTATGCTTTTGGACCAGGATGCCGTGGCCGCCGCCATGGAAACCCTTACCGAGGAGGATTTCTATGCCCCTGCCCATCAGGTGATTTTTTCAGCCATGGCGCAGCTCTACCGCAGTGCCCAGCCCATCGACCTCGTTACCCTGGTGGACGTGCTGGAACAGCGCAACGAGGTAACCAAGGCCGGAGGCATGGAGTACATCGCCCAGCTTTCCCGAACGGTGCCCACCACCACCAATATCGGCCGCTATGTGGCCATTGTGGAGGATCGGTCAGCTCTGCGCAGCATCATCAAGGCCGGCTCTGAGATGGTGGATGAAGGATTCCGAGCAGACAAACCCTCGGGAGAGGTGATCAGCGCCGCCCACGACGCCATTTACTCCATCATTACCCGCCAGCGGACGGATTCCCTGCGCCCCATCATGGAGGCCTTGGGAGAGGCCTTTGAGCGGATCAATGAAGCGGCCCTCAGCAAAGGGGGCATCGTGGGCACCCCCACAGGCTATGTGGACCTGGACGCTATGACCGCTGGGTTCAATAAGGACCAGCTCATCATCCTGGCGGCCCGGCCCGGCGTGGGCAAAACCAGTTTTGCTTTGAACATCGCCCAGAACATCGCTATGGGTCAGAGCCTGCCGGTGGCCATTTTCAGTCTGGAGATGTCAGCGGGAGACCTGGCCATGCGTATGATGTGCAGCGAGGCAGAAATCCCCTTGAGCAAGGTCCGCAGCGGCCAGGCCAAGGACGACGAGTATGTGAAGCTGTTAAATGCCATGAGCACCCTTTCCACCGCTCCCATCTATATCGACGCCAGCGGCGGCGCCACCGTGCCGGAGATCCGGGCCAAGTGCATGCGGCTCTCTGCCCAGCGGAAGCTGGGGCTTATCATCATCGATTATCTCCAGCTTATGTCCTCCGGCCGGGCTGGACGCGGGGACAGCCGTCAGCAGGAAATCTCGGAATTGACCCGGGGCCTTAAGATCCTGTCCCGGGATGTGGGAGCGCCCATCCTGGTATTGAGCCAGCTCAACCGGGATATTGAACGCCGGCAGAACAAGCGGCCCATGTTGGCAGATCTGCGGGAGTCGGGCTCCATCGAACAGGACGCCGATATGGTCATCTTCCTAGCCCATCACGACGATATGCATGGGGAGGACGATGAGGATGAGAACGTAGGGGAGAACCTGGCCTACGCCATTTTGGCCAAAAACCGGAATGGCCCTACCGGGGAGGTTACCCTTCGGTGGATCCCCGAATACACCAAGTTTGTGGCCTATTCCGACCGAGAGGAACTTTAACTTGTATTCCCGGCTGGGGATGGGTACAATAGCAGGGAGGCGGGGAGAATTTCCCAGCCCCCAATGAGTGAAAGCGAGGATAACCATCATGGATGAAGAAATGGATGTTGTAGTATTTGAGGACGAGGACGGCAACGAGATTGAGTTTGAGATTCTGTTCTCCTTTGAGCACAAGGACCAGGAGTATGCCGTGCTGTCGGAGCTGGAGGCCGTGGAGAGCGAGGAAGGCCCCAGCGACGCCTACATCCTGAAGATTGTGGAAAACGACGGGGAAGAGGAATTTGTCGCCGTGGAGGACGATCTTCTGGAGGAACTCACCCAGGTGGTTGAGGAGATCCTGCAGGAGGAACTCAGCGAGGCGGAGGAAGAGGAGTAACCCTCGGCGCTTTTTCCTGCCAAATAAGAGCGGCTGCAGCAGATGGGAACGCCCGGTCTGCGGCAGCCGTTTTTGTTGGAAAATGCCCCTCTAGTTAAGCAGGGAATCCCGTTTGCGAAGCGGGGTGACGTTGCCCTCTTCATCCACCAGCTTGATGGCGTCCAACTGGGCCTTGAGCTGTCCCCGTATGGCGGCAAGATATACGCCGTAAAGCTCCTCCTGCTCCTTGGTTTCCTGGGGCGTCAAAGGGCGGAGCTTCTTTAAGGCGGCCAATTCGTTGATGCGTTTGATGAGCTTATCCATATGATCCCTCCGGAAAGTATCATACCATACAACCGGAGCAGCGCAAGAGAATTCTCAATGATTTACCATGGAAAAAGGAGGATGGGACGATGCTAAAGGCCACGTGGGTCTTTGGAACCCAGAATTTTGAGGCAGCCAAGGCGGTGCGAACCGCCGTGTTTGTGGAGGAGCAGGGATACTCCCTATCGGAGGAATTTGACGATTTCGATTACTACGCTTGGCATGCCGTGATCTACTATGAGGACGCGCCCATTGCCACCGGCCGCGTCTACCTGGATCAAGGGAACTATACCATCGGCCGGGTTTGCGTGCGGAAGGAATTCCGGGGGCAGCATGTGGGCGATCTTCTGATCCGCCTTCTGCTGGATCGCGCTCTCAACGCCGGCGCGGAGGGGATCCATCTATGCGCCCAGGTCACGGCTCAGGGCTTTTATGAGAAGTTTGGCCTGAAGGCCATGGGGAAACCCTACCGTAAGCCGGGAGAATTGTATGACCATGTGGATATGTACGCTCCCGCCCAGGAGGTATTGTTCCCCCGGACCTGTGAAAACTGTCCAAACGCGGGAGCCTGTGACGGAGAATAGGCAACGGGTTTACCGGGGTGGCGCGTATTCAAAGCTGGCGTGGGGGCTGGTGAAATCCAAAAGGGGGATGCCTTCCCGGTAGAACCGGTACCGCACGGTACAGGCTGGACTCTCATAGACGGTACGGTTCATAACGCCCATTTGGGGCGCGGACAGCCGATGTGGCCGCTGGGAGAGCACGCTTCCCATAAGCTGATACTTTCCCTGGCGGATGTGGAATCCGTTTGGCCCCCAGTATAGGATATGCGCGCCCAGATAGGAGGCCAGGCGGTACTCCCGCCCCATGAGAAAGACCGAGGCGATACAACCGGTAAAGCTGGTGCCCAGCATGGGAATATGGGCGATGGAGGCCATGAGGCCGGTGCGCCGAAAGGGAAAGTGGCTACATTGGGTCCATAGGTATTCCCGTGGAAAGGAACGGCCCCAGTCGGTTTCGATGTAGCCTACCCCTCGGGTGAACGCCATGGGTTTGCCGTTGATGAGCAGCTTACCCCGAACGGCATGCCCCATGCTGATCACCCCGTGGTTGCACTGAAGAAAGGGGAGCAGGGCAAAGGGGCCCATAATATCCCAGCTGAGGGGACAGAGAGGGCCGTACTGAAGGGAGCCTGTTACCGTAAGAGAGGGCCCGGAAAGGTTCAGGGATAGCCCCTCATGGGTAAAGTGGTTGTTTCCTATGGACACGTCAAAGGTATTTTCCTGGGCGGAAAAGGCGGACAGGGGAAAGCGGAAAGCGTGAGCGCCCTGCTGGGTGACCACCTGTATGGACGCGGATGTGTCACCCTTTCCATCCATGTGAACGGCGGGAATTAGGGCAATGGTATCGTTGCCCTGTTGGTGTTTGAGGTACCATCCCTCAAAATAGGCGGAATCCTTCTTTGTCCCATGATAATAGGTCATAGCATACCTCCTAATCATAGGATTCCGTAAAAAAGACCATCCATGCAAAAAGCCGCCTAATTGGCGGCTTTTGTATTCATTGTTATAGGATTATAGGAGCAGCCGAGACAGCGCATCCGCTAAAGCGGCGTGGCCCTCCGGGGTGAAGTGGATGCCGTCCAGAGGGGAAACCGTCACGATGGATCCAGCGTCCAGAAAACGTATCCCAAGCCTTTGGGCAATCTCTCTGTAGCTTTGGGCCAGGGGGAGGGTTTTCTCAACGCACCCGGGGCCCATGACCGCATACAGCGGCCCGGATGCGTAGTCCGGGGTAATGGGATGGGGCGCCAACAGAAGGACGTCGGGCGCGCCGGCCCAGACGGGGAGGGGAAGGACGGCCTTGATCACCCTCTCCATGTTGGCGGCAATCTGCGCGCTTTGCATCTTGTTGACTGCCCGGCTGTCGTTGGTGCCCAGCATGATGACTAAGGTATCAAGAGGAGCGTGGCTGCCCAGGCAGGGGATCAAGTAGGAAAGGCCGTTGGTACCCACCATCTCGGGATCGTCCAGACAGGTGGTCCGGCCCAGCAACCCCTCCTCTATTACCACATACTCCGGCCCGAGTTTTTGCTGGAGCAGCCCGGTAAACCGGGTATTTTCATCGTATCGGCCCAGATCCTGAGGGTTTGCCCCATAGGTGTTGGAGTCTCCAAAGCATAGGATTCGTTTTTTCATGTCTTGGCTCCTTCCTTGGCTGTTATTTCCATTCTATCCAAATAAGAAGGAAAAGACAATCGGTTGTCCAAGGATACCGCCCTCCTGCCACCTTGTGGCAGCGAGCGAAAACCGGTATACTGGCCAGGGACCTGGGAACCTGGGATGACTTTTTACCGTCTTACTCCTGTCCAAAGACAACGGTATGGTATGCGGCAACCCACCGCAGATGGGATACAAAGGCGTGAACGGGAGACTGTTTCGGGTAAAAAAATATCGCAACCTACCATGGGTGAGTTGTGATACCGGATGCGGCAACCTGCCGCAGATGGGATACAAAGGCGTGAACGGGAGACTGTTTCGGGTAAAAAAATATCGCAACCTACCATGGGTGAGTTGTGATACCGGATGCGGCAACCTGCCGCAGATGGGATACAAAGGCGTGAACGGGAGACTGTTTCGGGTAAAAAAATATCGCAACCTACCATGGGTGAGTTGTGATACCGGATGCGGCAACCTGCCGCAGATGGGATACAAAGGCGTGAACGGGAGACTGTTTCGGGTAAAAAATATCGCAACCTACCATGGGTAAGTTGCGATACCGGGTGCGGCAACCTGCCGCTGGAGCTGCTGGCCGGATTCGAACCGGCGACCTCGTCCTTACCAAGGACGCGCTCATACCTGCTGAGCTACAGCAGCATGTCCAGCTTCAGACGCTTTCATATTATATCTCAGGAAAATCGGGATTGCAACCCTTTCTTTCTGGGTTTCTCCAAGAAATGAAAGCAACCTTTGAAAACCGGCCTAACTTATAATAATTGGTTCTATTTGACGGCTTTCAGGGGAACCCTATCCCTGATCATGGTCGGTACGGCTCGCCATAAATCCATTGGAGGAATACCCTTGGTTTTTTCCAGCAACATCTTTTTGTTTTTCTATCTGCCAACGGTTTTGGCCCTATACTATCTGACGCCCAGGCGGTACCGCAACACCCTTCTGTTTCTGGTGAATCTGGTGTTCTATGGATGGGGCGAGCCGGTGTTCCTGCTCTTGATGCTATTCTCCATCCTTTCCAACTATGCCTATGGGCTGCTGATACAGCGGTACCGGCGCCAGGTTCGGGCCAAACGGATGGTGCTGGTGGCCTCGGTGGTGGTCAACCTGGGACTCCTGGGCTTTTTCAAATACGCGGATTTTATCGCCGGGATGATGCAAGCGGTGTTCCCTTTCTTGCGCACAGTGCCCCTTCCCGCCATTCCACTGCCCATCGGTATCTCCTTCTATGTCTTTCAGACCATGAGCTATACCATCGACGTGTACCGGGGGGATGCTCCCGTTCAACGCCGCCTGATTCCCTTCGGCACCTATGTGTCCCTGTTCCCACAGCTCATCGCCGGTCCCATCGTGCGATACCGGGATGTTGCGGAGCAGATGGAGGATCGGAGGGAGAGCGTCTCCCAATTTGCCGATGGGATCCGACGCTTTACGGTGGGCCTGGGGAAGAAGATCCTCATTGCCAACCAGATGGGGCTGCTGTGGGACTTGCTGCGGGAGGAGGGCAGCGGACTGGGCGCTTGGATAGGCCTTACGGCGTTCGCCTTTCAAATCTATTTTGATTTCTCCGGCTACTCCGATATGGCCATTGGCCTGGGCAAGATGTTGGGCTTTACCTTCCTAGAGAATTTCAACTACCCCTATATCAGCCGAAGCATCACCGAGTTCTGGAGACGCTGGCATATCTCCCTTTCCACCTGGTTCCGTGAATATGTATATATCCCTCTGGGCGGTAACCGGCGAGGACTCCCCCGGCAGCTATGGAACATCCTGGTGGTTTGGGCCCTTACCGGCCTCTGGCACGGGGCAAGCTGGAACTTCTTATTATGGGGCCTGTACTTTGCATTGCTGCTGATGATAGAAAAGCTGTTTTTGCTGCGGTGGCTGGACCGCGCTCCCCTATGGCTGGGCCATTTGTACACGCTGTTCTTCCTCTTGATGGGCTGGGCCCTGTTTTTCTTTACAAGCCTGCCAGAACTGTGGGCGTTCCTAGGCCGGCTGTTTGGAGGCGGCGCTGTCTCCCCGGAGGGGCGTGTGGCCATCCTCGGCTATCTGCCGCTGCTTCTGGTTGCAGCCGTTGCCAGCACGCCTTTCGGTAGCAGGGTTTATGGCCGGATACGGGATACCGTTTGGGGACGGTACGGTGCCGTTGGGCTGGGGATGGCGGCGCTGGTGCTCTGTGTGGCGGCACTGGCCAGTCAAAGCTATAATCCCTTCATCTATTTTCGGTTTTAGGAGGCGGAGAGATGGATCAAAAGAAAACCCGATTCAGCGATACCCTTTTCTGCTGCCTTTTCTGCGGATTTCTTGCCCTCATGTTACTGGGTTACCTGATGCTGCCCAAGACCCTGTTTTCCCAGAGGGAGAAACGTTACTTGGAAGCCGCTCCTTCCTTCACTTGGGAGCGGCTGGTCAGCGGCGCGTTTGCCAAGGACGCTGAGGACTATGCCGCCGACCATATGCCGGGCCGGGATTTTTTTGTAGGGCTCAACGCCTATTTGGGCTTGGCATTGGGACAGCAGGGAACCAAAGAAATCTACCGTTTTTCTGAAAACTATCTGGTGGAGCGGCCGGTAAAATGGGATCAGGAAGCGGTGGAGCGCAACAAAAAGGCCCTGGGCGTTTTTGCGCAAAAGGCGGACACACCGGTGGATTTTGCCTTGATCCCCTCGGCAGGGTATATCCTAAGGGATTTATCCCGGGGAAACTATATGGAATACCGGGACGACCAATACATCCGACAGATCTACGAGAATCTGCCCCCAGGGGTCCGCTCCCTGGACCTGATTCCCGCCCTTACGGACGGAGGACGGGAGAACTTCTACCATACCGATCACCACTGGACCAGCCAGGGTGCCTATCGGGCCTATGCCGCTTATCTGGCCCATAAAGGACGCACCCCCCTTGCGCCCGATGCGTTCACCGTGCGAACCTCCCAGGGGTTCTATGGCAGCACCTATTCCCGCAGCGCCCTATGGCTGACGCCGCCCGATCGCCTTTCCATCTGGGATCCCGGCATTCAAACTACCGTGTGGATTGCCGACGATGGCAGTACTTCGCAAAGCATGTTTTACGAGGAACGGCTGCAGGAGGCGGATCAATACACCGTGTTCTTGGACGGCAACCATTCCCTGGTGCGTATCACAAACCCCCAGGGGACGGGGAAACTGCTTTTGATTCGGGACTCCTACGGCAACTGCTTCGCTCCCTTTTTAGCGGAAAGCTACCAGGAAGTGGTGTTGGTGGATCTGCGCTATTATAAGGCGGATTTAGGACAACTGCTGGAGGAGGGGTTTGATCATATCCTGGTGTTGTATAGCCTATCCAATTATATGACGGATGGGAATGTCCCTCTACTGGGCCGGTAAAAAGCCAAGAAAAAAAGCCCCGTGCAGCTCGGGGCCTTTCCTATCGGTTACCGACGGCTTCGGAGAGCCTCGCAGCCTTCCTGGAAGATCCGGCGGATCTCGATCTGCTGAGGACAGATGGCTTCACATGCGCCACAGTCCAAACATTTCTCGTTGTATTTTGATCCATCCGCTTCGTATTTGCGGATGTATTTGGGGCCGACATCGCTCCACATGCCGTAAATGCTGCCCCGGTTATAATAGTTGAATACACCGGGGATATCCAACTCCAGAGGACATTCCTTAACGCAGTACTGGCAGGCGGTGCAATCGGCCTTGATCCGGGCTTTGTAGAAGGCGTTGAGTTTTTCCACAAGCTGGCGTTGTTGGGGGGTAAAGGCGCCCACCTGGGCATCACTGGCGGTGGCGACGTTCTCCTTAAGCTGCTGGAGGTTGCTCATGCCGGACAGCACGCAGGTGACCTCCGGCCGGTCGTAGATAAACCGCAGCGCCACATCGGGAAGGCCAACCTCCTCCATGCCGCACTCCGCGAAGATGGCGTCCATCTCGGCGCGGGGAACGTTGGTGAGGCTGCCGCCCTTCATGGGTTCCATGATGAACACCGGTACGCCCTTTTTCCCGGCGTATTCCAAACCAGCGGTGCCGGCTTGGTAGTTGACGTCCATAAAGTTGTACTGAATCTGGCACATATCCCAGTCATAGGCGTCCAGCACCTCTTGGAGCAGCTCGGTGGTATCGTGGAAGGAGAAGCCGATGTTGCGGATCACGCCTTTTTTCTTCTGCTCCTCCATAAAGGACAACAGATCCAG
Source organism: Bacillota bacterium (assembly GCA_003150225.1). Lineage (GTDB taxonomy): Bacteria > Bacillota > Clostridia > Christensenellales > QAND01 > QAND01. The sequence goes on from QAND01000021.1 coordinate 9,071, forward strand.
CTCCTTGATGATGGGCCAGGTTTTGGCGTTGATCTGGTGGAAGATGTAAAAATCCAGATAATCGGTCTGAAGTTTCTTCATCTGGCCGTCCAGTACGTTCTGGGCTCCGTCCGACTGCGCGAGAGCAGGGGGGAGCTTGGTGGTAAGGATGATGTCCTTGCGGTTTTTCTTTTGGGCGAAATATTCCCCAACAAAGACCTCGGAAAAGCCCTTGTGATAGAAATAGGCGGTATCGAAGTAGTTGACGCCATGGTCAATGGCGTAATCGAACATCTCGGTGGCCTGGGGCTTATCGATGTTGGCTTGATCCCCTCCGATAACAGGCAGGCGCATGCAGCCCATGCCCAGCTGGGAGATTGAAAGGCCGGTGTTGCCGAACGGACGGTAGATCATATGCACTCCTCCAAATATACGTAAATCTTCTTTATATAAATATAGTAAGGAAAATGGATATATATTGCAATATAATTAAATTTTTCACAGTTTCAAATGTAGAAGGAGAAGGAGCGTTGTTGCCCAGGGTTTTTCCCATTGCCTGGCGGATATGCTATAATATAACCAATAAAATTTTTTGATTGGAGCGGTGTATGATGGCGGAACATCGTGTGTCGGGCGTACAGAAAAACGCCGATCTATGCTTTGTGTGCGGGGATCACAACCCCTATGGGCTCAATGCCCGCTTCTATGACCTGGAAAATGGAGAAGTGGTGGCGGTATTTACCGCAAAAAAGGAGCATCAGAGCTATCCTGGCCGGGTTCATGGCGGCGTCATTGCTGCAATCTTGGATGAGGCTACCGGGCGGGCGATCTGCCATTTGGACGGCCCGGATTCCTTTGGAGTTACGGTGGAACTGTCCATCCGGTATAGAAAGCCGGTGCCCTATGATACGGAACTCAAGTGTGTGGGACGGATCACTCGAAACACCCGGCTTCTGTTTGAGGCGGAGGGGGAAGTGCTGTTGCCCGATGGCACGGTGGCGGCCAGCGCCCATGCCAAGTATATGAAGATGGATATCCATTCCATTTCGGAGGAAGGGCTGGACGAGAGCCAGTGGCGGTATCTGGATGAGCTGGTGCCGGACAGCATCTCGTTTTAACAGAGCATGCCGGCGGTGCCGGTCATAAGAGGAAAGGGGCGGGCAGGATGGTCATCAAGAGTACGCGGATCTATACCGAGGCGGGATGCGTCGACGGATATGTGGAGGTAGCGCGGGGCCGTATTCAGCGGATTATCCCCGTGGAGCAGGCCCGCAAGGCGGAAGGCCACGTTTTCGACGTGGGGGATAACCGGGTGATTCCCGGTATCATCGATATCCATACCCATGGTGGCGGGGGATGGGTGGCCAAAGATTCCGATAACCCGGATGAGATTCGAAACCTGGCCCGGCATTATGCCAGCCGTGGCATTGCATGTTTTCTGGCCACGGCTTCCCTGTGGTCCATTGAGAAGATGTGCGACACCATCTCTTTTATTGCCGATACCATGGAATCGGGGAATACCCCCGGAGCCAAGATCCTGGGGATCCATCTGGAGGCCCCCTTTTTCAATCACGAGAAATCCGGCGCTGGGTTCCAGACGCCGGAGTGGATGCCCAATCCCAGCGTGGAGATGGCAAAACGGTTTGTGGCGGCGGGAAGGGGGCACCTTCGGTATCTTACCTTGGCGCCGGAGCTGCCGGGCGCGGAGGAAACCATCAAGTATCTGACCAGCGCCGGAGTCCGGGTGGCGGCAGGGCATACCAACGCCACCTATGATGAGCTGATCCGAGGGGTGGACTGGGGCGTAAGCTCCATCGCCCATGCCGGAAACGCCATTCGGATGATCCATCAGCGGGAGCCCGGCGTGCTGGGGGCCATGCTGCTGGAGGACCGGCTGTTCTGTGAGCTGATCTGCGATTTCATCCACCTCCATCCCCAGTTCGTCCGGCTGGTGATCAACAACAAGGGAACGGATCGAATTGTCATGGTGGCGGATACCTCGGATATGGCGGGTATGGAAACCGGCATCTACGACACCAAACCCCGGGTGACCGAGATGACCCCTGAAGGCGTGGTGTATATCTATGGCAGCGACGTGATGAACGGCAGCAGCAAATATGTTTTAAACGGAGTGGAAAACCTGGTGGAGCGTCTGGGCTATCCCATGGAGGAAGTGGCAAAGATGTCCAGTCTTAACGCGGCCCGGCTTTTGGGGATGGAGCGGGAGAGAGGATCCATCCGGGTCGGGAAATATGGGGATTTTACCATTTTGACGGATGACTACGAAGTGCTTTATACCATCAGCGAGGGGGTTGTGGTATATGACGCCCAGAGGGATGACGCCTGTCTGAATCCCGAACTGCTGAAACTCAAACGGAGGTAGTCCCATGAAACGATGGCATGGCATCCTGGCGCTTCTTTTGGCATTTTGTCTGCTTTTGCCCATGGGTTGTGGGAAGAGTACGGAGGCTCCCCGGGATATGGAACCCTATTACGATCGGGCGGAAACCGTATTGACTGCCTTTTGTGAGGAGGATTATGGTGCCATAACGGCATTGTTCGACGCCACCATGCAGCAGACCCTGGGAACAGAGCGGCTTGCGGAGGCTTATGAGGGGATTAAAAAAACCAAGGGCGCCTTTGTAAAGGAGGTTGCCCGTGCCTCCGAAGTCCAAGAGGACTATGTGGTAGTGGTTCTTACCTGTCTGCATGAGAACGGATATCTGGACCTGCGCGTGGTATTCGATGGGGAAAAACGAATTTCCGGCCTTCAGCTCTTGGAGAGCAAAGGGCCTAAGGATACCACGCCGCCCCCTCAAGGGGTGTTGGAAAAGGAGGTTTCCTTTGGGACGGAGGCCTATCCTCTAAAGGGGACGCTCTCCTATCCCGAAAGCGCCCAGGAACCGGTGCCGGTGGTGGTGTTGGTCCATGGCTCTGGACCATGTGACCGGGATGAAAGCGTAGGCCCTACCCGTCCTTTTCGGGATATCGCGTGGGGGCTTGGTCAGAGGGGAATCGCTGTGTTGCGGTACGATAAGCGGACCTACACCTATGCAACCGCCTGTGCCGTAGAGGTCGCAGCGGATCGATTTACCGTCCGGGAGGAGACCATGGACGATGCCCTTTTAGCGGTGGAATATGCCCGGCATTTGACGGAATTCACTCCTGGGCCCGTCTACCTTCTGGGCCACAGCCTGGGAGCTATGCTGGTACCGCGCATGGCGGAAGAAGCGGATGCCGCAGGTTATATCATGTTGGCCGCTCCAGCCCAACCGCTGGAGGACCTTATCTTGATGCAGTATACCTATCTGCTTTCCCTGGATACTGCCACACCCCAGGTGGAAAAGGATGCCCAGCTGGCCAGCGTTTGTGCCCAGGTGGAGAATATCAAAAGACTGGAACCAGGGGATCATCAGATGAATAAGGATCTTCTGGGAATGAACCCCGCCTATTTGCTGGATCTGAAGGAATACGACCCCGTCACGGCGGCGGTTGCCATGACACAGCCTCTGCTGATCCTCCAGGGGGGACGGGATTATCAGGTGCCGCTGAGCGATTTCGAGACCTATCAAAAGGCTCTAGCAGGGCGGAAAAACGTTACCTGTGTTTCTTATGAAAAGCTGAACCACCTTTTTTGCGAGGGAGAGGGGGAGCGGAGCATTCCCCAGGAGTATATTGCGGGCGGCAGCGTGCCAGACTATGTTATAGACGAGATTGCCAGCTTTATCCGAAACCATTAAAGTTGGTTGACAACCCAAACAAAGAGAACCTATAATTTTTGAAAAGATCTCCCAAGAGGTTCAAACTGGAGCGTACGGGGTGGCGGCCCCTTTCGATGTTTTACTTTTTTGCAGGAGGATAAATTTGTGGCCATAAGCTTATTTCGCGTGGACGATCGGTTGGTCCACGGGCAGGTGGCGGAGGTCTGGGTGCGGCATATCAACGCCAACCGGATCATCGTGGTGGACGATTTTACCGCCAAGGATACCTTTCTCTCCAGCATCATGGTGATGATGTCCCCTTCGGGCTGCCGGGTGGAGGTGCATACTGTGGAAGATGCGGTTCGCCCCATCCAGCGGTATGACCGGGATCCGGCCATCCGGTGTATTGTGCTTTTTAGCTCGCCTTTGGTGGCCCAGGAACTGCGGCGGCATGGGGTGGAGATGGGCTCTCTTTGCATCGGGGGGATGCAGCGTCGGCCTGAACGGAAGGCATTCTATAAGAATCAAAACGCCACCGGTGAGGAGATGGCTGCTATGGCCGGTATGGTGGCAGACGGCGTAAAGATCTATCATAAAATCGTGCCCAGCGAGGCACAAGTGGATTTGACCAATTACATCCGATAGAGAGGAAATAACCAGTGTCCGAGGAAAGAAAGAGCCGGAAGGAGCTTCGCCAAGCGGCTCAGCGCACATCTGGCAAAAGAAAATCAAAAAAAACCTCCGGTCGACGCAGGCTCCTCCAATGGGGCATTCTGGCGGTGGCTTTGGCGGTTTTTATTTTCAGTGGGATTCAGCTTTTGAACATCTCTGGAGAATACGAGGAGGCTGACAAGGAGTATCAGGAATTGGAGCAGCTCGCCCCTCTTCCCCAAGAGGAAGAGGCGGGCCCGGAGGATCGTCAGGTGGATTTTGCCGCCCTTGCCCAGAAAAATTCCGAAATCGTGGGCTGGATCTACATCCCGGATTCCAAGGTGGATTATCCCATGGTAAAGGGGACGGATAACAGCTATTATGTCTCCCATACCTTTGAGAAAAAGGCAAACGGTGCAGGAGCGATCTTCTTGGATTGGAAAAACAAGGGGGATTTTTCCGACCGCAATACCGTAATTTATGGGCATCATATGAAAAATGGATCCATGTTTGCCGCGTTGGTGGAGTACAAAGATCCGGACTATTTTAACGCGCATCGTACCATTTACCTGTATACTCCACAGGGCGTTTATACCGCTACGGTGTTTTCGGCCTATGTGGACGTGGCTACCGGTCCTCAGACCACTATTTCATTTCAAGATGACGCAGCCTTTTTGTCCTTTGTAGAAACCATGCGTAACCAGTCCATCACCAAAACCGATACCCCCATCGGGGCGGAGGATCGGATCATTACCCTGTCCACCTGCACCTATGAGTACGACGACGCCCGGTTTATCGTCCAGGCGGTGCTTCATCCCGTAAAGACCACGGGGGAATAAGGGGAGAAATCAAACGGCCGCCCAGTGGGCGGCCGTTGTTTTATTGGGGGATAAGGAGTTCCAATGTAACGGAAATGTCGCCTTCCCCCAGTGCTTGTTTGAGTTCCGCTTGGGTGACGTCGTTGATCTTTCCCAGCCGAGTAAAGTCCCAGGTGTTTGTATCGTAATAGATGCAAAGGGAGTTTCCCTGGTATAGGATCAGGTCTCCCGGCTCGGTGGTGATACGTTCATCGTTTTCCGGCAGGGTTGTACCAAGGGTTCCCACCTTTTCCATGTTGTTGTAATCGTGCAGATCGACGGTCAACGGGCTTGCGCGCAGCAGATCCTTGAGCGCTTGTGCGGAGGAGTTGTCCGCCAAGGTGGCGGTGAAAACGGTTTCTCCGGCCCGGATGCTGATTTGATTTGCCGTGTCTTCCCCGCTGTTTTGCGGCGTGGGGGCGGGCGCTGCCACTATGTTTTCCGTGGACTCGGCAGGGTTTGGTTCTGTCGAATGGGGCGCGCAGCCCATCGGGAAAAGGAGCAGCGAAAGGATGAAAGCCAGGGGCAAGGCGGATGAAAGCTTTTTCATATTGACATGGGATCTCCTTGTATGGGATTGGATGGAGGCTGGTGATGGAAATGGATCCAATGCTACAATTTGGAGCGCGCTTTTTGTCAAGAGGGAAAGAACAAGCACTGTGGGACGGATGTAAAACGCCCAAAGGAGGGGTTCCAAATGGCCGCTGCGCGCCGGAAATGGCCGAAAAAGGACAAAAAAAGCCGCCAACGGCGGCTTTTTTTGTTTCTATCAGGCGTGGGCCTGGATGTACGTTACCACATCGCCCACGTTTTGGATATCGGCGTTATCGTCAAAGGTGACGCCGAACTCCTGCTCGATTTCCATGATGATCTCCACCATGTCGAGGGAATCCACGCTGAGACTCTTAAAGGTGGAATCGGGGGTGATGTCGTCCTTATCTATGCTGAGGGTATTGGCGATGATTTCAGCAATCTTTTCAAATTCCATGGTCTTCTACCTCCTAAGGGGCTCTGATATGCTCAAATGATACCGGGACGGGAGGGTTTTGTCAACCGGTTATAGGTCCATGGAGGCCGCTTCCAAGGCGGCCTGATTGACCACCGCCTTATCCTTCCATTTGCCGGACAGATACCGGGCGGTGGACAGGATGGCGGCTACGCCCCAGCTGATGGGCATGGACCACCAGATGGCGTGGTACCCGATAAGGGGCGCCAGAAGATAGGCGCTGGCCACCCGGCTGCCCAGGTTCATAAAGGTGCAGACCATGAAGAACTTCATGTCCCCGGCGCCCCGAAGGACGCCGAAGGAGTTCTGCATCAGGCCAAACACGAAATAGAACAGGCAGGCCACATCCAGGAACTCGGTGCCGATGCGGATGACCTCGGCGTTGGCTACGCTGTCCACGAACAACCCGACCAGGAAGGAGCCGCACAGGGCGATGATGCCGGTGAGGGCCAGGCAGAACACGATGGTGAATTTGATGGAGAACCGATAGCCCTCCCGGACCCGCTCGGGCTTGCCGGCGCCCATGTTCTGGGCGGTATAGGTGGAAAGGGCCATGTTCATGGTCATCATGGGGATGGTGGCGAAGTTATCAATCTTATTTCCCGAGGTATAGGCGGCCATGACGGTGGAGCCAAAGCTGTTGACCAAGCCCTGGATCAACAGCATGCCGATGGAGACGATGGACTGCTGCAGGGCAGAGGGAAGGCCGTAGCCGATCATGGTCTTAAGGATGGCCTTGTCATACAGTCCTTTTTTGCTGCCGTGGAACCGGAGCATGGGAACCCGCTTCATGGTATAGAATAAACAGGCAAAGGCGGAAACCGCCTGGGCGATGATGGTGGCGATGGCCACGCCGGGCACGCCCCAGCCGAAGCTGGCTACGAAAAGGATGTCCAGCACGATGTTGACCACGGTGGACAGCACCAGCATGTAAAGGGGCGTTTTGGAATCCCCCAGGGCCCGCAGGATGGCGGCGAAGATGTTGTACAAAAAGGTAAACACCAGTCCCGCGAAGATGATGATCAGGTAATTAGCGCAGTCATAGAGCACGTTTTCCGGGGTTTGGAGCAGCCAGAGGAGGGGATAGGTAATGGCTACGCCGATGATGGAAAGGACGATGGCTACCACCAGCATGAACACAAAGGAGGTATAGACCGCCTTTCGAACCTGCTCGGTCTGCCCGGCGCCGAAGTACTGGGAGATGACCACCGAGAAGCCGTTGGTGAGGCCGATGACCACGCACAGCACCAGCATCATGATGGGGAACGCCGTGCCAACCGCCGCCAGGGCGTCCGCGCCCTCATAGTTGCCCACCACGATGGAGTCCACCATGTTGTACAGCTGCTGGAACAGGTTGCCCAGCAGCATGGGGAGGGTAAAGGCCATCAGCACCTTTCCCGGTTTTCCAACGCTCATGTCATTGGTCATAAAAAAAACACCGCCTTCAAAAAGTATAAAAAGACCCAAGGCCTTTTGAATCAAAGGAAACGATCATTCCCCGTGCTGCCGGCCCAGATAGCGGCCGGCGTTTTCCGCCGCCCGGGCGCTGAGCGCCAGGAAGGCCTCCCGCTCCTCCGGCGTAAACCCCTCTAGAAGGATATTCCGCCATTGGTTCTTCATAGCCTGGATCCGATCCACCAGAAGCTGGCCCTTGTGGGTGACGTAGATGCGGTTTTCCCGCTTGTTCTGGGGATTGGTTTCCCGCTGGACGTATCCGGCCTCCTCCAGCCGCACCATAGCCCTAGCCACGGTGCTCTTATCCTTGTTGAAATGGGACCGCAGCCCTTCCTGGCTGACGCCGGGGTGGTGCGCGACATATTCGATCACGCCATGATCCACACCGTTGAGCCCTGTGTCGGATAGGCTATGCTGGGCAAAAAAATAACCGGCGCGGCCGATGACATTGATGTGTCGTGCGAGCATGATTGTTTACCGTCCAACTGTTGCGGCTGCAACAAATTAATAGCTTGATTATTTTATACCGCCATGGGACGTTTGTCAACGGGGTATGTTGGAGGCTGTTTTCGAAAAAACGCCAGGGATCCCACACTGGCGGCCGCTGTCCTCCAATTCCCCGGCTTTACAGGGAACGGAATATCTGGTATAACCTTAGCGGGTGAAAATATTTTTGTGGAAACAGGAAACAATGGGAATGCAAGCCGCGTCTAGTTAAGGGTTCCATGACGAGGAACCGCCATCATTTCCAACCTGGAGGACAAAAACGTGAAGAAATACACCGTATTGATTGCCCTGTGTCTTTGTATGCTGGCCCTTGCCGCCTGCGGAGGAGGATCCGGCGACGCTGTTTCCTACGACACCGCCAAGGAGAACCTGGTGAATGCCCTGGCCCAGGAGCTGAAAGCCGGAGGCATTGGCGAGGACGCCTTTACGGAGGAAACGCCCCTTCCTGGATACGCCATTTTGGATGTATTGGGGGAGAACGAATTTTTACCGGTTCAGGTGGACGCCAGTTCTGTCAAACAGGGGGTGGTGATCCAGGCCATGATGAACGTCCGATCCGATCTCATCGTGCTCATCGAGGTCAAGGATGACGCCGGCGCCCAGCGGGTCCAGGAGGCCCTGGCCGACACCCTGGCCAGCCAGGAGCAGACCTGGAGCACCTATCTGCCCGACCAGTATGAGAAGGTGCAGAATAACGTTACCGGACGGGTGGGAAACCTCTTGTACTATATCACCAGCGATCATCCGCAGGAGTTGGAAGAGGCCATCAAGAAATAACCGGCCATCCATGGGAGCAGATGGAACAAAAAAGAAGTGCAATGGAAGGGCGGGGTGATTTCCCCGCCCTTTTACCGGGATTGCCCGGGGTAGGGAGGCTATTATGAATTGTGACGTGCTGATTATTGGAGCGGGCCCGGCGGGCATCTTTACCGCCATCGAGCTGATGCGGAAGTCCAAGGATATGAAGGTGATCCTGGCGGACAGCGGCAGCGCCATCTCCGAGCGGGCCTGCCCCGCCCGAACCACTGGCAAGTGCGCCGGCTGCCAGCCCTGCAACATCCTCCATGGCTGGTCGGGCGCAGGCGCTTTTTCCGACGGCAAGCTTTCCCTGTCCCCCGACGTGGGCGGACAGATTGAGGAGTACATCGGCCGGCAAAAGGCCGAGGAGCTGATTCGCTATGCCGACTCCATCTATCTGGAGAACGGCGCTCCCGCCCTGGTTCACGGGGAAAACGACCGGGAGGTGGAGCGGATTGCCTATGAGTGCAACCGCTGGGGCATTCGGCTGATCTCCTGCCCGGTACGGCATCTGGGCACCGATAACGCCTTTACGGTGCTGTCCAACATGTACGATCATCTGGCGGCCCACGAGAACTTTACCTTTTTGCCCCGTACCACGGCGGTGACCATCCTCACCGATGAGAACGGGGTCACCGGCGCCCAGATGCAGCGGGGGCAGGAAACCTTTGCCATCCATGCCAAAAAGGTGGTGGCGGCGCCCGGCCGCGGCGGCGCCCAGTGGCTGTCCCAGAGCTGCGAGGGCCTGGGCCTGGAAAAGATGAACAACGAGGTGGATATCGGCGTGCGGGTGGAGGTGCCCAACGCCGTAATGGACCATCTGACCCGCCATCTCTACGAGGCCAAGCTGGTGTATTACTCCGATACCTTTGAGAACAAGGTGCGGACCTTCTGCATGAATCCCGGCGGCGTGGTGAGCGGCGAATACTACGAGGACGGCCTGGCGGTGGTTAACGGCCACAGCTATGCCGAGGCGGAGCGCCGCACCGAAAACACCAACTTTGCCATGCTGGTGTCCACCCGGTTTACCCAGCCGTTTAACGAGCCCATCGCCTATGGCCAGCATATCGCCAAGGTGGGCAACATGCTCACGGGGGGCGGCATCATGGTTCAGCGGCTGGAGGACCTGCTCATGGGCCGGCGGACCACCTGGTCCCGGCTGGCCAAATCCCCGACCCGTCCCACCCTCACTACGGCGGTGCCGGGGGATCTGTCCTTTGTTCTGCCCCACCGGCATTTGACCAGTATCCTGGAGGCGCTCAAGGCCTTTGACCATGTGGCTCCCGGGCTCTATTCCAAGAGCACCCTTTTGTACGGAGTGGAGACCAAATTCTACTCCAGCAAGATCGCGGTTAACGACCGGTTTATGACGCCCCTTGACGGGTTCTATACCATCGGCGACGGAGCGGGAATCACCCGGGGCCTGATGCAGGCGTCGGTGACCGGCGTTGTGGTGGCCCGGGATATCCTGGGGGAGGATCTATAACGGGGAGACGCCCATAGCATTAGAAAGCGGAAAGGGACGACGAATGCCGTCCTTTTTTTTGTGGTTATTGCAGGTATACATATACCGTTTGTCCGCCGAAAAGATATACTCGCTTCTCCAAATCGCCGCAGACCACGGTATAGTCCCCCGGCGCTAGTCCCGAGGTGACCAGGGTCCCCTTTTCGTCCACCGTGCCGGAAAAGGCCGCGGTCCCCGTAGGCGAGGCGCCGGCGTATACGTCCACCGCCGCGCCCGGCGCTGCGTTGATGGTGAGGGTGCCCAGCTTTGCGGAGGAGAAGGTGAGCTGGAGTTGCTGGCCCTTGGTGATGGTGAACTCGTAATCCTCGGCGGGGACGGTATCGGCGTCGGTGGCCATCTCGGAAATCCGGTAGCTACCCGCTCCCAGAAGGAGCTTGGCCTGCCCTGCGCTATCGGTGGTGAGATTGGCGCAGAGCTCCCCGTCCTCGCGGTATACCGTGAACTTGGCGGCGGACTGGGGGTCTCCTCCGGCGTATTTTAGCACCGTCAGGCTGCCGCTATCCAGAACGCCGTCCGTGCTGCCCATCACCGCCTCGCCGCCAATGGGGGTCATGGCCATGACTCCGTCGCCGAAGTTGATGTTCATGGACTCGTACTTCCACATGGATTCCTCCAGAGTCCGGGCCAGATCCAGGGTGTATTGACTGACTCCTGCGGTCTCCTCCAAAACGGTGGGGGCGATCCCGTGGCCCACCGCCGTCCCTCCTGCGGCGCAGATGGCGCTCCAGAGCAGCAGCATGGCGGTCCGCCTCACGCGTTTTCCCTTTGTTTCCATCGTATCTCTCCTTGTTGGTACTGTGTTGTCTATCTATATTCTGGACAGAAACGGGAATTTTAAGCGGGTGATGGCAGAAAAACCGGTATAAATGCGTCTACACGGGCGATGTGGGGGGATCTTGCCGTAGCCAGACGCTGCTCCGCGGCATATGGATAATAGGAAGGAGTATGAAAGGGGTGTGACCTTTTGAAAAATAACCATAGACAGACGCCCCAAGGCTTCCTCCGGGGCCCCCGGGGCCAGCGGGGGGATACCGGCCTATCGGCCTATGGCGTTTGGCTGAACCAGGGCAATACGGGAACGGTGGAGGACTTTTTCAGCGATCTCACCGCAAACCGGCCCTATATCCATCTGGTGAAGGAAGAAGGACAGGAGGGCTTTACGGCTCATCTGCGGCATGATATCAGCTTTGGGGAGGAGGGGGCGCTGATCCGCCAGGCGGGGGCCTATCGAGCCCTTTATTTTTGCCCGGGCGCCGACCGGTTTGCCATCGAAAAAAACGGCGCGGTGGTACCCTATTCCCAATTTGGCGCGAAGGACGGCTCCTGGGGCCTGGCGGTCTTTGAGGTGACCCTGGGAGAACTGCCCGCCCGGGTGCGCTTGGTCTGGAGCCCGGCGGAGGAGAGCCGGAGGAAAAAAGCCATCCTGAACCTGATGCGGATTGGGCCGGTTGTTGCGCCGGGAGAAAGGTGATAAAATAAAAATCAACACAAAAGAGGAGGGACGCACATGCGGATCTACATATCCCTGGATGCGGAAGGGGCTACGGGGCTCTGCGATTTCAGTGAGGTGGAGCCCCAAAGCCCTCTTTATCATAGGGGCGTAACGGCCATGGAACGGGACCTTCGCGCGGTGTTGGAAGGCGCCCGGGAAGGGGGGGCTACGGAGTTTTACGTCTGCGACGCCCATGAGATGGGCCGGAACCTATCCCTGGATCACCTGGGGGAGGATGTGATCGTCGTCCGGGGAACGGGACATGCCCTCTCCATGATGGCGGGGGTGGATCGGGCGGAGTTTGATGGAGCTTTTTTCGTTGCATACCACGGGAAAAACGGCAGCCAGGGCGTGATGGCCCATACCTACTATCCCGGGGTAGTGGAGCGGGTTCTGGTAGCGGGCCATGAGGTGGGGGAGCTGGGCATGAACATCCCGGTTGCCTGGGCCTTTGGCATTCCTGCGCTTTTGGCTACGGGCGACGACGTACTGCTGGAGGAAGCCCGAAAGGTGGCTCCCCGGATTGAGCGCTGCCTGGTTAAGGAGGCGCTTGGGCCGGGATGCGCGCTTTGCTACGATGGCCAGCGGACGGCCCATGATTTGCGCGTCAGCGCCAAGCGCGCGGTGTTAAATTTGCGGAGCGCGCGTGACCCCATCGCCGTGGCCGGGGATTTGGAGGTCGTATTCCATACCCCGCGGCAGGCCCAGGCGGCGGCCGCCTATGGGGAGCTGCAGGAGGGAAACCGGGTATCCTTCCAAGGGGACGATTATCTGGCCGCCTTTAAAAAGGCTGTCCGGGCCATGGGCGCGGCTGCGGAGGTGGAGATAGGGTGAAGGTATTGGTGCTTTCGGTAACGGCTGGCCAGGGCCACAACTCCTGCGGAAAGGCAGTGGTGGACGCCTGTACCCGGAAGGGATTGGACAGCGTTATGGTGGACACGCTGCTGCTGTCCAGCAAGCTGGTGGCCAACTCCCTGGATAAAATCTATATCACCATGACCCGCCATACCCCCGGCCTCTTGAAAAAGATGGACGACGACATGCTGAGCGAAAAGCGGATTCATTCCCGGCAGGGAACCACCAAGCTCATTGGCGCCTGGTTCTACAAGGAGATTGAGAACTGCATTGCGGAGTACCAGCCCGACGCGGTGGTCTGTACCCATGTGTTTAGCGGGGTGATTCTGACCCGGATCCGCCGGCAGAAGGGGTTGGAGATTCCGCTCATTGGCATCAACACGGATTTTGCCATGGCGCCTCTGTGGGACGAGACCGATCTGGACCTCTATGTTCTGGCGGCGGAGGGCATGCGCAACTCGGTGATTAAGCGGGGCATTCCACAGGAGAAGCTCTTTTGCCGGGGTATCCCGGTACACCATCGCTTTGCCTCTACTGTGGAAAAGGGGGAGGCCCGGCGGCAGCTGGGCATTTTGGACAAGCCCACGGTATTGATCATGTCGGGCAGCATGGGATTCGGTAAGCTGCCTCAGGTGGTGGAATCCCTGGACCGGCTGCCGATGGATCTTCAGATGCTGGTGGTTTGCGGCCGGAACGAAAAGATGTATCAGCGGCTCAACGCCCTTCGCACCCAGAAGGATGTGCGGGTATACGGCTTTGTGGACAACGTGGAGGTGATGATGGACGCTTCCGATGTTTTGCTGACCAAGCCCGGAGGGCTGACCACGTCGGAATGCCTGGCCAAGGGGATTCCTCTGGTTATTTTGGATCCCATCCCGGGGCTGGAGGAGCGAAACAGCCTCTTTTTGGTGGCCCAGGGAGCGGCTATCCTGGCAACGGACCAGTACCCCCCCGACGACGCGGTTTTGAACCTGCTATCGGACCCCCAGCGGCTGCAGCAGATTTTAGCCATGCAGAAGAAGATTGGGAATGCCCATTCCGCGGATGATCTCTGCGATGAGATCATCCGGATGGTGGAGGAACGAGGGGTCCGTTCCGGTGAGGGCACATTGCCGAAGGAATAAAAAAGAGCCCTTCCGGGCTCTTTTTTTATTATTCGCTTTTTTGCAGTTCTGCCACGGCTTCGGCTGGAGGCGTCTCCAGCCACCGGTCAAAGAGGCTCGTTAGGGATAAAACCACGTCGTTCAGGCGGGCCAGGTCCTCCGTTTCGAAGGCGCCCAGCTTGCTTTTAAAAAAGGCGATGTTCTCCTGTTGGACCATGCGCTGAACCTGACGGCCCTCTTCGGTGAGGTCGATGAGAATCACGCGCCGGTCCTTTTCATACCGCCGCCGGCAGAGGTAGCCTTTCTCGATGAGGTCGGCCACCAAAGGCGTGGTATTGGCCTTTGCTATGGAGACGATGGAGGACAGCTTTCCCATGGACATGGGTCCTTCATTGTGGATGATGTTGATGATCAGGATTTGGATGCCGCGCAGATTTAACTGGGGTTTCTTTCCATACGTATCCTTAAAGATGGCCTTAGCTTTGGGCAGCATCACCAATACATTTTTTGCGATTCCTTCGATGAGCAGACCTTTCTCCATGGGTGATCCCTCTTCCGTATGTTCCTATTGGTTATAATAACATAAAAGTTCAGGGGAGAGAAGGAAAAACCCGCTAAAAAGCGGGTTTTTCCTAAAATTGGTTGTATCGGCGCCGATGGAATCTACTGCTGGTCCTGGTACAGGCGGGGCAGGACAGAGCTTAGCAGCAATCCGATGGCGTATACGGCAATGCCTTCTCCTACCGCCACATAGAGGAGATTGGCCACATAGGGAAGCCCGGCGGCTACCTGGAGCACCACCGGTACCAAAAAGGCGTTGCTGATTACGGGGCAGGCAAAGGCAACCATCTTGTTTTTGCGCAGGGCATAGACCCCAATGGCTCCCACGAAGGTAGCCAGGGTGCCTAGAAGAATATCCAAAAAGCCGTAAGGACTGAAGAACAGGTTGGCCAATAGGCACCCCGCCGACATCCCCCAGATCCCGCAGGGGGTGAAGAGGCAGAAGGCGTAAAGGGCCTCGGAGATGCGAACCTGCACTCCGGAAAAGGAGATGGGCGCAAAAGCCCAAGTTAAGAGAAAGTAGAGGGCCGCAATGATTGCGCTTTGAACGATGGTATGAATCTGATCCCGACTCATAATTGGTCACCTCGAGCTGACGGCCGCGCCGCTGGTTTGTTTCTATGATACCACAAATTATGGAATCGAAACCGGATATTTTTCTCTGGATCTTGATCGAAAAATAATTTTTTCGGTTTGATATGGCCGATTGAAAAGAAAAGGGATATCTGTTATAATAGCACTCGTCCCTGGGGCATTGGCTCAGTTGGTAGAGCGCTGCGTTCGCAATGCAGAGATCAGGGGTTCGAATCCCCTATGCTCCACCAAATGTGTATTGGACGAACACCTATTTCTTTAGCGGCGGCTTCGCCGTGAAATGTTCGCTCTGATACCAAAGCAGAAAACGCCGCCTTGGAACAAATCCAAGACGGCGTTTTACTATATCTGCAATCGGCACATTCGTGTTATTCTTTGTCCTCCTGTAAAATGAAAGTACAATAAAAAACAGGAGGATAAACACTATGGAAAAATCATTATTTGAAGAGCTGGGCGGTACATATACGCAGGTTGGAGATTATCTTCTCCCGAACCTGACACCTTCCGAAGAAGAACAGAAGCCTATTGGCATATGGGGACAACGGCACACACGATATCTGAAGCAACACCGAAAAATCTTGTATTACAATCTATTGACAAGCGGAAAACTGAACAGTTATCTTGCTGATATCGACAAACAGGCAGAGGAAATGTATTTTCGGTTAGTAAAACAAATGGCTGAGCGTGAGGGCGTAACGGAGCAGCTTAAGGCGGAAAATCAAATGGAATGGGTTCGACGAATGAACAATATCCGTAACATAGCGGCAGAAATCATAAATCATGAATTGATCCTAATATAGTTTAATCCGCTACCGGTAAAAAGCTGGTAGCGGATTTCGCACTATATCAAACCAAAATATTTTTCAAAAAAGCTTTTTAACTTATCAATGACAGTTTGTTTTTTCAAGGCCCTATTAGAGCCGCCTGAAAACCTTGACATCGGAGGTAATATTTTATCAAGATCTGTTCCTGTGGTTTTTATTTCACCATCTCTGAATGAGTTCTCTATAAATTTTTGAGCCTCATCGTGTTTTAGCTTTTCATCTTTGATGATTGTTTCTAA
>QAND01000016.1 GCA_003150225.1 Bacillota bacterium
TTCGCACAATGCCCTGGCTCAGCTCCCTTCCCTGAGAAATCTGGATATAATAGAACACCACCAGGGCAAAAAGAATCAAAATCCCCGTGGCGACCGCGCGCAGGATCAACTGCTTTTTGATGGCGTTTTGCATCTCCGGGTCCATGGCACTCCCTCCGTTTATCCCTAGTATAGCACAAAAGGGCGTTCCCATCGGAACGCCCTTGCGCCTTTCAAAAAATGCGTTTATTTCCTCCGATCCGCTCGCACCTTAGCCTGGGCGGCCGCCAGCTTAGCGATGGGAATGCGGAAGGGGGAGCAGGAGACATAGTCAAGGCCCACGTTATGGCAGAACTCCACGCTGCTGGGCTCGCCTCCGTGCTCGCCGCAGATGCCCATGTGGATGTCCGGATTGGTGCTCCGGCCCAGCTCCACCGCCATCTTAATAAGCTTACCCACGCCCTTTTGGTCGATCTTGGCAAAGGGATCGTTCTCAAAGATCTTGAAGGTGTAGTAGTCGGGCAGGAACTTGCCGGAGTCATCCCGGGAAAAGCCAAAGGTCATCTGGGAAAGATCGTTGGTGCCAAAGGAGAAGAACTGGGCCTCCTTGGCGATCTCGTCGGCGGTGAGTGCGGCCCGAGGCAGCTCAATCATGGTGCCCACCTTGTAGTCCACCTTTCGCCCCCGCTCCTCCATAATGCGCTGAGCGGTCTCATCGATGATGTTTTTCACAAACCGCAGCTCCGCGGCGTCCCCTACAAGGGGTACCATGATCTCAGGATGGATCACAAAGCCTCCCTCCTCCATGGCGTCGATGGCGGCGCCGATGATGGCGGCGGTCTGCATCCGTGCAATCTCCGGGAAGGTAACGGCCAAACGGCATCCCCGATGGCCCATCATGGGGTTCACCTCATGGAGGGAGCGGACGGTCTCGTCCAAGCTCTCATAGGAGATGCCCATCTGCCGGGCCAACTCCTCGATTTCCTCCTTCTCCTTGGGGATAAACTCATGGAGCGGCGGATCCAGCAACCGGATGGTCACCTGCCGGCCCTCCATGGCCAAATATAGCTGACGGAAATCCTCCTGCTGGATGGGCAAAAGCTCCTCCAGGGCCGCCTTCCGCTGGCGCTCGGTGGTGGATACGATCATCCGCCGCACCGCCATGATGCGATCCTCATTGAAGAACATATGCTCGGTGCGGCAGAGGCCGATGCCCTCCGCGCCGAACTCCAATGCCTGTTTTGCGTCCCGAGGGGTATCCGCGTTGGTCAAAACCCCCAGGGTGCGGATCTCATCGGCCCATTTCATGATGACGGCGAAATCCCCGGATACGTTGGCGGGGATGGTGGGCAGCTGTCCCAAAAAGACCCGGCCCAGATTGCCATCCAGGGAAATCCAATCCCCCTCGCGGACCACCCGATCCTCGGTGGTGCGGAAATAGCCTTCCTCCTCGTCTATGAATACATCCTTGCAGCCCGCCACGCAGCAGCGCCCCATGCCCCGGGCCACCACAGCGGCGTGGGAGGTCATGCCGCCCCGGGCGGTCATAATGCCCTGGGCGATGTTCATGCCCTGAATATCCTCTGGAGAGGTCTCGGTGCGAACCAGGATGACCTTCTCTCCCCGGGCGGCGGCTTCGGCCGCCTTTTCGGGATCAAAATAGGCTCGGCCGCTGGCGGCGCCGGGAGAAGCCGGCAGGCCGGTGGCGATGGGCGCAGTCTCGGCAAGGGCCTTGGGCTCAAAGGTGGGATGCAGCAAGCTGTCCAGCTGCTTGGGATCCACCATCAGCATGGCTTGGTTCTTGTCGATGCTTCCCTCCTTTTCCATCTCCACGGCGATGCGGAGCGCCGCGGCGGCGGTACGCTTGCCATTTCGAGTCTGGAGCATAAAGAGCTTCCCCTTTTCGATGGTAAACTCCAGGTCCTGCATATCCCGGTAATGGGCTTCCAGTTTGTTGGCGATCTCCACCAACGCGTCATAGCAATGGGGCATATCCGCCTTAAGCTCGTCGATGTGCTTAGGGGTCCGAATTCCCGCCACCACGTCCTCGCCCTGGGCGTTCATGAGGAACTCCCCAAAGAGTTTGTTTTCACCGGTGGAAGGGCTTCGGGTAAAGGCCACACCGGTGCCGCAGTCATCCCCCATGTTGCCAAAGACCATGGACTGAACGTTGACAGCGGTTCCCAGGGAGGAGGGAATGTCGTTCATCAAGCGGTAAAAATGGGCTCTGGGATTTTCCCAGCTGCGGAATACCGCCTCAATAGCGCCGATGAGCTGCTCCTTGGGATCCTGGGGAAACTCCATTCCCTTGCCGTCCACAAACAGCTGCTTATAGGTGGCGATCAGCGCCTTCAAATCCTCGGCGGAAAGATCGCTGTCCGCCTGGGCGCCCGCCTTCTCCTTGGCGGCCTCCAGCGCCTTCTCAAACTGGCTCATATCCATTTCCATCACTACGTTGCTGAACATCTGGATAAACCGCCGGTAGCTGTCATAAGCAAACCGGGGATTCTCGGTGGCGGCGGCCAGCCCTTCCACGGTCTCATCGTTGAGACCCAGGTTCAGGATGGTGTCCATCATGCCAGGCATGGAAACGGCGGCGCCGCTGCGGACGGACACCAAAAGGGGATTTTTTACATCCCCAAACCGTTTGCCGGTACGGCGCTCCAGATCGGCGAGAGCCGTCAGCGTTTCCACGATGATGGCGGAATCGATCTTCTTTCCATCGGCGTAATACCTATTGCAGGCCTCGGTGGTAATGGTAAAGCCCGACGGAACAGGGAGGCCCAGGCCGGTCATTTCAGCCAGATTAGCGCCCTTTCCGCCAAGCAGGTCCCGCATGGCCGCGTTGCCCTCTGTAAAGGCATATACATACTTACTCATACAATCTTCCCCCTTTGAAACAAAAAGAATAATAGGATGATCCTTTACTGCGGAAGCTCCGCATGAAAATTGTACGCTACCTTAGACGGCGGAAGCCGCCGGGGCACGATGCCCCGCACATAGGCCTCCAAAAGGGGCTCCAGATCCTTCCCGTATTCCGCCAAGAGCTCCCCGGCTCCATCGTAGGCGGAGGAGGGCATCTGGGGCAATACTGCCAAAAGGCGCATGGCCCGCTCCGGCAGTGGGAACAGCTCCATCCGTCCGAAACCACAGGTTCCGCAGACGGCTCCTCCCCGCTCCAAATCCATATATTTGAGATTGTCGGTCCTGCCGCAAATCCCACAGCGCTCGGTCACAAGCCGGTATCCCTCAAAATCCAGCATCCTGGCCAGGTAAAAGGCCAGCGCCCCCTCCACAGGGATCTCCT
Source organism: Bacillota bacterium (assembly GCA_003150225.1). Taxonomy (GTDB): domain Bacteria; phylum Bacillota; class Clostridia; order Christensenellales; family QAND01; genus QAND01. Next base: position 3,287 of record QAND01000016.1, read on the forward strand.
CCCTGGAAAGAAGGGATAGGCCGTGGAGCAATAGAGAAAACTGCTTCAAATAGGGCTCCTCAGGGTTTGCAAACTCCTCGGCAACCCCGCAAACAAAGGTGGCGGCATAAAGGGCCTCGGGCCGCAGCCGGAGGTTATAAAAGGTCTCCCGGACGGTGCACTGGCTCACATAAAACCGACCGTTCCGCTCGTTTAAAACGTACTCCCCATAGCAAAAGGGGGAGGCGGCCGTCAGCAGCTTGCTCTGAGGCTTCCGGCAGCCCCTGGCGGTGGCGGTCAGCTTGCCCCGCTCCCGGGTCACCAGGGTCAAAATCCGGTCATGATCCCGGTAATTCACCGCCCGGGTCACCACGCCCAGCACCTTATGGGACGCCATACAAACCACCCAACCTCACACTTACCGGGGCGTGAATTTCTCCTTCCGATCCCGACGGAACCGTAGATAATCCTCCACCTTCCCCGACTTTTTAAACGTATTCCAAAGCGGATTCTTCCCTTCCATCAAACACCCTCCTTTTTCTATTAGGTAGGGTCCCCAGGCCAGAAGCGAGAATCCCAGGCAATATTATCCGCCTTATGTAAAATCAGACTATTGATACCCCAGCTCCCGGAGGGCGGTGGGGCTGTTGCGCCAATCCTCACGAACCTTTACAAACACCCGGAGAAAGACCTTGGTCAAGAAGATGGACTCCAGATCCTCCCGAGCCATGATGCTGATCCGCTTCAGCATCGCGCCGTTTTTCCCAATGATGATCCCCTTATGGCTTTTCTTCTCGCAGTACAAAACAGCGTTGATCTCCACCACGCCGTCCTCCCGCTCCAAAAAGCGTTCCAACTCCACGCCGATGCCATGGGGAATCTCATCGGAAAGGCACAGGAGCGCCTTTTCCCGGATGATTTCACAGGTCAAGAACTCCTCGGGCATATCGGTGACCTCGTCAGGCGGGAAGTACATAGGGCCGGGCTTTAGGCAATCCGCCAGTATGGAAAGCAGCTCCGGCATGTTTTCCCCCGTTTTAGCGCTGACAAAAAAAGGCTCCCTGCCACACCATTCCCTGACGGCGGCAGACAGCGCCTCCCGGCCGTCCCGGTCCAGTAAATCCACCTTATTTACGCATACCAGGGGCTCCCGCGCCCCGCTGATCCGCTCCAAGATGGCCCGGTCTCCTTCCATAAGGCCCCGCTTGCCGTCCAGGACGAACAACACCCCATCCACATCGTCCAGGGCGCCGGATACCGCGGTATCCATAAACTGTCCCAGCTTGGTGCGCGGCGTATGGACGCCGGGGGTATCCAGAAGCACCATCTGGAACTCCGGGCGGTTCACAACCCCCATGATGCGGTTTCGGGTAGTCTGGGGCTTGTCGGATACAATAGCCACCTTCTCTCCCACCAGGGCGTTTACGATGGTGGACTTGCCCACGTTGGGCCGTCCCACAATGGAAATAAAACCTGATCTCATGGGGATCCTTTCAAAAAACCGGGTTCGCCAAAGCAAACAAAAATCGGCGTCCCCGTATCTACTTTACGAAACTACACAAAAAGTTTAACACTGGGTTACCGATCTTATCAACACAAAATTGTTGTTTTTCATATTTAGGATATGTTGGATTTACACCTCTCGGGTGATATTTGCACGGTTTAGAACAGCATTTTGGATGGAAAACATGGGCTCCTCCCCCTCTACGTGGTCATAGCCCAAGAGATGCAGAAGGCCGTGCGCACACAAAAAGGCCACCTCCCGCAGGGGCCCATGGCCATAGGCCTGGGCCTGCTCATAGGCGCGTTCCAGGGAAATGATGATGTCCCCCAGCATGATCCTACCAGTTTCGGGGTTCCGGTCCCAGTCCGCCGCCTGGCCAAGATCCCCTTCCCGTCCCGCCGAAAACTCCAGATTGGGAAAGGACAGCACATCGGTGGGCGCATCCACCCCCCGCTCCTGGCGGTTCAATGCCCGAATGGGGCCGTCGGATACAAAGCTGACGCTGGCTTCCGCCGCCTCCTCCATCCCCAGCTCCTGGCAAAGGGCTTTCGCCACGGCGTCAAGGGCGTTTCGCATTTCCCGGGTCAACGTACGTTTCCGCTGGCGGTTGACCACCTCCAACGCGATCATGGGCGTTCCCCCTTTCCATCCTCCATCAGCTCCGATGCCTGGACGTTCGGGTAGGCCACGCGGGTGTGGTAGACCCCCTTCAGCACTCCCAGGAAGGCGTCGGTGATCTCCGCCAGATCCTGGAAGGTCAGGGGCGCCAGAGAGAGCTGTCCTTCCGAAAGCTTTCCCTTGATGATGCCGTTGATCACCTTCTCCAGATTGGCAGGATTGGACCGGGTGGCAGCCTCCACGCCATCGGCCAGCATCACCACCGCCTCCTCCTTGGTACGGGGCTTTTTGCCGGTATGGCAATATTTCTTCATGTTGATATCGGGCCCGTAGAGCTCTTTGGCTTTGTTGGCAAAAAACAGCATTAGGCTATCCCCGTGATGGCTTAAGGCGATGTCCACCATCACCTTGGGCAGCCCATGCTCCCGGAGGATCCGAGCGCCGTCGTGGGTATGCCGCGCAATGATGGCGCAGCTTTCCTCAGGGGTCAGCTCGTCATGGGGATTGACCCCGCCCAGCTGGTTCTCGGAAAAATAAGCGGGGTTCATCAGTTTGCCCACATCGTGATAGTACGCTCCCGCCCAGGCGATGAACGGATCGGCCCCCACCGCGTCGGCCGCGGCCTCGGCAAGATTGGCCACCATAACGCTATGGTGATAGGTGCCCGGCGCCTCCAAGGACAGGCGCTTTAAAAGGGGCGAGCTGGGATTGCACAGCTCCATCAGCTTCATGGGGGTGATAAGGCCAAAAAGGCTCTCCCAGATGGGCATGGTGCCAAGGCAGATTACGCCGGAGATGAGGGCGCCGCCCAACGCCCAGCCCATGGCGGTGGCGATCCGCTGGAAGGAATCCGAGGCCGCGAGGCCCACCACCAGATAGACGCTGGCGCAGGCCAGCCCTCCAAACAGAGCGGCCAGCACCGTCCCAGACCGCATTCGGAACCGGGCCACGGCGATGGAACTCACAAAGGCGCAGAACAGATTCCCCACAAAGAACGGCAGAAGGATCTGGGTCTCCACCCCCGCTCCATAGCCCAGAGCGGTAACCAACGCCCCAAAGAGGGAGCCCAATACAATACCGCTCTTGGGGGAATAGGTCAGCGTTACGGTAAGGGAAACAAGAGCCACCGAAAGAATCCGCATCTCCGTCCGGCAGACCAGGGCACAGAGAAGCAGATACACCAGGACGATGACCAGTACAATGAGGTCCTTCCGGTCGGGCCGGACCAGGTCGCGCTCAAAATTATAGCCGAAAAACAGATAGATCCCGGCACAGAGAAGCAGGGCAAACAGGATGGAAAGGTAGGGGCCGATGTTGATGCTGCCCTCCATCATGCCCAAGCCGGTCAGCACAAGGATCTGCCGTTCGGTTAGCACGTCCCCCTCCCGGGCGATGGCCTGCCCCTTTTTGTATTCCACAGGGCTCACGGCGTCCTCCGCCGCTTGAATGGCGGCGTTGGTGGCGGCCTGATCCAGCGTCATATTGGTGCGGACGCACTGGGTCAGGGCAGCGGCAGCCAGATTCCGCTGGGTCTCCCCCAGGGTATTATCCCCCTGAACAGCCTGGATAGCGGCAGCCAGGGATGCGGTAACATCCTCCTCCTTGAGACCCTTTTCCATGGCGGCCACCAAAAGGCTCTCGGTCGCCTGCATGGCTTCGTCAAGGCCCGCGTCGGAAAGCAGCAGCGCCGGGTATAGCAGAGGAGCCTCGATGGGCACGCTGAGGCTCTCCAGTATATTTTTTACCTGCTCCTGCGTCAGGACGTTCTCATAGTTCTCAACGGTGATGAACCCCATGGAAAGAGCATAGCTGTTGGCGGTGGATTTGGCCCGTTTCAGCCCCTCGAAGAAGTTACGGTTCTCGTTTTTGGCCTGCTCCAAGATGGTACTGTCCAGCAGGTAGATGGGCGATACCGAATCCCTGGCCTGCTGCTTCAGCTCGGCGGTAGCTTCCTCATCCACGGTATCTCGGGGCGCCAGAATGGTCTCGGGGCTGATATCCCCCGCCTTCAGCGCGTAATTTTGGGTGGAGATAGCGGAAAACATGATGGCCAAGGCCAACGCCAAAAATGCCACCATTCCCGTCCAAAATCGTTTCTTGTCCCTAGGGCTCATGTCGCTGCCCCCTCCTATACCTGCAAAGGCGCCCAAACGAGCGTCCCATATCCATGCACAGAATTTCTATTTTATTATATACCCTTTCCCCCTATTTTGCATTCTGTTTTTCTCGGGGGCCGCGGCGCCGCGTTTTTGCATCCCATTGGACGCGCTCGCCGGTCTTTGGGTTCCAAAAAGCCGCCCTGTGGGGCGGCTTGCTTCTGCCGGGTACCGCTATACGATCTCGAATCCATCCCGTCCTTTGTTTTTCACGGTATACATCGCTTGATCCGCCCGGCGGTATAGCGCGTCGAAATCCCGTTCCTCCCCCACCATCGCCACGCCGATGCTGAAGGATATGGGCCATTTGGAGATCAGGTC
>QAND01000025.1 GCA_003150225.1 Bacillota bacterium
CCTTTCGCTCCATGGGACGGTTAACAAGGCAGTAAGCCGCGGAGACTCCAATCTCCCCTAATACCAGGACCGCCAGCCCCAGCTGCCCCACCAGAGGAACATCCTTGAAAATGGCTGCTGCCAACAGGTAGAGGACAATGAGGCCAAAGGATAGGATATTTTGCAGTTTTTTACTCAATGGGCGCCTCCTCGGGACGTGCTTTTAGCTGTTTTCTCATGGGAATGATCCCCTCCTCGTCGGGTTCCGGGCCGTCTATCTCCAGATATCCCATCCTTCGGTAGAATCCTCTGCCCGTAATGGAGGAGGGGATCAGCACGCTGGCGCCTCCCTGCCCTCTCACATAGGCTTCTCCCGCTTGGATCAGTTGGCGTCCTATGCCCTTCCCCTGTTCACCAGGCTCCACGAATACCGTAAGGAAACAGTAGTCCGCCCCGGCGCCCTGCCAGGCCCGTTCGATCCCCAGGGTTCCCAGGATACGTTCCTCCTCCATGGCCACCAGGATATGCCGCTTGGCGCTGGCCACCGCCAGCCCCTCCGGCGTATAGGAAAGGGCATACCGCTCCGTCCGCTCCGGTCCATAGTCCCTAAGATTCACCTGGCGGATGGTACGGCGTATCAGCGCGCACAGGGCGCCGGCCTGATCCGGCGCAAAGGGTTGAATGCGCGTCCGGCCCCGCACCCAGTAGGCGGATCCGTCCCGTTTTCGATCCAGGTACCCGTACTCCACCAGGCTCCGGCGCAGCAAAAAATAATCGTCGAAGGTATGCCATTCGCCGATAAGAGCGTTTACCTCCCCCTCGGTATAGACATGGCTTTCGCTGAATTTACCGGCAAGATATGCCGTTACCATGCGTTTTTTTGCCTGTTTAGCGGGCCATATGGCAATCCGCCCTTTTTCATCCAAAAATCCCTTGATCTCCTGCTCCAATGCCTTCCCCCTCTTTTCCCTGCCAGTGTACCACAGAACGCCAAAAAGAAAAAACGCGGGAGCAAAGCTCCCGCTTAGGAGGATCTCTTTAGCCGGCGTTGTCCCGGGCCTGGCTGGCCATGCTCACCAGGGTGGCCAGCTGCTGTAAAAACGCCGCCGCGTCGATGGTCTTGATATCCCGGAGAGTCCTCACCAGCTCCTGGACGGTTTCGTCCACCTCGGGCGGCTGGCTGGATCCCGGCTTCCGACCACTCTTATGGGGCCGTTGCTGGGAATAGGGGTTAAAGGTGTCCTTGCCCTCCTCCTGCATCCGTCGGTAGACCGCCAGCACCGTTTCGGGATAGTTCTTTACCATACTTCGGTACTTGTTCTGGTACCGCAGCATGGCTTTTTTATCCCCTTCCCCCATGGTCATGGTGATGCTCCGCACGCTGATCCCATGGGCTTGGGCGGAGAGCACCGTCTCAATGAGGGTTTCGATCTCCTCCTGGGTAAAGGGGGTAAAGGCGTTTCGGTCGCCGGGCACCGTGAGCTCTCCCTCCTTCACGGCGGCGTAGTAGTAGTTGCGCACGCTGTTGGGCTTCCGCCCCGTAGCCTGGGCAATGCTCTCAAAGGCGGAGCGCAGAGGCTGCCCCTGCTCCCGGGCCGTCCGCACCCGCTCATACAAAAGCTGCCGTTCCTCCTCCTGCCAGCCCTGCCGGGCGGATTTCTTTGCTATCTGGGTCATACTCGTTCCCCCTGTCTTTGATTACAGACCTATTATTGACGCGATTCCCATATTTATTCCATTTTTAAGAGGCAATTCCAAGGCGGCGCCCCCGTCTTTTGGGACAGAAAAAAGCGGAAACCTCCTACTGTTTCCGCTTTCGTGTAGTATATCCTATGACAGCAATATAGGGGATAGAACGCTAGAAATCGGCGTTCTTGGGGGTCCGGGGATAGGGAAGCACGTCCCGGATATTGGCGATGCCCGTCATATACATGACCGCCCGCTCCAGCCCCAGGCCATAGCCGGAGTGGACTACGGTGCCGTATTTCCGCAGATCCAGATACCAGCCATAGGCGTCCACATCCAGGCCGGCCTCCTTCATCTTATCCAGCAGCACGTCGTACCGTTCCTCCCGCTGGCTGCCGCCGATCATCTCCCCCACGCCGGGGACCAGGAGATCCATGGCGGCCACGGTTTTGCCGTCCTCGTTCATCCGCATGTAGAAGGCCTTGATCTCCTTGGGGTAGTCGGTAACGAACACCGGACGGTGGAAGACCTTCTCACAGAGATACCGCTCGTGCTCGGTCTGCAGGTCGATCCCCCAGCTTACAGGATAGTTGAACTTCTCGTCGGCCTTTTGCAGAAGATCGATGGCCTCGGTGTAGGTCACATGGCCGAAATCCGCGGTGCGGACGGCATCCAGCCGGTCGATCACCCCTTTGGCGATGAACCGGTCGAAGAACTCCATCTCCTCAGCGCCGTTTTCCAGCACATAGTTCGCGCAGGATTTGATCATCCGCTGGGCGTTGTCCATATTGCCCATAAGGTCGCAGAAGGCCATCTCGGGTTCCACCATCCAGAACTCCGCCGCATGGCGTGCGGTGTTGCTGTTCTCCGCCCGGAAGGTAGGGCCAAAGGTATAGCAATCCCCATAGGCCAGGGCAAAGGCCTCCACGTTGAGCTGGCCGCTCACCGTCAGATGGGTCTTTTTGCCGAAGAAGTCCTGGCTGTAATCCACCTGACCGTCCTCCGTCCGAGGGGGGGTCTCCAGATCCAGGGTGGTCACCTGGAACATCTCCCCGGCGCCCTCGCAATCGCTGCCGGTGATGAGCGGCGTATGGACGTATACAAACCCCTCTTCCCGGAAGAACTGATGGATGGCATGGCACAGAAGGCTTCGCACCTTAAAGGCGGCGTAATAGGTGTTGGTCCTGGGCCGCAGATGGCCGATGGTCCGCAAATATTCCAGGGAATGGCGCTTCTTCTGAAGGGGATAATCGCTGGGGCATTTGGACAGCACGGCAAACCTCTGGCAGCTTAGCTCGACCGCCTGTTTGCCCCCGGCCGAAGCCACCACCCGCCCGGTGGCTTCCACCACGTCTCCGGTGGAGCACCGGCTCATCTGACGGCCGATCTCCTCGGCTCCCACCACCTGGATATCCCCCAGGCAGCTTCCATCCCATAGGTTTAAAAACACCACGGATTTCATATCCCGCACCGACCGCACCCGGCCCATGAGGGTAACCTCTTTTTCCATATAGGCATCCGGATGCCGTAACAGCGGCATGATCTTCTGCGCCATGTTCTGCCTCCCAAGTTTTTTTCTCATTATAGCATACCGGCGGGTGGTTGTCCCTCCTCTTGAACCCATGGAGTGGGATATGGGCGGGGGACTCTGCATAAGCTATTCCGATAGGAGTTGATTTCCATGACCCCCGCATACGCCCTTCCGGTTTTGATGATCTCCTGCCCCGGCGTCAACTGTCTCATCACCCTGGGCAGCACCCTCATCGGGGAAACCGACGATTCCCCTGCCGTCCCCATCGCGCCCAACGGCCCCTGCTACCTTACGATAACCCCTCTTGTACAGCCTCAGGAAGGGGTGCTGCTGCCCCGGGCCATCCGCCTCTGGCTGGAGGATGGGGCCCTCACAGGGCCTCTGCCCCAAGGGGTGGAAGCATACTGCGCTCCCTCCGGCCTGATTGAGCTGTCGGTAACGCTGCCCCTTCTGCCCCCCGCCCCGGAGCCCTCGGTGCCCTACGGCCTCAGCCGGGTGGAGCTGCGGGGAGAGCGCGGCACCTATGTCGCCACCCTATACCGGGAAAACGGCCTTCGGGTGGCGGTAGAGGATCCCAAAAGCGATGTGATGATCGCCCTCCACGCGCCCCGGGATCTCACCGATGGAAGGCTCATGGCCCATCCCTTCTCCTGCACCCACGACGACCTGATCCTTACCGGCCAAGGCCCCTATGGGCATCGGTTTTTGGTGTTCTCCGCCCGGGAGGACTACGCTCCCATTGTGGACGACTACGCCCAGGGGGAATTCCGGCAGGGGGTTCTCTACACCCTTGAGAGCCTGGGGGATCTGTCCGGCCATCAGTATCAGCGAATCTATCGCATGGAAAACGGCAAGCTCCAGGAATCCGGTTCCTATGGGTACTTCTCCAGCCAGCGACGGCAGCTAAATGGCCCTCAGCTTTGCATCGGCCTATGCCAAAGCGTTAAACTGGGCCTAGTGGAGGAGGCCATGGGCCTTCTAACCCCCTCCTTACGGGAGCAGATCGACGGTTCTGGCCTGGCCGGTTTCATCGGCGATTTTCACGATATCCGCCCCCTGTACCGGGAAAACGGAAGCCGGGTGGCCCTTACCCTATCCTACCCCAAGGAGGAGAATTGCTATACCCTCTATACCCTGGTCTTTACATTAAAGAACGGCCTGGTGGACAACATACAGGAGGAGGACCCCGATGAGTTTTGACGTCTGCTCTCTTGCGCGGGCGCCCTCCGTCTGCTACAATAGGCGTCAATCTTCTAAAAGAAAGGATTATCCATGCCATACTTCTTCTGGGATTCCACCCTGTTGATTCTGATCCCCGGGATTTTGTTGGCGCTTTTCGCCCAATCCTATGTTTCCTCCACCTATCGCAAATATAGCGCTGTGGCCACCCATGGCGGCCTCCCTGCCCATACCGTGGCTCGCCGGATTTTGGACGACGCCGGCCTCCATGGGGTACAAGTGGAGCCCACCGCCGGCCATCTGACCGACCACTATGATCCCCGCGCCAGGGTTCTACGCCTATCGGAGGGGGTTTACGGCTCCAGCTCCATCTCCGCCCTGGGCATCGCCGCCCATGAGGCGGGACATGCCATCCAGCACGGCAAGGGTTACGCCTTTTTGAAGGTGCGCAACGCCATCTTCCCGGTGGTGCGGATTGCCAGCAGCCTGGCCATCCCCCTGCTGCTGGCCGGCCTTTTGCTGGAGGTGGCGGCTCTATACGACGTAGCCCTCATCCTATACGCCACCGCCATTGTGTTTCAGCTCATCACCCTGCCGGTGGAGTTTAACGCCTCCCGCCGGGCTACCGATATTCTGGCGGCGGAGGGCTATCTGGATTACGGGGAGGTTCAGGGGGCTCAGAAGGTGCTGCGGGCGGCGGCCCTCACCTACATCGCCAGTTTTCTGCTGTCCCTCCTGCAATTTTTGCGCCTACTGGCCATCACCGGCTCCCGCCGGGATTGAATGGACGCATAAAAAAGACCCGGAACATCCGGGTCTTTTTTTGCGTTGTTGTTCGTTCACCGCTCCGGCTCGATAAAGGCGCGCACCCGAAGGGGGACGCCGCAGGCCTCCGCAAGCTTCCGGCATTTTTCAATCTCCGCCTCACCGATGGTATCCACCACCGAAAGGATCACCTCCGGCACATGCTCCTTAGCCGCCTTTGCAAAGGACAATAGGCCAGGGAAGGCTTCCAGCCCAAACCGGCTGTGGCACAGGTCCTCATAGGACTGGGCATCCCCCATGTTGAGGCTGATGGACACGCAGTCGATGAGGCCGGCAAGGTCCGGGGTCACGTCCCGGCCGTAGATGAGGTTGGCCTGGCCGTTGGTGTTGATCCGGGTGTATTTTCCCTTTTCCTTGGCGTAGGCCGCCACCTCCAGAAGCTCCGGGAGGCGCATCATGGGCTCCCCAAAGCCGCAGAACACCACTTCCCGATACCGATCCAGGTGGTCCATCTGGGCGATGACCTCCTGGGCGGTGGGCTCCTTTTTGATCCACAGGTAGTGGCCGCCCACCCCATCAGCGCCGCGGCGGACGCAAAATTCACAGTTGTTGGTACAGCGGTTGGTCAGATTGATATAGAGATTTCCCTCATAGGGATACGTGTAAACATCGCTGCGTTCCATATTACTTCACCATCTTCCCGTATAGTCTCTGGGTATTTTCCTCCGTCAGCCGCGCAAGCGCCTCCCGGTTCTGATTTCGCAGCTCACAGAGCCGGTCCAGGGTATGGGCCACAAAGGCGGGCTGGTTCCGCTTTCCCCGCATGGGGACAGGGGCCAGGTAGGGACTGTCGGTCTCGATCAGGATCCGGTCATCCGGCACCATTTTAGCCACATCCAGGAGCTTGTTGGCATTTTTGAACGTGACTGGACCCGCGAAAGAGATGTAGTACCCTAAGTCCAAACAGGCCTTTGCGGTCTCTACGCTGCCGGAAAAGCAGTGCAGCACCCCGATGACCTCTCCCCGGTACCGGGCTAGGCCCTCCAGCACATGCTGGGTAGCCTCCCTGCTATGGATGCAGACGGGAGCGGAGAGAGCCTTTGCCAGGGAAAGCTGTTCATCGAATACCCGGAGCTGAACCGCTCGTGGGGAGAAATCATAGTGGTAATCCAACCCGATTTCCCCGATACCCAGGCATTTTTCGTCCCGGTACAGCTCTCCTAGGCGGCCAAGATAATTCTCCGGCACGCCGGCAGCCTCATGGGGATGCACCCCTGCCAGAAAGTAGATCATGGGGTGGGCCCGGCTCAAGTCCCGGGCCTGAACGCTATCCGCAAGATTGGTTCCTGCCTCGATGACGGCGGATACTCCCGCCCCGCCCAGGCCGGCAATGAGTTCCTCCCGGTCCGAATCAAAGCGCTCCTCCAAAAGGTGGCAGTGGGAGTCGATCATCGCACCGTCACGCCGCTTTCCATCTCTCCCAGGGTGGTGATGACGGACAGGTTTTCATCGGCGTCGTCGGCAGCGGACAGGATCATCCCCTGGCTGAGGATGCCCCGAATCTTCACCGGCTTTAGGTTGGCCACGATGACCACGTTCTTGCCAACAAGGGCGCTGGGATCGGGATAGAACTTCCGGATGCCCGACACGATGGTGCGCTCCTGGCCCCCTACGTCCAGCTTGAACTGCAGGAGACGGTCCGCCTTCTCCACCGGCTGGCATTCCAGCACCCGCGCTACCCGAAGCTCCATCTGAGCAAAGGTATCATAGTCGATCTCAGCGGGGGGAGCGGCTTCTTCCTTGGCCTTCTGGGGTTTGGCAGCCTTTTTCTTGGGCTCCTCCTGGGGAGCGGCGGACAGCTCCAGCTCCTTTTTGATATCGATCCGGGGGAACAGGGCGTCCCCTTTCTCCACTCGAGCGCCTACCGGCATCCGGCCGAAGGAAGCGGACTCGTAGGTTTGAAGCTCCTCCGGCGCCCCGATCTGGGCGAACAGCTTTCCAGCGCTGTCCGGCATAAAGGGCGTGATGAAGATGCCAATGAGCCGCAGTCCCTCGATGAGGTGGTACAGAACGGAATCCAACCGGGCAGCGTGTTCCGGCCCGCTGAGCTTCCAAGGCATGGTCACGTCGATATATTTATTAAGGGCTCCCACATAGTTCCAGATAATGCCCAAGGCATCCGAGAACCGCAGCTGGTCCATGGCGGCGGTTACCTCCGATGAAAGCCCATTGCCCAGGGCTTCAATATGGGCATCGTGCTCGTCCATGGTGGTATATGCAGGCACCAGCCCCTCCCGGTACTTGGCGGTCATAGCCACCGACCGGGATAGAAGATTGCCCAAATCGTTGGCAAGGTCGCTGTTGATCCGGGTAAGAAGGGCCTCCTGGCTGTAGTTGCCGTCGCTGCCAAAGGCCACCTCCCGCATGAGGAAATACCGGACCGCGTCCACGCCATACCGGCTGCACAGCTCCACTGGGTCCACTACGTTCCCCTTGCTCTTGCTCATCTTCCCGCCGTCGATGACCAGCCAGCCATGGCCAAACACCTGCTTGGGCAGGGGAAGATCCAGGGCCATGAGCATGATGGGCCAGATGATGGTATGGAACCGCACGATCTCCTTGCCCACCAGGTGGATATCTGCGGGCCAGTATTTTTGAAATTTGCTGTCGTCTTCGCTTAAATATCCCAGGGCGGAGATATAGTTGCTCAGGGCGTCAATCCACACATAAACGGTGCAGTCTTCGTCAAAGGTGACGGGGATGCCCCATTTGACGCTGGACCGGGCCACGCACAGGTCCTCCAGGCCGGGGAGCAGGAAATTATTGAGCATCTCGTTCTTCCGGGACGCCGGCTGGATGAATTCCTCGTGGTCGTTGATATACTGGATCAGGCGGTCGGCATACTTGCTAAGCCGCAAAAAGTAGCTGCTCTCCCGCGTCCTTTCCACAGGCCGTCCGCAGTCGGGACATTTGCCGTCCACCAGCTGCCGCTCCAGCCAGAAGGATTCGCAAGGGGAGCAGTACCAGCCCTCGTATTCCCCCTTATAGATGTCCCCCTGGTCATACAGCCGCTGAAAGATCTGCTGGACCACCCGGGCATGGCGCTCATCGGTGGTACGGATGAAATCATCGTTGCTGATGTTCATCAGCTTCCACAGGTCCAGGATGCCGGAAACGATGTCATCCACAAACTCCTTGGGGGTCTTTCCGGCGATTTTAGCCCGGCGCTCGATCTTCTGGCCGTGCTCGTCGGTACCCGTCAAAAACATCACGTCATAGCCCTGGAGCCGTTTGAACCGCGCCATGGAATCCGCCGCTACGGTGCAGTAGGCATGTCCGATATGCAGCTTGTCACTGGGATAATAGATGGGCGTAGTAATGTAGAATGGTCCCTTGTTCATGGCGTCCTCCTAAGCTTAGATGTTTTTCTATTGTAACACGATGCGGCCATCCCGAAACACGGGGATCACATCGGTGATATCCTGGGTCAAGCAATAATCCAGATCCTGGGCCAGGCCTAAAGACATCAGCCGCTCAAAATGAGCGGAACCCTGCAGCGCCTTGGGAACGCCCTTTTTGGCCCGGTTGTAAAGATCCTCCGCCACCCGGCCCAAGTCGTCCAGCTCCAGGGGCACCTTCCGCTGGCGGATCAGATGGATGAAGCAGCCGGCGGTGAGGATATCATCGGTGGAAAACTTGCCATGGGTTCCGGAGCAGAGGATGGTAAAGTCCTCTCCCAGGCGGACCAGCTCCTCCACCAGAGCGGTAGCGTTGATCAAGGCCCCGATATACAGCCGCTTGGCGTCGGCGGCGCGGGCGATGGTGGCGGTGCCGTTGGTGGTGGAAAGAATCAGGGTTTTATCTGCAATGGCCTCGGGAACGTACTCCAGCGGAGAGTTTCCGAAATCGAACCCCGGCAGCTTCTTGGCGTTGCGCTCCCCACCCAATACCGCGTTATTCAGCTGCATGTTGGCAGCCAGCTCCATGGCCTTTTCCACATCCTCCACCGGGATGATCTGGGCGCAGCCATTGTGCAGCGCAGTGATGATGGTGGTAGCGGCCCTCAGGGTATCCACCGCCACCACTACCTTGCCGTCCATATCCTTTTTGGACACATGGGTATTGGAAGCGTATACTTCAATCTTCATAAAAACCATCCAATCGTTACAAATAGAATGCCCGTCCAGAGCTGGGGCAGTTCCGGCTGCCGATGCCGAGCCCGGACCGAGACGCGTCCCTAAAATGGGATACCCGTTATTATAGCACATCTTTTCACAATTGGGAGAACGGTTCGCGTTCCAATTTATATTTTTCACCGCGCCAAAAAGCTGGCGCAAACCATCCCCACGATGGTATGCAGCATACAGGCGGGAATGGTATGGCCCCAGTCCTTGATGCCGATGCTGCCGTAATAGATGGACGCGGTATAGAACACCGCTTCGCTGCATCCCAGAATGATACAGGACGTCCGTCCAATGAAGCTGTCGGGGCCATAGGCCATGAGGGTATCGGCCAGTACCGCCATGGCGCCGCCGCCGGAAAAGGGCCGGATCACCGCGACGGGAAGGGCCTCCGGGGGCAGCCCAAAGACCTTTGCCACCGGGGCCAGCACCCGCACCAGGAGGTCGAAAAAGCCGCTGGCCCGCAGCATGGATACCGCGATGAGCATGGCGCAGAGATAGGGAAGGATCCGGATGCAGGTGGAGAGCCCCTCCTTGGCTCCAGCGGTAAAGGCCTCCAGGCAATCCACCTTTTTTACGGCGCCATACAGCACGATGCCGCCGATGAATACCGCCATAAAATAGGGGGTGATATCCATCTAGCGCATCCTCCTTCCCATGAGGATGGCGGTTGCAATTCCCACCACCGTCATGATGCAGCTATCCAGGATGATGGGGAGCGTCACCGAAAAAGGGTCGGTGCTGCCACAGGCGGTGCGCAAAGCGATGATGGAGGTGGGAATCAAAAGCAGGCTGCTGGTGTTGAGCACCAGAAACATGATCATATCATAGGTGGCGGATTTGGCATTTTGGATTTTCTTCATTCGTTCCATGGCCTTGAGTCCAAACGGAGTGGCGGCGCTGCCCATGCCCAGGGTATTGGCGGCGATATTCATGCAGATGGCGCCCATGGCCTCCTTGTCCCGCCGTACCCCCGGGAACAGCGGGCCCAGTATCTTGCCCAATCCCCTCGCCATTTTATCGTTGAGCCCCGATTGATGGCCAATCTCCAACAGGCCCATCCACAGCATATACGCCCCCGCCATGGTCACCGTCAACTCCACCGCCTGGGCCGCACCATCCATAGCAGCGGTGGGCAGCTCCCCCAAGGTGCCCCAGCACAGTCCGAACAATGCGGACAAAACAACAAGATTCGTCCATATATTCTTTGTCATATGGCCCACCTCCAAAAATATACATATATTTTGTACAAAAAAACAAAAATATGGTTGTACTCTTAGTTAATTTCTGGTAAAATTCAGTCATTAATTACGATACTTTACTCGTAACTGATAAAATAAAGGACAAGGGGTAATCAAAATGAAGTCGACCGGTATTGTTAGAAAAGTGGATTCCCTGGGCCGCGTGGTGCTCCCTATCGAGCTGCGCCGCACCATGGGAATGGACGTAAAGGATCCCGTAGAAATCTTTGTTCAGGGGGATCGCATTGTGTTGCGGAAATACCAGCCTGCCTGCATTTTCTGCGGTAGTGAGAAGGATCTTGTGGAACATGGCGATTACAACGTCTGCCGTGCCTGCATCGAAGCTCTCTCCCAGGAATAAGCATTTATCCACCCCGTGTACCCGGGCAGCGTCCGGGTACACTTTTTTTATTTCGCCCTTTTGCTATGTCTATGAGCCAAAGGCGGCACATATCCATCCACTTTTTTATTACAGCTGGAAGCAAGAAATCCAAGCGCCTGTCTGGCTACATTTTTATGATCTAGTTTTTGAAGCTACGTTGGAATCACTTTCCAGAAAATCTCTTTTATTAGAAATTATTCTGAATTTCTCACCTGGTTTTCACATAAATCACACGAATTCCTACAATCTTTTTTGATTTTTCTTTTGTTTTATACAAAAATTGGAATTTATTTCATGGCCGTGTAGATTGGCTGATTGACCCATTCCCATAGTTTTTTACCGGTTTCCCATTCTCTGTCGGCGGTTTGATTTTCCTTGTCCGCCATGCTATGCTGGCGTCAACAATAGGAGGTGGCCCTATGGCAAGGATTTTAGTGGTGGTGGACTATCAAAAGGATTTTGTGGATGGCGCTCTGGGCTATCATGGCGCAGAATCGCTGCTCCCCGGTATCCGGGATCAAGTGGAAGCCTTTTTGGCGGCGGGTGATCCCGTCTATTTTACCCTGGACACCCATGGGGAGGACTATCTGCAAACCCAGGAGGGAAAAGGACTGCCGGTGCCCCACTGCATTGCTGGCACCCCCGGATGGCAGCTCTATGGAGATCTGGCCCAATACCATGGCGATACCCGGGTAACCCTGGTGGAAAAGCCCACCTTTGGATCGGTGGAGCTGGCCCGGCTTGTCCAGGAACGCCAGGGGGAGGGCCCTCATGCGTTTCATCTTATGGGGCTGGTCACCAATATCTGCGTCATCAGCAACGCCGCCCTCCTAAAGGCCCATTTCCCGGAATCGGATTTTATCATCCATGGAAGCCTCTGCGGCGGCGGGGACCGTACCCTTCACAAAAGCGCCCTCTCCGTTATGGAAAGCCTCCTGATGCAGGTGCTACCCTAATCCTCCGCCTTCTCCTCCTCCGTCTTTGGCTTATGAGGCGGATGGGGCCGAGGCTGGCAGGGGTCGGGATACCGGCATAGGAACAGCAGGTTGGAGCCTAGATTGATAAAAAAATCCCCCAGGAAGTGGGCTTCATCCGGGGTACAGCACTCCATGATGTGGCGCGCCAGGATACTGGTGGTCACCAGCAGGTCCCCGGCGTCCTGTCGATCCCGTCTCATCTCATCACCACTTTCCGTCCCTCTATCCTATGACGGCAAAGGGCGCTTTGCCCGTGGTGAGCGGATAAAAAACAGGGCATCGGAATTCCGATGCCCTGTTTTTTCGCGATTAAATACGCCAATGTGCTAAAAATTCCCTTAGGTGGGGATCCTCCGGCGCGTCCAGCAGTTGGCGAATGGGACCCTCCGCTACGATCTCCCCTCGATGGAGAAAGATCATCCGCCGGCATAGGCGCGCCGCCTGGGCCAGGGAATGGGTGGCCATGAGCACGGTGCAGCCCGTCTCCCGCTGATACTCCAACAGCGCCGCCTCCACCAGATCGTTCCCCGCGATGTCGGTGGCGGAGGTGGGCTCATCCAAAAGAAGCAGTTTCCGGGGTCGGACGATCATCCGGGCAAAGGCCATCCGCTGGGTCTCGCCTCCCGAAAGCCGGCTGCCGTTTTCCCTTGCCATGTTCTCCATGCCTACCCGGCCAAGAGCGGCCAGCGCCGCCTCCTCCGGGCGCGGGTGGGAGGAGGATAGGGCCATGGTCACATTTTTCAACACGCTCCTCTGGAACCCGTAGGGACGCTGAGGCAGATAGCCCACCTGGCCGGACTCCTCCGGCAAACGCATCCGGCCGGCATCGGGGACAAGCACCCCGGCCAGAATGCGCAGCAGGGTGGATTTCCCAGAACCATTTGCCCCCAATAGGGCATAGGTTTCCCCCTCCAGCAAGGTTAGCGCCGGTATGTTTAGCACCCGGCGGCCTTGATAGGTTTTGCTCAGGGATACCAGTTCCATCATGGCCGCTCCTCCTGCAGTTTGCCGGCAAGGGCGTTGATCACAAAGGCGATGAGGAGCAGGAGAATGCCCAGGGCCACTGCCAAGCCAAAGTTGCCCTTATTGGTCTCCAGCATGATGGTGGTGGTCATCACCCGGGTCTTGTACTGGACGTTGCCTCCCACCAACTGGACGGCTCCTACCTCGGAGATGGCCCTTCCGAATCCGGTTAGCACCACGGACACCAGCTGGGGCCGGCATTCCCGCAGGATCAGCCATAGGGTTCTGGACCGGGAAAGGCCGATGCCCGCCGCAGTCTCCATCACTGCCGGAGCTTTTGCCGATACCATGGAGGAGGTGAGCCCCGTGACGATGGGGGTAATAAGCACCACCTGGGCGATGACCATGGCAGGCACCGAAAACAGCAGCCGCAGGCTGCCCAGAGGGCCGCTCCGGGAAAGGAGCAAAAACACGATCAATCCCGCCACCACCGGAGGCAGGCCCATCAGGGTGTGGATTATCTTTAGAATCAGCTTGCGGCCCCTGAACTTCCCGGTGCCCAGCAACACCCCCAGGGGCACGCCGATACACACCGCAATGGCGGTGCTGGACAGAGACATCTTAAGGGTAACCCATAGAATTTGCCGAAGCTCCCAATCGGCTCCAAACAATAGTCCCAGGGCCTCCGCGAATACTTCCATCGGTGCGTTCCTCTCCTCTTCCAAGGGACCGGAAAACGCCGGCCTGATGACCCGCGCTCCTATAAAGAAAAGGGGCAGGCGGGTTTCCCCTCCTGCTCCCCTCTTGCTCAGCCGTTATTTTTCCAGCACATAGAACAGGGCCTCGCCGTACTCTTCCTTGCCGTACTCGGCGATGAGGTCCAGGGCTTCCTGGGAGGTGATCCACTGGATAAAGGCGTTGGCGCCATCGGTGTTGGTGTCAGGATGCTTCTCCGCATTCACGGCGATGACGGAATAGGTATTCTTCATCTCATCGGACTTCTCCAGAAGCAGTTCCAGATCCAGGTTCTCCTTCATGGATAGATAGGTGCCTTTATCGGTAAGGATATAGGCGCCCCGCTCATTGGCCTGGTTCAGGCAAGCGCCCATACCAGCGCCGGCGGAGATGTAGAAATCCTGTCCATCGGGTTCGATCTCGGCAGCCTGCCAGATCTTTTTCTCTGCGTTGTGGGTGCCGGAGTTGTCTCCACGGGACACAAACTGGGCGCCCTCGGTGTTGGCGATGGCCTTAAAGGCATCGGTGGCGGTGGCACAATCCTTTACTTTGGCGGGATCATCGGCCGGCCCTACGATGACAAAGTAGTTGTACATGAAGGGAATCCGCTCTACGCCAAAACCGCTGTTGACAAACTCTTCCTCAGCGGACTTGGAGTGCACCAGGAGGCAGTCGGCGTCGCCGCTCTCGCCCAGCTTGATGGCCGCGCCGGTGCCATTGCTGGTGATCTCCAGCTTGTAGCCGGTCTTGGCCTCAAAGGTGGGCTGGAGGTAGGGCAGCAACCCGGAATCGTTCACCGAGGTGGTGGTGGACAGGCGGATGGTGGGGTTCTCGGGAGTGGGGACAGCGCTCTGTTCGGGTTCTGTGGCGGTTCCGCCGCAGCCAACCAGAGCCAGACCCATCACCACGAGAACTGCCAGCAGCAGGGACAGTCTCTTTTTCATGGGAATCGTTCTCCTTTCCAATTCGGGAGGCATGTCCGTTTCCAGATATGCCCTAGCGTCCCTAATCCACGGAGGAATCTCCAAGGGCTTAGGGATCGGAGCCCGTATGCTATGGGAATTATACCCTAAAGCGGTGCAAAATTCTAGTTGCCCAGTCAAATAACCGGGGAAAACATCTTGAAAAAACCATGATATTTTGTTAAATTCCTTTTTTCTCCGTAGATTCCTTCTGTCAAAGCTGGACAAACCATGTCCCGGGGTATATTATTACAATATTGTAATAATCGGAGGTGCTCCATGAACCCCAGTCGTTCTCCCTATCGCCAGCTGCTTTGGATCCTCCCTCTAACGGTGGCGGGAGCCGTCATAGCACTGCTCCTCTATGTAATCCTCACCCCCGGCCTCTCCTTGGATTATGAGGGCACCCTGCTAATGGGGGGCGCCGTTCTGCTTGCGATTCTCATCGCCGGTACATTCTTCATCCGAACCCGGGAAACGGGATTGCAAAAGCAGCGGGCGGGAGCCCTCCTGATGGGCGGCCTGTTGATGGGATACGCCCTGGTTCTGCTGATCTTCCTATTCTTTGGCGGAGTGCGGCGATACGGTGGAAACGGGGGTTGGGCCACGCCTCTGGCGCTGCGGGCCAACTTTATCCCCTTCCACACCATCGGGTCCTATCTATCGGCCTGGGCCAACGATACCATCAACCAAAACATCGTAGTGGAAAACCTTCTGGGAAATCTTTTTCTCTTTGCACCGGTAGGCGCCGCCCTTCCCTGCCTATTTCACCGTCAACGCAGATTTTGGATCTTCCTTTTTACTATGTTGGCAATACTTCTTCTGGTGGAAGGCGTACAGCTCTTTACCGGCACCGGCAGCTGTGATGTGGACGACGTAATTTTAAATCTGGCTGGCGCCCTTCTGGCATACGGGATGGTAGCGATTCCCCCCGTGAAGCGGTTGCTTCAAAAATGCTATCTAGCGCAGCCATGATCCCCTTAACCAAAGCCCAGGCCCGCCGGTTTCTTCTTCTCAAACAGGGGCTTCTAGGTGCCCGTCGGTTTGAGGGCAAACAAGGGGTGCTCAACTACATCGCCCAAGCGGGATGCATCCAGTTCGATCCCGTGGACATCTGCGGAAAAAGCCCCGAGATCGCGCTCCAGGCGCGGGTCAAGGGCTTCCGCAAATCCATGCTGTATACCCTATCATACCGGGATCGGGCGCTTGTGGATCATTTTGATAAGATGATGGCCATCTTTCCAACGGCTGATTGGCCTTACTTCCACGGTGTGCGCGCCCAGTATCAGAGCCGGATAAGAAGCCATCAGGCGGTGGAAACCGTAGCCCAGGAGATCCTGGACGCCGTGGGGCGCATGGGATATGCCTGTTCCCGGGATCTGAACTATCCTCAGAAGGTGGACTGGTACTGGAGCAATACCAACCTGGCCCGGGCCGCTCTGGAAGCCCTATACTTCCGTGGGGATTTGGTAATCCACCACAAGGAAGGAACCATCAAATACTATGCCCGGGCCCAGGACTGCCTGCCCCTAGAATTGCTCTCGGATCAAGATCCCTTTCCCTCTCCCCTGGACGGCCTCTGCTGGCGGGTGGCCCGGCGTGTCGGCGGCGTAGGGTTGCTCTGGAACCGGGCCTCCGACGCCTGGCTGGACGTGCGGAAGCTTTCCGCCAAAGACCGAAATGCCGCCTTCTACCGGCTCACAACGGAAGGCCATCTCCTTCCGGTGGCGGTGGAGGGGCTGTCGGAACCCCTCTACTGTCTCCGCTCCGACCGGGCACTCTTGGAAAGCGCCTGTAGCAATATCCGGTTTCGAGCGCGAACAGAGCTTCTGGCTCCCCTGGATAATCTGTTATGGGATCGAAAACTTATCCAAGCTCTCTTTGACTTTTCCTACAAGTGGGAGGTATATACGCCCGCCAAGGACCGGCAGTATGGCCATTATGTGCTGCCCATTCTGCAGGGGGAACGGTTCATCGGCAGAGCGGAGCCCGTCTGCGACCGTAAGGCTGGAATCCTCTGTATCCAGGGCCTGTGGCTGGAGCCGGAGGTCAAGATGACAAAGGCCCTAAAGGGCCAGCTGCTTCGATGCTTTACCCGGTTCGCTAAGTTGAATGGATGCCAAACCGTGGAGTGGGAACGGCCCTAGCGGCTTTCCTTTCGCGCCATCCCTCCGTCCATGAAGCACAAGCGGGGCGGCGCAACATCGGCTTTGCGGAAAAACGGATAAAAAAACACCAGGCGTCAACTGACGTCCGGTGTTTTTATCGTTCAAAATTATTCCACGGTGACGGATTTTGCCAGATTCCGGGGTTTATCGGGATCCAGGCCACGCTGAACCGAGCAATAATAGGCGAACAGCTGCGCCGCCACCACGCTGACCATTCCCGCCAGAGCGCCGTGGGTCCGGGGAATACAGATGGCTTCATCCACCTGATCCAGAATGGCGGAGCAGTCCTTATAGGTCACCGCCAGCACATGAGCGCCCCGGGCCTTTACCTCCCGGATGGCGGAGACCATCTTTTCCAGGAGAACATCCTGGGTGCATACGGCGATGACCAGGGTTCCCTCCTCGATCATGGCGATGGTGCCGTGCTTCAATTCTCCCGCCGCCATGGCCTCGCTGTGGATATAGCTGATCTCCTTTAGCTTTAGGGAGCTCTCCATGGTGGCCGGATAATCCAATCCACGGCCGATGAAGAACACGTCCCGGTGGTGGAAATGCCGGCCCGCCGCGCGCTGGACGGCCCCTTGATCCTGCAAAATCTCCTGTATGCGGGCGGGAACCTCCGTAAGTGCTGTGAGAATCTCCCGATAGGCGGCCTCCTCCACGGTGCCCCGGACCCGGCCCAGCTCCAGAGCCAGAAGCACCAGAGCGGCTAGTTGGGTGGTGTAAGCCTTGGTGGAGGCCACGGCGATCTCCGGCCCCGCCCAGGTATAGAGGACGGAATCGGCTTCCCGGGCCACCGTGGAACCCACCACGTTGGTGATGGCCAGCACCCGGGCGCCGCCTTCCTTCATGGTGCGAAGGGCGGCGATGGTATCCGCCGTCTCCCCTGATTGGCTGATGACGATACACAGGTCATCCCCATGGATGATGGGGCGGCGATAGCGGTACTCGCTGCCGATGTCCACCTCCACCGGGATTCGGGCCAGATCCTCCATAATATATTTGCCCACCAAGCCCGCATGATAGGCGGTGCCGCAGGCACAGATCACCACGCGCCGAGCGGCGGAAAGGGCTTCCTCCGTGATCTCCGAAAGGGCGATACGCCCATCCCTTACCCGAGGGGACACCGTCTCCCGGATGGCCTGGGGTTGCTCCATCATCTCCTTGAGCATGAAATGGGCATAACCGCCCTTTTCAGCGGCAGATACATCCCAATCCACATGGAAGGGCTGGAGCTCCACCGGATCCAGATTGGCGTCCACCACATGGACCCTCTCCCTAGTCACCACCGCCACATCGCCATCCTCCAGGAGGATCACCTCCCGGGTGTGGGTGAGCAGGGCGGGGATATCGCTGGCGATGAAGTTCTCCCCCTCCCCCAAACCGATAACCAGGGGGCTGTCCTTTCGTGCGCAGACGATCCGATCCGGCTCCCGCACCGACATCACCGCCAGAGCATAAGAGCCCCGAAGCCTGGTCATGGCCAGGTGCAGCGCCCGCACCAGGTCTCCTTGGTCGTAGTGGCTCACCAGATGGGCCACCACTTCGGTATCGGTATCGCTGGCAAAGCGGTAGCCGCGATCCATCAGCCAGCGTTTGATCTCCAGGTAGTTTTCAATGATGCCGTTGTGCACAAGCGCGATGTCCCCCGCCATACTGGTGTGGGGATGGGAGTTTACGTCCGAGGGTTCCCCATGGGTGGCCCAACGGGTATGGCCGATTCCCATGGTTCCCTGCAAAGGATGCTCCCGCAGCTTTTCCTCCAGCCGGTCTACCCGGCCCTTGGTCTTTACCACCGAGACGGTTTCCCCGTCCATGACCGCAATCCCGGCGCTGTCATAGCCTCGGTACTCCAAGGCATGAAGGCCGTCCAACAACAAAGCCGCCGCGGGCCGTTTGCCCACGCAGCCAATGATTCCACACATCTTTGGATTTCTCCTCACAACTGAATTTACGCCACGATCCCGCTTTGTTGGTGGATTGCTCCACGGTTTTGTGGGGATTCAGCCGGCGCAGAGCTCTTGGGGCATCCGCCGAATCTTTCGATTACCCCAAACCTCGTCAACTGGTTTCCCAGCCCTGGCGCTAATGTTTCCCGTACGTCTCGTTTTTCCGCCCCTCCCAGGCGTTTGGATTATACGGACCGTTTTCACGTGATGGCGATCATACCATATTATGTGGGGAAATGCAATGTTGTTTTGTTCTTTTTTTCGTTATTTTACAAAAAAATCCCGTTGGATTCACTATGTTGTTTTTGTTCCTTCCCCTGGTCTTTCCCTCCAATTTATGGTATATTATGAAAGCGCACAAATCACATGCAGCTGTTTCTGCGGAGCCTTTACCGGCATCCGAGGCAGTTCTGTTTTTTCATTTTAAATCATTGCGGGGCGGCTTTCTCCGTCCGGCAAAGGAGGTATTTCCATGGTTTACAGAGATTTTGGTACCCTTGACCGGCCGGTTTCCCTCTTGGGTTTCGGCTGCATGCGGCTGCCCACCGAGTCCACCCCCGACGGCGATAAGCGGCCTATTCAGGCCGAGGCCAACCGTTTACTTCGGGCGGCGGTAAACGCTGGGGTCAACTACTTCGATACCGCTTATCCCTACACCGGCGGATTCAATGAAGCCGCCGTAGCGGAGGCCCTCCGCGATGTGCGGCACCAGGTGACCATCGCCACCAAGCTGCCCATCTTTATGGTCAAAGAGGCCGCCGACCTGGACCGCTTCTTGAACGAGCAGTTGGAGCGGCTCCAGACCAATAAAATCGATATCTATCTCATCCACGGCCTGGGCCTCAAGCGGCTGGACCTCTTTTTGGAGCTGGGCGGCCGGGAGTTCCTGGACCGGGCTCTGGCACAGGGGAAGATCGGCATGGCGGGCTTTAGCTGCCACGATGGCTATGATGGATTTCAGAAGACCCTGGACAGCTATGATTGGGGCATGACCCAGGTACAGTTCAACATCATGGATAAGTTCAACCAGGCCAGTGTAAAGGGCATCGAATACGCCGGCAAAAAGAATGTGCCGGTGGTGATCATGGAGGGCCTCCGTGGCGGGGATCTGGCCCGGGCCCCCAAGGCGGTTCAAGACATCTACGATGCCACCGGCAAGGGCTGGACGGCGCCGGAGTGGGGCTTCCGCTTCATCGCCGACTATCCCCAGGTGAAGTGCATCCTCTCCGGCATGAATACCATGGAACAGCTTACGGATAACCTGCGCATCTTCAGTGATCTTGTCCCCAACGCCTTTACCCAGGCGGAGTTTGACGTCTGCGACCGGGTCCGGGAAACCTATGAAACCCTGATTCAGGTGCCCTGTACCGGGTGCAGCTACTGTCAGCCCTGTCCTCAAAACGTCCGCATCCCCTACATCATGACCCAATACAACCGGGTAACCATGTTTGACGCCATGGAGGACAGCAAAAAGCTCTATGACGATACCGTAGCCAGCGGGCGGGGCGCGGACCAGTGTGTGCAATGCGGCCTCTGTGAGCCCAAGTGCCCCCAGAACATCCCCATCATCGAGAAGCTTCAGGAGATTCATCGCTTCTTCAACCGATAGGTTTCAAAATATGTATATCAATGGTGCCCCTTAAGGCGCCATCGGAAAAGGAGTGGTTCTTATGCAATACCGCGAACTGGGTTCTTTGGGCAAGGTTTCCCTTTTGGGAATGGGCATCATGCGCATCCCCGCAGAGCCCACCGCCGAGGGTGGAGAACGGCCCATCCAGGCCATCACCGATGAGTTGGTGAAGACCTGCATCGAGAACGGGGTCAACTACTTTGACACCGCCCGGGTCTATCATGACGGCAACAACGAGCGCTCTCTTGGCATCGCCATCGCCCCTTACCGGGAAAAGGCTCTCATCGCCACCAAGCTGGCCATGGGGTACGTCCACGAATACGCCGATTACATGCGGGAGCTGGACAAAAGCCTGGAGCGGCTCCAGACCGATCACATCGACGTATACCTGATGCACAATCTTGGTCTGAAGCGGCTGGACGCCATGCTGGAGCTGGGCATCACCCGGTTCCTGGACGAAGCGCTGGCCTGCGGCAAGATCCGCATGGCAGGCTTTAGCTGCCACAACGGCTACGAGGGATACAAAAAGACCCTGGACAGCTACGACTGGGGCATGGTTCAGGTACAATACAACATCCTGGATAAATTCAACCAAGCCACCATCCAGGGCTTGGACGACGCCTATCAAAAGGGCACCTCCGTGGTGATCATGGAAGGACTCCGAGGCGGCGACCTGGCCCGGGTACCCAAGTCGGTTCAGGACATCTACGATGCCACCGGTCTTAAGCGCACGCCTCCGGAGTGGGGCTTCCGGTTTGTGGCGGATCATCCCGCCGTTAAGTGCATCCTTTCGGGCATGACCGCAAGGGAGCAGCTGGAGGAGAATCTTAAGATCTTCGACACCCTGCCCCCCGCCGGCTCTATGACCGAAGAGGAAAGCGCCATGTACGACGACATTCGGGCCATCTACGCCGGCCTCATCAACGTGGGCTGCACCGGCTGCCACTACTGCGAGCCCTGTCCTCAGGACGTGTACATCCCCGCGATCTTCAGCCAGTACAACCGGGTCTCCATGTTTGACGCTGAGGAGGCCGCTCGTGAGACCTATCTGGATATTCTCAACAAGCAGGGCCGGGGTGTGGACAAATGCGTGCAGTGCGGCCTGTGCGAGACCAAGTGCCCCCAAGGGGTGCCCATAATGGAGAAGCTGAAGGAGGCCCACGCTTTCTTTACAAAGTAACGGGATTCCGCTAAAATAGAGCGCCGCCCCAAGCGGCGCTCTATTTATTAGGAGGTGCATCATGGCGTTTTCCATTGAAAGCTGGCTACACTCGTTTTCCACAAAGCTGCAAGGGGCCTTTGGCTCCCGGCTACTGTTTCTAGGGCTCCAGGGAAGCTGGCGACGGCAGGAGGCTGGGCCAAACAGCGACATCGACCTGGTGACCGTCCTGGACCGGATCGCCTTAGCGGATCTGGAAACCTATCGGGATTTGGCCGCTTCTATGGAAGGAGCCTATCCCCCCTGCGGATTTCTCTCGGGAGCGGAGGAGCTCCGTGCCTGGCCTAAACAGGACGCCTATCAGCTTTTCCGGGACACCCGGCCCATACTGGGTTCTCTCCACGGGTTGCTGGGGCCCTTCTCCCGGGAGGACATCCGGGAAGCGGTGGCGGTGGGAGCCGCCAACCTATACCACAGTGCCGTTCACGCCTATCTCTATGAGGATGCCCCTACCGCCCAGCTATCCGGCCTATACAAGGGCGCCTATTTCGTCCTGCGGGCCAAGCATGAGCTGGCTACCGGGGAGGCCACCGCCACCAAAGCGGAGCTCTTTTCCCGGCTGACGGGGGAGGACCGGATCATCCTAGGCCGCTCCATGGAGGCCGCCGAAGAGGATCCCGCCCTTTACGGGGAGCTCATCCAGTGGGCGGGACGGCTCATCGTCCAATACGGAGAATAGAAAAAGCCCTGGAACACCAGGGCTTTTTCATTGGAAGCCGTCAACCTTTTTTGGCCCGGCTCTGTTCCTTCATCCGCTGACTGTTGTTGAGGGTGCGCTTGCGGAGCCGCAGGTTTTGGGGGGTCACCTCCAAAAGCTCATCGTCCGCCAGAAATTCCAGGCATTCCTCCAGGCTCATCCGCCGGGGCGGCACCAGCCGCAGGGCCTCGTCGCTGCCCGACGCCCGCATATTGGTCATCTGCTTCTTGCGGCAGACGTTGACGGCGATGTCGTCCTGCTTGGGGGAATATCCCACCACCATGCCCTCGTACACCGGGGTGCCGGGGCCAATGAACAACACGCCCCGGTCCTGGGCCCCAAAGAGGCCGTAGGCCACCGCTTCCCCGGTCTCAAAGGCGATCAGGGAGCCGGTAAACCGCCGGGTCACCTCTCCCCGGAAGGGCTGGTAGCTGTCGAACACCGAGTTCATGATGCCCTCTCCCCGGGTATCCGTCAAAAACTCGCTGCGGTAACCCAGCAGGCCCCGGGAGGGAATTAAATATTCCAGCCGGGTGCGGCTGCCCTGGGGGGTCATTTGGAGCATCTCCCCCTTTCGCTGGGCGATCTTCTGCATGACGGCCCCCACGCTTTCCTCGGGTACGTCGATGACCAGCCGCTCCACCGGCTCAAAGCGCTTGCCGTCCACCTCCCGGTACAGCACCCGGGGGGTGCTGACGGAGAACTCATACCCCTCCCGGCGCATGGTCTCGATGAGGATGGATAGGTGCATCTCACCTCGGCCAGCCACCAGGAAGCTATCGGTGCTGTCCCCGTCCTTGACCCTTAGGGACACATCCTTTAAAAGCTCCCGGTACAGCCGTTCCCGAAGCTGGCGAGAGGTGACAAACTTCCCCTCCCGGCCCGCAAAGGGGCTGTCGTTTACCGAGAAGGTCATCTCGATGGTGGGCTCGCTGATCCTGGCAAAGGGCAGGGCCTCGGGCTGGCTCAGGGAGGTGATGGTCTCCCCGATGGTGATGTCCACCAGGCCGCTGATGCAGACGATATCCCCCATCCGGGCGGATTCCACCGCCGTCCGCTTCAGGCCATCGATCTGGTAGAGGTTGACCACCTTTGCCCGATAGGGGGCGTGCTTTTCATGGTAATCGCAGACCATGACCTCCTGCTGCTGCCGAACGGCGCCCCGCTGGATGCGCCCAATGGCGATGCGCCCCACATAATCGTTATAGTCGATGGAGGACACCAGCATCTGCAGCTCGCCCTCTCCATCCCCCTCGGGGGCGGGGATATATTCCAAAATGGTTTCAAAGAGAGCCCGTAAATCGGCGTCCTGGTGATCGGGGCTGCGGGAAGCGGTACCCGCCCTGCCGGAACAGTAGATGATGGGACTGTCCAGCTGCTCCTCATTGGCGTTGAGGTCCATCAAGAGCTCCAGCACCTCATCTACCACCTCGTGGATCCGGGCGTCCGGCCGGTCGATCTTATTGATGACGATGATGACCCGGTGGTTCATCTCCAGGGCCTTTTGCAGCACAAACCGGGTCTGGGGCATGGGGCCCTCGGCAGCGTCCACCAAGAGGATTACGCCGTTGACCATCCCCAGAGTCCGCTCCACCTCGCCGCTGAAGTCGGCATGGCCAGGGGTGTCCACGATGTTGATCTTTACGTCTTTATAGTGCACCGAGGTGTTTTTCGCCAGGATGGTAATGCCCCGCTCCCGCTCCAGGTCGTTGTTATCCATGACCCGTTCCTCCACCACCTGGTTCTCCCGGTACACGCCTCCCTGTTTTAGCAGCTCGTCCACCAAGGTGGTCTTGCCATGGTCCACGTGGGCGATAATGGCGATATTCCGTAAATCATTCCGTATCATTGCAATTCTGCTCCTAACCGCGATCCCGATTTTCGTTGTATTGTCTGTGTTTTCACAAATGTTTATTATACAACAAGGATGTTTTTCCCGCAAACCCTCTGAAAACAAAAAAAGAAGCCTTGACGGCTTCTTTTGGTTTTTTTATAGAAGGGCCTGGTACAGCGCAAGGTACGCCTCGAACATGCCGTCCTTGCCAAAACGCCGGGATCGGGCAAGGCAAGCCTCCCGGGAAAACCTTTGTTCTTGGATCCCTCGAGCCAGTGCCTCCACATCTCCCTTATTCACCGTGAGGCCGCAGGTCTCGTCCAAGGCCTCGGGACTTCCCCCCGTGGCGTAGGTGATCACCGGGGTGCCGCAGGCCAGGGCTTCCAGGTTGGTGGTGGGAAAGTTATCCTCCCAAGTGGGATTTACGAACACCTGGGCCAGGGAGTAGAGCTGAGCCAGCTCCTCCGTGCTATCCGTCCGGGGAATCCCCTTGATCTTTGCAGGAAGCCCCTCCATCTGCTGAGGACTGAGCCCCACCAAAGCCACGGTGTACTCCTCAGGCAGCAGTTCTGCCAGTTGGCAGAAATCCCGGAGCCCCTTACGGTCTTCCCAAACGTTGGCCACCCCCAGGACGATAGGGCCGTCCCCCAGGCCGTACTTCTCCCGGGCGGTCCCTTCCCTGGGCCGGAAGGTCTCAAGGTCGATGCCGTTGGGGATCACCCTTAGGGGATATTCCCCCAGAAAGGACTCCCGCGCCAGACTCCCCAAAAAGCGGGAAGGGGTCACCACCGTCATCCGGGGCAGACCGGTAAACAGAGCTCTCTTTTTCCGGTAATTGGATTTGGAGTTGTCCAGCAACAGGCTAGCGGGGTATTCCCCCTTTTGGGGGCAGGAAAAACACCCCTCCCGCCAGCGCCCGCAGCCAACGTAATCGAAATAGGCGCAGTGGCCGGTAAAGGGCCAGCAGTCATGGAGGGTCCAGACCACCGGTTTCCCGGTCTTCCGAAGGTAATCAAACAGCAGCCCCACATGGAGGTAGTAGCCATGAAGGTTATGCAGATGGATCAGATCCGGGTCATAGGCCTCCGCCCAGAGGAGAAAATCCTTGGTGGCTCCCCGGGATCCGAATCCCGTCCGGTCTAGAAGCCGAGCGTATGCCCCATGGGCTTTCACGTCCAGATCGGTGCCGATGCGGATATGCTCCACCTCCCCCATGGGCTCCTTCCGCCCATAGGCCACGATGGATTGGTGCCCCTCTCGCTCCAGCACCCGGCTCAGATCCGCGGCGATGCGTCCGGTGCTGCCCACGCCGCAGACGGAGTTGATCATCAATACCTTCATGCTAGTTTCCCCATACCACCCGGTTTACGATCTTTACATAGCTCTGAATCAGCTTGACCACCTTTGTCGAAACGTTGGTATCCCGGTAATCGGGGGCCAGGATGCCAGTTTCCCCGTTCCTGGCCATGGCCACCGCCAGCTCCACCGCCTGATTGACCTCCTCCCCCGTAATGCCGCCCAGCACCACGGTGCCCTTATCCAACACCTCGGGGCGCTCGGTGCTGGTGCGAAGCAAAACCCCCACAAAGCCCAATAGAGCGCTCTCCTCCGACAGGGTGCCGCTATCCGAAAGCACACAGAAGCTGTTCATCTGGAGCTTGTTGTAGTCCAGGAACCCGAAGGGGGGCAGGCTCTGCACCAGAGGGTGGAATCGGAACCCTTGGCTCTCAATGCGTTTACGGCTCCGGGGATGGGTGGAATAGATCACCGGCATCTGATACGTCTCTGCCATGTGGTTGATAGCGGTCATCAGGGAGAAGAAATGTTCCTCCTGGTCGATATTCTCCTCCCGGTGGGCGGATACCAGAATGTACTGCCCAGCCGTAAGGCCCAGCCGCTCCAGCACGTCGCTGGCCTGAATGCGCTCCCGGTTCCGTTCCAGTACCTGGGCCATGGGGGAGCCCGTCACAAAGATACGCTCCTTTGGAATCCCCTCGGACAAAAGGTATCGGCGGCTGTGCTCGGTGTAGGGCAGGTTTACGTCAGAGATGTGATCCACAATCCGCCGATTGATCTCCTCGGGCACGTTCTCGTCAAAGCAGCGGTTGCCCGCCTCCATATGGAAGATGGGAATCTTCAGCCGTTTTGCGGAGATAGCGGATAGGGCGGAGTTGGTATCCCCCAGGATCAAAAGGGCGTCCGGCCGCTCCTCTTGCAGCACCTCGTAGCTCCGGGAAATGATATTTCCCATGGTCTCCCCCAAGCCCTTTCCGGCGCTATTGAGGTAGTGATCCGGCGCCCGAAGGCCCAGCTCCTCAAAAAACACCTGGTTTAGGGTATAATCCCAATTCTGGCCGGTATGGACCAGCACATGGCGGAAATACCGGTCGCAGGCCTTGATCACCTCGGACAGCCGGATGATCTCAGGACGGGTGCCTAGGATGGTCATCACCTTTAGCTTTTCCATGCTAAACCTCCTCGTAGAAGGTGTCGGGATGGAGGGGGTCAAAGCTTTCGCTGGCCCACATCACCGTCACCAGGTCGTCCTGGCCTACGTTGGTGATGGAATGGGTATAGCCGGTGGGGATATCCACCACCATAAGCCGTTCCCCCGACACCCGGTATTCCGTCACATCTTCCTGTCCAACGCGCCGAAAACGGATGAGGCCCTCCCCCTTGACCACCAGGAACTTCTCGTTCTTGGTGTGATGCCAGTGGTTGCCCTTGGTAACGCCAGGCTTTGCCACGTTGACGGACACCTGGCCCCGGTCTGGGGTACGGAGGAACTCGGTAAAGCTGCCCCGTTCATCGGCATGGGTCAGAAGGGGATAGGCGAATCCATCCTCCGGCAGATAGCTGAGATAGGCGGCGTACAGCTTAGCGGTAAGGCCGTCCGGATCCAGATGGGGCACCAGCCGGTTTTCCCGGCTTTCGGCAAAAAAGCGGAGGGTGAGCTCCAAATCCGCCACGGTGATGGGATACTCCGGATACACGCCGCAGTACCGATCCCGCTGATGGGGCCGTCCCGCCAGCGCCCGGAGGAATTCCCGGCACAGGTCGTCGATATAGACCAAGGACAGACGGGCGGAGGGGTCGTTTACCGTTACCGGAAGCCCTCTGGCGATATTATGGCAGAAGGTGGCCACCACGCTATTGTAGTTAGGACGGCACCATTTGCCAAAGAGGTTGGGCAGACGGTACACATAGACCGGAGCCCCCGACCGCTCCCCATAGGCAAACACCGCTTCCTCGGCGGCCCGCTTACTCCTGCCGTAGGGGTTTTCCCGTTCTGCCTGAATGGAGCTGGACAGCACCACCGGTACCGGCCGCTCCTGGGTCAGAAGCAAATCCAGCAATTCCTGGGTAAAGCCCCGGTTGCCGGTATCGAATTCCTCTGGATCCTGGGGCCGGTTTACCCCCGCCAGGTGAAAGACAAACCCGGCTCGGGACACATACTCCCTAAGCCGGGCCGGGGAATCCGCGACATCGTAGCAAAGGACCTCCCGCCGGGGGTCCTCCTGCATGAGCCACTGCACCAGGTTTTTGCCCACAAAGCCCCTGGCGCCCGTTACCAAAATGGCGTCGTTCATTTTAAGTTCTCCAATACCTCTTGCATATAGTCCAGCCGCAGCAGCAGCTGTTTGGTTCCCTCCACATCCAGGCGGGTTGTATTGTGGGAGGTATACTCCCAGCCGTACTCCTCCTGAATCTTTCCTTCGGTAAAATATTTGTTGTAGTTCAGATCCCGGTTATCGGCGGGGATCTTGTAGTATTCCCCCAGGTCCACGGCGTGGGCCATCTCCTCTTTGGTCACCAGGGTTTCATAGAGCTTCTCCCCATGGCGGGTACCGATGTAGCTGATGGGATGATCCGGTACCCCCATCACCTCCCGAATGGCTACCGCCAAATCGCCGATGGTGCTGGCCGGGGACTTCTGCACAAAGCGGTCTCCGGGCTGGCCTTTTTCAAAGGCATAGAGTACCAGGTCCACAGCGTCGGAAAGGGACATCAAATACCGGGTCATGTTGGGGTCGGTGATGGTGATGGGCTGCCCCGAGAGAATTTGCTCCACAAACAGGGGGATTACCGAACCCCGGGAAGCCATGACGTTGCCATACCGGGTGCCGCAGATTACCGTGCCGCCGCAGGTTCTGGATTTGGCCACCATGACCTTTTCCATCAGCGCCTTGCTCATACCCATGGCGTTGATGGGGTACACCGCCTTATCGGTGGAGAGGCAGACCACCCGTTTTACCCCGTAGGCGATGGCGGCTGAGAGGACGTTCTCCGTCCCCATAATATTGGTCTTGACCGCCTCCATGGGGAAGAATTCACAGGAGGGTACCTGCTTTAAGGCGGCGGCATGGAAGATATAATCCACCCCCGGCATCACCTGCTCCACCGAATGGTAGTCCCGCACATCCCCGATGTAGAACTTGACCTTATCGTTGCCCAGGGCCTTGCGCATATCGTCCTGTTTTTTTTCATCCCGGGAAAAGATACGAATCTCCCCGATGTCGCTGGACAAAAACCGGCGCAGGACGGCGTTTCCAAAGGACCCCGTCCCCCCCGTAATCAAAAGGGTTTTATCACGAAACATAAAGAACGCTCCTATATGGCATCATTGGCATCTATAATCATGGTTATTCTACTGCATCCGTGGGGATTTTGCCACCCCAAACCGAGGAAAGAGGCTATTCCTGCATCAATTCTTCCACCTGATTCAGCCAGATGCTGGCATAGGCGTCGCTGGGCATGACCCACTGGCCTCGAGGGGAGAGGCCCACGCCATAAACGCCGGGCCCATCCGGCAGGCAGGACCGCTTGAACTGGGCCGCAAAGAATCGCTTATAGAACAGCTCCATCCAGCGAAGGATGGTGTCTTTTTCATACCGTCCATGGAAGGCCCGCTCAGCCAACCGCAAAATTTTTCTGGGCCCACTGCCGTATTTTAAGCAGTGGTACAGAAAGAAATCGTGAAGCTCATAAGGCCCTACCACCTCCTCGGTGATCTGGCCAATCTCCCCGTCGGCGCCCGGTAGAAGCTCGGGGCTCACGGGAGTATCCACGATATCCCGAATGGCCTCAGCCGCTGGGGCGTAGGCCGGCTCCTGGGCCAGCAGAAGCAGCATCTGGCGAATCAAGGTTTTGGGCAGATTGGCGTTGACCCCATACATGGACATGTGATCCCCGTTATAGGTAGCCCAGCCCAGGGCCAGCTCGGATAGGTCCCCGGTGCCCACCACCAGGCCCCCTTCCATGTTGGCCAGATCCATCAGCACCTGGGTGCGCTCCCGGGCTTGGGCGTTCTCATAGGCTGCATCCTGGGTGACCCCGTCATGGCCGATGTCCCGAAGGTGGCCCGCCACCGCTTCCCCCAGGGGAATCTCCCGCAGCTCCACTCCCAGTCCCCGGCACAGGGCCTGCGCATTTTGATAGGTACGGTTGCTGGTGCCAAAGCAGGGCATGGTTACCGCCAACACCTCCTGAGAATCCCAGCCCAGCAGTTCCATGGCGCGGACCGCCACCAAAAGGGCCAAGGTGGAGTCCACCCCGCCGGAGATTCCAATGACCGCCCGCCTGGAAAAGGCACGCTCCATACGATGGGCCAGACCCTTTGCCTGGGCCGATAGGATGGTTTGGGCCAACTCTTTTGCCCGATCCTGAGGCAGCAGAAAGGGGGATGGGTTTACGGTCCGGGTGAACTGAGTTTCGGCTATGCCCAGGGAGAAGGGGATGGCCTCTCCCCGGGAGGAGGAGCTTACACGCTCCAGATCCAATTGAGCCACCGCCAGGCCTGTCTCAAAAACGCCGGTGCGGTTTAAGGACTCCCCGGCCTCCAGCACAGCGCAGCGGCCGTCCATAACGCCGTTGGTGGTGGATTCCCCCTCCCCAGCTCCCGCCCGCAGAAGAGCGGCGCCGCACCGATGGCTGAACCCATTCAGATCCGCCATGGTCCGATCCTCCACCGAAAAAAAGGCGGCGGCGGGATTTAACAGCACCGGGGCTTGGGTTTCAAATACGTCTTCCTCCAGCCCGATGCCAAGCTCCAGTCCGGAAAGTTCCAAACAGGCCAGATGATAGCCCCAGCCCAGGGGAATGGAGCTGCCACCTCGGGAAAAAACGCCGGTCTCAGGCCCGGGAGAAAAAGGGGCCTGTGCCTCCCGCCGGGGACAGAGCCATAGCACCTCTCCTCCACCGATGGCCGCCGCGCAGTCGTACAGCCGTCCACCTTGGCGGACCGGCAATCCCACCACCGCCAATAGATCCAGGCTCTTGGCGTTGGCAGCCAGTCGCAAAAGGGCATCCCAAGCTGCCGCCAGAAGCGCTTCCTGGCGGTACAGGTCCCCCAGAGTAGCTCCCGTTAGGCACAGCCGGGGCAGGACCATAACCTTAACCCCTTGCTCAGCCCCCCGCCGCAAGGCGGCAAGGGCGGCCCCGCCGTTATAGGCTGGATCCCCCGCCCGGATGGCAAAATTGCCGGCACCCACCGTTATGAATCCGTCTTTCATGGCTGTTTCTCCAATCTTTTCTCATAGCAATAATAGGTCTGATGGGCCGCTGGACGATGGGGGAAGGTCAAAGAGCAGACAAACCGATACCCACACCGCAGAAACAGCGCTTGAGCAAACCGGTTGTCACTGTTGGTATCCACCCGCATCACGTCCTTGCCCTCCCTTATGGCGATGGCCTCCGCCCACTCCATGGCTAGGCTGGCTATGCCCTGTCCTTGGTATGCCTGATCCACCGCCAGGGCGTGAACCGTTAGAGGCGCGCCTGGATATCCCCAGGCTACCCTGTCATACAACTCCCCTTGGACGGGGTCCAGGATATAGGTTCCCGCCAGGGTTCCGTCCACATAAAATCCATATAGGATCCCTCGTGACAGGGCGTCACGGGCGACCTTAACCGTGGGATACACCCCCGGCTCCCACTGCACGATACCGTTGGCCTTCTGAAAGGCGGCGGCTTGGTCATAGACCATCCCGATTTGCGCCAATTCGTCCGGCGCCGGGGGCCTCACACAAAACTCCATTGGATCGATCCTCCTACGGCCCTATTATAGCCAAAGGAGCCCCATTTGCCCAGAACAAATCAAGGGCCCGTCCGGATCTGCTGCCGGACGGGCCCCAATGCGGCGCCTCTATTGGTTTATGGGCAGGGTGATGGTAAAGACGGTTCCCTCCCCCTCTGTACTGGTTACCTGGATTTCTCCGCCGTAGGAAAGTACGATGTGCTTTACGATGGCCAGTCCCAATCCCGTTCCGCCCATGGCACGGCTACGGCCCTTATCCACCCGGTAGAACCGCTCAAAGATGCGCTCCTGGGCCTCCTGGGGAATGCCAATACCGCTGTCCGCCACCCGGATGACGCATCGATTCCGGTCCCGGCGCGCGGTGACGGACACCGATCCTCCCGGCACATTGTACTTGATGGCGTTGTCGATGAGGTTGGTAAACAGCTGACGTAGGCGGATGGGGTTCATGGGAAGCACCAGCCCAGGTTCCGCCTCCAGAGTAAGGGTTACCCCCTGTTCTTGGAGTTTGCCCCGGAAGATGCGCTCCAGATCCGAGAGGGTCTCTTCCACGTTTGCCAACAGGTTCCGCGGATCGTCCTTGCCGTTCTCAATCTCCGAGAGCTGCAGAAGGTCCTCGATGAGGGCATGAAGCCGTTCCGCCTCGATGTCGATGATCTCATAGAAATTTTCCCGGGTCTCCTGATCCCGCTCGCCGGACTTCAGCAGCTCCACATATCCCCGGATGGAGGTAAGAGGGGTCTTCAGCTCATGGGTTACGTTGGACACAAACTCGCTGCGCATCTGCTCCAGCTTTCTTAGGTGGGTCACATCCCGGATCACCGCCACCGCCCCCATGGGCTTCTCCTCCACCGTAAGGCAGGCGGTATGAACCTCCAGAATCCGCTCGGGAGTGGTGGCCAGGCTGATGGTTCCCTCGGCAGCCTCCTGGTTTTCCGCCGTCTGCCGAAGCAGGGCCGCCAGATGCAAGGCCCCGGTGCTTCCGGAAAGGGGCGCTCCCGCCGTCACATCATCCAGCCCCAGAAGCTCTCCGACCTTATCGTTGAAGATCAGGACGCGGCCGTCCTCATCCACCGCCACCACGCCATCCTGGATGCTCTGCAGCACCCCGCCCAGCTGGGACCGTTTCTCGTTGAGCTTATACAGGGTGGCCACCAGGGAGGAGGCCATATCGTTGAAGGCCGCGCCCAGCACCCCGATCTCGTCCTCGCCGGGGGTAACCCTTATATAGAGGTTCCCGGACTCCATGGATGTTGCGGCGTAGATCAGCTCATCCACCGGCCGCAGCATCCGCTTGGCCTGCCGGCGGGACAACAGCGCCGCGGCCACCACGCCCGCCACAAGGCCCACCAGGCAGCTCAACAGGATGCTGCCCCGGATGGCGTATACCTTGTCCAGATTCTGGGCGGCACGGAAAATGATGCCGTTTCTTTGGACAGCCACATAGTAGTAGTTCTTTCCGGTGGTAGCGCTCCGCCGGGTGCTGACCCCCACTTTGCCCTCCATAGCGGCGGCCACCTCGGGCCGCTGGCTATGGTCATCCAATGGAGTAAGACCCGCGCTGTCCGCCAACACCCTGCCGGTGGCGCCGTCGATCAAGGTAAGACGGATCTCCTTCCCCTCCATGGCGCTCAGCTGCTCGGCGTTCTGCTCCACATAGCGGGCCGGGTCATCGTCGGCCTCATAGGAGGCGGACATCATGGCCAGCACCCCGGTCAACTCGTTTTCCACCGCCCCCTGGTAGATGCCGTCAATCAGGGGGAACACCAGGGCAAAAGCGGCAATCAGCGCGATGATCACCGTGGTGATGGTCCCGCGGAGCATCTTTTTTCTCATTGAGGATCGTCCTCCTCATCGTTGAATTTGTAGCCTACGCCCCGAAGCGTGATGATCCAGCGGGGCTTATCGGGGGTGTCCTCAATCTTCTGACGCAGGTACCGGATGTGGACATCCACCGTCCGGGCGTCGCCGTAATAGTCCAGCCCCCAAACCTGATCCAGCAGCATATCCCGGGTAAAAACCCTTCCCTTGTTTTCCATCAACACCGCCAGAATATCGAATTCCTTCATGGTCAGATTGATGGTTCTGCCGTTCTTTGTGACCCGGCGGCGATCCAAATCCATGATAAGAGGGCCGTGGGACAGCACCTTGCCGGCCCCCGCCTTGCCAAACAGGTACTCGTTCCGCCGGAGGGCCGCCTTAACCCTTGCCGCCAGCTCCTTGACGGAAAAAGGCTTTGTGATGTAATCGTCCGCTCCCAGCTCCAGGCCTACGATCCGGTCCACCTCGTCTCCCTTTGCCGTCAGCATCAGGATGGGTAAGGGGCGGGTGTTTGGGTCATCCCGCAGGATCCGGCAGATGGTCATGCCATCCGGCGGGGGCATCATCCAATCCAGGATCACCGCGTCCGGCATCCGTTTTTTGACGGCAGCCAAAAAGCTCTCCCCATCCGAAAAGGTTTGGGTGTCAAACCCGGCGTCATCCAGGCCCAGAGAGACCAGTTGCAGGATGTTTGGTTCATCGTCCACAATGTATACCAATTCAGCCATAGCGGTCTATCCTCCTAATCCATTTTTCGGGGCGCCTATTCCCCAGCGGGGGTTTCGTGTACGTTGAGGTCCAAATGCTCCCCCGTCGCCATAAAGATTACCCACTCGGCGATGTTGGTGGTATGGTCGCCGATGCGTTCGATGTATTTTGCAATGAGAAGAAGGTCCACCGCCTGCCGGACGGAGGTTCCCTTTTCGGCGATGATATTGCACAGCTCCATCACCACGGTGGAGAAGTTGTCGTCAATGATATTATCGTCCATGCAGACGGCTTTCGCAAGTTCCACATCCCGGGTGATATAGGCTTTGATGGCCCGGGCAAACATACTGCGGGCGGTGTCCAGCATAAGGGGCAGGTGGATGAGGGGTTTTACATAGGGAGCCTCCCCCATCTTGATGAGGATCTCCCCGATGTCGGCGCATTGGTCGGCGATGCGCTCCACGTCGGTGATCAGCTTTAAGGTGGCGGTAATAACTCTTAGATCCCCGGCCATGGGCTGCTGCCGGCAGATGAGGTTCATGCACATCTGCTCGATCTGATTCTCCATGCCGTCGATCTCGTCGTCCCCCTCCACCACCCGGCGGGCGGCTTCCCGATCCTGGCGCTTTAGGGCAAACAGGGTTTCAGACATGATCTCGTCCACCCGGCGGCCCATTTCGGTCAGCTCCCGGTGCAGCTTGAGCAGCTCTTTATCAAAATAGTTTCTGGTCATGGTTTCATCCTCTTTTCTTGCAGGCTGAGCCTGCACCCTTTTTGCAACCGCTCTGCGGTTGCGGGTGTACTACTATCCCTACATCTTGCCGCCGGGCAGTGCCCGGTTCCATTTTGCATCCGCTACGCAGTTGCGGGTGTGTGCCTATCCAGCGCCGCTACCGATGGTCGCCATAGGTCTCCTACCACCATAATCCTTCCCGCGACATGTCTCCGGGCACGGCCCAGTGCCGATGACTTCTATAGGCTTCCTACCGCTTTAGCCCTTCCCGCAACACGTCAGCGGCGACTCGCCGCCGCTCAGCCGAAGCGGCCGGTGATGTAGTCCTCCGTCTGTTTTTCCTTGGGATTGTTAAACATGGTGCCGGTATCGCCGTACTCAATGACCTCCCCTTTGAAGAAAAAGGCGGTATTGTCGGCGATCCGGGCCGCCTGCTGCATATTGTGGGTTACGATGATGATGGTATACTTCTCCTTCAGCTGGGCCATCAGATCCTCCACCTTACTGGTGGAGATGGGATCCAAAGCGGAGGTAGGTTCATCCATCAACAGCACCTCGGGCTCCACCGCCAGGCTTCGGGCGATGCACAACCGCTGCTGCTGTCCTCCCGACAACCCCAACGCGCTTTTTTTCAGCCGGTCCTTCACCTCGTCAAACAGGGCGGCTCCCCTAA
Organism: Bacillota bacterium; assembly: GCA_003150225.1. Lineage (GTDB taxonomy): Bacteria > Bacillota > Clostridia > Christensenellales > QAND01 > QAND01. Next base: position 35,050 of record QAND01000025.1, read on the forward strand.
GGCTCCGCTCTACGATTTCATCCAACTGCGCCTTCTTCTTGATGCCATGAACCCGGGGACCGTAGGCGATATTGTCATATACGCTCATGGGAAAGGGATTGGGTTTCTGAAACACCATGCCCACCCGCTTTCGCAGATCGGTAAGCTCATAATCCCCGTAGATGTCCGCCCCCTCAAACAGCACCTTGCCGGTAATCCGTACCCCTTCGATGAGGTCGTTCATCCGGTTGATGGTCTTTAGAAAGGTGGTCTTGCCGCAGCCGGACGGCCCAATGAGCGCCGTTACCCGATTGGCGTCCACATCCAGCGTGATGCCCTTTAAGGCCTCGTTTTCCCCATAAAACAGGTGTAGGTCCTTGGTCTGTACAATAGGCGTTTGAATCTGCATGGTATTACCCCCTGTTTCGTTTCTGAAGGACGTTTGCCACGGATTTGGCAAGGAAGTTGATAAAGGCCACCAGGATCAGCAGCACCGCAGCGGTGGCAAAAGATTGGCCCATATCGGTGCCCTCCTTGGCCAGAAAATACAGGTGAACGGAGAGGGTCCGTCCGCCGTTCATCAGGCTTTGGGGCACATTGACCGAACTGCCCATGGTATAGATAAGGGCGGCGGTCTCCCCCACCATCCGGCCGATGGACAGGATCACGCTGGTAAGAATCCCTCCGATGGCGCTGGGCAGCACCACCCGAAGGATGGTGGTGAGCTTGCCGGCTCCCAGGGCCAGAGACCCTTCCCGATAGGACTGAGGGATGGCTAAAAGCGCCTCCTCTGTGGTACGGATGATGATGGGCAGCACCATGATGGATAGGGTCAGCGCGCCGGACAGGATGCTGAGTTTTAGCCCGCATACCACCACAAAAAAGGCGTAGCCGAACAGTCCGTAGATGATGGACGGAATCCCGGACAGGGACTCGGTGGCAAACCGGATCAGCTCCAGCAGCGCTCCCTTCTTGGCGTACTCGCTGAGGTAGATGGCGGACAGGATGCCAATGGGTGTGGCAATGATCACCGTAAGGCCGATGAGCATCAGGGTGGAGACGATCATGGGCCAGATGCCCTCCTGTCCCAACCCGGGTTTATAAAGGGCGGAGAGGAACTCCCAGTTGATGCCGCCCAGCCCGTTGATCAAAATATATCCCACAATGGCAATGAGGGCAGCCACCGTAAAAAACGCGCAGAAATAGATGATTCCAAAGGTGAAGCCGTCCTTTGCTTTGCGGCGGGTTTTGATGGAATTACGCATTGCCATTTCCCCTCCTTACCACCAGGCGGACGATGAGGTTTAGGATCATAATAAAGATGAACAGCACCACGCCGGTGGCAAACAGGGCCTCCTGGTGCAGCCCCGAAGCGTAGGACATCTCCATGGCCACATTGGCCGTCAAGGTTCGCACGGGAGAGCCCAGCCATCCGGTGATGGTCAGCCCAATGTTGGTAAAGAAGCTGCCGATACCCAGGGAGGGATCCAACGCCACCTGGGGAATGGCGGGCCGGTTGCCCGCAACCAATACCACCGCCATGGTCTCGCCGATGGCTCGGCCGGCCCCCAGCACCACCCCGGCGATGATTCCCTGTTTGGCAGCAGGAAGAATCACCCGAAAGATGGTCTGTATCTGGGACGCCCCCAGGGCAAGGGCGCCTTCCTTATACTCCCGGGGTACCGCCTGGATGGCGTCCACGCTGATGCTGATGATGGTGGGCAGCACCATGATGGACAGGATGATGGCCACGGCCATGAGGCTGTTGCCTGGGCCTCCCAAAAGACTGCGGACAAAGGGTACCACGACCATCATGCCGAAAAATCCGTATACCACCGACGGAATGCCCGCCAGTAGATCAATGGCTGAGCGGATGACCCGGCCGGTCCTCTTTGGAGCCAGCTCCGCCAGGAACACCGCTACCATGATCCCCACAAAGGTGGAAAATGCCACCGAAAGGGCAGTGGCCAAAAGGGAGGCCACGATCATAGGGAAAATACCAAATATTTCAGCGGTGGGCTGCCAGGTGGTGCCAAAGATAAAATCCAGCACCCCGATTTTGAACATGGCGGGCGCGCCCTTAAAGAAGATGAATACCGAGATGATGGCCACCATCAGCACCGAAAGGGACGCGCAGATCAAAAACAGGCCCTTTGCTCCTTTTTCTATCATCAACTGCTTTCTCATGGCACACCTGCCCTCCAAGCTCTCCTACCTACTATCCTTGTTATAATCCTCTCGTATTTTTCCATTATTATGCCGATATTAAATTCCCGTTAAGGCCGAAACAGACCGAGAAGCGGGGAAAATTGGGCCGAGAAAATGTCTACAAAGATCGGTGATTTTTTAGGGAAAGCGTTGACACGGGCCGCGCCCATCCAGTATTATTTTTATATGGTGCCGTATTAATATGATATAGTCCAGGGGCGCCTTCCCGAGGCGCTGGCTGCCGGCGCTAAATCCAAATTAGGATAGGAATGAAAAAACGATGGATCTATTCAAAAAGTGCCAGGACTTCACCCTGGTCAAAGAGATACAAAGCATGGGCATCTATCCCTATTTTCATGCCCTGGAATCCCGGCAGGATGTAGAGGTCATCATGGAGGGCAAACGCCGCATCATGCTGGGCTCCAACAACTATCTTGGGCTTACCACCGATCCCGATATCGTGGCGGCGGGCATAGCGGCCTTTGAACGGTATGGATCCGGCTGCTCCGGCTCTCGGTTCCTCAACGGCACCCTGTCCCTGCACCTGGAGCTGGAACGGGAACTGGCGGCATTTCTCCGCAAGGACGCGGTGGTTACCTTCTCCACCGGATTCCAGTCCAACCTGGGCATCATCAGCGCTCTGGTTGGCCGGAACGACTATGTGCTCTGCGACCGGGAAAACCACGCCTCCATCTACGATGGCTGCAAGCTCAGCTACGGCAAGATGCTGCGCTACCGGCACAACGATATGGTGGATCTGGAACGGCAGCTGCAAAAGGTGCCGGAAAGCGCCGGAAAACTGATCGTGACCGACGGGGTGTTCTCCATGGGCGGCGACATCGCAAAACTGCCGGAAATCGTAGCCTTAGCTAAGGCCTATGGCGCACGCATTATGGTGGACGACGCCCACGGCTTGGGGGTCATCGGCGAGGGAGGGCGCGGCACCGCCAGCTACTTCGGCCTGGAGGAGGAAGTGGACATCTATATGGGCACCTTCTCCAAATCCCTGGCCAGCTTGGGCGGCTACATGGCCGCCAGCCAGGAGGTGGCGGACTATGTGCGCCACAACTCCCGTCCCTTTATCTTCTCCGCTTCCATCACCCCGGCCAGCTGTGCCGTAGCCCTGGCGGCGCTCCGCAAGCTTTGCGCCCAGCCTCAGCTGGTGGATCAGCTAAGCCAGATCTCCGGCTACATGCGGCAAAAGCTGTTAGAGGCCGGGGTCAAGATCCGGCTTTCCGAGACGCCCATCATCCCTATCTTCACCTATGACGCCATCACTACCCTTACCATCAACAAGGAGCTGTATGAAGCAGGGGTATATGTGAACCCCGTCCTGCCACCCGCCACGCCGGAGGATCAATGCCTGCTGCGGACCAGCCTCATGGCCACCCATACCCCCTCCCTTATCGACGAGGCCGTGGGGATCATCGCCCAGGTGCTAAAGCGGCATGGGCTAGAGCCATGAGCAGAATCGCCATCGTAACCGGGGGCAGCAGCGGCATCGGACGGGAAACCGCTCTGGCCCTCTGTCAGCAAGGCGTCAAGGTCTATGAGCTGAGCCGCCATGGAAAAAGCCAGGATGGCGTCCTTCACATCACCTGCGATGTCACCGATGAAGGAGCCGTCCGGGCGGCACTGAACCGGGTATATGAGATGGAAGGCCGGCTGGATATCCTTATCAGCAACGCCGGCTTCGGTATCTCCGGCGCTGTGGAGTTTACCTCTGGCCAGCAGGTTCGGGCCCAGATGGAGGTCAACTTTTTCGGCATGGACAACTGCGTCCGGGCGGTGTTGCCCATCCTGCGCCAGCAGGGAGGGGGACGCATCGTCTGCATCAGCTCAGTGGCCGCGGCCATCCCCATCCCTTTTCAAACCTATTATTCCGTATCCAAGGCCGCCATTGCCGCCTACTGCACCGCCCTTTACAGCGAGGTAGCCCCCTTTTGCATCCAGATATGCGCCGTACTGCCCGGGGATATCCATACCGGGTTTACCGGCGCCCGGCAGAAGGTCATAGAGGGAGACGACCTCTACCAGGGCCGTATCTCCCGATCGGTGGCCACCATGGAAAAGGACGAGCTTCATGGTATGTCCGCAAGGGCAGCTGGCGCGCGCATCGCCCGAATCGCCCTGAGGCGGAGGGTCAAACCCCAGTACGGCCTGGGCGTCAAATACCAGTTGTTCCTGGTGCTTTGCCGTCTGCTTCCCTGCCGCCTTACCGCCTGGATCGTAGGAAAACTCTACGGAGGATAAAAGAAAAAGGATAAAGGAAAAGCCCC
>QAND01000018.1 GCA_003150225.1 Bacillota bacterium
ATCCACCGCCATATGGAAAGCCGGGAGCGTTGAAAAATTCACAATTTTGCTGCATAATTAAAGTAATCTTGGTGGGGACAAATCGGGGTTTAGAATGAGGTGGATACAATGAGAAAAAAATTAGCCATAATCTTTTTAATAACTATGGTTTTATCATTATCAGCTTGTGGAAAGACACTCAAAGGCACAGATGAACTAATAGAAAAGGCAAGAGAAGAAATACCAATTTCTGATTCCGATACCATTGATATACAGTATGCGGGAATGTGCGGCAATGACAATAGAGCAATCGCTTGGTTTATCTCAGGAAACGAATATCAGAAGCATTATTATTTGCCTATGGAAGTTGAGGTAAAAGAGAATGCTACTGAATACACTTTTATTAGAACTCATAAGCCCATTGATGATAGAATCGGAGACATTGCATATATTCAATGGGGTGATGGATATGCGTTTATAGTAAACAATACAAACTGTAAAACTGTTAGATTTACAACTGGGAATGAAGTGTACGAAGAAGTAATCCCGGATGATACTTATCCGTATGTATTCTTCTATCTTTCTGACCATAAAAATTCCACTCTGCAATTTGAATTTTTAGATGCCAAAGGTAACGAATTAAAATGACGAATTCCAGTTTATCGACCTGATTTTTTAGCATCGGTTAGAAATAGCCGGTGCTATTTTTATGCCATTTTGGAGGTGGTGTCCATGCGAAAACTTATGTTTACAAAAGCGTGGGTTGGAGATATTCTGGTTCTTGCGCTTGCTCCGCTTTCTGTAATCCCAGAGTACCAAAGAAAAGGAATCGGTACGGCATTGGTAAAAGAGGGACATAGGATTGCAGCTGACCTTGGCTTTGCGTATTCTGTTGTACTGGGCAGCGAAAATTATTATCCCAAATTCGGATATGTTCCGGCTGATACCGTTGGCATACAGGCACCCTTTGACGTGCCGAAGAAGAATTTCATGGCATATAAGCTGAGGGAAGATGCACCGGAGGCTTGCGGAGTAATGCGATATGCAGGGGAATTTGGGATTACGTAAAAATTTATTTTGCAGGTGTGTGGCATGAGTGTTATTGAGATTTTGACTGATAAGAAACAGTATCTCGATTTATTGTTATTAGCGGATGAGCAAGAAGATATGATAGATCGTTATCTTTCCAGGGGCAGGATGTACATTCTTGATGATGATGGCATTAAGTGCGAGTGTGTTGTAACCGATGAAGGAAATGGTGTGCTGGAGATAAAAAACATTGCGACAGTTCCGGAGTACCAAGGTAAAGGATATGCAAAAGCGATGATTGATTTTGTTGTCAATAAATATAAAGGACAGTATACCGTTGTGCAGGTCGGAACCGGTGATAGTCCTTTGACGATTCCGTTCTATGAAAAGTGCGGCTTCGTTTATTCTCATAGCTTACCAAACTTTTTTATAGACAATTATGATCATCCAATATTTGAGAACGGTATTCAGTTGGTAGATATGGTCTACCTGAAAAGACCGTTATGAACATTTTCCAGTTTGACGAGGTGACGAGATGTACGCACAGACTGCAGTAAAATCCCATATCTTACTCCGTAACGGTGCATACGGCATCGTTATGAGGGGTGTGCAAAAATGCACATGTGCGGATGCATCGTTACGAGATAGAAATGCCCTGTCGTTATGTTGTATCAAATTAGACACGGCAACAGACCCATCATGTGCTGGTGGCGGATCCGGCGGAGCTGGATGAGGAGCTTCTCTCCTGGGTGGAGGAAGCCTATCGGTTCTCCCAGACCAAATCCAGAGCCCGTTGAACCTTCCGAATTCCGGAGAGAACGGGAGCGTCCTTTTCAAAGGACGCTTTTTTTGTGCGAATTTCGCGGCTTTCCGACAAAAAGCGACTTGCGGGAAGCCGTGGAATTTGGCAGTATAGGGCCTATGAGTTGGATCAGCCATGCGAAAGCATTGGACTATATTTGAGGTGAACCATGAAACGGTATCCATTGACACACACCATGAACACCCGGGATCTGGGGGGCTATCCCCTGGCCGGAGGCGGGGAGACCCGGTTTGGCCGGCTGCTGCGGAGCGATGCGCCCATCACCGTCACGCCCCAGGACGCGGGGCTGCTCCGGGATCTAAAGGTAACCACCGTCATCGATCTGCGCCACGGAGAGGAGATCGCGCGGAACCCCTGCGCTCTCGCTGGCCAGCCCGGCTTTGTTTACCACAACGTGCCCATCCACCTGTCCTGCAACTCCCTTGAGGATCCCTCCCAGGTGGGAGGATCCTATTTCCAGGTGCTGACGGAGCGGGCCGGCGACATAGCCCGGATCTTTGCCATCATCGCGGCGGCGCCGGGTGGGGTTTTGTATCACTGCACCGCTGGCAAGGATCGGACGGGGATCCTGTCCGCCCTGCTGCTGGAGCTGGCGGGGGTGGCCCGGGCGGACATTGTGGCCAACTACCAGGTATCCTATACCTATTTGGAGGATTTCATCCGCCAGGTCTGCATAGAAAACCCCGATATGCCCGCTTTTGTGGGCCGTTCCGATCCCGCCTATATGAATGGCTTTCTGGACCTGCTTGCCCAGACCTATGGCGGAGCCCGGCGGTATCTGCTGGGCGCGGGGGTTGTGGAGGAGGATCTGGACGCCGTGGTCCGAAAGCTGACCAAATAGCCCGCGCAGCCGTTGGCGAGCCGGGGCATATGCTAGGATTGCAAAAGGGCGCCTGCCGGGTCTATCCCCAGGCGCCAAATCTATTCCCCGGGAAAGATGGGAGAGGCGTTTCTGCCGGCTTGGATAGGCTGGAGGCTTGGAGCGAAGGGCCTGTTTAAAGAGAGGCCAGGCTCCAATGATGGGCGCTTTTTCAGCCTGACTAGGCCCCGCTTTCCTTGGGAATTATAAAGAATGATGAATTTTTCACACTTTGGGGGAGGATTCGTGTATAATAACACTAAAACACTTTTATTTCCATAAAGGAGGAACTGAAATTGGCTGACCCCGACCCAGTGTGGAGTCAACTGCTACTGCAAGTCATCTTGATCCTGGTGAACGCGTTTTTTGCCGCCACCGAAATCGCGGTGATCTCCGTCAATGAGAACCGCATCCGCCGCCAGGCCGACGAGGGGGATAAAAAGGCAAAGCTGATTCTTAGGATGAACCAGCAGAGCAGCCGCTTTTTGTCCACCATCCAAATCGGCATCACCATGGCGGGCTTCCTGGCCAGCGCCTTTGCCGCCGATAATTTCTCGGATCGGCTGGTGGATTGGCTGGTCAACGGCGTGGGCGTCACCGCCCTTTCTCCCGCCACCCTCAACACCATTTCGGTGGTGGTCATCACCATCATCCTCTCCTATTTCACCATTGTGTTCGGCGAACTGGTGCCCAAGCGTCTGGGAATGAAACAGGCGGAACGGGTGGCCCGGATGTCGGCTGGCGTGATCAACGTCATCAGCAAAGTGGTGAGCCCTGCCATCTGGCTGCTGTCGGTTTCCACCAACGGCGTGTTGCGGCTGATGGGCATCGATCCCAAGGACGATGAGGAAAACGTCACCGAAGAGGAGATCCGCATGATGGTGGACATCGGCGGACAGAGGGGAACCATCGAAAGCGGTGAGCGGGAGATGATCGACAACATCTTCGAGTTTAACAACACCACCGCCCGGGATGTGATGACCCACCGCACCGATGTGGTGGCGATCTGGCTGGAGGATACCGATGAGGAGATCGTGGAGACCATCGTGAACTCCGGTCTGTCCCGATACCCCGTATACGGGGAAGATGTGGACAATATCGTGGGCATCCTATTTGCCCGGGATTACCTTCTTAACGCCAAGAGTCCTGAGCCCAAGCCCCTTTTAGAGCTGCTGCGGGCGCCCTATTTTGTGCCGGAATCGGTGCGGACCAACATCCTGTTCCGGGATATGCAGCAGAAGAAAAACCATATGGCCATCGTGGTGGATGAATACGGCGGCACCAGCGGCATCGTCACCATGGAGGACCTCATCGAGGAGATCGTGGGCAATATCTATGATGAATACGACCCCCAGGCCGATGAGGAGATCCAACAGTTGGAGGAGAACCTGTGGCGGGTGTCGGGCTCGGTGGATCTGGAGCAGCTGGAGGAGCGGCTGGACATCGACCTTCAGCCCCTCTGTCAGGACTGCGATACCCTGGGCGGCCTAATCTTCAGCCAGATGACCACCATCCCTCGGGATGGCAGCAAATTCACCCTGGAGGTGGCAGGCCTCCGAATCCGGGTGGAGGAGCTGATGGACCGCCGGGTGGAATGGGCCCTGGTTGAAAAACTGCCTCAGAGCACCCCGGAAGCGGAGCCGGAGGAGGAGTAAGCCTTTGCGCGGGCGGCATAGCCGCCCGCGCTTTTTTCGTTGCATCGTTGCCGGTATCGCCGTTTCCTGCTATGCTGGGGATAGGATGAAACGCCCCCTGGGGCGATAGGAGGGATTGCATGAGACGATATGCGGCTTTTGCTCTGACGGCGCTGCTGTTGCTGGCCCTTTTGGGCTGCGGCGGCGGAGCCTCTATCGTGGGCAAGTGGACCGATGAGGCGGATTATGGCGCGGCGGTGATCGAGTTCACCCGGGACGGCCAGGTAAAGACCTACTCCCCCCTGATGCCGGACCTATCCATCACCATGGCCTACAAGGTCAACGGCAGCGACATTACCATGACGGCGGAGGGAGAGGATACCGTCTCCTCCACCGGAACCTTTCGGGTGGAGGACGATGCCCTGTATCTAACCCTGAGCGGCCAAGCGGAACAGAAGCTGGTCCGCTATCAGGAGGGCCAGCAATAAAGGGAGGACAAACAAAAAGGGAGCCGTAGTCAAACCACGGCTCCCTTTTCGCTTGTCAATGCGTCATTGCTCCACCGGCGTGACGGTTACTCCCGCAAGGCCCCGGCCCATGAGATAGGCGGAGACGTCATCGGTGTTCTGAAGATCCGAAAGATCCTCATCCGCCACGATGCTGGCGTTGGCGTTGACGATGCCCTCGTCATCGGGGGAGAAGGACACCATTATGCTGTACTTGCCTTCGTAGAGATAGAGATAGATCAAAGACTTGTCCAGCCCGCTGTATAAAAAGCTGTCGCTAACGGTTAGAAGAGCGGTGGCGGCCAGGATGGTAACCCCCTGCTGACCATTGATCATGGACGCCACAGCGCTGGTAAACCGCGGGCGTAGGATGTCCTGAATCTCCTGGCTTAGATTGGCGCCGCTCAAGGCCAGGATACCCAGATACGCGGTATCCGCCCCCTGGATTTGGTACACAGCTCGGGGCGAATCGTAGTCATAGCTGCCGATCTCCTCCACCACGCCGGTCACCTCCTGTGCGGTGGTAACGGATTTCCGGTAATCCTCGCTTTCCGCCAGCAGGTCCAGCTGTCCCGCCAGCTCCAACCCCTTTTGCAAGAGGGAGGTTTTGTTTCCCGCCCCGCCGCCAGAACAGGCGGTGGCCAACAGAGAGAGCGCGGTGAGAGACGCAAGCACTGTAATCAGTTTCTTCTTCATCTGAAAACCCTCCTTTGGAAGAATATTTTCATTCATACCATAGAACCGGAGAAAAAGGCAAACCCGGTTTTTAGCCCTAACCGGCGGAATTCCCCCGATTTTACCCGGCTGGACATGAAAAAAAGCTGTCCACAATAGATATGGATAGGGGATATGCCCCGGGGAACGGAGGAAAACCATGAAGAGGATCTTATGGGCATTGACGCTGGCCACCCTGTTGCTGGCCCTTGTAGGCTGCGGCGCTGGGAACATCTACGGCGCTTGGCAGGCCCAGGCCATGGACGGCCTGGTCTTTGAATTTGAAAAAGACGGCGGCTTTTCGGTGCGCCAGCCGGACGATCCCGGCAACGTGCTGCGGGGCAGTTATACCCTTGTGGGGGAGGCGGGCATCGAAATCCTTTTGGAGGGGGGCGAGGAGCGCTTTTCCGGCACCTACGCCATCGCGTCGGGAGAGCTGGTTCTCATCCTTTCGGGAGAGCGGCAGTACTTCTCCCGCTACCGGGGATAGCCTATAAAATGGAAGCGGCCTCTTTCAGATTCTGAGCGGGAAAAGGAGGGGAAGCTTTGCGGATTTCTCTTTCCTATTTGTGGGTTATGGTATACAATATGAGTTGTGTAAGTATCAAATTTTAACGGGTGTATGATAATTGAGCGCCCCAACCGGCAGCCAATTAAAAACTATCATATACACAAGGAGGAACTAGACTATGTATGTAACCATGGCAGAAATCGCCAAACGTGCAATGGAAGGCGGCTACGGTGTAACCGCTCCCAACGTGTACGATGAGTTCTCCGTCACCGCTGCCATCAGCGCCGCTGAGGAACTCAACGCTCCTGTGATTCTGGACGTTACTCCTGGCATGGCCCCCAACGGCTTCCATCATTTCATGAAGATGACCATCGAGAAGGCCCGTGACGCCAAAGTGCCCGTGTGCACCAACCTGGATCACGGCGGCACCTTCGAGGTTTGCATCCAGGCCCTGCGGGAAGGCTGCTCCTCCATCATGGCTGACCGTTCCGTTCTGCCCCTTGAGGAGAACATCGCTCAGGTAGCCGAGCTGGCCAACATCGCCCACATCTGCGGCGCTTCCATCGAGGCCGAGCTGGGCCATGTGGGTCAGGGCATGACCTACGCCGCCGACCGCGACGCCGGCATGACCAACCCCGCCGAGGCCAAGGAATTCGTTGAGAAGACCAAGGTTGACCTGCTGGCCATCGCCATGGGCACCGCCCACGGCGTGTACAAAGGCACCCCCCACCTGGATTTTGACGTGCTGGCGGCTGTCCGCAAGGCCATCCCCAACACCCCCTTGGTGCTCCACGGCGGCTCCGGCACCGGCGATGAGAACCTGGCCCGTGCAACCCGCGAGGGTATCGCCAAGGTCAACATCTTCACCGACCTAAGCCTGGCTGCTGTCGCTGCCATCCGTGAGAACGGCTTCAGCGAGAACATGGGCGTACTTCCCGTGATGAACATCATGATGAAGGGCTACAAGGATAAGCTGGTCCACTACATGAAGCTGTTCAACATGGAGAACAAAGCCTGGTAACAAGGGCAGATCCACGCAACTTCCGCTGCGGGGATTCCCCGCGGCTCCCAAATAACAACTAGGGGGTAATTTAAAATGTATGTAACCATGGCAGAAATCGCCAAACGTGCAATGGAAGGCGGCTACGGTGTAACCGCTCCCAACGT
>QAND01000011.1 GCA_003150225.1 Bacillota bacterium
TTTTTAACCCATAAGCCCTCTTTTTGGGGTGGTTGTCCACCATTTAACCCATAGAAAACGGGTTAAAAGAGGCTTCGTTCTGTCAAATTGCGTCAAACCATTTGAAAAGGAAAAACCCCGGAAACCGCGTAGTTCCGGGGTTTTTGACCACTTTTGATAAAGTTTAGCGCTTGCTGAACTGCGGAGCGCGACGGGCAGCCTTGAGGCCGTACTTCTTCCGCTCCTTCATGCGGGGATCGCGGGTCAAGAAGCCAGCCTTTTTAAGGGCGGGCCGCAGCTCCTCATCCGCCTGAAGCAACGCCCGGCTGATGCCATGACGGATGGCGCCCGCCTGACCGGTGGTGCCGCCGCCGCATACGTTGACAAACACGTCGAACTTATTCTCCAGTCCCACCAGGGCAAGGGGAGAACGAACGGCCATCTTGAGGGTCTCCAGACCGCCAAAATACTCCTCGATATCTCGCTTGTTGATGGTGATCTTGCCATCTCCGGGGAGAAGACGCACGCGGGCTACGCTGCTCTTTCTCCTGCCGGTTCCAATATACTGAACCTTTGCCATTGTCGCGCGCCTCCTTAAATATCCAGCTTCTGGGGCTGCTGGGCCTCGTGCTTGTGCTCGGGGCCGGCATACACCTTCAGCTTCTTCAACATGGACCGTCCCAGGGAGTTCTTGGGCAGCATGCCCTTAACCGCCTTGGTAAAGGCGAACTCCGGCTTGTTGGCCATGAGATCCCGATAGCCCACTTCCTTGAGCCCGCCGGGGTGGCCGGTATGACGGTAGTATTTCTTCTGATCCAGCTTATTGCCGGTAAAAACCAGTTTGTCCACATTGGTCACGATGACGAAATCGCCGCAATCCATATGGGGGGCATAGATGGGCTTATGCTTGCCCTTCAGGATGGCCGCCACCTGGCTTGCCAGCCGGCCAAAGGTCTTGCCTTCGGCATCGATGACATACCATTTGCGTTCAAGGCCCTCAGCCTTGGCCATATATGTCTTCATGGAATGAATTCCTCCCGGCGAAACGCCCTGGATGAGCAGGTCCCTGGCACTTCGCATTCGCTATTATTTTTAGATGCGGTCTCTGCTCCGGGGCTAATGGTGCAAAGGCGCTTGTATATTTTATATAACCCTAGGGCCATCTGTCAAGGGCTGATCTCCGCTTTTCTGGGCATTTCCGGGGATTTTAGGCGGTTTTCCAGCTATTCCACTTCCTGGGGGAGCTCCTCTGGCGGATCCGTATAAAAGACGCGCATCATACAAAGGCCGCCGGGAGGGGCCGTCATGCCACCACGCTTCCGATCCAAACTCTCCAGCATCACCGAAAAGGTATCCTCCCCTAGCTTACCCCGTCCCATATCCACCAGGGTTCCAGCGATGATCCGCACCATGTTATAGAGAAACCCGCTGCCCACCACGTCCAGGGTGATGAGTCCGTCCACCATACTAACAGCAGCATGATGGATGGTGCGGGTGGTCTCCTCCACATGGCTGCCCGAAGCGGCAAAGGCAGCGAAGTCATGGGTCCCGCGGATGGGCGCCACCGCCCGCTCCATAAGGGATACGTCTAGAGGCGCAAAAGGCACATACCAGCTATACCGTCCCCGCAGCGGGCTGGCAAAGGGATGGTTGTAAATCTGATACCGGTACCATTTGGCTTTGGCGTCAAACCGGGCATGGAACGTCGGCGGCGCCTCCTCGGTCTTCTTCAGCCGAATGTCCTTGGGCAGAAGATAGTTTACGGCATAGGCCAGCTTTTCAGGGGGGATGCGGGTCTCCCCGTCAAAGTGGAACACCTGGCCTCTGGCATGAACCCCGGCATCGGTGCGGCCGGCTCCATGGATGGCGATAGGGCTTCCCAGCAGCTCCGTAAGGGCCTTCTCAATCTCCTCCTGTACCGTGGGCGCGTTCTTCTGCCGCTGCCAGCCACCGTACTCCGTACCGTCGTATTCACAGATTCCCCGGTACCGCATGCTACAGCCCCCAAATGCAGACCGCTGCGATGATGGCCGATAACAGCAGCAACAACAGGTAGTCCGGCAATTTCAGATGGTATTCCTTCATGCTGGTTCGGCCCTCCTTGCCGGCGTAACAGCGGGCCTCCATGGCGGTGGCTAGGTCATCCGCCCGGCGGAAGGCGCCTACAAACAGAGGCACCAAAAGAGGGATCAGCCCCTTGGCCCGCTGGAGGATGCCGCCGGTATCAAAATCGGCTCCTCGGGCGGCCTGGGCCTTCATAATCCGGTCCGCTTCTTCAGCCAAGGTGGGGATGAACCGCAAAGCGATGGTCATCATCATGCTCATCTCGTGAACCGGAAACCGCATCCAGTTAAGGGGCTTTAAAACCCGCTCCAGGCCGTCGGTTAGCTCGATGGGGGTGGTGGTCAGGGTAAGGAGAGAGGTTCCCACCACCAAAAGGATCAGCCGAACCGCCAGACGCACGGCGCTGATGAGTCCTCCCTGGGTAATCCGGATAAACCAAAGGGTAACCAGCACCTCCCCGCTCTGGGTGAACAGGATGTTCAGCAAAAAGGTGAAGGCCACGATGAACAGAATGGGCTTCAGCCCCCGGAGGATCACCCGGAGAGGCAGCCTAGCAAGGATGATCCCCAAAATCAGCAGCCCGGTGATGATTCCGTAGCCGGCGATTCCATGGGCCAGAAAGATCAGGGTCATAAACAGGGCGGTAGCCCCCAACTTGCCCCGAGGGTCCAAACGGTGAATGGGACTTTGGCTGGGGTAATATTGCCCCAGGGTAATATCACCCAACATGGCCGTTTCCTCCCTTCAGAGCAGCGACGATATTTCCGGCCAGCTGCTCTCTGCTCCGGGCATAGGGCACCCGAAGCCCTCGCTCATAAAGAGCCTCCACCAGCCGGTAGCCCATGGGAACATCCAGTCCCATGGCCCGAAGCTCTTCCCCTCTGGAGAAGACCTCCTCGGGCTCCCCCAGCATGGCGGCCCTCCCCCGGTCCATCACCAGAATGCGGTCCGCACACAGGGCTACGTCCTCCATGTTATGGGAGATCATGGCCACCGTAATGCCGCTCTCCCGGTGGAGCCGGCGAATCAGGTCCAGCATGGCGGCCTTGGCCAAGGGGTCCAGGCCGGCAGTTGGCTCATCCAGCACCAGGTATCGAGGTTCCATGGCCAGAATCCCTGCGATGGCCACACGGCGCTTCTGTCCGCCCGACAGGGCAAAGGGAGACTGATCCCCGATTTCCTCCATGGACAGTCCCATCATGGAGAGGGCGTGTTCCGCCCGGCGCTCCTGCTCCTCCTCCGAGAACCCCATATTGCGGGGGCCAAAGCAGACGTCCTTACGGACGGTTTCCTCAAAAAGCTGGTATTCGGGGTACTGGAATACCATTCCTACCTTGGTGCGGACAGCCTTTCGGTCATGGTTTTGATCCAGCACCATGCCGTCCACCGTCACCGTTCCCTCCGAGGCCAGGGTCAATCCGTTCAAATACTGGGCTAGGGTGGATTTCCCGCTGCCGGTATGGCCAATGATCCCCAGGAACTCCCCGTCCTGAAGGGTAAAGGATACGTCCTTTACGGCCTCCACCGCAAAGGGGGTGCCCTTTCCGTAGATATGGCTTAAATGTGCTACTTCAATCGGCATATGGCATCCACCAACCCATCCAAATCCATGCCCATGGGCACGTCCAGCCCTTCCCTCTGCAGCCGGGCGGAAAGATCCATGGCAAAGGGCAGCTCCAGGCCCAGGCCCACCAGAACCTCCACCGGCTGTAAAAAAATCTCTTCCGGCTTCATCAGCATCAGATTTTTTCCCGATTCCATCACCAGCACCCGGTCGGCCATCATGGCCTCCTCCATGGAATGAGTGATGTGGATCACCGTAATACCGCGCTCCCGGTTCAGCATCTCCATGATGGCGGTGATGTCCTCCCGGCCTTTGGGATCCAGCATGGAGGTGGATTCATCGAATACGATGATGGCCGGCTCCATGGCCAAAATCCCCGCAATGGCCACCCGCTGCTTCTGACCGCCCGACAACATGTGGGGCGCCCGGCGGCGGTATTTCCACATGCCCACTGCGCGAAGGGCCTCCTGGACCCGCTGACGGATTTCCGCCGGCGGGATGCCCAGATTCTCCGGCCCAAAGGCTACATCCTCCTCCACGATGCTGGCCACAATCTGGTTATCGGGATTTTGAAACACCATACCCACCTGGCGGCGGATATCCCGCATCCTGCCCTCCTCCCGGGTGGACAGACCAAAGACGCGGACCTCCCCCTCGTCCGGCAGGAGGAGCCCGTTGATGAGCTTGGCCAGGGTGGACTTCCCACTGCCGTTTTTACCCACCACCGCCAGATATTCGCCTTTTGTGATCTCAAGGCTTACCTGGTTTACCGCTGGAGCGCCGTCCTCATAGGCGTAGGTAACCCCGGTTAGCTGAATCGCTGGATTCTCCATCTCATATCCTCGCAAACCATAGAAATACAGAAAAGGGAAGGCATTGCGCCTCCCCTTTTATCCCGTCACCGACTGTTATAGAAGCTCCAGGATCGCCATGGGAGCGGCATCGCCCCGGCGAGCGCCGGTCTTGATGATCCGGGTATAGCCGCCGCCCTGGCCCAGATCCTGAGCCCGCTTGGCGTATTTGGGACCATAATCCCGCATCAGCTTCTCCACCACAGGATGGTTCACATCCTTGGTGCGCGCCTTATAATCGCTCTTGCTCTCCTTGGCGCCCTTGGGCTCCTTCACATCGTAAAGGTAAGCCATCATGGCGCGGCGGGCGGCCAGCTTGCTGGGCGCGTCGTTGGTATAGGTGGTGCCGTTTTTGGTCACGGTCACCGTGTTGTCATATTCCCTCACAGCCAGGGTGATCAGCTTCTCCGCGATGGAACGAACCTCCTTGGCCCTGGTCTCGGTGGTCTCAATGCGGCCGTTCCAAATAAGGGCGGTGGTCAGCGTCCGAAGTATCGCTTTTCTCTGATCAGAAGGCCTGCCGAGTTTGCGGTATGCCATTGTAGCAATCCTCCTCTTTATTCATCAGTGGTACGCAGGGACAGGCCAACCTCTGCCAGCTTCTGCTGAACTTCCTCGAGGGACTTTCTTCCCAGGTTGCGCACTTTCATCATGTCTTCTTCCGTCATCTTGGTGAGCTCTTCCACCGTGTTGATGCCGGCCCGCTTGAGGCAGTTATAGCTGCGGACCGAGAGATCCAGGTCGTCGATGCTCTTCTCCAGGATGCCGTCGTTTTTATCATCCTCTTTTTGCACCATGATCTCCACGCCGGAGACGCTGTCCGCCAGGCCAATGAAGAGCATCAGATGTTCGCTGATGATCTTGGCGCCCAAAGAAACGGCTTCGTCGGGCTTGATGGTGCCGTTGGTCCACACCTCAAGGGTCAGCTTATCGTAATCGGTCACCTGGCCCACACGGGTGTTTTCCACCGTGAAGTTGACTTTTTTGATGGGCGTAAAGATGGAATCCATGGGGATCACACCGATGGGGGTTCCGGGCTTCTTGTTCTTATCGGAGAACACATAGCCCCGCCCCTTTTCCAGGGTGATCTCCATCTCCAGGGCTGCGTCGCCATTCAGGGTGGCGATGTGCAGATCGGGATTGACGATCTCCACCTCGCTGTCACCGATGATGTCGGCCGCGGTTACCTCACAGGGGCCCTGGGCGTTGATGCGCACCACCTTGGGCAGATCGGTATGCAACACCGCATACAGCCCTTTGAGGTTCAGGACAATATCGGTCACATCCTCCTTTACCCCGGGAATGGTGGCGAACTCATGCAATACGCCTTCTATCTTGATGCTGGTCACGGCCACGCCGGGCAGGCTGTTTAGCAGCACCCGCCGCATGGCGTTCCCAAGAGTTGTTCCGAATCCCCGTTCCAAAGGCTCTACTACAAATTTACCGTATCCATCGGATATGTCCACGCACTCAATGTTGGGCTTTTCGATTTCGATCAACGGGGTCCCTCCTTCCAAAGGTATCTTCTATCCATTATTACCTAGAATACAACTCTACAATCTGATGCTCCTCAATGGTCAGGTCGATGTCATCCCGCTGCGGCAGGGCAATGACGCTTCCCTTGAGGTTCTCGGCATCCAAGGTAAGCCATTTGGGGAGGTTGCGGACGCCCTCTTCCCGGATGGATTTGAAGTACTCGCTCTTGGCGGTGCGCTCCTTCACGGAGATCACGTCGCCGGTGTTGACAATATAGGAGGGGATATCCACCTTCTTGCCGTTCACGGTGATATGGCCGTGGTTGATCATCTGGCGGGCATGGGCGCGGGATTCGCCGAAGCCCAGGCGGTACACCACATTATCCAGACGGCGCTCCAGAAGGGACAGAAGGTTCTCACCGGTGATGCCCTTCATGGTAACGGCCTTCTCAAAATAGCTGGCAAACTGGCTCTCCAGCACGCCATAGGCACGGCGGGTCTTCTGCTTTTCACGCAGCTGAATGCCGTACTGGCTCACTTTCTTCCGGCTCTGACCATGCTGGCCGGGAGGGGTGGGACGCTTGGCCACGGAGCATTTGGGGCCGTAGCACCGGTCTCCTTTCAAAAACAGTTTCTGGCCTTCCCGGCGGCAAAGCCGGCAGACCGAATCGGTATATCTAGCCATTGGATGGATTCCTCCTTATACTCGACGGCGCTTCGGCGGACGGCAGCCGTTGTGGGGGATGGGGGTTACGTCCTTGATCATGGTAACCTCCAGGCCCGCGGCCTGCAGAGCGCGAATCGCGGCTTCCCGGCTGGCGCCTACGCCTCTTACATAGACCTCAACCGATTTCAGACCATGCTCCTTGGCGGCCTTGGCGGCGGTCTCAGCCGCTACCTGAGCAGCGAAGGGCGTGCTCTTCCGGGAACCTCTGAAGCCCATGCCGCCGGCGCTGGCCCAAGAGATGGCATTGCCGGAGGTATCGGTCATGGTCACGATGGTGTTGTTGAAGGAGGAATGGATATGAACCTGTCCCTTCTCAATATTCTTACGGTCACGACGCTTTCTGGTGGTGCGCCGTTTTGCTTTGGGTGCAGCCATGGATCATTCCCTCCTTATTTCTTCCTGCCGCTGACGGTCTTCTTGGGACCTTTGCGGGTACGGGCGTTCTGTTTGGTGCTCTGACCGCGTACCGGCAGACCACGGCGATGCCGGACGCCTCGATAGCATCCGATCTCGATGAGGCGTTTGATGTTCAGCTGAACCTCACGGCGAAGGTCGCCCTCCACGTTCAAGTTTTTATCGATGTAATCACGAAGCTTGCCCACCTCATCCTCGGTGAGGTCGCGAACCCGGGTATCGGGGTTCACGCCGGTGGCAGCCAAAATGGTATTGGCAGTTGCACGGCCAATGCCATAGATATAGGTGAGCCCAATTTCGACTCGCTTTTCCCTAGGCAGGTCAATTCCTGCGATACGTGCCATTGGTTAATGAACACCTCCTGATATATTGGCGAAAAGATCTATGTAAGGCATGGGGAAGGACCCACCAAGTGGGGCCTTTACAGCCGCTCCCCACGACGTATTCTTTAGCCCTGCTTCTGCTTGTGCTTGGGGTTGGAACAGATGACCATCACCTTGCCATGGCGGCGGATGATCTTGCACTTCTCACACATCGGTTTAACCGAAGGTCTGACTTTCATGGTATTTCTCCTCCTAACGTATCAGCCTCTGCCCTTGCCCCGCCAGGTAATGCGCCCGCGAGTCAAGTCATAAGGCGAAAGCTCGATGGTTACCTTGTCGCCCGGCAAAATACGGATATAGTTCATTCTGAGTTTTCCCGAAACATGCGCCAACACCTTGTGGCCGTTGGGCAGCTCCACTTCAAACATATAGTTTGGAAACGCATCCGTAACCTTACCTTCGACTTCGATGACATCTTGTTTTGACAAGTTAACCCTCCTTATTCGCCGGTTTGGTGTCTTTGCCAAAGCCCGCCGCCGCAAGCGCTTTCCGCACCTCGGCATCCATGATCGTCTCATGGTCCCGGAGCTTTTGGACCAATCTATCAAGCCTGCAACCCGTAGGCTCAATATGCATGAGTTTTTTCTTCTTGGGGGACGCCACTTTTCTGAGGGCGCCGTCTACCAGGTAGACATAATTGCCACCATCATAAGAGTATACCACAAGGAACCTGTCCTTGTCTCGCCCCGATTTGCTTTTTACCACGCGTCCTATTTCCACCGGTGCCTGCAAAATTCCGCCCCTCCTAATCGCACTTGGTCAAGATGAGCGGCGCGCCCTCTGTGATGGCCACGGTATGCTCATAATGAGCGGACAATCGTCCGTCGGCCGATACAATTGTCCAATCATTATCCAGTACATAAACCCGGTGGGTTCCAGCGTTGACCATGGGCTCAATGGCAATGGTCATGCCGGGCCGCAGCACGTCGCCGGTGTGCTTCCGGCCGTAGTTGGGCACCGCGGGATCCTCGTGGAGCTTCCGGCCGATGCCGTGGCCCGTCAGGGCCCGAACCACCGAATAGCCGTGGTCCTCCACATATTCCTGGATGGCGTGGCCAATATCCCCAATCTTATTGCCCGGGACGCACAGCTCCAGGCCTACAAAGAAGGATTCCCGGGTAGCAGCGATAAGATCCTCCGCCTCCGGATTGGCCTTCCCCACCACGAAGGAGTCGGCAGTGTCGCCGTGGAATCCTCCCAGGTAGGTGCCGATGTCGATACTCACTAGATCGCCGTCCATGAGCACCCGGTCCCCCGGGATCCCATGAACCACTTCTTCATTGACGCTGATGCAGATATTGGCGGGGTATCCATTGTACCCAAGAAAGGATGGTTCCGCGCCGCCCTTTTTGATGATCTTTCGGGCGTATAGATCCAATTCCCGGGTGGTCATCCCCACTTTGGCATAGGCCTTGACCGCCTCCCGGACTTCCCCGGCTAGGCGGCCCGCCCTCTGCATCGCAGCGATATTCTCGGGTGATTTTAGCTTAATCATTTGGCGTTGTCAATGATGCGGCAAATCTCCTCAAAAACCGCCTCGATGCCGCCATTGCCCTTCACTTCGCCCAGCAGCCCCTTCTTGCGGTAGTATTCCACCAAGGGGCTGGTCTGCTGGTGATAGACCGCCAGGCGGTTCCGCACCGTCTCGGCGTTGTCATCCGCCCGCTGGATCAGCTCGCCGCCGCAAACGCTGCATGCGGACGCGTCCCCGATGGCGCTTACATGGAAGGTGGCGCCGCACTGCTTGCAGACCCGGCGCCCCGAAAGCCGCTCTACGATCTCCTCGTCCTTCACATCGATGTTGATCACCAGATCCACCGACACCTTTTCATCCAGGGCGATGGCCTGAGCGATGGTCCGGGGGAAGCCATCAAACAGCCATCCCTTCTCGCAATCGGGCTGGGCGATCCGGTTCACCGCGATACCGATGACCACGTCGTCGGGTACCAAATCGCCGGCGTCCATATACCGTTTCGCGGCAAGGCCCAACTCGGTACCCTGCTTGATCTCGTTCCGCAGAATATCGCCGGTGGAGATATGGGGAATCCCATAGCGCTCACAGATCCCAACCGCCTGGGTGCCTTTCCCAGCACCAGGAGGTCCTAGTAAAATCAAATTCATGGCCAATCCCCCTTATTTCAGGAAGCCCTTATAGTGGCGCACCAACAGAAGGGTCTCCAGCTGTTTGGTGGTCTCCAGGGCCACACTCACCGAGATCAGGACACCGGTGGCCTGCATGGCCATCTGGAATCCCATCAAGGATACGATCATGGTCGGTACCGTGGCCAGGATGGCCAGGAAGATACCGCCGAAACAAGTCAGCCGGGAGGATATCCTGGCAAGATAGTCGCTGGTGGGCCGGCCCGGCCGGATGCCGGGGATAAACCCGCCGTTCTGCTGCAGATTCTTGCTGATCTCAATGGGGTTAAAGGAGATGGACATGTAGAAGAAGCTAAACGCAAAGATCAACAGTCCATACAGGAGGGAATAGGGAATCCCACCGGAATACATAAACCCTTGATACCAGATGGTGAACCCCGACTGAGGCCAGAACTGGGAGATCATCAGGGGGAACTGCAGCAGGGTCATGGCGAAGATGATGGGCAACACCCCGGAAGCGTTGAGCTTCATGGGGATGTGGGTGGATTGTCCACCGTACATCTTCCGCCCTACCACCCGCTTTGCATACTGGACGGTGATTCTGCGCTCGGCGTTGTCAATGCAGACCACGCCGGCCACGATGCCCACGGAAATCACCAGGATGGGCAGCAGAACCCATGCGTTCTGGGTTCCGTTAAAGATATTGGTAAAGAGCTCCACCACATAGAGGGGCAGACGGGACACAATGCCCACAAAAATGATCAGGCTCATGCCGTTGCCAATGCCCTTTTCCGTGATCTTCTCCGCCATCCACATCACAACGGCCGAACCGGCCGCCAGCTGAATGCCGATGGTGATGTAGGAAAAGACGCTGGTGGATAGCAGGGCGCCCCGCAGACCCATCATGATGCCGATGGATTCCACAAAGGCCAGAATGATGGATACATACCGGGTGATCCGCTGGATCTTCTCCTTGCCCTCTTCCCCGCCTTCCTTGGCCATCCGCTCCAAAGCGGGGATGGCAAAGGTCAGGAGGTTCATCACGATGGACGCCGTGATATACGGGGAAATGCCCAGTGCAAAGATGGTGAACTGGGCAAAGGATCCGCCGGTCATGAGGTTCAAAAATCCAAAGATCTCATACTGCTCCACCTGCTGGGCAATGTAAGAGGCGTTCACACCGGCAACCGGTATGAAGTCCGCGCCCACTCGGAACAGAAAGAGGATCAGCAAGGTGTACAGGATCTTCTGCCGAATATCCGGCGTACGCCAAGCATTTTTAAGGGTCTCAAGCATTATGCCTTCACCTCAACGCTCCCACCCGCGGCTTCAATTTTTTCCTTGGCGGCCGCAGATACTTTTTCAGCCGAAACCGTCAACTTTTTGGTGATCTCGCCACGGCCCAAAATCTTCAGGCCATCGCCGATCTTTTTGATCATGCCAAGCTCCTTCAGGCTCTCAGCGCTGACCAGGGTGCCCTCAGGAAGACGCTCCAAATCGCCCACGTTGACGATAGCGTATTCCTTGGCGAAGATATTGACAAACCCGCGCTTGGGCAACCGGCGGGTCAGGGGCATCTGGCCGCCCTCAAACCCAGGACGGACGCCGCCGCCACTGCGGGCCCACTGGCCCTTATGGCCCCGGGTAGAGGTCTTGCCGTGGCCGCTGCCGATTCCTCTGCCGATGCGCTTCGTGCCGCGTTTGGCGCCTTCAGGCGGCTTAATCTCATGAAGATTCATCGCAATACCCTCCTTTATTCGTTGATCTCTTCCACGGATACCAGATGACGAACCACATGGATCATCCCCCTGATGGCCGGGGTATCGTTGTGAATGGCGCAGGAGTTGATCTTCTTCAGCCCCAGGGACTCCACATTTCTCCGCATGGATTCCGTTCCGCCAATCAGGCTTTTCTTCAGCGTTACTTTAATCTTAGACATAGCGGCACCCTCCTATTAGCCCATGATCTCCGCCACGGACTTGCCACGCAGCCGGGCGACCATCTCGGCGCTCCGCAGGGAGGTTAGGCCCTGTAAGGTGGCTTTTGCACAGTTGGCGGGATTGTTGGAACCATAGCTCTTGGTGCGGACGTCCTTCACGCCGGCCATCTCCAGTACCGCGCGGACAGGGCCGCCAGCGATCACGCCGGTACCCTCTTCAGCGGGAAGGAGCAGAACCAGGCCTTTGCCGAACCGACCCTTGACCTCGTGAGGAATGGTGGTCCCCACGATGGGGATCTTCACCAGGTTGCGCTTGGCGTCCTCGGTGGCCTTGCGGATGGCCTCGGGGATCTCGGCGGCTTTGCCATGGCCGATGCCCACGATGCCGTTCTCATCCCCCACCACCATCAAAGCGGTGAAGCGGAAGTTCCGGCCGCCCTTTACAACCTTGGCTACCCGGTTTACGGCAACCAGTTTTTCTTTTAAATCCAAGCTAGAAGCATCAATGCGCACTTCAAGTACCTCCTAAAATTCCAGTCCGGCTTCGCGGGCGCCTTCGGCCACCTGGGCTACACGCCCGGTGTACAGGTACCCTCCCCGGTCAAAGACAACGGTCTTGATGCCTTTTTCAAGGGCGCGCTTGCCGGCCTCCAGGCCAACGATCTTGGCAGCAGCTTTCTTGTCGCAATCGCTGAGCTTGGCCTTCACTTCTGCGTCCAGGGTGGAGGCGGAAGCCAGGGTGTTGCCGCAGGTATCGTCGATGAACTGCACATAGATGTGGTTGGTGCTGCGATAGACGTTCAACCGGGGCTTCTCAGCGGTTCCGAAGATGTTCTTCCGGGTCCGCCGATGCCGATTTTTGCGTATTGCGTTCTTATCCGCTTTCTTAATCATGGCTAACCCTCCTTACTTGCCCGCCTTGCCCACCTTGCGGCGGACGTACTCGCCCTCGTACCGGATTCCCTTGCCCTTGTAGGGCTCGGGCTTCCGTACGGAACGGATTTTTGCGGCAATCTCTCCCACAACCTGCTTGTCGATTCCCTTGACGAGAATCTTGGTGGGAGCCGGAACCTCAAAGGTGATGCCGGGGAACTCCTCAATCTCTACGGGATGGGAGTAGCCCATGTTCAGCACCAGCTTGTTGCCCTGTTTCTGAGCCCGGTAACCAACGCCGACCACCTCGAGAGCCTTGGTGTAGCCCTCGGATACCCCGATCACCATGTTGCTGATCAAGGTGCGGTACAGGCCGTGCAGCGCCCGGTACTCCTTCTCATCGGAAGGACGCTCCACCGTCACGGTGCTTCCTTCCACCGAGACCTTGATCTCGGGATTTACTTTAAGGGAAAGCTCTCCCTTAGAACCCTTTACCGCCACAGTATTGGCATCGTCCACGGTAATGGAGACGCCGCTCGGCAGGTCGATGGGTTTTTTGCCTATACGAGACATCGTTTCTACACCTCCATAAGCCACGCCTTACCAGACGTAGGCCAATACCTCTCCGCCAATATTGTTTTGCCGGGCCTTCTTATCGGTCATCACGCCCTGGCTGGTGCTAAGGATCGCAATCCCCAGCCCGCCCAGTACGCGGGGCACCTCGTCCTTCCGGGCGTACACCCTAAGGCCAGGCTTGCTGATCCGCCGCAGGCCAGCGATGACGCCGGTACGGTCGGGGCCGTACTTCAGGCCGATCTTGATGATGCCCTGGGGAGCCACGTCCTCCACCTCAAAGCTCTTGATATATCCTTCCTCAAGCAGTATCTCTGCAATGGCCTTCTTCATGTTGCTCGCCGGCACCTCAACGGTGTCGTGCTTTGCGACCAAGGCATTGCGGATACGGGTGAGCATATCTGCAATGGGATCCGTTACGATCATGGGAACTCCTCCTTCTCTTTACCAGCTGGCCTTGCGCACGCCGGGAATCTGGCCCTTATAGGCAAGCTCTCTGAAGCAGATACGGCAGATGCCGTACTTACGCAACACCGAGTGAGGCCTTCCACAGATGCGGCACCGGGTATAAGCCCGGGTGGAGTACTTAGGCGCTCTCTGCTGTTTATTGATCATGCTTTTTTTAGCCAAAGTGGGTATCCTCCTTACTGGTTCTGGGCGAAGGGCATGCCAAAGTGCGATAGCAGCGCTCTGGCCTCCTCGTCGGTGTGAGCGGTGGTGACAAACACCACATCCAGGCCCCGGACCTTGTCGACCTTGTCATAGTCGATCTCCGGGAAGATCAGCTGCTCACGGATGCCCAGGGCATAGTTGCCCCTGCCGTCGAAGGACCGATCCGAAACGCCGCGGAAGTCACGGACCCGGGGAAGGGCAATGTTCAAAAGCCGATCCATGAACTCGTACATCCGAGCGCCCCTGAGGGTCACCTTAGCGCCAACGTTCATACCTTCCCGCACCCGGAAGTTCGCCACGCTCTTCTTGGCCTTGGTCACCAGGGCCTTCTGGCCGCAGATGGTCTCCAGGTCCCGCACGGCGGCCTCCAGGCCTTTGGCGTTATCCTTCACATCGCCCAGGCCCATGTTGAGGACGATCTTCTCCATCTTGGGCACCTGGTTGACGTTCTTGTATCCAAATTCTTTTTCCAGAGCGGGAATGATCTCCTGCTCATACCGCACCCGCAGACGGGGCTTTACAGTTTCCGCCATCGATGGTTTCCTCCTTAGTCGATCTGGGCGTTGCACTTCTTGCACACGCGGACTTTCTTCCCATCGGGAAGGATCCGGTAAGAAATGCGGGTGGCCTTATCGCATTTGGGGCAAAGGAGCATAACCTTGCTGGCATACATGGGGGCTTCGCTCTTGATGATGCCGCCCACATCGCCCTGGCGACGGGGTTTGGTGTGCCGGGTGGCAATGTTCACGCCTTCCACCACAACCTTGCCCTCCTGGGGCATTGCACGGAGCACCTTACCCTTCTTTCCCTGGTAGACGCCGGAAATGACGACTACCGTATCGTCCTTCTTCACATGGAGTTTATTCATCTCGCGCACCTCCTAAAGGACTTCGGGGGCCAGGGAAACGATCCGCATGTAATCCTTTTCCCGCAGTTCCCGCGCCACAGGCCCGAAAATACGGGTTCCCCTGGGCTGCTTCTGGTCGTTGATGATGACGGCAGCATTGTCGTCAAACTTGATGTAAGAGCCGTCCGCCCGCTGTACGCCATAGGTGCTGCGCACAATAACCGCACGGACAACATCCTTCTTCTTCACGGCGCCGCCGGGGGTGGCGCTCTTCACGGACGCGACGATCACGTCCCCAATATTGCCGGTTTTGCGCTTGCTTCCGCCCAAAACCTTGATGCACATTATCTCTTTGGCACCGGAATTATCGGCAACCTTCAACCTGGTTTGTGGTTGAATCATGGCATTGGCCTCCTCTCAGATATTGAAGGCTTACTTTGCCTTCTCGATGATCTCGACCAAACGCCACCGCTTATCTTTGCTAAGGGGACGGGTCTCCATAACCCGAACGGTATCGCCGATACCGCAGGAGTTCTCTTCGTCGTGGGCTTTCAGCTTCGTGGTCTTGTTGATGGTCTTCTTATACAGGGGATGGGTTACCTTGGTTTTCATTTCCACCACGATGGTCTTATCCATCTTATCGGAAACGACCACGCCGACTCTGGTCTTACGATTGCCTCTATTATCAGACATTGGTCATACCTCCTTATTTCGCGGCAGAAAGCTCGCGCTCCCGCAGGATGGTCTTCACCCGTGCGATATCGCGCTTGGTGCTCTTGATGACGATCGGGTTGGATAACTGGCCGGTGGCGTGCTGGAACCGGAGGTTGAAGAGTTCGGTCTTCAGCTCGGTCTCCTGCTGCAAGAGCTCCTGGGTCGACATTTCATGGAATTTCTTTGCCTTCATTATCCTTCACCACCCACTGCGAATTCTTCGCCTTTTTTCACGAATTTGCACCTGCAAGGCAGTTTATGCATGGCGAGGCGCAGGGCCTCACGTGCGGTCTCCTCCGGCACGCCGGCGATCTCAAAGAGCACCTTGCCGGGCCGGACCACAGCCACCCAGTACTCCGGGCTGCCCTTGCCGCTTCCCATCCGGGTCTCAGCGGGCTTCTCGGTGACGGGCTTGTGGGGGAATATCTTAATCCATACCTGGCCGCCACGGCGGGTGTACCGGGTCATGGCGATACGGGCTGCCTCAATCTGATTGCTGGTGATCCAGCAGGGATCCAGCGCTACCAGGCCATAATCGCCGTAGGCCACGGTGATGCCCCGGGACTCGGTGCCCTTCATACGGCCGCGGTGAACTCTTCTCCGTTTGACGCGTTTTGGCATTAACATCTTATCTTCTGCCTCCTTCCGGAGCTTGACGCCGCTGGTTGCGGCCCGAATTGGGGGCTTTGACAGCAGGTCTGATCAAATTCTTTCCAAGTACCTCGCCCTTGTAGATCCATACCTTGACGCCGATGCGGCCATAGGTGGTATGGGCCTCAGCGAAGCCGTAATCGATGTCGGCCCGCAAGGTCTGCAGGGGAATGCTGCCCTCATGGTAGCTCTCCACCCGGGCGATCTCCGCGCCGCCCAGACGGCCGCCGCAGGTGATCTTTACGCCTTTGGCGCCGGCCTTCATGGCCCGGCCGATGGACTGCTTCATAGCCCGGCGGAAGGAAATCCGCCGCTCCAGCTGGCTGGCCACGTTCTCCGCCACAAGCTGGGCGTCGGTCTCGGAATGCTTCACCTCGATGATGTTCACATTCACAGCCTTACCGGTGAGCTTCGCGAGATCGGCCTTTACGGCCTCCACCCCGGTGCCGCCCCGGCCGATGACGATGCCGGGCTTGGCGGTGTGGATATTCACGCTGATCTTGTTGACCGCCCGCTCGATCTCGATGCGGGCGATGCCGGCAGCGTAGAGCTTCTTCTTCAGGAACTTGCGGATTTCATTATCCTCAATGAGGAAATCGGCGAAGTCCTTTTTGGAGGCGAACCAACGGGTATCCCAGTCCTTGATTACGCCGACCCGAAAACCGTGGGGATTGACTTTCTGTCCCATATTATACCTCCTACCTTACCTGATCCAGGATAACCGTGATGTGGCTGGTGCGCTTCAGGATCTGATACGCTCTTCCCTGGGCGCGGGGCTGATACCGTTTGAGGGTAGGTCCCTGGTCAGCATAGATCTCGGCGATGTAAAGGGAATCCCGGGGGATATCCATGTTATTCTCGGCATTGGCGGCTGCGCTCTTCACAAGCTTGCCGACCACCTCGCTGGCACCCCGGGGGGAATAGGTGAGGATGGCCTCAGCCTCGGCCACGGACTTGCCGCGAACCATATCGATGACGCTCTTCACCTTGCGGGGACTGATGCGCACATACCGGGCCACGGCATGGGGCCGGGTCTCCCGGTTGGCCTTTCTGGCTTTTGCCTTTTGATCTTGTCTGGTAGCCATAATCTACTGGTCCTCCTTACCTGGACGAAGAGGACTTCTCGCTGCCGGCATGGCCGCGGTAGGTCCGGGTGGGCGCAAACTCGCCGAGCTTATGTCCAACCATGTCTTCGATGATATATACGGGCACGTGTTTCCGGCCATCGTGAACGGCGATGGTGTGACCCACCATGTCGGGGAAAATGGTGGAAGCACGGGACCAGGTTTTCAACACTTTTTTCTCGTTGGCTTCATTCATGGCACGGATTTTGCCCAACAAGCGCTCGCTGACATAGGGTCCTTTTTTAACAGAACGTGACATATCAGTAAAGCCTCCTTCTTACTTGGCGCCGCGGCGACGGACGATGTACTTATCCGAGGGCGCGTTCTTCTTCCGGGTCTTGTGGCCCAAAGCGGGCTTGCCCCAGGGGGTAACGGGACCGGGACGGCCGATGGGGCTCTTGCCCTCGCCGCCGCCGTGGGGATGGTCGTTGGGGTTCATGACGGAACCGCGGACTGTGGGCCGGATGCCCAGATGGCGCTTGCGGCCGGCTTTTCCCAAAGACACGTTCTCGTGGTCCTCATTGCTGACTTGGCCGATGGTGGCCCGGGCGTTCATGGGAACCATCCGAACCTCGCCGCTGGGCAGACGAACCTGGGCGTATTTGCCCTCCTTGGCCATCAGCTGGGCGCTGTTGCCGGCGCTCCGGCAGAGCTGGCCGCCCTTGCCGGCCTGGATCTCAATGTTGTGGATGATGGTGCCCAGGGGGATATTGATGATGGGCAGGCAGTTGCCCGGCATGATGTCGGCGGTCTCGCCGCTCATAACGGTGTCGCCCACCTTCAGCCCCAGGGGCGCGATGATGTACCGCTTCTCGCCATCGGCGTAATGCAGAAGAGCGATAAACGCGGACCGGTTGGGATCGTACTCAATGGTCGCGACCTTGGCGGGGATGCCGTCCTTGTTCCGCTTAAAGTCGATGATCCGATACTTCCGCTTGGCTCCGCCGCCCCGGTGCCGGATGGTGATCCTTCCCTGGGCGTTGCGGCCGGCCTTATGCCGAAGGTCGGTAGTTAGGGACTTCTCGGGTTCGTTGGTGGTGATCACGGAGTAATCCGTGACGGTCATGAACCTTCTTGCCGGAGAAGTCGGCTTATATTTGATGATAGCCATATCCGTTTCCTCCCAAATTCTTTGCTGTTACTGCGCCATACCCTCGAAGAATTCGATGGTCTTGCTGTCGGGGGTGAGCTGCACATAGGCCTTTTTGGTGGCAGACCTGCGGCCGATAAACCGGCCCTGGCGCTTCAGCTTGCCCTGCTTGTTCATGATGTTGACCTTCTCCACCTTCACGCCGAAGGCAGCCTCCACGGCCTGCTTCACTTCGGTTTTGTTGGCGTCAGGGTGAACCAGGAAGGCATAACGTTTATCCGCCAAGCCGTCGTAGGACTTCTCGGTCATGACGGGCTTCAGGATGATATCATAGGGGCTCTTCACTTGGAGTACACCTCCGTTACCTTGTTGACGGCGTCCTGGGTGATGACCAAGCGCCGGGCATTGACGATGTCATATACGTTGAGGGTGCCGCAAAGGGTGGTCTTCACGCTGGGAATGTTCCGGGCGGAAAGCTCCACGTTGGCGTCGGGGCCGGGCAGCACCAGAAGGGACTTCTCCGCCACCTTCAGGGCATCCAGCACAGCCACCATATCCTTGGTACGGGGCTTTTCAAAGGAAAGGCTCTCCAGCACGATGAGCTCTCCATTCTGCACCTTGGCGGACAGGGCGCTCAACATAGCCAGCCGCCGGACCTTCTTGTTCACGTCCTGACGGTAGCTCCGGGGTTTGGGAGCAAATACCACGCCGCCATGCCTCCACTGGGGAGAGCGGGTGCTGCCCTGGCGGGCACGGCCAGTGCCCTTCTGCCTCCAGGGCTTGATGCCGCCGCCGGAGACCTCAGCCCGGGTCAGAGCGCTCTGGGTGCCCTGGCGCCGGTTGGCCAGCTGGGCAACGACTACCTGGTGAATGGCCGATTCGTTGGGCTCAACGCCAAACACGGCGTCGTTCAGCTCCATTTCCCCGGCCACGGTGCCGTCCATTTTATATACTGCAACCTTTGGCATAGGTCATATCCTCCTTACGATCAGTTTTTGGCGGCGTCGAGGATCGATACGACAGCGCCGTTGGGTCCGGGAACGGAGCCCTTTACCAGGATGACGTTCTTGTCAACGTCCACATCCACTACGGTCAGGTTCTGGGTGGTAATCCGCACGCTGCCCATGTGTCCGGGAAGCTTCTTGGATTTAAACACCTTGCTGGGATCGCTGTTGGCGCTCATGCTGCCGGGGGCGCGGTGGAATCCGCTGCCGTGGGTCATCCGGCCACGGGAAGCGCCGTGCCGCTTGATGTTGCCGGCAAAGCCCTTGCCCTTGCTGATACCGGTCACGTCCACCACATCGCCCTTGGCGAATACATCGGCCTTCAGTTCCTGGCCCAGCTCTAGGCTGGCGCAATCGTCCAGCTTAAACTCCTTTACCTTCCGAAGAAGGCCAACGCCGGCCTTGTTCAGATGGCCGCGCATGGGCTTGTTGACCAGCTTTTCACGGGTAGCGCCAAACCCAAGCTGCACGGCCTCATAGCCGTCTTTCTCCAGGGTCTTCTTCTGCACCACGTAGCAGGGGCCGGCCTCCAGCACGGTCACGGGGACCACGGTGCCGTCATCTGCAAATACACGGGTCATACCCAGCTTTTTTGCCATAATCGCTTTCTTCATGTCAAATCACCTCTTTGGCCCGTATTAAAGCTTGATCTCGATATCAACACCGGCGGGCAGATCCAGCCTCATCAGAGCATCCACGGTCTTGCTGGTGGGCTCCAAAATATCGATGATGCGTTTGTGGGTCTTGATCTCAAACTGCTCCCGGGAATCCTTATACTTGTGGGGGGAACGCAGAATGGTGACGATCTCCTTCTGAGTGGGAAGGGGAATGGGGCCAGAAATCTGAGCGCCGCTCCTCTTGGCGGTGTCCACAATGCGTTCCGCCGACTGGTCGATGAGATTGTGGTCATAAGCCTTCAATTTGATTCTGATCTTCTGACTCGGCATATTTTTACCTCCTTGTATGCGTGGTTCCCAAGTACACTGTGCCGGGTGTGCCGTAATTTAATTTTTTACGGCGGGAACCCGCCGCCCGATTTTCGGACTGGTCCGCGAGAATTACCCGGCTTGCCGAGGCCGGCAACCTCCCGCTTCAACCCTAAGCGCACATGGCGCAGCAATAATAGATTATAATGATACAAGCCCCTTCTGTAAAGGGGTTGTTGTCAATTTTCTCGCATTTCTTTCAAAAAAAGATTTGGCCATGGCGTCAAGCCATGGCCAAATCACCATCGTTTGCTTACTCGATAACGCCAGTGACAACGCCAGAGGCTACCGTACGGCCACCCTCACGGATTGCAAACCGCAGCCCTTCCTCCAACGCGATGGGCGTGATCAGCGTGATCTCCATGT
Organism: Bacillota bacterium; assembly: GCA_003150225.1. Classification (GTDB taxonomy): domain Bacteria; phylum Bacillota; class Clostridia; order Christensenellales; family QAND01; genus QAND01. Next base: position 20,397 of record QAND01000011.1, read on the forward strand.
CGATGTTGTCGCCCGGCATCACCATCTCCACGCCCTCCGGCAGCTTGATCACTCCCGTTACGTCCGTGGTCCGGAAGTAAAACTGCGGACGGTATCCGTTGAAGAACGGCGTATGACGGCCGCCCTCCTCCTTGGTCAGCACGTACACCTGCCCGTTGAAGTGGGTGTGGGGATGAATCGTCCCCGGTTTCGCCAGCACCTGCCCGCGCTCAATCTCCGTACGCTGCACGCCCCGCAGCAGTACCCCGATGTTGTCGCCCGCCATGGCCTGGTCTAACAGCTTCCGGAACATCTCTACTCCCGTTACCACCGTGCTCCGGGTCTCCCGCAGACCTACGATCTCCACCGTATCCTGGATCTTTACCGTTCCGCGCTCCACACGCCCCGTCGCTACCGTACCGCGGCCCGTGATGCTGAATACATCCTCTACCGGCATCAGGAACGGCAGGTCGCTGGCACGCTCCGGCGTGGGAATGTAGCTGTCCACCGCATCCATCAGCTCAAAGATGGGCTTGCACCAGGGATCGCTGCTTACGTCTGCGTCGCTCTGCGCCGCCTCCAGCGCCTTCAGCGCGCTTCCACGGATCACCGGAATATCGTCCCCGGGAAACTCGTAGGTGCTCAGCAGATCCCGGATCTCCATCTCCACCAGCTCCAACAGCTCCTCGTCGTCCACCATATCCACCTTGTTCATGAACACGATGATGTACGGCACCCCTACCTGACGGGCCAGCAGAATGTGCTCCCGGGTCTGGGGCATCGGGCCGTCCGCCGCGCTTACCACCAGAATCGCACCGTCCATCTGCGCCGCCCCGGTGATCATGTTCTTCACATAGTCCGCGTGGCCGGGGCAGTCCACATGGGCATAGTGACGGTTGTCCGTCTCATACTCCACGTGCGCCGTGTTGATGGTGATTCCACGCTCCCGCTCTTCCGGCGCCTTGTCGATCTCGTCGTACTTCGTCGCCTCCGCATGGCCCTGCTTGCTCAGCACCATGGTGATTGCCGCCGTCAGCGTCGTCTTGCCATGGTCCACGTGCCCGATGGTCCCAATGTTTACATGGGGCTTCGTCCGCTCAAATTTCGCTTTCGCCATTTCTCTCTCTCCTTGACTTCAAATCAGTTGAATTTCAGATTTATCATTGAATATGTGCCGTTACTTGCCCAGCACCTTATCCACGATGTATTTGGGCGCCTCCTCATAGTGGGAGAACTGCATGCTGAAGGTACCGCGGCCCTGGGTGCTGCTCCGCAAATCGGTGGCATATCCGAACATCTCGGAAAGGGGCACCACCGCGCTGATCACCTGGGTACCGCCATGGGCCTCCATGCCGGAGATATGTCCGCGGCGGCTGGACAGATTGCCCATCACGTCGCCCATGTACTCTTCGGGCACGGTAACCTCGCACTTCATCATGGGCTCCAGCAAGGCGGGATTCGCCTTGGCCATGCCCTCTTTAAAGGCCATGGAACCGGCGATCTTAAAGGCCATTTCAGAGCTATCCACCTCATGGTAGCTGCCGTCCACAAGAGTGGCCTTAAAGTCTACAACCTCGTAGCCTCCCAGGATGCCGCTCTCGGCCGCCTCCCGGATGCCAGCCTCCACCGCCGGGATGTACTCCCGGGGCACAACGCCGCCCACGATGGCATTAACAAACTCAATGCCGCTGCCGGGCTCCAAGGGCTCCAGCTCGATGACGCAGTGTCCAAACTGGCCCCGGCCGCCGCTCTGGCGCACATACCGGCCCTCGGCCTTGACCTTCTTGGTGATGGCCTCCCGGTAAGCCACTTGGGGGCTGCCGATGTTGGCCTCCACCTTGAACTCCCGGAGCATCCGGTCCACGATAATATCCAGATGCAGCTCGCCCATGCCGGCGATGATGGTCTGGCCGGTCTCCTGGTCGGTATAGGCCTTAAAGGTGGGATCCTCCTCGGCCAGCTTCACCAAGGCGATGGTCATCTTATCCTGGCCGGCCTTGGTCTTGGGCTCGATGGCCACCCGGATGACGGGCTCGGGGAAGGTCATGGATTCCAGCACCACCTGCTGGTTTTCGGCGCACAGCGTATCGCCGGTACCGGTATCCTTGAGCCCCACGATGGCGGCGATGTCGCCGGCGTAAAGCTGGTCGATCTCCTCCCGGTGGTTGGCATGCATCTGCAAAATACGGCCCACCCGCTCCCGACGGCCCTTGGTGCTGTTATACACATAGCTGCCGGAGGTGATGGTGCCGGAATAAACCCGCACATAGGCCAGCTTTCCAACAAACGGATCGCTGACGATCTTAAAGGCCAGGGCGGCAAAGGGCTCGTCGTCGCTGGCGTGGCGGATCACCTCGGTCTCCTCGTCGCCGGGCTTGGTACCCTGCATAGGAGGAATGTCCAAGGGGGAAGGCATAAAGTCCACGATGGCATCCAGCAGCAACTGTACACCCTTGTTGCGGTAGCTGGTGCCGCAGACCACGGGAACCATCTCGTTGGCGATGGTGGCTTTGCGGATGGCGGCGATGATCTCCTCCTCCGTAAGCTCCTCCCCGCTCAAGTACTTATCCAGAAGCTCGTCGCTGGTCTCGGCTACGGCCTCCAAAAGGGCGTTCCGATACTCCTCCGCCTGGTCGGCCATTTCGGCGGGAATCTCCACACGGGTCTGCTCCCCGTCGTCGGCATAGGTATAGGCGCAGTTGCGGATCAGGTCCACCACGCCCACGAAATCGGCCTCGCTGCCGATGGGCAGCTGGATGGGCAGGGCGTTGGCCTGCAACCGCTCCTTCATCATATCCACGACCCGGTAAAAATCCGCGCCCAGAATATCCATTTTGTTGACGTAGGCCATCCGGGGAACCCCGTATTTTTCAGCCTGGCGCCACACGGTCTCGCTCTGAGGCTCTACGCCGCCCTTAGCGCAGAATACCGCTACGGTACCGTCCAGCACCCGAAGGGAACGCTCCACCTCAACGGTGAAGTCCACGTGGCCCGGTGTGTCGATGATGTTGATCCGCTTTTCCCGCCAGAAACAGGTGGTAGCGGCGGACTGTATGGTGATGCCGCGCTCCTGCTCCTGGACCATAAAGTCCATGGTGGCGCTGCCCTCATGGGTCTCTCCGGTTCGGTGGATCTTTCCGGTATAGAACAGGATCCGTTCGGTGGTGGTGGTCTTTCCGGCGTCGATGTGCGCCATGATCCCGATGTTCCTGGTATTCTCAAGGGAATAAGCTCTTGGCATAGCAGTCCCCTCCTTCCAACATAGATAAAAAATTATACATTAATATTCCCCCAAAGAGGGGGAATATTCTTGTCGATTCAGATGCTCGCTTACCAGCGGTAATGGGCAAAGGCTCTGTTGGCCTCGGCCATCCGGTGGGTATCCTCCCGCTTCTTCACGGTGTTCCCCTGACCGTTGGCAGCGTCCATGATTTCCGCGGCCAGCCGCTCCTTCATGGTTTTCTCAGACCGGGTCCGAGAGTAGGTTACCAGCCACCGGATCCCCAGGGTCTGCCGGCGCTCCACCCGAATCTCAATGGGCACCTGGTAAGTAGCGCCGCCCACGCGGCGGGCCTTTACCTCAAGCTGGGGCTTGATGTTCTCCATACAGGCGTCAAACACCTCGATGGGCTCCTGGCCGGTCTTCTCACGGATGATGTCGAAAGCGTCATAGCAGACCCGCTGGGCCACGCCCCGCTTTCCATCCAGCATCACCTGGTTGATGAGCTTGGTCACAACGGTACTATTATAAATCGGATCGGGCAAAACTTCACGTTTTGGCACCCCGCCACGTCTAGGCATGATCGTTCCTCCTTTGGCTCAAAAGGCTTGTGCAGAAAGCGTTTTATTTCTTGGGCTTCTTGGTGCCGTAAAGGGAGCGGGCCTGCTGCCTGCCCACCACGCCGGCGGTATCCAAAGCGCCGCGGATGATGTGGTACCGCACACCGGGAAGGTCCTTCACCCTGCCGCCGCGGATCAATACCACGGAGTGCTCCTGCAGGTTGTGGCCCACGCCGGGAATGTAGCAGGTACCCTCCATGCCGTTTACCAGACGCACACGGGCGATCTTCCGCAGAGCCGAATTGGGCTTTTTAGGGGTCATGGTACGTACGGCAAGGCACACGCCCCGCTTCTGGGGGCTCTTCTTCAGGATAGGAGCCGTCGATTTATACTCCACCTTGGTTCTGCCTTTGCGAACCAATTGATTGATAGTAGGCATGTAAGTCCTCCTTACCCACAAAGGGATTTGCGCTTGGCCCCACGGATGGGTTTGTCCGTAAAGACCGTAAAACTTCCCGTACTTCGTTGCGGATCAGCATATTCCGCGGGCATTTTTCCATCCCTGCGTTCCAAGGAGGGAAAAATGGTCCTTTCGCATTCCAAAGGGTTCGGGTCACCACAATGGGCCGCACGTAAGGACACTAACGTATTTTAGCAAAACAAGAATACCCTGTCAACGGATAAATTTGCAAAAACGCCGTGTCCTCGGGCTACTGGATGGATTCCCCGGTTAAATATCCAGGGAATCCAGGTTCATCTCGTCCAGAAGCGCGTCCACATCCAGTCCGCCAGGCAGGCTCTCCTCGTCCTCCAGCATCACGCTGCTCAGATCGATGGTATCCCGGCCCGCCTTTTTGATCTCAATCTCCTTATAGCGCCGCATGCCGGTGCCGGCGGGGATCAGCTTACCGATGATGACGTTCTCCTTAAGGCCCACCAGGGGATCCACCTTGCCCTTGATGGCGGCTTCGGTCAGCACCCGGGTGGTCTCCTGGAAGGAGGCGGCGGAGAGGAAGGAATCGGTGGCCAGACTGGCCTTGGTGATGCCCATCAGCACATACTTTGCGGTGGCGGGCTGGCCTCCCTCCAGAATAGCCTTCTCGTTCTCGGTCTCAAAGCGGTGGATGTCCACCAGCTCGCCGGGCAGCAGGTCGGTATCGCCAAACTCCTCGATACGAACCTTCCGCAGCATCTGCCGGATGATCACCTCGATGTGCTTGTCGTTGATCTCAACACCCTGGAGCCGGTAAACCGACTGCACCTCCCGGAGCAGGTAGTTCTGCACGCCCTTGATGCCCTTGATCTTCAGAATATCATGGGGGTTGATGGGGCCTTCGGTGAGGGCCTCGCCGGCCTCCAGCACATCCCCGTTCTTCACCCGCAGACGGCTCTGGAAGGGGATGGCGTAGGTCTCGGATTCTCCGTCTTCGTTGCTGACGGTAACCTCCCGGCGCTTCTTGCTGTCGTCGATGGACACCACGCCGGAAATCTCGGTAATGATGGCCAGGCCCTTGGGCTTCCGAGCCTCAAACAGCTCCTCAACCCGGGGAAGGCCCTGGGTAATATCGTCTCCGGCAACACCGCCGGTATGGAACGTCCGCATGGTCAGCTGGGTGCCGGGCTCGCCGATGGACTGAGCCGCGATGACGCCCACCGCCTCGCCGATGGATACCAATCCGCCGGTGGCCAGGTTCCGGCCATAGCACTTGGCACAGACGCCATGCTTGGCCCGGCAGGTTAATACCGAACGGACATTGACCTCATGGATGCCGGCGGCCACGATCTTCTCCACCGCGTCGCTGCCGATCTCCTCATTGAGGGGGACGATCACCTCTCCGGTAGCGGGATCCACAATCTCCTCGGCGGCTACCCGGCCCAGAAGCCGGTCAGCTAGAGGCTCGATAACCTCCTTGCCGTTGGTGATATCCGAGACGGTGATGCCCCGGATGGTCTCGCCCAGCTCGGCAAAGCAATCCTCCTCGTTGACGATCACCTCCTGGGACACGTCCACCAAACGGCGGGTCAGGTATCCGGAGTCCGCGGTCCGAAGCGCGGTATCGGCCAATCCCTTTCGGGCGCCGTGGGAGCTGATGAAGAACTCCAGCACCGTAAGGCCCTCCCGGAAGTTGGCCTTGATGGGCAATTCGATGATCTGGCCAGAAGGATCAGCCATGAGGCCGCGCATGCCGGCCAGCTGGCGGATCTGGTTCACGCTACCGCGGGCGCCGGAAACCGCCATCATATAGACGGGGTTATCCTGGGCTAGGCCCTTCATCAGGGCGTTGGTCACCCGCTTGGTGGTATCCTCCCACACCCGGATCACCTGGCGGCGGCGCTCCTCCTCAGACAAAAAGCCCATGCGGAAGTTGGCCTCAATGACGGAAACCTGCTGCTCGGCCTCGGCCAAAAGGGTCTCCTTCTCCTTGGGAACGGCCAGGTCTCCCACGCTGATGGTAACGGCGCCCTTGGTGGAATACATAAAGCCAAGGCGCTTGATCTCGTCCAGCACGTTGCAGGTAACGGTGGAACCGTTGACCTCAAAGCTCCGCGCCACAATATCGTTCAAGGCGTTCTTGTCGACCACCTTTTCGATCTCCAAAGTCAGGGTATTCTCCCTAAGGCTCCGGTCCACATAGCCCAGGTTCTGGGGCACGGCGGAGTTAAAGATCAGACGGCCTACGGTGGTGTCGATAAGGCCCACCACCCGTTCGCCCTCAAACTCCCCTTCCATCCGGACCTTCACCTTGCTGTGCAGGGTCACGTTGCCGGTCTGATAGGCCATGATAGCCTCGTCGGGGCTGGCAAAGACGGCGCCCTCGCCCTTTTCCCCATCCCGCACGATGGTCAGGTAATAGGCGCCCATAACCATATCCTGGGTGGGGGAAACCACGGGCTTGCCGTCCTGGGGCTTCAAAAGATTATTGGCGGAAAGCATCAGGAACCGGGATTCGGCCTGGGCCTCCACCGACAGGGGAATATGAACGGCCATCTGGTCGCCGTCAAAGTCGGCGTTGTAAGCGGTACAGACCAAGGGCTGCAGCTTTAGGGCCCGGCCCTCCACCAGCACCGGTTCAAAGGCCTGGATACCCAGGCGGTGCAGGGTAGGAGCGCGGTTCAGCAGCACGGGATGATCCTTGATGATGTCCTCCAGCACATCCCAAACCTTGGAATCCATCCGCTCGGTCATCTTCTTGGCCTGGCGGACGTTGTGGGCAAAGTTCTCCTCCACCAGCTTTTTCAGCACAAAGGGCTTAAACAGCTCCAGGGCCATTTCCTTGGGCAGGCCGCACTGGTACATCTTCAGCTCGGGGCCCACCACGATAACGCTTCGGCCGGAGTAGTCCACCCGCTTGCCCAAAAGGTTCTGGCGGAAGCGGCCCTGCTTGCCCCGCAAAAGGTCGGAGAGGGACTTTAAGGGCCGGTTGCCGGGGCCGGTTACGGGACGGCCACGGCGGCCATTATCGATCAGGGCGTCCACCGCCTCCTGAAGCATCCGTTTTTCGTTGCGCACGATGATATCCGGAGCCTTCAGTTCCAGAAGCCGCTTTAAGCGGTTGTTCCGGTTGATGACCCGGCGGTACAGGTCGTTCAAATCGCTGGTCGCAAACCGGCCGCCGTCCAGCTGCACCATGGGCCGCAGCTCCGGAGGAATCACCGGTACCACGTCCAGGATGATCCACTCAGGCTTATTGCCGCTCTTGCGGAAGGCCTCGATGACCTCCAGCCGCTTTACCGCGCGGATCCGCTTCTGGCGGCTCATGGACTCCAGATCGTTCCGCAGCTGGGTGGCGATCTCATCCAGATCCAGGGCCTTGAGCAGCTCCTTGACGCTTTCGGCTCCCATGCCGGCGCGGAAGCTTCCCTTGCCGTAGGCCTCCTCGGCGTCCTTGAATTCCTTATCGGTGATGACCTGCTTATAGGTCAGGTTGGTGGTGCCGGGATCCAGCACCACAAAGGCGGCAAAGTACAGCACCCGCTCCAGGGACCGGGGGGACATATCCAAAAGCAGTCCCATCCGGCTGGGGATCCCCTTAAAATACCAGATGTGGGATACCGGCGCCGCCAGCATGATATGGCCCATCCGCTCCCGGCGCACCTTGCTCTTGGTGATCTCCACGCCGCACTTGTCGCAAACCATGCCCTTGTAGCGGACCCGCTTATACTTTCCGCAATGGCACTCCCAGTCCTTGGTGGGTCCAAAGATGCGCTCGCAGAACAAGCCGTCCTTTTCGGGCTTTAGGGTACGGTAGTTGATGGTTTCGGGCTTCCGCACCTCTCCCCGGGACCACTCCAAAATCTGCTCGGGGGACGCAAGGCCAATCTGTATGCTATCGAAGTTGTTCAGTTCCATCCTTCGCACTCCCTTCTATCACTGGGAAAGCCCGTCGGGGGTCTCCGTTTCCTCCCCGGCTGCGCTGGGTTCCTCATCCAATCCGTCGTCCACGCTCAGCTCATCCAGATCCAGGCTGAAGATCTCCTCGTCCAGATCCAGGCCGGTAACGCCGGCGATGTCAAAGACATCCCGCTCTCCCTCCTCGCCTTCGGCCTCCTTGGCGGGTGCGGGCGCATCCAGATCCATGGCGGCGGGGATGTAACTGTCGCCGTCCATCTTCTTGATGTCGATGGTATCAAACTCGTCATCCACGGAATCCCGCAGCTTGATCTCGTTGTTGTCCTCGTTGAGCACCCGGACGTTCAGCGCCAAACTCTGCAGTTCCTTGATCAGCACCTTAAAGGATTCCGGCACCCCAGGCTCGGGGATGTTCTCCCCCTTGATGATGCTCTCGTAGGTCTTGACGCGGCCCACCACATCGTCGGATTTCACCGTCAAAATCTCCTGGAGGGTATGGGCGGCGCCATAGGCCTCCAGAGCCCACACCTCCATCTCGCCGAAGCGCTGGCCGCCGAACTGGGCCTTGCCGCCCAGGGGCTGCTGGGTCACCAGGCTGTAAGGGCCGGTAGAGCGGGCGTGGATCTTGTCGTCCACCAGATGGTGGAGCTTCAGGATGTACATATATCCCACGGTAACGGGGTTTTCAAAGGGTTCGCCGGTGCGGCCGTCATGGAGGATCATCTTGCCGTCTCTGCTGTATCCGGCCTGTTCCAAGAGATCCATGATCTCAATCTCGTTGGCGCCGTCAAAGACAGGGGTGGCAACCTCCCATCCAAAGTATTTGGCCACCAGGCCCAAGTGGACCTCCAGCACCTGGCCGATGTTCATACGGGAGGGAACGCCCAGGGGATTGAGCACCAGCTCCAAGGGGGTGCCGTCGGGCAGGAAGGGCATATCCTCCTCGGGCAGAATCCGGGAGATAACACCCTTGTTGCCGTGGCGTCCCGCCATCTTGTCGCCTACGCTGATCTTCCTGCGCTGAGCGATGTATACCCGCACCAGCTGGTTGACGCCGGCGGGCAGCTCATCCCGGTTCTCCCGGGTAAAGATTTTCACATCCACCACGATGCCGCCCTCGCCGTGGGGCACCCGCAAAGAGGTATCCCGGACCTCCCGGGCCTTCTCTCCGAAGATAGCCCGGAGCAGGCGCTCCTCGGCGGTGAGCTCCGTCTCCCCCTTGGGGGTCACCTTGCCCACCAGGATATCGCCGCTGCGCACCTCGGCGCCGATGCGAATGATGCCCTCGTCGTCCAGGTCCTTGAGGCTGTCGGCGCCCATGTTGGGGATGTCCCGGGTGATCTCCTCGGGCCCCAGTTTGGTGTCCCGCGCCTCGCACTCGTGCTCCTCGATATGGATGGAGGTAAAGGCGTCGTCCTTCACCAGCTTCTCGCTGATGAGGATAGCGTCCTCGTAGTTATAGCCCTCCCAGGGCATAAAGCCGATGAGCACGTTGCGGCCCAAGGCAATCTCCCCGTTTTTGGTGCTGGGCCCGTCGGCCAGAGCGTCCCCCTGATCCACATGCTGGCCCTTATCCACCAAAGGCCGCTGATTGATACAGGTGGCCTGGTTGCTCCGCATGAACTTGATGAGCTTGTAGCGATCCACCTCGCCATCGTCGGTCTGTACGGTGATGGACTTGGCGGTAACGTCCACCACGGTGCCCGGCCGCTTGGCCAGGATCACCATGCCGGAATCCCGGGCGGCCTTGTATTCCATCCCAGTACCCACGATGGGCACCTGGGGATTCAAAAGGGGCACCGCCTGGCGCTGCATGTTACTGCCCATCAGAGCCCGGTTGGCGTCGTCGTTCTCCAGGAAGGGGATCATGGCGGTGGCCACGGAAACTAGCTGCTTGGGAGAAACATCCATCAAATCGATGTTCTCCCGATCCTCCTCACCGATGAAATCCTGATACCGGGAGGTAACCCGCTCATGGATGAACTTCCCGTTCTCATCCACGGCCTCGTTGGCCTGGGCTACGATGAACTCATCCTCCTGGTCGGCGGTGAGATAGATGATCTCGTCGGTGACAATGCCCTTCCCCTTGATGACCTTCCGATAGGGGGACTCGATAAATCCATACTCGTTGACCCGGGCATAGGTGGACAGGGAGCCGATCAACCCAATGTTGGGGCCTTCCGGGGTCTCAATGGGGCACATCCGGCCATAATGGCTGTGGTGTACGTCCCGAACCTCAAAGCTGGCCCGTTCCCGGTTGAGACCTCCCGGCCCCAAGGCGGACAGACGCCGCTTGTGGGTCAGCTCCGCCAACAGGTTGGTCTGATCCATAAACTGGGATAGCTGGCTCGAACCGAAGAACTCCTTGATGGCGGCGGAAACCGGCCGGATGTTGATCAGATTGCTGGGGGTGGCGGTCTCCATATCCTGGATGCTCATCCGCTCCCGAACCACCCGCTCCAGGCGGCTCAGGCCCACCCGGATCTGGTTCTGCATCAGCTCGCCCACGCTGCGAAGCCGCCGGTTGCCCAGATGGTCGATATCGTCGGTGGTGCCAATGCCGTAGCTAAGGCCCATGAGGTAGTTCAAGGTGGCAAGCACATCGTCGGGATGGATGTGCTTGGGCATGAGCAGATCCACGTTCTGCTTCAAAACGGCCCGCAGCTCCGCCTCGGTCCAATCGTCCCGCTCGGAGTAAAGCTCCATAAAAGTGGGGAAATGAGCCTTCTCCATGATGCCCACTTCCTTCACGTCGAAGCCCGCAAAGGGGGTCAGATCCACAAAGTTGTTGCCAAAGATCTTAACGGTCTCTTCCCCCGCCCGAACCAACGCCTCGTTGGCGCCGGTGGCGCTGATCTCGGCAGCCCGCTCCCGGGAGATGGTCTCCCCGGCCTCCGCCAACACTTCGCCGGTATAGGGATTGACCAAATCGGCAGCCAGAACCTGCCCGGTCAGACGGGCGGCCAGGTCCAGCTTCTTGTTGAGCTTATACCGGCCCACCCGGGCCAGGTCATAGCGCTTGGGATCAAAGAACAGGGAATCCACGATCTGCCGGGCGGATTCCTCAGCGGGGGGCTCGCCGGGCCGCAGCCGCTTATAGATCTCGATGAGACCCTCAGCGGAGGTCTTGGCCACGTCCTTAACCATGGTATTGAGGAGCATCCGGTTCTCGCCGAATTTCTCAATGATCTCCTCGTCGGTGCCGCAGCCCATGGCCCGGGCGATGACGGTGAGGGGCAGCTTCCGGGTCCGATCCACCCGTACCCACATACAGTCGTTGCTGTCCATCTCATATTCCAGCCAGGCGCCCCGGTTGGGGATCACGGTGGCGGAATAGAGCTGCTTGCCGCTTTTGTCGGTGGTCACGTCATAGTACACCCCGGGGCTGCGGACCAGCTGGCTGACGATGACCCGCTCGGCGCCGTTGATGATGAAGGTCCCCTGCTCGGTCATCAGGGGGAAGTCCCCCATAAAGACCTCCTGCTCCTTCACCTCGCCGGTCTCCTTGTTGATCAAGCGAACCAGGACCCGCAGAGGTGCGGCGTAGTTCACGTCCCGCTCCTTGCACTCCTCCACGGAGTACTTGGGGGTCTTCTCCAGGGTATAGTCTACGAATTCCAGCAGTAGATTTTCAGAATAGTCGGTGATGGGAGAGATGTCGGCAAACACCTCTTTTAGATCTTGTTCCAGGAATTTGTTGTAGGAGTTTTTTTGGATTTCAATAAAATCCGGCATTTGCAGAACTTCCTCGATGCGAGAAAAGCTCATTTTCTTCCGCTTGCCCAATTCGATCTCATGGACCATACTGCGCGTCACTCCCAATCTTAAGTTGCTTTTGCCAGCAATCGCCGTGAAAACATGGCTATTGCAATAACCCTTCGCATATTGTAGAATGTACCCAGGAAATCGGCCGGGGCTGATTCCCATTTGGGGAACGGACCCATCCGAAACGCAAAGTGTAGGCAATATATTAAATTATCATAACATCCACCCGTTGTCAATCGATTTTCGGGTAGGGTGTCTATTTTTTTGTAGCTTTTTGTTCCAATGATTCCCATGCCGCCCCCAATCCAATCAACCGGAACGCCGTAACCCAGAGCGCAGCCAGGCTTACAGCGGAAACGCCCACAGCGTCAGTCTCCCTGCAAAAAGCCGGTAGAAGCTGGGCGCCTACGGCAAACGTCCCCATCCCCAGAAGAAAAAAGGGAAGGAGTACTCCTTCCCTTTTTTGACTTCTTGCTGCTATGCCACCACCCGGGCAAAGATCATGCGCCCCGCGCCGGTCTGGAGCACGCTGGTGATGGAAACGTCCACCGTCTGGCCGATGCGCTTGCTCCCGCCATCCACCACGATCATGGTACCGTCGTCCAGGTAGGCCAGCCCCTGGCCAGCCTCCTTCCCCTCCCGGATGATCTGGGTATTGAGGATCTCCCCAGGCATAACGGGGGTTTTCACCGCCGTAGCCAGGGCGTTGATGTTGATGACCCCCACGTTCTTTACGGTCGCCACCTTGTTGAGATTGAGATCATTGGTGATGATCTTTCCCTTCATGTCGCTGGCCAAGCGGATGAGCTTCTCATCCACCTCAATCCCCTCGTAGTCCTTGTCGCTGACCACCACATTGGGGAATTCCTGCTGCAGCTGGGACAGGATATCCAACCCCCTTCTGCCCTTTTGCCGGCGGAGGGAGTCAGAGCTATCAGCAATGTGCCGCAGCTCCCCCAGCACAAACTCCGGGATAACGATCCGCCCGTCGATGATGCCAGTCTTCGCCACGTCGTAGATGCGCCCGTCGATGATGGCGCTGGTATCCAAAATCTTGGGGGGGACGTTCCGGTCCTGGCGGCTGGCCTTCTGCTTGCGCTCGCCCGATTGCTTGGCCGCCACGGCCTCCGTCATGCTCCCCAGCTCCCCCTTCCGTTTTAGGGCCACGTCAACGCCCAGATAGGCCATGACCAGGTAAACCACAATGGAAAGCGGAGTGGATAGCCAAGGGATGGGAATTTGGTTGATGAGGGTAGAGAGTAGTAATGCAATGATAAGTCCGACGATAAGACCCACACTTGCAAACACCACATCCTTTGTAGGGATCTTGGACATCTGGGCGTCCAGCACCGCGCCGATCTTCCGCACCAGCGCCTCCAGCTTGGGATAGATGATGTAGAAAAACAGGCCGCCGATGACCCCCGCGATGAAGTACGCGCCCACCAGCATCCAGCCCATAAGCCACGGGATCTCATGGACCACGCCAATGGCAGTCAAAAGGCTGATAACCCCCACAAAGATCCCAATGCCGGCAAACACGCCCAAGGTCGCTACAAGTAGCCGTATCACTCGATTCAATTCTTTCACCTCCTCTCTAGAACAACTCAAGTTTAGACTATCATATTTCCCCAAAGAAAAAAAGGCGGCAAGGCAAAATGTACCATTTCCGCCATACTTTCTTCAGGCTTTCTTCATATCTGTTCTCCATCCTTCCGTCCCTTTCGCAGCGTGGCCGCAAGGGCAGCGGAAACGTCCTTTGCAAAGAGCAGTCGGATCTGGGGAAAATCCTCCTTTTTGACGCCCCGGGTAGGGGGCAGCACCACGGTGGAAAATCCCAGCCGGGCGCACTCCTGGATTCGGCGTTCCATCTGGCTCACATGGCGGATCTCCCCCGATAGGCCCACCTCCCCGATGAACACCGTATCCTCCAATAGAGGCATGTCCAGGGCTGCGGACGCAAGGGCTGCAATCACCGCCAGATCCCCCGAGGGCTCCGCCATCCGCATGCCGCCTACAGCGTTCATATAGACGTCCCTGCTGGCAAGGGAGATTCCCGCCCGCCGCTCCAGCACGGCGATCATCAGCACCATGCGGTTAAACTCCACCCCCTGGCACATCCGCCGGGGATTGCCGTAGCTGGTGTCGGTAACCAGAGCCTGCACCTCGCACATCATGGGGCGGGAGCCCTCCACGCTGCAGGTCACCGATACCCCCGCTACCCCCCGGGTCATGGAGGAAAGCATGTAGGCGGAGGCGTCCTCCACCGCCACCATGCCGCCGGCCTGCATCTCAAAGATCCCAATCTCGTTGGTGGAGCCAAAGCGGTTCTTCACCGCCCGCAGCACCCGAAGGGTACTCTGCCGCTCCCCTTCAAAGTACAGCACCGTATCCACCATATGCTCCAGCACCCGGGGCCCCGCGATGGCCCCTTCCTTAGTAACGTGTCCCACAAAGATGAGATAGAACCCCGTCTCCTTGGCCAAACTCATGAGGTAGGCGGCGCTCTCCCGCACCTGGGCCACGCTGCCCGGCGCCGAGGTGATGGTGTCCAGATAAATGGTTTGAATGGAGTCAATGACCACCACCTGGGGCCCGATCTTCTCGATGCTGTCCCGGATGGCGGACACCAGGGTTTCGGCCAACACAAATAGCTCCTCCCCCGCCACCCCCAGACGGCGGGCCCGAAGGCTCACCTGGCGGACGGATTCCTCCCCCGATACATACAGCACCCGTTTCCCCGAAAGGGACAGGCTGTCACAGGCCTGCAGCAAGAGGGTGGACTTCCCCACGCCGGGCTCGCCTCCCAGCAGCAGGACGCCTCCCTCAATGTATCCGCCCCCCAACACCCGATCCAATTCCGCGATCCCGGTGGGGATATGGGGCACCTCTTCCCCCGTCACGTCCTTGATGTGGACGGGGGCGGCGGGCACTCTCCCCATGGAGGCGCCCCGGCGGTCGGGGGCGGCGGGAGCCGCAGCCTGCTGCTCCACCATGGTGTTCCAGGAGCCGCAGCCGCTGCACCGGCCCATCCACTTCCCCGACTCATATCCGCATTCCGTGCATACAAATACCGTTTTTGCTTTCGCCATCGTCTCAGTCCAATACCGCGTATTTTAGAATATCCCGTTCCCGAACCTCGTCGGTGATGTTAAACCAGGCCACGCCATGCTCCCCCACGTCCCCAAGGAAGCAGTATTCCCCCACCGGGGAAACCCGGCAAAGGGTGTCGGTCCGAAAGAAATAGGCCCAGACCACGCCGCCCTGGGTAAAGGCCAGAAAGTTCTCTCCCAGCCCAAATCCCTGAACCCCCTCGGCGATCTTTTTCGGCCGGTTGCCCTCCACCGAAAGGTACAGCCCCGCCCCGTCTGCAAGGCTGCTGTCCATCCAGGCCCGGGCCCTGCCGTTGGTCACCGGACTGTATACAAACATTTCCGGGAAATAGGTCTCGGGAGCGGTTCTGCTGCCATCCAGGGGTAGCATCTTTAAAACGCCCAGAGCGCTGTCCTCGGTACGGTCAGGATCCGGCTCGGCCCAAACCACCTCGCCGCCGCCCACTCCAGGCGCGGACAGGCCAAAAGGGGAGTCGGAAAACACCGCCAGGGTGGTCAGCTCCAGGGTCTCGATATCCATCAGGTAAAGCTTCTCGGTCACGTTCCCCGTCCGCTCCATCCATACGGCAAACCCGCCGCAGACCCGTACCTGGGGCCAGCCGTAGGGCACCCGCATCAGCTCTTTTACCGCTTGGGTCTCCCGGTTATAGGCGTAGATATTGCCACCGCCCGCGTCCTTGCTGTCAAAATAGACGATATACTGGGCGTTGACGTCCAGGGACAAAATGCCGTCGTTCTTCGCCTGAATGCCCTCCACCCGGGTGGTCTCCTTGGTCATGATGTTATGGACGTTGACGGCCACCAAGGTCTTGCCGGTGCCATCCATCCCTCCGGGGAAGAAGATCTCGTCTCCCAGGATGGCGGGATCCCCAATGCTGCGATTGTTGCCGGTAAGCAGCACCTCACGGGACTTATCCGATAGATCCACCACGGGAGAGGCGCTCTGAAGGGGCAGCACGTTTTCCCCAATATCCGATTGAAACAGCCCTCCAATCCAGGGCACCACAAACCGCAGAACCAAAAACAGCGCTAGGCCCGCCGCCAGAACGCACATCCCTAGAAGGACAAAGGGCCACCAGGGCCGGGACCGCCACCAGCCCCGGGGACGATAGGGCCGGTCAAGCCGTCTCATGGCGCTTCTCCAACTGGCAGACGGCCAGAGCGCAGATCCCCTCTTCCCGGCCGGCAAACCCCATGCCCTCGGTGGTGGTGGCCTTTAGATTGATGCGGTCCCCCCGGCAGCCCAAAGCCGCCGCCAGACGCTCCCGCATGGCCGAAAAATAGGGGGACAGCTTGGGGGCCTGGGCCACGACGGTGCAGTCCAGGTTCACCAGCCCATACCCCTCTTCCGCCGCCAGCTCCCAAACCCGGCGCAAAAGCGCCACGCTGTCAGCATCCTTGTAAGCGGGATCGTTGTCGGGAAAATGCACGCCGATGTCCCGCAGCCCGGCCGCCCCCAGGATGGCGTCCATCACCGCATGCGTCAGTACGTCGGCGTCGGAATGCCCCAACAGTCCCAAGGGATGGGCAATCTCCACCCCTCCAAGGATCAGCTTCCGGTCCGGCGTCAGCCGGTGGGCGTCAAAGCCCATGCCCACGCTCATGGACGGCCTCCTAGCTGAGCCGCCGGTACATGGACGAAGCGTCCTCCTTGAGGGCGTGCTCCTGTACCGACAGCACCTCATAGCGGGTGGTCTCCCCCTTAAAGGTGATGGCAATGGTATCGCCGATCTTCACCCGATCCCCGGGCTTGGCGGGCTTTCCGTTCAACTCAATCTTCTGGGCGTCACAGGCGGCGTTGGCAACGGTACGCCGCTTGATCAGCCGGCTAACCTTCAAAAACTTATCGATTCTCATATCCGTCTCCTTTGATTTCATCTCATTATACCATGGCGGCCATGGGCCCGGCAGAGGGGATTTGCGAGAAATAAAAAAAGGATGCGGAGATTCGCCCCGCATCCCAAACAGTTGATTTTCTTATTTGATGCTGTCCTTCAGAGCCTTGCCCGCTTTGAACACAGGGGACTTGCTGGCCGCGATGGTGATGGGCTGCTTGGTGGCAGGGTTGATCCCAGCGCGCTCGGCCCGCTCCTTTACCTCAAAGTTGCCGAAGCCCATGATCTGAACCTTATCGCCGGCCTTCAGCGTATCGGCGATCACTTCGATCATCGCGTTCACGGCCTTATCGGCATCCTTCTTGGTCAATTCGCTCTTCTCCGCCACAGCGGCAATAAACTGAGTTTTATTCACTAGAACTACCTCCTATGCTTTTCCCTTGCGGGCAAGTCTAAAAATTGGCTTTTGGCTTGTACAACAGATTTTCCTGTAAAACGTCCCGATTGTCAAGCCTCTTTTCTCATTTCCTACGGAATTGTTGCAAATCAGTGCTTTTTTGCCCGTTCCCATAGGGCGTCCATCTGGTCCAGGTCCATCTCTTTCAGAGATTTCCCCTCTTCCGCCGCCATGGATTCCATGGCAAGAAACCGGCTTTTGAACTTCTCGCAGGTGAGGAATAGAGCGGTGTCCCCATCCAACCCCATGAGCCGGATCACGTTGACGCAGGCAAAGAGCAGATCTCCCGCCTCCGCCAGGGCCTCCTCCTTCCTGCCCCCGTCAAAGGCCTCCGTCAGCTCCAAAAGCTCCTCCCGTACCTTTTCGGCGGCGGGGCGGTAATCCTCCCAATCGAATCCCCACCGAGCGGCTTTTTTCTGGATCTCCTCGGCCATCTTCAGGGGAGGAAGGCCTTTTCCCACATCGGCAAGATAGCTTTTCTGCCCCTCTTGTCCCCGCTCTCTGCGTTTGATCTCCTCCCAGTTGTCCAACACCTCCCCGGTGCTGGACACCGCCACATCGCCGAACACATGGGGATGCCGGCGCATCATCTTCTGGCAGATACCCGTGGCCACATCGGTGATATCGTATTCCCCGTGCTCCTCGCCGATGACGGCATGCAGGGCGATCTGTAACAGCAAATCGCCAAACTCCTCCGCCATATGGAAGGGATCCCCCTCCTGGATGGCTCCCAGCACCTCATAGGCCTCCTCCAGCAGATTGCGCCGGAGGCTGTCATGGGTCTGCTCCCGATCCCACGGGCATCCCTCGGGGCTCCGCAGGATGCGGCAGACCTCGATGAGGTCCTCCATGGCAAAACACTCCTTTTCCCGAAGCTCCAACCGGGGCACCACGAGCGTGCAGAACGGGGTAAAGGCCCGGGGACGATCCAGCTCCACCAGCGGGATCTCCTCCACGCCGTTCCCCTCTAAAGGATCCGAGAGATATACCCGGTGGTCATGGGGATAGGCCTCCAAAAGGGCCAGCTTGGCCATGCCCGCCCGGAGAGGGCTGTTGACCTCTGGGATCACCAGATCCATGCCGCTGTTTGCGGTAAGGCCCTCCTTTTTCAAATCATCAGTAACCCGAAGCCCCCGTTCCGGCACCACGCCCGCCTCCGCCAGCGCCAGGGTGGCCAGGGAAGGACCGGGGAGCACGCCCACGGCAATCCCTTCCCGCCGGGCAACGGAGAGGAGCTGGGCCGCGGCGGCGTTGTCCCCCGCGCCGTCCCCCGCCACACAGAGGGCCACCTCCCCCTTTTCCGCGGCTTCCAGCGCCATGCGAACCACCCGATCGTTGAAGGCGGCAAAATTCTGACTGCTCTCATAGAGCTCGTCTAGGTACCGCCCTCCTACAGCCTCCTGAATTCCGCGAAACCCGGGATACGCCTGGGTCTGCAAGAGGATCTCAGCGCAGCCCTTCAGCCTTTCCAAGACCTGGGGCTCCACCCCCTGGGCTCTGCCCATTCCCACAATGGTAATTCCCATATCGCTACCTCCAAATCCCCATGCGGCGCATGTAGTAATCCAGCTTGGAGCCGCCGGGCAGCAGCTTGGCGTCAGCGGGCTGGAGCGCCCGTACCAGCAACACCATGCCGATGTAAACCAGGCCGGCCAGGCCGATGCTCATTAGGGTCCCGATGGTATAGGACATCTTCATCCCGATCAGCCGGTAAGCAAAGTACGCCACCACGCCCATGGCCGTCGTAGCGGCGGCGGGCCGAAGCAGCATATCCACGAAATGGAACCGCAGATGCAGATGGCGGAAAACGTAGATCACGTTAAAGGACGCCGCGGTGATAAAGCAACAGACGGTGCCGATGGGCGCCCCCAGAATGTTGATCTCGGGGATGCGCAGCAGGATAAAGCTGACGATGATCTTCACAATGCCCCCGCACAGCATGCTGATGACGGGAATGTTGGGCCGGCCCATGCCCTGGAGGATGCCGTTGCTGGTCTGAACCAAGGTCATGAAGAACAGCCCGATGGACAGCACCTTCATCATCTGACCGGCAATCAGCAGCTCAGGGGTTCCCCTCAGGGAGCTGTACAGTACGCCGATGATGGGCTCGCCCAGCAGGAACAGCCCCACGCTGCAGGGCATGCCGATGAGCACCGCCAGTTTCAGGCCAATGGTGGCGTTCTGCTGGGCCTGGCGGCGGTTTCGCAGGGCGATGGCGTTGGCGATGGCGGGCACCAGGCTCATCTGCATGGCCATGGAAAGGATCCCCGGCATGTTGACCACCGGCGTCACATAGCCGGTAAGGATGCCAAAGTGCCCGGCGGCCACCTCCTGGCTGAAGCCCAGGGATTTTAAGATGTTCACCACCATACCGTTGTCGATGAGCATGACGATGGGCATGATGCTGGCGCCGATGGTGATGGGTACGGCAATGCGGAGCAGGCGGTTTACCACCGTCCGGTGCTGTTCAAACTTCCGGACCCGGGGGCTGGTCCGGATCTGGTATTTGATCTCCTTTTTCTTTACGTTGTATAGGACGTTCATGTAGATCATGGCGCAAAGCTCGCTGCCGGTAACGCCCAGCACCGCGCCTACGGCGCCGGCCAGGGCTCCGTTTGCGGACATCAGCTTGGCACAGACCACGCCCACCACCAGCTTTGCAACCTGCTCAATCACCTGGCTTGTGGCGGTAGGGGTCATCTGCTGAAGCCCCTGGAAATATCCACGATAGGCCGAGATGATGGATACAAACAACAGCGAGGGCGCGATCACCCGTATGGTGGCCGCCGCTTCGGGGATGCCCTGTAAGCTGGAGATCAATCCCGCTCCCAGGAACATCACAAGGGAGGTGGAAACCCCGATGACCAGCAGCATCTTGAAGGCCACCTGGAAGATATAGTGGGCATTGCGGTAGTCCCCCATGGCGGCCCGCTCGGCCACCAGCTTGCTGATGGCGGTGGGAATGCCCGCGGAGGAAACCACCAGCAGCGCCGAATAGATGGGATAGGCGATCTGGTAATAGGCGATACCGGTGGTGCCGATGATCCCCGCCAGGGGAATGCGGTACACCGCGCCCAGGATTTTGCATATAATGCCGGCGCCGGCCAGAATGGCCGCGCCCTTGGCAAAGGAATTCTTCTTCATGGGCATTCCTCCCTTTAAGACATAATTATAGCAAAAGCGGCCCAAACTTAATACCCATAATCTAAAATCGCCCAGAGCCCGCTATCCTATATTAATACGCCGGCCCCAAAGGAAAAAGTCCCGGCGGCGCCCATTGCGCGCCGAGGCCTCCTCATGTACAATATCCCCTAAAAGGAGATGCCGCTATGCCGTTGATTCGTCCCGCCACCCCCAAGGATGCTGCCACCATGAGCCGCATCCACGCCCTGTCCTGGAAAGCCGCGTACGGGGATATCCTGCCCCAGGCCTACCTCAGCCAGCTCCCACAGGAGCACTGGGTCCCCTTCTTTCTTCATAATCTGGGGAAGAACGGATTCAAAGCCTATCTCAGCATTTTGAAGGGGCAGGCTGTGGGCTGTGTTACCTTCGGGCCCGGCCGCAGGGAGATCCAGGGCGCACGCCAGGAAGGGGACTGGGGCGAAATCTATTCCCTCTATATCCTGCCGGAATATACCGGCCAGGGGCAGGGAAAGGCCCTTTTGCAGCATGCTCTCCGTCAAATGAAAGACGCCGGTCAAAAGGGCTGCTACCTCTGGGTGCTTCAGGAAAACCGGGATGCCCGGGGATTCTACCATGCCATGGGCTTTCAGAACGATCTGGTCCCCAGCGTCTTCACCCTGATGGACCGGGAGATTACCGACCTTCGCTATTCCAAGGCTTTCTCCCCCGCCGGCAGAGAACCAGGCGCTTTGGATGCTTCAGCCCATCGGCGCCCGTGGGACGACGGGGACCCCCGCTCATAAAAATCAACTCTATGTAAAAAAACAGTAAAAGGACACCAAATGGTGTCCTTTTTCCGTCTGCAAGGCCGTCCCCGCCGATACGGGGCACCGGCACGCTTACGCTGCGCAGCCGGCCCTTCTATCCTTACTATATAAGGGAGAGCCTCTCCCCCCGCTCACTGCTCCGGGGAGGGGCTCTCCCCCCTCAGGGCCCGGTTGGTATCATCCAGCTCCTGCTGCTGGGCCTGGAAAAAGGCCTCCCATTCCGCCAGTCCATCCCCCACGATGGCCATGGTGCGGTCGTAGGATTTTTCCGCGTCCCGTACTCCGTTGGAGCTGTTCCCAAGGCCCAGTTCCCCGCTCCAGTCCTCCGTTCCCTTATCCAGGGGAACGATCTGGTACACCTTTCGCCCATCCTGGGTGTAAAGATGCACCCAGGTAGGCAGGATCTCCCCGCCGGTGACCCGGACAGATCCGTCGGAATACTTGGTAAAGGTAAAGGTTACAAACATCCCATCCTCGGTATGTCCCGTCTTGATGTCGTCCATCTGGGCAATCCGCTGATTGGACACCGCGTTGCCCATGGAGTAGACGCACAGGGTGGATTTTCCCGAAACCTCCGATTCGATTACCGTCACGGGCTGCACCACATGGGGATGGCACCCCACGATGACGTCGATGCCCAAATCGCTGAGCTTCTGAGCCATGGCCTCCTGGGTTTTGTTCTGCTGGATGTGATACTCATCCCCCCAGTGGATGTAGGCCACCAGGGCCTCCGCTCCCTCCGCCTTCATGTTGGCGATATCTTCGGCCATATCGTCATAGAACTCGTCCAGCCGGTCGTAGGCGAACATGTTGATCAGCTGGCTGCTGTCGGTGGTGCAGGGGATGGCGTTGATGGATTTCCTTCCATCCGCCAGATAGGCTCCATGGGTATAGCTCACCATGCCCACCTTGATGCCGTTGATGCTCTGCACCCGGTAGTTCTTATCGGTGGCCTGGGTCCGGGTGCCGGTATAGGGCAGTCCCTTTTCGGTCAGCACCTGGGTGGTCCGCACCATGCCGTTCTCCCCCGAATCGTTGGCATGGTTGTTGGCAGTGGTCACCAAATCAAAGCCGGCAGTGAGGATGCTGTCCACCAGGCTGTCGGGCGTCCGGAAGGTGGGATACCCCTGGTACTTGCTCCCTGGCAGGGTCAGTTCCAAATTGATGGTGGCAAAATCCACCTGCTTCACATAGGGTGCCAGCACCGAAAAGATGTTGTCAAAGCGGTAGCTCCCGTCCGACTGCTTGGTCGCCGTCAGGATGGGACTATGGATTAGAATATCCCCGGTGTTGCCCAGGGTAGCAGTGGCAACGGGGCGGATGGTCAAATCCGGGGTAGGGGTAGGTGTCACATCCCCGCCCACCGGCTGGGAGCCCGGCTCTTGTCCCCCCCTCAAATGCAGGCCGATGGCCACCCCGGCCAGCACCAGGATCATCACCGCAATGACAACCGCAAACCGGCGGCGGTTCCGCCGGGCAGAATGATTCATATGCATACCTCCATGGGAGTTGGTCTCTTTAAAATTGTACCGACAAACCATTTGGAACACAAGGAGTTTTCTTCTCTTATTCCATCATTCGTCCAAAATTTTCAAGGAAAATACAGAAAATGGTGATAGAGAAATAAGGATATGCAGGAAATGAAAGGATTGATAATTTTTTAACAATCCTGTTGACTTTTCAAAATGGCCTTGCTACAATGAGCACAGACCGGAGATTGATAATTATTTAACAAACTATCCCAATGCCACCAAAGGACGGCGGACCCTGCGTCCGCGAGTCCATAAAATTTTATGAGAAGGATGGACGCTATCATGGAAAAAAACGTAAAATCCAAAGCCGTTGCACCCAAACTGGTGGAAACCGCTGAGGACCTCGCCGCCAAGATCGCTGAGGTACGGGAAGCCCAAAGAATTTTCGCCAATTATACCCAGGAGCAGGTGGACAAAATCTTCTTTGCCGCCGCCATGGCCGCCAATAAGGCCCGGATTCCCCTGGCCAAGATGGCCGTAGCCGAGACCGGCATGGGCATCGTAGAGGATAAGGTCATCAAAAACCACTACGCCTCCGAATACATCTATAACGCCTACCGGGATACCAAAACCTGCGGCGTCATCGAGGAGGACGCCTCCTACGCCTTTAAGAAGGTAGCCGAGCCCGTGGGCCTGGTGGCCGCGGTCATTCCCACCACCAACCCCACCTCCACCGCCATCTTCAAGACTCTGATCTCCCTGAAGACCCGGAACGGCATCATCATCAGCCCCCATCCCCGGGCCAAGGGTTGCACCATCGAGGCCAGCCGGATCGTCCTGGAGGCCGCCGTGGCTGCCGGCGCACCCGCTGGCATCATCGGATGGATCGACGTGCCCTCCCTGGAGCTCACCAACATGCTGATGCAGGAGGCGGACATCATCCTAGCCACCGGTGGTCCCGGCATGGTGAAAGCCGCTTATAGCTCCGGCAAGCCCGCCATCGGCGTAGGCCCCGGCAACGTGCCCGCCATCATCGATGACAGCGCCGATATCACCATGGCCGTCAACTCCATCATCCATAGCAAAACCTTTGATAACGGCATGATCTGCGCCAGCGAGCAGTCCGTGATCATTCTGGAATCCGTCTACAACAAGGTTCGCAAAGAGTTTGCCGACCGGGGATGCCATATCCTCAAAGCCGCCGAGCTGGATAAGGTCCGTGCCATCATCCTCAACGATGCCGGCGCCGTCAACGCCAAGATCGTAGGCCAGAGCGCCCACACCATCGCGGCGCTTGCCGGGGTGGAGGTTCCCGAGGACGCCAAGATCCTCATCGGCGAGGTCACCAGCGTGGATGTAGCCGAGCCCTTCGCCCATGAGAAATTGTCCCCCGTGCTGGCCATGTACAAGGCCAAGGACTTCGACGACGCTGTGGCCAAGGCCGAGCAGCTAGTTGCGGACGGCGGGTACGGCCACTCCTCCTCCATCTATATCGATGTGGTGACTGGCCAGGAGAAGCTGGAGAAGTTCGAGCACGCCATGAAGACCTGCCGGATCCTCATCAATACCCCCAGCAGCCAGGGCGGCATTGGCGACCTGTACAACTTCAAACTCAAGCCCTCCCTGACCCTGGGCTGCGGTTCCTGGGGCGGCAACTCGGTATCCGAGAACGTGGGCGTCAAACATCTGATCAACATCAAAACCGTGGCCGAGAGGAGAGAGAATATGCTTTGGTTCAGAGCCCCCAGTAAGGTTTATTTCAAACGCGGATGCTTGCCGGTGGCCCTCAATGAGCTGAAGAACGTGATGGGCAAAAAGCGCGCCTTCATCGTAACCGACTCCTTCCTGTTCCAGAACGGCTATACCAAGCCCATCACCGACCGGCTGGATGCCATGGGCATCGTGCACACCACCTTCTTCGATGTAGCGCCCGATCCCACCCTGGGCTGCGCCAAGGCCGGTGCTGCCGCCATGCAGGACTTCCAGCCCGACTGCATCATCGCCATCGGCGGCGGCTCCGCCATGGACGCCGGTAAGATCATGTGGACCATGTATGAGCACCCCGGCGTAGACTTCATGGACCTTGCCATGCGGTTTATGGACATCCGGAAGCGGGTCTACACCTTCCCCAAGATGGGTGAAAAGGCCGCCTTTATCGCCATCCCCACCACCGCTGGTACCGGCTCCGAGGTAACCCCCTTCGCCATCATCACCGACGAGGCTTCCGGCGTGAAGTACCCCATCGCCGACTACGAGCTGCTGCCCACCATGGCCATCGTGGACGCCGACATGATGATGAATATGCCCAAGAGCCTGACGGCCGCCTCCGGCATCGACGTTCTGACCCACGCCCTTGAGGCCTATGCCGCCATGCTGGCCACCGATTATACCGACGGCCTGGCCTTAAAGGCCATGAAGCTGGTCATGAACTACCTGCCCCGGGCCTATGAGAACGGCGCCGAGGATCCCGAAGCCCGTGAGAAGATGGCCGACGCCGCCACCATGGCCGGCATGGCCTTCGCCAACGCCTTCCTGGGCGTATGCCACTCCATGGCTCATAAGCTGGGCGCCTTCCATCACCTGCCCCACGGCATCGCCAACGCCATGCTTTTGACCGAGGTGCTGCGGTACAACGCCGATCCCAAGCCCCGTAAGATGGGCACCTTCCCCCAGTACGAGTATCCCCACACCCTGGAGCGCTACGCCGAGTGCGCCGACTTCATGGGCATCAAGGGAAAGAACAACGAGGAGAAGCTGGAGAACCTCATCGCCGCCATCGAGGATCTGAAGTCCAAGATCGGCATCCGCAAATGCATCCGCGACTACGGCGTCAAGGAGGAGGATTTCCTCGCCACGCTGGACGAGATGGTGGAGCAGGCCTTCGACGACCAGTGCACCGGCGCCAACCCCCGGTATCCCCTTATGAGCGAGCTCAAGGAGATGTACCTGCGGGCCTACTACGGAAAATAAACCCCAATATCCCGGTGTCCCTACACGGAAAAAGGAAGCCCCCCACCATGGGGCTTCCTTTGTTTATACACGCGTGGCCGCCCACCATTAAAAAAACAGCCCCTTTAAGGGGCTGTTTTTTTAATGCTCCATCTGCTTTCCTAGGAAGATGGCGGCGGTACTGGCCACCTTGGCCTCCACCTCCCCAAACTCCTTGTTGCCGTTCCGGTTGAGGATGACCACCGCGCCGATGGCCTCCCCCTGGGATAGGATCGGACAGATGATCTGGGCCTGATAGGCGCCGCCGTCGCTCTCCATCTCCAGGATGGCCACGGGTTTGTTGCCCGATTCCCGGCCGGTAATATACACCGTCCGCTGGGCCATCATGTTCTCCACATCCCGGGAGATGCTCCTGTCCATATACTCCTTTTTGCCGCTTCCCGCCGCGGCGATGACCATATCGCTGTCGCAGATCAACGCCGTTTGGTCCAGCGTCTTATAGATGGATTCCGCGTACTCCTGTGCGAATTCCCCCATCTCCCCGATGGGAGAATATTTTCTCAAAATGACCCCGCCTTCTCGGTCGGTAAAGATCTCCAAGGGGTCCCCTTCTCGGATCCGCATGGTGCGGCGGATTTCCTTGGGGATTACCACCCTGCCCAGATCGTCGATCCGTCTAACAATGCCGGTTGCTTTCATTCCCTTTCCTCCCTAAATGCTACTTGCCCTGTTAGTATTTGAAAGGGTTGGAATTTTATGCGCCCACGGCATCCAGTCAAAATGGATGCGCAAAACGTCTGAAAAGGGTTGACTTTTTCGCTCCATCACATATAATAAACATACAAACAATTAAACAATCATTTAATTATTTAATCCATTGTTAGGGGGAGCCATTACCATGAAGAAAACCTACCGTCTCAAGGATCTGGACTGCGCCAACTGCGCCGCCAAGATGGAAAATCGTATCGGCAAAATCAACGGCGTTACCTCCGCCAGCATCAGTTTTATGACCCAGAAGCTAACGCTGGAAGCCCAGGACGACCGGTTTGACGACATTCTCTCCGAGGTCAAGAAGGCGGTCAAAAAGGTGGATTCTGCCGTAGAGCTGGTGGGATAATCCTTTCCGCGCCGAGGTTGCGTCCGCCGGCCTTTTCCAGGCAATAAGGAGTCGTTACGATGAGCAAGCGTCAAAAAATCACCCTATTCCGCATTCTGGCCTCGGTGGCCGTCTGCGTCTTCCCCATGGTGTTGCCCTTGGGGGATCCCCTCCGGCTGGCCGTCTTTTTGGCCGCCTATCTGCTGGTGGGCGGCGATGTCCTTTGGGAGGCGCTGACGGGTATCCTTCACGGCCAGATCTTCGATGAGAACTTTCTCATGGCCCTGGCAACGGTGGGCGCTTTCCTATTGGGGGATTATCTGGAAGCCATGGCGGTGATGGTGTTCTACCAGGTAGGAGAGCTGTTCCAATCCTACGCCGTGGGCAAATCCCGCAAATCCATCGCCCAGCTCATGGACATCCGCCCGGACTACGCCGTGCTTCTGCGACAGGGCCAGGAGCTTCGGGTGGATCCCGAAGAGGTCCAGGTAGGGGATTCCATCATCGTCCGGCCGGGAGAGCGCATCCCACTGGACGGCGTCATCCTCGCCGGCCATAGCTCCATGGACACCTCGGCCCTGACGGGGGAATCCCTTCCCCGGGACGCGGTTCCCGGCCAGGAGGTCATCAGCGGATGCATCAACCTCACCGGTATCCTCACCATAGAGGTCACCAAGGAGTTTGGGGAATCCACCGTGGCCAAGATTTTGGACCTGGTGGAAAACGCCAGCAGCAAGAAAGCCAACGTGGAGAACTTCATCACCAAGTTTGCCCGGTACTATACCCCCACCGTGGTCATCGCCGCCGTTCTGCTTGCCCTGTCCCTGCCCCTTTTGATCCCCGGCATGGCCCTGGGAGAAAGCGTGCGGCGGGCCCTGTCCTTCCTGGTGGTCTCCTGTCCCTGCGCCCTTGTGATCTCCATCCCTCTCAGCTTCTTCGGCGGCATCGGCGGCGCCTCCAAATGCGGCGTCCTCATCAAGGGCAGCAACTACATGGAGGCCCTTGCCCGAGCGGAAGCGGTGGTCTTCGATAAAACCGGGACTCTTACCAAAGGCTCCTTTGCCGTCACCGGCGTCTATCCCGCTCCCGGCATAGAACAAAAAACCCTTTTAGAGCTGGCAGCCCATGGGGAGAATTACAGCAACCATCCCATTTCCCGCTCCATCCTGGCGGCATACGGCAAAGCCGTGGATCAGGACCGCATCGGCAGCGTGGAGGAGGTCCCCGGCAAGGGGCTCATCGCCACGGTGGACGGCCATCGCCTATACGCCGGCAACGACAAGCTCATGGAACTGGCGGGAGTGGCCTACTCCTCCCCCGATGTTGTTGGCACAGTGGTCCATCTGGCCCATGAAGGCCGGTATCTAGGCTGCATCGCCATCGCTGATCAGATCAAGGAGGACGCCAAATACGCCGTCTCCGCCCTGCGGGCAGCCGGCGTCCGGAAAACCGTAATGCTGACGGGGGACGCCGACGCCATCGGCCGCAAGGTGGCTGGAGACCTGGGGCTGGACGAGGTCTATACTCAACTGCTCCCCGCCGATAAGGTGGAGCGCATGGAATCCATCCTCAGCTCCGCCTCTGAGAAGGGCACGGTGGTCTTTGTGGGAGACGGCATCAACGATGCCCCGGTGCTGGCCCGGGCCGATGTGGGCATCGCCATGGGCGGCCTGGGCTCCGACGCTGCCATCGAGGCTGCGGATGTGGTCATTATGACCGACGAGCCCAGCCAGGTAGCCACCGCCATCAAGATCTCCAAAAAGACCCTTGCCATCGCCTGGCAGAACATTGTCTTCGCCCTGGGGGTCAAGGTCGTGGTGCTGATCCTGTCGGCCATTGGAATGGCCTCCATGTGGGCGGCGGTCTTCGCGGACGTGGGGGTATCGGTGATCGCCATCCTCAACGCCATCCGGGCACTTTCCGTAAAAAACCTTTAACTCCTCGCAAAAACCAGCGGGCTTCCCCCAGGGGAAGCCCGTTTGACGTTATGGGACCCAAGGCCTATAATAATAGAAAAACGCGGCCGTTGCCGGAAAAGGGGAATGATATGTCAGAAAAGGAACCAGTCCATATGGAGCCCCTTCCCCACGATCATGGCCAGCACACCCATGAGGTTCTGGAGCAGATGCCCACTCCGGATAGCTTTGCCAAGGTGTCCGATACCTTTTCCCTTCTTTCGGACAGCACGCGGCTCCGCATTCTATGGCTTCTATGCCACAGCGAGGAATGCGTCTACAACATCGCCGCCGCCATCGGCATGAGCGCCCCGGCGGTCTCCCACCACCTGCGGGCCCTGCGGCAGTCCGGTTTGATCGTCAACCGCCGGATCGGCAAGGAGATCCATTACACCCTAGCGGGCACCCCCGAGGCGGAGCTGGTGCACCGGATGGTGGACGATATCTTCCAAATCCAATGCCCCCGGCGCCATTGGCACCAGGAAAAGGCGCAATCCTAAAAATCTCCATCCATGGGCTTTTCGAGGCCAAACCGGGCCTAATACGGACAAATGCGGCCTTCTTTGGACGGCTGTGGATAAAAAAAGCGGGGCAAACTGCCCCGCTTTTTTTCATATCTTTATTTTACAAATTTGATCCGGTCGGGATACACCTTCACGCCTAGCTCATCGGCGTACTTCTGGATCCCCTCATCCACAGCCGTCTGCT
This sequence comes from Bacillota bacterium, assembly GCA_003150225.1. Taxonomy (GTDB): domain Bacteria; phylum Bacillota; class Clostridia; order Christensenellales; family QAND01; genus QAND01. The sequence goes on from QAND01000011.1 coordinate 49,804, forward strand.
GGGCATCCTCATCTGCCAGGGGCTGTACGATGCTCTTCACCAAATCGTAGGGCAGATCCGCCTCATCGGTGCCATACAGCAGTTTCACGATATGAACGCCAAAGTCAGACACCACGGGATCGCTGATCTGACCCGCCTCGGTAAGCTGTTGAGCAGCGTCCACAAAGGTCTCATCAAAGCCATATCCAGTGGGGGAAATCAGGTATCCGGTAATGGAGCTGGCTCCCTGCTTCATCCCGGGATCCTCCCCATATTCCGCTAAAAGGGTGTCAAAATCCTCCCCCGCCTTTAACCTGGCCACCAAGTCCTGGGCTTTGGCCACGTTGCCGGCAGCCAGCTCATCCCGCCGGGCAAAATACTGGTTCTGCAGGGTCTCGATCCTGGCACTCTGCGCGGAGATGATGGCGTCTTTGTCGTCGATGATCTTCTGCTGGGCGGCCGCTTCCTCGGTATCCCCAGCGTCCTCCGCCGTTAGCTTGGCGGCCTCCGCTTCGCTCTTAGCGGTCTCAGCATCGCTCTTGGCGCTCTTCTCATCATCGATGGTCTCCTGAAGGGCCTCCAGCTCATCCTGCTGTTCCTCGGTAAAGGTGAACAGGATATGCTTCACCAGCTGATATCCGCTGGCCTTGTGAAGGGTATAAGCGCCGATGAGGTCGCTGTCCCCGGTCACCACGCTCTCATAATAGGTTTCGCCGGTAATGGCGGCCTCCTTCTGGCTTTGAAGGTCCGTTTCGTACCGCGCCTTCACCTGCTCGTCGCTAGCGGTCACGTCCTTGGCCAGGGCATTCCCCAGCTTCTCCAGCTTAACCTGCTTATAGACTTCCTCCCGGTACTCCTGAAGGGTCATCCCGGTGTTTTCCAGGAAAAAGGCGTCCACCTGGGCGTCAATGTCCTCTCCTTCAGCCTGGGCATTTTCCTCGGCCGCCTCGGGGTCCTCGTCCTCCGTTAGCATGTACGCTTTGACAAACTCCACATACTGATCCACCGAAGCATCGGCCTCCGCGATCTCCTCCTCGCTAAGGGGCATGTCCCGGTCCACGATGATGGCGGCAACCTCCATCTGCATCAAATAATCCAGATAGTCCTCCAACATGGCGTCCATCTGCTCCCGGGTGGATTCCTCCATGGTCTCGTCCATTAGATCGATGCTATATCCCATAGAGGTAAAATAATCGGTAACGGTATCATAGACCTGCTGTTTTGTATAGGTCACATCCCCTACCTGTAGCACAATCTGAGCCATGTCCTTTTCTCGGTTGACCTGGCAGCCTGCCAGCATCAGCACCAGCATCCCAAGGGCCAATAGAAGCGCAAGGGTCTTTTTCATTCGGTACCTCCTAGACGGCGGTCTTTTCTAAGCCGCCGTAAATACAAGTTATTATATCCTGTCCATGTGACGAAATCAAATCGGCAATGTGAGCGGACGGTGTCCATGGTTTGAGGCTACGCGGGAAGGGCGGACAGAAACTCCATCGTCTTTTTCAGCATCTTTCCATCGGTGGCGTTTTTCTCCGTGAGGATCAAACCAATGGGATTGGTGTTCTTAAGAGTAGCCCCTTTCCCATACTCTTCCACCGCCTGAATTAGAGCAGCTCCGTCCACCTGGGCCGTGGATGCGAACTTCATACGGCACTCTCCCCGGCGGATGGCGGCTGTAGCAACGCCATGCTGGATGCACAGCGCTTTCAGTTCCGCCACCTCTATGAGATTCTCTACCGGACCGGGAAGGGCCCCATAGCGGTCCACCAAGGACTCCCGTACATCATTGGCGCCCGCCTGGTCCAGGATGGCGGCAATCCGCTTATATGCCGCCACCTTCTGCTCGGTGTTGCCAATGTACTCCGTTGGAATAAAGGCGGGCAGGCTGGTCTCCACCGACGCATCGGCCTCCGGCTGATCCGGTTCTCCCTTTACCTCTCGAATGGCATCGGCCAACAGCTTACAATAGGTGTCGTAGCCCACCTGCGCCATATGCCCGTGCTGCTCCGGCCCCAGGAGATTGCCGGCACCCCGGATCTCCAAATCCCGCATGGCGATCTTATAGCCGCTGCCCAGCTCGGTGAATTCGCTGATGGCATAAAGCCGCTTCTGGGCCGTCTCGTTCATGACTCGCTGGCCGTTATAGGTCAAATAGCAGTACCCTGGGCGGCTGCTCCGGCCCACCCGGCCCCGCAGCTGATACAGCTGGGCCAAGCCCAGCCGGTCGGCATCCACAATAAAGATGGTGTTGGCAGTTGGAATATCCAGCCCCGACTCGATGATGGTGCTGCACACCAGCACATCCACCTCCTGGTTGTAAAAGGCCATCATCGCTTTCTCCAATGGGAGTTCCCCCATTTGGCCATGGGCCATGCCAATTCGAGCCTCGGGCACCAATTCCCGCACTGATGACACAAACCGCTCCATGGTGCCCACATTGTTGTAAAGGATGTAGGTTTGCCCATTTCGATTGATCTCTCGCAGAATTGCCTGGCGCAATAATTCTCCCTCATAGGGGGCCACATAGGTGGTGACGGGGCTTCGATCCCCGATAGGGGTATGGATCACCGACATATCCCGGATGCCGATGAGGGACATTTCCAGGGTCCGGGGGATGGGGGTAGCCGTGAGGGTAAGCACATCCACCGTCTTTTTCATGTTCTTGATGGTATCCTTGTGCGCTACCCCAAACCGATGTTCCTCGTCGATGATGAGCAAGCCCAGATCCCGGGGACGCACGTCCCGGCTCAGCAGCCTATGGGTGCCGATGAGGATATCCACCTCTCCCGACTGAAACCGCGTGAGCACATCCTCCTGCTCCTTTTTGCTCCGAAAACGGGAAAGCACATCCACCGTAATGGGGTAGCCCTCGCACCGGGCCGAGAAGGTAGCGTAGTGCTGCTGCGCCAGAATGGTGGTGGGCACCAATACCAGCACCTGTTTGGCGTCCATCACCGCCTTAAAAGCAGCACGGATGGCCACCTCGGTCTTGCCATAGCCCACATCCCCGCATAAAAGACGATCCATGATACGAGGGCTTTCCATATCCCGTTTGATCTCCTCGATGCTCTGCTGCTGGCCCTCGGTTTCATCAAAGGGGAAAGCGGACTCGAACTCCTTCTGCCACAGGGTATCCTCCGAAAAGGCGTGACCCCGGCTGGCCTGCCGCTGGGCATACATGGCTACCAAATCAAAAGCCAGTTCCCGGACCCCTTTTCGCACCTTCTGCTTGGCCCGTTCCCATTCAGCACCGCCGATACGGCTCAGCTTAGGCTTGGCTTCATCGGACCCGATGTACCGGGTGACCCGGTTGAGCTGGTCGGCCGGAATATAGAGCTTATCCCCATCCCGATACTCGATGAGCATGAAATCCTTCTGGACCCCCGCCACCGGAATGGAGGTCAGTCCACGATAGATGCCGATGCCATGGATATCATGAACGGCATAGTCCCCTTCCTTGAGGTCAAAGGCCTCGGGAGCCGCTTCCTTTCGCTTCCGCTGGGGCGCTCGGCCCTGGCGGAAGATTTCGGCCTCGGAATACAGGATAAACCGGCCATCGGTATATTCAAATCCGGCGCCAATGGGATAGGGGGTGATGACCACCTCTCCCGGTTTCAGATCCCGGTTCAGGTCCCGGATACAGGCGCAGTCCACCCCCTTATCCAAAAGGGTTTGGTACAGGGCCTCGCAGCGCTTTTCATTTCCCAGGGCGATAGCGGTGGTATAGCCGCCCTTTTTGCGGTATTTCAACTCGTCGGCTAACAGGTCCAGCCGCCCCATAAAGGGCGTGATGGACCTGCAGGCCAGGGAGAACACATGGCCTCTGGCCCGGCGCTGTACCATGGTGGTGAACTGCACCTTTACCTGGGGCGCCGAGAGAAGCTCTCCATAGGCGGCCAGCTGATGGGAAAGAGCATCATAGGCATCAGGCCCCAGATGCGTTACAGTATCCTGAAGATCCTCATCGGAAAGGGCGGCCGCCTCCTTCATCTGGGCGGGCTCATCCAGCAAAAGGATGCCGTTCTCCCCCAGATAATCCACGGCGCAGGTTCTCCCCGATACGTAAGGCACCACCTCAGCGGCATAACCGAGATTATCCCCTCGCAGTTCCTCCATCCGCTCTTGCAGCCGGGGACTTGGATTGTGTTTTTGCTCTCGCTCCATGATGAACAGGGCATCCCGCACCATCCGGGCGTCCATAGGGGTTTCCACACAAGGGGCGATAGTCACCCCGTCCTGTGGCGCAAGGCTCCGCTGAGACATAGGATCCATGGTCTTGATGGAATCCACCTCGTCCCCAAAAAAGTCCAATCGGTAGGCGCCCATGGGCGTGCACACATCCAGAATACCGCCCCGTAGGGAGAATTCCCCCAGGGCGGAAACCGCCTCCTCCCGGTGGTAGCCGCCCTGAACCAACCGACGGATGAGGTCGTCCATGGCAAGGGTGGCCCCCTTATGGACGGTGATCTGTGATTTGCAAAAGACCGATCGAGGAGAAAGGCAGGCCCGAGCGCCATCCACCCCTGCCAGCACAAGGCAGGGCTCTCCTCCCGCTAAAGCGGTAAGGGCTTGAATCCGCAGAGCCCTTTGCTCCCGGCTGTCCACCGCCCGGGTAAAACTGAAGGCCCGGGCAGGCAGAAAATAGGTCTCTCCCGGCAGCACTGGGGACATGGCCGCGTACAGCCGCTGCGCCATGTAATCATTGGGGCAGATCAAAAGCATAGGCCGCTTCTGCTCCAAATAGGTGGTGATCACCAGAGGGATTTTGCTGATTTCGGGCATGCCGAAAACGGAGAGGGGTTCGCCGCCCCCCCTCCTTATGGCATCCTGTATCCCCGCGTACTCCGGACTTCTCCGGATGGGGTCTAAGATTCTATGATTCATGGGTGTTCTCAGCCTGTTCCTCCTTCTTTAAACGTCCCTTATGATTATACCGCTGTTGGGTGGTTTCCAGACCATGCTCAAGAAGGCAAATGGCCGCCTCAGCGCCTTTCTTTACCCCTTGCTGAAAGGCCTCTCCATTTTCTCCGCACGGACGGCTTAAAACGTAGTCCGCCAGATCCCACTGGGGAGGCGGGCTGCCCGCGCCGATTCGAATTCGGTAGAAAGCCTGAGTACCGATCTCCTGGATGATGCTCCGCATCCCGTTATGGGTACCGGCGCTGCCATGGTCCCGCACCCGAACGGCGCCGGGCGGAAGATCGATATCGTCATACAGCACCAGGATATCCATACTGTCTACCTTATAGTAGGCCGCCAGATCCAGGACGCACTTTCCGCTGAGGTTCATATAGGTTTGGGGCTTTACCAGCATCACACGGCTATTCCCCACCCACCCCTCGGCGGTATAGGCTTCCCGATGACGCCGAAAAGACGGAAACCTCAGCTGTTTTGCCATCTCATCCAATGCAAGAAACCCCGCGTTATGCAAGGTATGCTCGTATTGCTGCCCGGGATTCCCCAGGCCAAATACCAATTTCATCTCAATAGACCTCGCGAAGCGCGCCCTTTTTCCGCTTTTCGTCGGCCCAGTCCTCCTTGATATACTGCTGGCTGCGGCCCACAGAAAGAGCTCCCGCCGGAACCTCTCCCACCACCGTGGTACCCGCCGCTACATAGGCGCCGTCTCCCACGGTGCAGGGAGCCACCAGGTTTACATTACAGCCGATAAACACGCCGTCTCCCACGGTAGTCTGGTATTTCTTTAGGCCATCATAGTTGGCAAAGATGGTTCCGCAAGCGATGTTGCAATGGGCGCCCACATCGGCGTCCCCCACATAGGTCAAGTGGGGCAGCTTGGTTCCTTCCCCGATTCTGGCCTTCTTGATCTCCACAAAATCCCCGATGTGCACGCCATCCTCCACCACGGTAGCAGGACGAAGATAGGCAAAGGGGCCGATGGTCACATCGTTGCCCACGGTGCTGTCCATGATCACGCTGTCCCGGATATGGCACCGGTCGCCCACGGTAGAGCCGTCAATCACGGTACCGGATTCGATGACGCAGTCGGCTCCAATAGCGCTCTTCCCACGGATATGGCAGCCGGGATATAGGATGGTATCCTGGCCGATAACGGCCCCGTCCTCGATGTAGGTATGGTCGGGATCCATCATAATTACCCCACCCACAAGATACTCATGATTGATGCGCCGGCGCATGATGGCCTCGGCGGCAGCTAGCTGGGCCTTATCGTTGACGCCGGAGCACTGCTGCGCGTCCACCAATAGCCCGCCCACTCGACCGGTCGCCGCCAGCATGGCGATACAGTCGGTGAGATAGTATTCCCCCTGGGCGTTGTCACAGGAGAGCTGTCCCAGACAGCGCAGAAGACTTTCAATGCGGAAGCAGTATACCGAGGAATTCACCTCCCGAATGGCCTTTTCCTCCTGGTTGGCGTCCTTTTCCTCTACGATGCGCAGGATACTGCCGGTAGTATCCCGGATCACCCGGCCGTAGCCCGTGGGATCATCGGGTTCACTGGTCAGTACCACGGCGTCCAACCGTTCCTCCTTACACATGGCATATAGCTGCCGGAGGGTGTCGGCCATAAGAAGGGGCATATCCCCCGCGAGCACTACTGCGTATCCGGATTTCCCACTCAGGTAGGGCTCCGCCATCATCACCGCATGGCCCGTTCCTTTCTGCTCTGCCTGAACCGCAAAATCCGCCCGGTCCCCCAGATGCTCCATAATGGCTTCTCTGCCTACGCCCACCACCACTACGGGTTTATTTCCAGTAGCATCCTGGGCAGCGGCCACAACCCGGTCAATCATGGGTTTGCCGCAGACGGTGTGCAACACCTTGGGCCGGTTGGACTTCATCCGCTTACCATGTCCTGCCGCCATTACAATCGCCATCATATGTTCCATGGGTTTCCCACTCCAATACATAAGGATTCATCATAAGATTGTATGCGCTGAGCCCGCACCTTGTCAACCCAACAGACACGCGGCCGGATCCCCGCTGCGGCCGCCCAGGAGGGCGCTGACATGCCGCAAGGATAGCGGCTGGAGGATCGTTTGGTAACGAACAAAACACCCTGTACATCAAAGCATGCCGATGGACCCGGGCACTGCCCGGTTGATTTCCTGGACGCCTCTGCCGTATAATAGAATGACATCAGTAGATTGGAGAGATCGTTATGCCCAACATCTTTGATCACCAGGGAAAACGGGTGCATATCATCGGCATCTGCGGAGCCAGCCTCTGTGGGGTTGCGGATATCCTCAAGGAAAATGGTTTTACCGTCACCGGATCCGATATGAAAACCACCATCTTTACCCCCTACGTGGATCGTATCGGCGTGCCCTATACCATCGGCCACAGCGAAGAGAATGTGGCGGGAGCGGACTTTGTGGTTCACAGCGCTGCCGTTCCTGAAACCAACGTGGAATTGGCCTATGCTCGGGCTCATGGCATTCCGGTACTGGAGCGTTCCGAGTGCGTTGGTCAGATCTTTGACCGGTACCAAAACAGCATCAGCGTAGCAGGCTGCCATGGAAAGACCACCATCTCCTCCCTTTTGGGCCTCATGCTTCTGCGAGGTGGCATGGATCCCACTATCCATGTAGGCGGCGTGCTCCATTATCTGGAGGATAGCGGCACTCGGGTTGGCAACAGCGATATCATGGTGTTGGAATCCTGCGAATACATGAACAGCTTTTATCACTTTAAGCCCCATATCGCCGTTCTCAACAACGTGGATGACGACCATCTGGACTTTTTTAAGGACATGAGCGACGTCTATCATTCCTTTGCCACCTTTGTGGACGGCATGGATCCGGATGGCGTCATCTTTGGCTGTATTGACGATCCCCAGGTGGTTAAGCTCATGGAGCAGTCCGGCCGAAAGACGGTTTCCTTCGGCCTCTCCGGTGGGGATTATACCGCCAAGGATATTGAATACGATGAGGTTGGCTGCGCTGCCTTCACCCCTGTTCGCCGAGGGGAGGCTTTGCCCCGGGTCAAGATCCATCTGCCGGGGGATTACAACGTGGCCAATGCTTTGGGCGCTCTTGCCGTAGCCGACTATCTGGGCTGCAGCTATGACGCCATCACCCAGTCCCTGGAAGAATACGAAGCCGCCGAGCGGCGGTTTGAGTTCCATGGCGAGCTGGATGGCGTAAAGGTGTACCACGATTTTGCCCATCATCCCAGCGCTGTCAAAGCCTGCATGCGGGCCGCCAAGATGTTCCATTACAATAAATTATGGGCCGTTTTCCAATGCAACTCCTACTCCCGGGCCTACAAACTCTTTGACCGGTTTGTGGAAGCTTTTGACCCTGCCGATACCGTCATCATATCGGAGATTTTCCCGGGACGGGAAACCGATACCGGGCTGGTCAACGGCCAGCAAATGGCCGATGCCATCACCGCTCGGGGAGGCGAGGGCATCTATATCCCGGATTTTACCGATATCGGGAAATACCTACAGGCCCATTGGCATCCTGGAGATATGGTTCTCATGGTGGGTTCCGGGGATATCAACGCTCATGTATGGAAGATCCTGAAAAAGTATTGATTTTAAAAAAACGCTTGGTACATCCAAGCGTTTTTTTATTCAAAAACAAAAAAAGCCTGCGGCAGACCGCAGGCTTTTTTACTATAGTCAGCTATCCCGCCTTCTGGGATAGATATGGGGTGTATCGTCATTCTCATCCGCTTCTGAAGCGGGCATGGATTCCTCTACTGGAACCGGTCCTTCAATGGACTGATCCTCCGCTGGAAGCTCAGCTTGATCCATAGGCACAGGTTCATCATCCAACCAGTCCTGATGCCGGTGATTCTGTCCGCCTTTGGGCCCCTTAGGCGGTTTTCCTCCCTTATGGTTGCGCACCGCAAGAAGGATCACCGCAACCAGCAAAATCAAGCAAAGGGCAGCCAGCGCAATGAATACCAGGCGCAAGGCAGGATCCCCAAAGATCTTCCCAAACAGGCCTTCTCCTTGTTCGGGCTCCGGGGTGGGCGTGGGGGCTGGCGATATTTCAGCCACCTCGCCGGCATACCGCTGAATGGTCTTTTCTACCGCATCATACTGATAGAAGCCGGTTTCTCCCTTGGCATTCATGGCGTATATCAAATAGAACTCCGGGGTGGCGTCGCTGGGTGCAGCGCTGGCATCGGGGGAAGCGGAGGCCTCAGGGCTGGCGGCGGGACTGGCCGTGACGCTAGCGCTCTGTTTTACCATTGCCCAGGCGGGAACGCTCAGGCTTTCACTTACAACCAAGGTGGTTTCTTCATATCCAGCCGGCACCGCTAAGGTATCGGGCAAGGGCAGGATGATATAGCTCCCCGAGGCGCTAACCGAAAGCTGCATGAGCTTGGTGAAAGCATCGGCGGTTTCATCGTAGAGGTAGTAAGCGCCGTTTTCCCCTTTATCATCCGACAACCAGAGGAACACCAAGCCGCTTTCTCCCAACCCCGCCTCAATCTTCTCATCGTGATAGGTGTATTCGTTGGCAGAATATCCCTCAGGAAGGGCAACGGTTACGTTTTTCAGGCTGCGCCACAGATAAAGGGTCTGCCCGTCTACCGTTACCGGAATCGCCGTCTCGATATCGGTGGGTTCCGGCGTGGGCGTAGGGGTCGGCGTGGTGTTTGGATTATTGGTAGGACGCACCGTGGGCTTTGCCGTAGGCTTTACCGTAGGGGTGACTTTCGCATTTACAGTTACTCGTCCGCTACCGGATGCCGGCCCAATTTCCGCCTCATCGAAGGAAAGAAACGTGTTAGTGCGTGCAGATACCGTCGCGCTTCCAGCCTTTAGCGCCTTAAAAGTAAGGGTAAAGGAGAAGGAACTTTGGCTGTCATTGCTGGCTACAGCTACCAAATGGACGGACCCGCCGCCTCCTGACGCATTGGTCCCGCTCACAAACTGCAACACGCTGGAATCATAGCTTACATAGGCATCCACGGTACCGACCGACGTTCCCCCGCCGCTAAAGGTAACCGTCACATTGACGTTGTTTCCCTCGGTAACCGTAGCCGAAGAAACCGAACCACTGGCCGCCAGGGCGGTAGGCAGGGCCAAAGAAAACATCATAACCAGTGCCAGCATAAAAATGCCAAGCCGGGTGGATCTTCTGGATATGCTCATGGTGATCCTTACTCCTTAAATCGCTAGATTATTTTTGTGTGATGGTACTGCTCCCCAGGATATGCTTTTGTATGCGCAGAAGGTCTAGAACATCTACGGTTCCATTCCTGGATACATCCGCCGCCTTCAGGTAGCTGCCCTCCAACTTTATCGTGCCCAAGATCTGCTTTTGTACACGCAGGAGATCCAGCACCGTAATGACGCCATCGCCGCTAGCATCCCCATAGATGACGATTCCATACTCCTTTTGTAGGTTTCCATTGGAATTCCACACCTGGAGGCGATCTCCCGTCACCACTTTACCGCTGGTCTTCTCATTTCCGCTGGCATCAAACAAGTGCATGACGCCGCCCTCCATTACCACCTTGATGCCTCCGGTCAGAGTTGAAACCTCAGTTCCTTCGGCAACCCCGGTGATGATCCCATCGCCGCTGATGAGATAGGTCTCGCTGGCAATGATGGAGTCGGTTACCAGGTTGCTGCTAGGCACATACTGACTGCTAACCGGGTTCTCTACCGCATTCTCCGGCATGTTAAGATATACCGGAATCCGGAAGGCAAAAGGCTGGCTGGTAAAGCTACTTCCAAAGCTGTCTTTCAGTTTAGTACCCGTAGTGTTTGCTTCAGATGTAGGCGCCATAATATTGGTCATATACTGATGCCCAAAGTAGTCTCCATTGCTATCCGGCACTACTACATTAAACTTCTGAAAATAAGGCGTATTTTGTCCAATGGAGATGTAATTCCCAGCAATCGCCTTGATGCCGCCTTCCAAGCCAGCATAAGGGGTCGTCCATCCGCGCTCCTTGGCATAGATTGCGCCATTTTCAACAGCTGTTCTCCCGTCGTGCTCCCATGCGCCATAATTAAAGAAGTTATACGCACTGTCCAGCGCTCCCCAAGCAAGAAGACTTGTCCCCATATTCCCCATCTCCACGCGGATTCTACCAGCAACATGGTAGGGGCTTACCTTATATTTCTTGCATAGGTCATAAATTGCTTGTTTAAACGTAATGCTCCCACCATTATAAGGAAACGCCCCTCCTGGATAAGAGTACACTTTTCCATTATATTCTTTGGTAGCTGAGCCATCCATAAAGGAGTTTGCTAAAGTAGCACCCGTACCATCCAATGTATGCACGTTTTCATTGAAGGACAGGTTTTCAAACTGAAAGATATGGATATCATCCAGGAAATTTCGAGGGTCTAGATAGTAAGCCAGCAAATCTTTTGAGGCTTTATACCAACCGCCATCGTGCATAATTTGCTTACCATCGCCGCCAACATCGGTGGTATCCACATACTTGCTACCATATTTATTCAAATAACTATAGTGTACCAGACTAATTGCACCCTTGTTTTCGGCCGCCAGCACATCTGCCCATTGCAGACCCGTATGGACCGCCTCAAACTTCCAGTTGGGATAAATCGCATGAAGCACCCGAAGGTTGTCCCAGTAGCTACGGGGGAACCCCTGGCTCTGTAAATATTGATCAAAGGCCGGATCGGCTTCCACCGTGGTAACACAAGCAAGATAATCCCCCCGAATCCAGCCATAAGGAGCCGCATCCGCAGAAAGGGCGATCTGATACCAGGTCCAATTTCCATTTACCTTTTCATTTTTTACATATACCAAACGGGCATTGCTCAGCGTACCCACACGATCATAGTTTGTCCCAGCGCCAGAGCGGATGTTCACCGGGGTATCCGTCACCTGGATCAATCCCACCTTATAACCAGCAGCCTCGGCGGTAAAGCCCTCCAGCTGGAGCAGCGCCGGTACAGCCAAAAGCGCCACGCAGAGAAGGAATCCACAGATCCGCATCCCAATTTGTTGCATCACTTTTTTCTTCAACCTAAACTCTCCCCCAAATAAATGGTTTTAAGCCCATTTCAAACTTATTTTGTAATAATTTTGAAATAAAAGGCGGCTAAATATCATTGTTTTGTAATATTATACTGTCACATTCTGTCGAGTGTCAAGTATATACTCCCACAAGTGACAGTGCAAGCCCCATATTTTTGGAAGAACTGTGACCCGGATACATAAAAATGTAAAAAGTAACAAAACGGTTAGAGTGCGTCTGCCAGTACCTCCGCCATCTCTTGGGTAGTAGCCCAGGAGGTGCAGAATCGAACTGCCCGAGCGTCTGCGCCCACAGGACCTTGGTCAGAATAGGCATAGTCCCTTTTTAGCCGCTCCAGCAGAACATTGGGAAGGATGGGGAAAAGCTGGTTGGTGGCCGGCGGCACCAAAAAGGGGTACCCCTTCTCCCAGCAGGCGTCTCGGATGATCTTGGCCATCCGATTGCCGTGGCGGCCAATCTCATAGTAAAGCCCATCGGTAAACAACGTCTCAAATTGAAGCCCTAACAAGCGCCCCTTTGCCAGCATACCGCCGTGACGCTTCATAAGATATCGGAAGTCCTCCTGCAGCTCTCGCCGAGGGATCACCACCGCCTCCCCCATAAGGGCGCCCAGCTTGGTGCCCCCAATATAGAATACATCGCAGAGCTGGGCAAGATCGGGCAGGTCTACATCGGCGGTCTCGGCAGTCAATCCGAATCCCAGACGTGCGCCATCCAGGAACAGATAGAGTCCATAGGTATCACAAACCCGTCGAATAGCAAGAAGCTCCGCTCGGCTATACAGGGTCCCCAACTCGGTGGGATGGGACAGGTACACCATCTTAGGCTGTACGATATGCTCATAGCTGTCATCCTCCCTCTGGGCACGAACCGCCTCTTCGATTTGTTCCGCGGTGATCTTCCCCTCCCGACTTGGCAGGGTTAATACCTTATGGCCAGTTGCCTCCACCGCTCCCGTTTCGTGGGTGTTGATGTGCCCCAGATCCGAGCTTAGCACCCCTTGATGGGGGCGAAGCGCCGCCGAGATCACCGTAAAATTGGTCTGTGTTCCTCCCACGAGAAAATGGACCGCTGCTTCCGGGGCGTTGCAAGCCCGACGAATCAGTTCTGCAGCATGGCCACAGTATGCATCGGTACCGTAACCCGGCGTTTGAACCAGATTGGTTTCCATCAACCGTTCCATGATCCTGGGATGGGCTCCTTCGGTGTAGTCGCTGTTAAACCGCAGCATTGCACTTCCTCCTATCTAGAAAAAGACGGAACCCGGGAGCGCTTTCCCGGGTCCCATCCTGTACTATAAAAAGTTAGTTGTCGTCGCTAAGAATCCTGCTCTGTTCCATCTCCATGGTCATCTGCTCCACCAGCCGAGTGGGCACCCGTTTGAAGATGATGCTGATGCTCTGCCGGTTATGGATGCACATGGCAGCTTCGGCAAACAAGGGGGCAACCGATACAATCTTGATCTTATCGGATTGATTGACGAAGGGATTCTCTACCGAATCGGTGGAGACCACAAACTCCAGAGGGCTGTTTTCGATGGCCGCAATACCCTTCTCCCGACACAGGATGTGGCTAAGGCCGGCAAATACCCGGCGGGCACCATGGGCCTTAACAGCGTTGGCAATTTCCACCAGAGTGCCGCCAGAGATGGTAAAATCGTCTACGATAAAGCAATCCTTGCCTTCCACATTACCGATGACTTCCAGCACCTTGGCGTTTTCATTGTGGTCAAAACGGGTCTTGTCCCCAATGGCCACCCCGACGCCCAGATAATCGGCGTATTCCCGGGCATGCTTGGCAAAGCCGGCATCCGGGGATACCACCACCAGATTGCTAAGATCACAAACAGTCTTGATGTATTCACACAGAAGAGGCATAGCCTCCAGGTGATCCATGGGGGTTTTGAAGAAGCCCTGCACCTGGGCGGCGTGAAGGTCCATCATCACGGTCCGATCCACACCGGCGCACTCGATCATATCGGCGCAGACCCGCGCACGCAGGGATACCCGGGGCTCGTCCTTCTTATCGCCCTTGGCATATCCAAAGTAGGGAATGATCGCGGTAACGGAGTTGGCGCTGGCCCGCTTAAATGCATCGATCCAGAAGAGAATTTCCACCAACTCGTTGTTGGGATTCATGCCGATGGGCTGAACCAGATAAACGTCCTTATCCCGTACGGTTTCCCGGATTCGAACAAAGATATTGCCGTCCGAAAAAGTGATGACCTCGCTGTTGCCCAGCTCTACTCCGAGATAATCACACATCCGCTTCGCGAAATTTTTACCGGAGGTTCCGGCAAAAATTCTGATGTCTCCACCTGTGTACATGGTTAATACGCACCCCCAAATAATTGACACTCACGTGTGTGTTCTATTGTAACATTCCCCCGATTGCTTATCAACCGGATTTCCAGGACGGTTGACGGTTTTTGCCGAATTGTTGGCGATCCTCTCGTTTTTTGAAACTGAGATAGAGAAATCGGAGAAACAAAAAAAGCCGTGGACTTAGTCCACGGCTTTTCGTCTTTATGCTTTCTCCTCGGGAGTCCCCTGAGAAGGCTCCTCCAGCGCGGCAGCCCCTGCCTGAGATTCCACCGCCTGGGGATGCAATCCCTCCATAATGCGGCGGAACTCCGCTCCATCAATTTTTTCTTTTTCCAATAGGACGGCTGCTATGGCGTCCAACTCGTCCCGATGCTGGATAAGAGTATCCTTGGCCCGGTCATAGGCGGTATCCAGGATGGATTTGATCTCTTTGTCAATGAGAGTGGAGAGCGTCTCGGAATAGTTCTGGGTGTGGCCATAATCCTTACCCAGGAACACCTCTCCCCCGCCGCCCAAGTAAATGTTGCCTACGGCATCGCTCATGCCATATTCCACCACCATGCTGCGGGCAATGTTGCTGGCATTTTGTAGGTCGGAGTAAGCGCCGGTGGAAATCTCCCCGATGACGGTCTCCTCAGCAGCGCGTCCACCCAGGGACATGGCGATCTGATCCAGTAGCTTGTTGCGGGTAACGTATTTGGTTTCCTCCCCTGGCAACAGCATGGTATATCCGCCCGCTCCCTTGCCGGTGGGGATAATGCTCACTTCATGGACATCGTCGCAGTTGGGCATATTGTAGGCCACCACGGCATGACCCGCCTCGTGATAGGCCACCAGTTTTTTGTCCTTCTCGGTAATCACGCTACTCTTCTTCTCGGGCCCCACAGCCACTCGATTGATGGCGGTCAGCACCTCTGCCATATGGATCTCGTTGTCGTTCTTCCTTGCAGCTAAAATAGCGGCCTCGTTGAGCACATTTTCCAGATCGGCACCGGTGTAATAGGGGGTGCGCTTGGCCACCACCTTCAGATCCACATCGTCGGCCAAAGGCTTGCCCCGAGCGTGAACTTTCAAAATCTCTTCCCGGCCCTTAACATCTGGATAATTCACCGTCACCTGCCGGTCAAAGCGGCCGGGCCGCAGGAGCGCAGGATCCAGAATATCCGGGCGGTTGGTGGCGGCTAGGATGATAATACCCTCATTGACCGAGAAGCCATCCATCTCCACCAGCAGCTGGTTTAAGGTTTGCTCCCGCTCATCATGTCCGCCGCCCAGCCCCGCTCCACGATGGCGGCCCACAGCGTCGATCTCATCGATGAACACAATACACGGGGCATTCTTCTTGGCGTTTTCAAAGAGGTCCCGCACCCGGCTGGCGCCTACGCCCACGAACATCTCCACAAAATCCGATCCGCTGATGCTGTAAAACGGTACGCCGGCCTCTCCCGCTACCGCGCGGGCCAAAAGGGTCTTTCCCGTGCCGGGAGGGCCTACCAACAGCACGCCCTTGGGAATCCGAGCTCCCAAGCCTGTAAATTTTCCGGGATTCTTAAGAAAATCCACAATCTCCTTCAGCTCATCCTTTTCCTCGTCAGCGCCGGCAACATCCGCAAAGGTCTTGCGGTTCTTATCATCTGCAGGAGCCATCCGGGCTTTGCTCTTGCCAAAGGACATCACCTTGCCGCCTCCCTGGCTCTGCTGGGACATCATATACCAGAAGAAGCCAATCATCGCCACCGAGATCAAAAGATAGGGCAGCACCGACATGAACCAACTAGGCTCAGGGGTAGGCCGGTATTTAACCGCAATGGACAGAAGCTCTGGGTTAGCGTCCGTCAGAGCCTTCATATCCTCATTGAAAATCTCAATGCTAGGAATATAAGTGGCATAGTCGTATTGGGAAGGGAAGCTCTTCTCCTGGATCTCGGTTCCCTTTTTCAAGGCAACCAGATCGTTATCGGTGATATCGATGCTGAGAATTTCTCCAGCCTCCACCTTGGACATAAACTCGTTGTAATTCAGCTCTTTACTGGCGGCATCGCCTGGGCTCATCAGCCTGGCAAACAAATAGATGAGCAAAAACAGCATCAGATACATGCCGGGGCCGCGCAAGACTTTTTTCAATCGTCCGATCCTCCTAGGGGTCAATGCAATTTAGTAGGTTATTATATCATATTTCCCAATATATAACAATCTTATTTGGCGGATTCTCCACCATAGACGGATTCATCCAATACCATAATATCGGGCAGATTCCGATACCGGCCATCGTAATCCAGTCCATAGCCCACCACAAACGCATCCGGGATGGTAAAACAGCTATAATCCACCTCGATGTCGGCCTGGCGGCGCTCCTTCTTATCCAGCAAACAGCAGATTTTTAAGGAAGCCGGGCGGCGCGCTAAAAAGAACTCCTTCAAAGTTTTAAGGGTTAGACCGCTGTCCACGATATCCTCTACCAAAATCACGTGCTTATTCTCCACATCGTGTTCCACGTCCTTGTTAATCTTTACGTTTCCGCTGGTGGTAGTCCCGGCACCATAGCTGCTGGCGGAGATAAAATCAATTTCGCAGGGGAGATCCAGATTCCGCACCAAATCCGCACAGAAGATAAAGGCTCCCTTTAAAATACATACCACCAAAATCTCCTTGCCCTGGTAATCCTTATGGATACGGTATGCAATGCCCTTTACTGCATTGTCTATCTCATCCTTTGTCAAAAGCGTCTCTTTGTATTCGCTCACGTCAAAATCCCCCTCAATCTTTTATCACGCCGCCCGTGAACTTGGGGAAGCACCCATCCAATTCCATGCTGTACCACACATGCTGGACCGCCAATACCCGATTCCCCCGGACGATAACGCCAAGGGCATCCCGGATACATCGCGGCACACCCTGTTCTTTCAGCAGATGGGAAAGGCGCTTTCCTCCAGGCAGAACATCCCCCGGGCGCCGAGTTCGCAGCAATGCATCCCGGCAGGAATCCGGCGTCCAAACCTCTAGGCTTAGACCGTTCAGCCGGCCATAGCCACTGGCCAACCCGGCGGTTTCTTGGGTCGTAAAGGGACGGTAAATCTGTACCTCTCCCTTTTGGTCCACAAAAATCCCCTGGCCGATATCCGTACGCTTCCCCTGGTCAATGGCCTCCATTCCCAGTATAAGAGCTCGTTCGGTCACATTCCAAGCTCCCAGGTTCTCCAAACAAAGCCGCAGAATCCGTTTTTCAAGGCTAGGCTGATCCGGCATTCCAGACAGGACATGGCATACGCCGGGCAAGGAGTAGCGTCTAACCTTTAGAAAGGCATTCTTAGCCTGCTCCATCAAAAAGGCTTCGTCTTCCCCTGCGGCCCGGGCAGTTTTGCACAACGTTTTTATTATTGCAGGATTGTAGCCGGTTTGCAATATAGGAATCAGTTCTTTTCGAATTCGATTTCTGGTATATGTGAGATCTGCATTGGTTTCATCCTCTCGGTAAGGCAGATGGTGTGTCTCTACATACCGCAAAATCTCTTCCCGTTCCACATGCAGCAGCGGCCGGGCGATATACCCTCGCACAGGTTCCATTCCTCTTAACCCCCGGACACCGCTTCCCCGCAGCAAGTGCATCAGCACCGTCTCCGCCTGATCCCCGGCATGATGGGCGGTTACAATCCATTGACAGTCCAAAGTCGCCCTAGTGCGCTCTAAAAAATCATAGCGCAGGTCTCTAGCCGTCTCTTCTATTGTACGCCCACAACGTTCCTGTTCCACATCTCCCCGGCCGCAAGTTAGAGGAATCTCCCAATCCTGACAAAGGGTATCCACCAACTCCTGATCCCCATCGGCAGAAGCGCGAATTCCGTGATGAAAGTGGGCGGCATAAAGAGAAAATCCCATCTCTCTGCGCAGGGTACACAGGCAGTGGAGCAGCGCTACGGAATCCATCCCCCCGGACACTGCGCACAAAATTCTCTGGTTTGGGATCCCAATTCCCAGCCGCTTCATAGTCTGCATCAGTGCTTCTCTCACCGTAAGCCCCCCCTTTGGGATAGGTTTATTCTACCCGTTGTAAAGATTTTTGACAACGGCGGAAAGGAGGAAATCACAGCAAAACTCCACTATCCTCAAAGGCAAAGATACGCTACAATAACGAAAAGGAGGAAGAAGCATGTCAAAACAATTTCGCTTTGCTTTTATCGTTATGAGTCGCGGGTTCGACCCTTCTCAAAACCACGCCATGATGGAGGTGGACTCCTGCAAAGCCGTATTGGTGGGAGTGGCTCGCTTAGACCAGGCATGTGCCGCTGCACAACATCTGATTTCAACTGGTGAAGTGGATCGAATCGAGTTATGCGGCGCATTTGGAGAAGCCGGCGCAAAAGCGGTGCAAGAAGCGGTAGGGAAGGATATTTCTGTAAGCTACATCGTGCCCTTGCAATAGCATAAAATTTAAGGGGGAGCATAAACCATGCTCCCCCTCGTCATACAACGGATTTGACCTTAATCACCGCTACCGTCATATCGTCCGCCTGATGCCCTGCTATGGACTTCGCCTCTTTTAATATTCGCTGGGACATCAGATCTACCGATGGATCCTGCTGATGAATTCCAAGCATCCATTGACCCAACTCGCGATTGCTTGTGAAGCAATCCGAAATCCCATCGGAAACCATCACCACATAGTCCCCTACCTCCACCTCACGCCGTGCATAAAAGGGGGTGGCCTTGGATACCGCGCCCATGGGCAGGGATTTTCCGCTGATCCAATGGGCATGAGCCTGTCGCAGTATGAACGTCGCCGGCGCGCTCATTTTAATAATTTCACAGCTTTTACCGGCAAGATCAAATACCACCATATCCCCGGTAGAAAAAACATCCCGGTTTCGGCTGGCCATAATGCTATTCACCATTTTTATCATGGGCTTTGCGCCTAGCCCCGCCCGCTGAAACGCCAGAAGCAGTTGTGCCGCCGTACTGCTCTCCTCTTTTGCCGCTTTCCCGCTTCCCATTCCGTCACACAGGATTGCGGCGGTCTTCGCGGGCCCCACGTCTGCAATCAAAAAGGTATCCCCACTCTGTCGCATGCCCGGTTTGGTGGAGCACGCGGTAGAAACCTCCAGGGCAATACGGGGACCAGGGGCATACTGCAGCACGCAGGATTCCTGCTGTCCGCTTCGACAGGGACGTTGGGCCAAAATATAATCCTGCCCCATAGCGCGGCTGATATATCTTCGGATCACTTTGACACAATCCCTTTTCCCGCCGCATCCGCGGCAAGTAACGGTAACCGTTAAGCGGTCGAAAGGATCTTTTGCTGCGGATACTGGGCAATCCCCGTATCCGCCGTCCGCCAGCTCCGCCTCCACTCGTTTGATAGTGTTTTGTAAAGGAATGGTCTCCCGCATAGCCATATGGTTGAGGGAAACCGCCAATGCGCCCATCTGCTGCGACGCGATTTGTGCGCTTTCGTTTCCCTTTTCCATGGCCTTTGCGCCTAAAAATATGGCTTTGGCCAGGTTTCCGATTTCCCGCCTGCCTCTTTCATCCGAAGCTGATTGCGTCGGATGGCGCTCACGATCTTTGGGACGGTCCATCACACGGGATATCACACCAACGATCTGACGAGGCACCAGAAACAGTCCCGCTCCCGCCAGCGTTTGCTCCATGATCGGCAATAAAATTTCCCCGGTATCCTGGACAAATAATAGAAACACAGCGCTGGAAAGAGAAAACCCAACCGCCACGGAAAGTTTTCCCATCTCTCGGCACATGCCTGCACAAAGTCCACAGATGGCTAGGCCACCTATAATCAACGGCGAATACCCCACCATGGCCGCACAGCCACCAAGAGCAATGCCCACAACGCCGCCTGCGATGGGTCCTCGAAAATATGCCAGCAGAAGCACCATCAAACAACAGGCTGTCCGGTCAAGATAAACGCCCAACAGGGTGATGTTCTGCAAAAACAGTATGCTGGTGCATACCAGCGCCATCAAGCAATATTGCTCCCCTTCATAAAGCCGCCGACGCCGTAAAGCCTTTTGTAGCGCACCAAAAGCCATCCCGTAGATGGGGCCAAATACGCCAATTAGCATCAGATCGATGATACCAAGCAGGATCGTATACAGAGTTCCGTCTGAAAATATCACTAGAGCAATTGCGCCAAAGACTAACGGCAATATCCTAGCCAGCGACGCATAGTTTGTTTGAATCCAGTCCAACCGCAACGCCTGAAGGGCCAGCCAAGCCGTCAGCACACCGCCGAGAACAGGGGGAAAAGAAGGGCACAATAGGATGCCGCCCAAGATGCTTCCGATGGCTCCCATCCAGTCCCATCTTTTTTTCAAACAAAATCCATAGAGCAGTGCAGGACATACGGGGGAAAGTCCATAAACCAACGTAACCCGAGCAGCAAGAAAGCATCCAATCAACGCTGCCATATCCATGGGATGAACGGCCGTCAAAATCTCCTGTAACCGAAATCGATCCGCAAAGCTTTGTATCCGCTGCATATCATCACCGAATTTCTCATAGAATACTAGGTGTGGATATTGTAGCAACGGCAGGAGGAGAAAATCGTCGGCCCACGCGGCGCAGGAAAACGCATAACCCTGCAAACAAAACATGAAATCCTATAATTGATACAAAATAAGACGTAAAAAATACCGTAACTTAACTTGCGTTAGAATAAACAGCCATCGATTTCTGTCGAAGAACCTACATGTTTTATGCGCTTTTTCCTTTCAGCTCCTGGAGCTTGGATAGCAAATCATGGAGAAAATTGCTTCCACGGCTTACCAAAATGCCAGTACAAAGGCTTCCGAGCCAATAAGGCCCCATTATCAATCCCACAGCGGAAAATAGATTTGCTCCGCACAATACCGATAGGAAAACCGCAACCGTCAAGCATCCCATGCGATCCCATGAAAACTCACCCTTTTGCCAGCACATCTTTAATGTTTCCCATATTGCCTCTACCAGCAGTGCCAAAATGATAATCTGTACAAGGTCCATTTTAAATCCCCCTATCTGCTTAAGAGATACTCCTGCAATTTTGCTTTTGCGTCCTCCAATTTTTTCACATCGTTTCCCGTGATTTCATGATGCAATAAGGCCAGCATGCACCCTCCCATTACCCGGTTATATTCATCGATATCATCCAGCCGATGCTGGTCCCGATCCAATAACTCCCCATGTCGCGTAACCGATTGGCGCATTTTGCGATAGGGGTTCAGCCAACGCATAAGAACCGCTGTCCCACCCCCAATGGTGGCAATCCCTCCCATGATGGCCAAGATCGCATGAAACGCAACTCCTATTCCATCCATTTTCCACCTCCTATGCCAAATCAAGATGATTAAGGGAAAGAGCCGCAGTCACCGCCTGGCCCTTGCCAATGACCGCCCGATCCCCTTTGATCTGGATCACATCGTACACCCCGGTATACACCGCGCTGGAAAGGGTTCGCCCCTTATCGTAGTCCTTAGCCCCTTGCTTCACCCGCACCTTGCTTCCAACGCCAATAGCGGAAGTCGCCTCCTGCCCAGCGCCAGGAATTCGGATCACCTGTCCTACGTGGATCAGATTTGGATTGGCTATCCCGTTATAAGCCGCAAGGGCTTGGTAGGTGGTGCCATACCTAGCCGCAATGCCGGACAGGGTGTCCCCCCTTACCACGGTATAAGTTCTTTCCACAGGAGCAGGAGCCGGTTCCGGCGTTGGAGCTGGGCTAGCCGAACCAGATATTCCATTTAGCCCATTGTTTTTAATGATGCTGGGATAGTCCTTGTAGGCAAGGTCTATATCCACCCGACCGGACACCCCGGCAATGCTGCCGTTGCTGCTGGTCTGGTGAAGCCCACAGGGATAGCGAGGCGTCACGTCAAACCCCTGGTTGTTGTTCCCCCAATCCGCCAGCCACACGTCGTAGGGGGCCATCCTATCCCGGATGAACCAATTCTTATAGAAGTCTTGGTTGGTGTAGCAAACCACATACCAACCCGCTTCCTCCAAGGTTTCCAGAAAAGCCACCGTCTGCTCCGTCACCGTATGGGGCGTAGGCGCATACCCACATTGCTTGGCATAGCGGATGCTGTCCCCTTCGTAGTCAGAGGACAGGGGATAGCTGATCCTGCCCTTATATGGAGCGATCACCTCCAGGAAAGCCCTCGCCTCCTTTCTGGCTTCCTCCACAGTACGGTAATAATTCATCCAATAACAGCCCACATCCAGGCCCGCCGCCAGCGCCCCATCCATGTGCCGCCTAAACCAGGGATCCTCCTGGGCCGCTGTATTGCCCATACCCGCCCGAATCATAGCAAACTTAATTCCAGCAGACCTCACCTGTGTCCAATCCACAGCGCCGTTGTACTTACTTACATCAATTCCTTTTACTGCCATCAATATTCCTCCTATTTCAATACACCCAAGGGAATGGGTTGCTTGCATCTACATAGTCGTAGCTTCACCGTCACCTCTCCGATGCGATCCCGCTTCTCCGATGGCCGGGGCAAACCCGTCAGCACACTGGTGGTTCCCTGCGCAATGGACTCCAGTACCTCGATCCGTTCTTGGTGTTTTTTAATCTCCTGCGTCAGATAAAACATCTGCTCCAATCTCTACCTATCCATTTCCACACGCTCCAATCGAGGTGACCTAACGGCGTTCCTCTATGATGGTGCAGGACCACTCTCCCATATTCCGTCCGGCAGTATCATCTTAAAACGCCTGCAATACCATAGGATTTCCATCCCTATATCTCGCAGGAACAGCAGTATGATTGAATGATTCTTAATATATTTTGGTTTTGTATATAAAAAAAGCGGATTAGGCAAATGCCTAATCCGCTCCATCTTTTTTCTCATCAACATCCGATGATCATAAGAGATTTTAGCCCCTACACAAGATCATAATAGGTAATCAACTCAACGTTGTTCTCCTTAATCCAATCCATAATCCGCCTGGAAGTTACCATCTGATGATCCCGCGCCCGCTCAATGGAAAGGGAGGTCAGGTCAAACAAAGCAGCATCCACAAATCCACAGTGGCCCACGGTCCGCACATACTCATGCTTGAGGGCTTCTTCCCGGTTCTCCCAGAAAAGACCTTCCGGATTCTTGTTAATCTGCTGCATGGGATCAAAAGTCTTGCTAAAGCTAGCACCGCCACGGTTGGCCAGGATCGGATTATATAGCCCAAACTTCTCCTCAGCAACCTGCGAATAGATGACGCCACTCTCCTCCGAAAGCTCAAGAATGGCCTCAAGGTAGGTTTCCGGGCTGATGGAATGTCCATGGAGGTACCCCGGCTTGCGACCTACCAGTTCTACAAAGCGGTCATATTGCGCTCGGATCTCCCGCTTGACCTCATCGGCAGGGAACATCTCCCGTCTCCCCTCCTCCGTCTGCCACCTGGGGTCATGGATGCGGACATTAGAACGGATAAATTCACCGTTTTCATCCACAAGGCTGGGAATGGTCTTGGGATCGCTAACACTGGGTCCGGAAACCAAGTTGAAGTCGATGCCAAAGCAGGCATTGGGATGGGCTGGGATCAGTGACGCGGCATGTACTGCCTCAGGCATGTTGGTAAACATACCGGTGTTCCGCAAAAATCCATTTTCAATGGCATCGATAATACCGGCGGTAACGCCTTTGGTGAACCCATAGTCATCCGCTTGAACCAATAATTTCATGTTGCTCCTCCTGTTGTGTTTTTTATGAAACGGTATCAAACAAAGTCATAGTATGTAACCAGCTGTACATCGTTTTCCTGGATCCACTTCATGATCCGCTGAGACGTCACCAGCTGATGGTCTCGAACCCGCTCCAGGGAAAGAGATGTCAGCTCAAACAACGCGGCATCCACAAATCCACAATGCTTGATATTCACCACAAAATCCTGTTGCAAAAGCATCTCGCGGTTTTCCCAGAACCATCCCTCAGGATCCTTAGCAAGCTGTTGAGCGGCATCAAACTCCTTGCTGGTTGCAGCTCCGCTCTTTACCACCACGGAATACGCATGATAGTTCTGACGGATATCCCAAGAAAAGGGGACACCGGTCTCCGCCGACAACTCCCGAATGGCTTCCATGTAGGACTCCGGCCGGAGCGAATGGGTATGCAGGTATCCCGGTTTACGGCCCACCAGCTCTACAAAGCGGTCATACTGCGCCCGGATCTCCCGCTTTACTTCCTCACAAGGGAACATCTCTTTTCTGCCTTCCTCCGTCTGCCATCTGGGATCATGGATGCGAATGTTGGAACGAATATAGTTTCCGCTCTCATCCACGAGGCTGGGAATCAGTTTGGGATCGCTGACGCAGGGCCCGGAAACCAGATTAAAATCCACCCCAAAACAGGCCTGGGGATGTGCCGGGATCAACGATGCCGCATGAACCGCCTCCGGCATGTTGACAAACATCCCCGTATTCCTTAAAAAGCCATTTTCAATGCCGTCAAGGATGCCGGCGGTAACCCCCTTGGTGAATCCATAGTCATCGGACTGCATCAACAATTTCAAAATTCAGTTCCCCCTTTGATACTCGATATGATACTAATTTTAACATGTTTTTTCCCATTTTCTCATTTATTTTTTCTGCTGAAAAATATTATATCAAAAATGCCGTTGCTTTGTTAAGCTACTGCCATTTCAAAAATCAGGACGCACGCAAGCATTTTTTTAGAGATAAAAAAGATCGCATCTTCCCAATAAAAGATGCGATCTTAAGTGCGGCAACTTGCCGCAAGCAGAGTCTTACGATGTGGATACCCCATTGTGGGCAAATAAAATATCGCAACCCACAAAAGCAAGTTGCGATATTGGGCGCGGACATTGTCCGCTGGTAGCGGCGGTGGGACTCGAACCTACGACACTCCGGGTATGAACCGAATGCTCTAGCCAGCTGAGCTACGCCGCCAAATGCTTGTTTATTATACAGGTATCCCCTGATAAATGCAAGAGCATTCTATGGATTTTATGAACTTCCTTCTCCCATCTCATCCAGGCGCATGATCAACAGGGCAGTTTTCCCTGATAAGCATCTAGCACTTCTCGAGCCATTGCAATGCGTTCCTGAGCGGATAAAGGAACATCCAGTACCTCGCATACCTTCTGATAGGCAATATCATAGATGGGATACCCGCTTAATTGCCGGTTATTCTCCATCCAATGCCGGAAAGCGGTCAGGCTTTTCTCTGAAAGGTGACCATCCATGGACAGCCCATAGATGATTCCGACAAAGATCTCCATGGCTTGACCGGGACGGCATTCCAGGGAGGAGTCCGTAAAGATTCTGGCCATGGAAACCATCCGCTCCACATCCCTCTGACTCATGTCCCGATCCTTAAAAATCACCTTGATGGAGGAAAAAAAATCATAATATTGCATGGAGCGATCCAAGCGATGCCCTGCAATGGCCCGGTTCAAGAGGCAACACAGTTCGTGGATATCCACCTCATCCTCAAAAAAGACGCTGACCAGCATCCCATATATTTGGTTGATCACCCGCAAAAACTCCATATCATCGTGCCATTCCAGCTGATATGGCTCCAAACAGTTCCGGATTTTTTCGGGCCATAGCTCCTGCATTTCCTCAAAAACCCGGTAACAAAGGTCACAGTTATAAACTGCTTTGACCGAAGTGCATTCCCCCACGGACATTCCCAAACCACACGCGATGTTCTTCAGAGAATGGGAGCGAAACATCCTGTCCCCACCCAACTGCTGTGCCATCATCATCGGGCAAAGATAAGACATATGGGGGGTATCGAATCCATAATGGCGGAGGGTCCAATTTAGGGTGGAAAGGTCCAAAACCGCATTGTAGCTTATGACTATTTGATGGTCAAAGTATTTCTCGACCTCCCGCCAAACCGCAGGAAAGGTCGGATAGGATTCCAGCAGATCCTGATCAATATCCGAGGTCTGCAAATCGTTGAATTCACATTCCGGATTGATAAAATAATGCAGCCTCTGCGCCACCCGTCCCTCACGAACCACCAGCACGGCCAAGGAACAGATACGGTTATAAAGATGGTTGGGCATCTCCACGTCAATTACCGTGTAATCGGCAAATCTTTCGGAAGGATTTGCTTCTTTTACCTCCTGATACAACAATTCCACCATATGACCTCCTTTCAGGTCGGAACAAGTATATACAAGAACCTCCACAGAAGAAAGAAAATAATTTCATTTAGACAAGGATCGACAAAAGAAGTCAATCATTTGGAACAAAAAAGGAGGCCCCCATAAAAGGAGCCTCCTTCCCATACTTTTACCATGCATAAGCGTTGGGAGCGGCGCCGCCCGGACCGGGGAAGATCTCGTCCAAGCGCTTCATCACATCGTCGGAGAGGTCGATCTCCACCGCGCGCAGAGAGTTCTCAAGCTGCTCCACGGTACGAGGGCCAGTGATAGGCGCCGTAATGGCAGGATTCTTCAGCAGCCAAGCCAATGCAACGTTGGATTCCTTCTCGCCCAGTTCCTGGCAAAGGGCATGATAGTCCTCCAGCTGCTTTCTGACGGTTTCATTCATGCGACGCTCTTTTGCCATCTGGGTACGCTGGCCAACGCTCTTGTTCAGTGCGTTTTCGCTCAATAGACCACCATTGAGGGGGCTATATGGCACCACGCCGATGCCAAAATCATGAGCAGCGGGGAGCACCTCCAGCTCTGGCAAACGCCCCATCAGGTTGTATCGGTGCTGTTCGGTAACCAGCCCCATGAAGCGGTACTTCTCGGCTTCATACTGAGCCTGTACCAAATCCCGCCCCGCAAAGTTGCTGGAGCCCACATAGACCACCTTGCCGGCGCTGACCAGATCGGAGAAAACGCCCCAGAGTTCTGCCCAGGTCACATTCCGATCCACATGGTGCATTTGATACAGCTCTACATAGTCGGTCTGCAGCCGGCGCAAGGAGCCCTCAATGTGCCTGCGAATCTTGTAGGCGGACAGGCCCAGACGATCGTTGGGGCCATCGTTGGGATCATCCATACGGAAATAAACCTTGGTGGCAATGATGGTGCGTTCCCGGCGATTGCCCCCCTGGGCGAACCACCGGCCGATGATCTCCTCGGAGAGGCCAAAGTTGCAGCGGTCTCCGCCACCATAGTTGTTGGAGGTATCAAAATAGTTGATTCCCGCATCCAAGGCGGCGTCCATAATCCGGAACGCTTCCTTCTCATCAGTGGCATTGCCGAAATTCATGGTGCCCAGGCAAAGCCGGCTCACCTGCATTCCCGTCCGTCCCAAACTGGTGTACTTCATGCGCTCGTCTCCTTTTGAAACATATATTTCCTTGGTAAGACCGTTCGTCTTCCATAGGGTTCCACAAAAAGCAAAAAAATAAAGAGGAACCAAGCCCACAAGGGCTGTTCCCCTCTTATTACTCAACTAGATTCATCCTCATTTACAATTATATCTGCTTTTAAAAAAAGATCAAGCGCTTTTCCAGCGGGAATCCACATTTCTTATAAAAAAGTCCAGTTTTATGAAATCCCACTCTCAAAATACCACTGTCAAAAGCATCTTAAAGCGTTCCAGCCCAAATACGGCATGGGGCACCTTTGCCGGCATGACGATGGTCTCGCCGCAATCCAACCGATATTCTTTCCCAGCGATGGTAATTCTGCACACTCCATCCAGCACTGTAACCATCGCGTCCCCACCCGATTCGTGGGTGCTGATCTCCTCTCCTTTTTCAAAGGCAAACAGTGTCAAGCTGACGAATTCATTTTGTGCCAGGGTTTTGCTGACGATCTGTCCCTCCTGGTATTGCACCTCGTCCCGCAATCGCAATCCTTCGGACTTCTTGATGTTCTTCAGCTTCATTTCCATGAATAGCCTCCTCTTCCGTTTTCTTTATTATAGCGGTCATGGCATCAAAAAACCGTTGTTTTTCCCACAAAGCAGATGTTTTTTATGGAACTTACAACACGTTTACCAGGAAACCCGCCCCAGAAAATTTCCGGGAAAAGAAAAAGGCCGCATATATTGCGCATCCGTATGTTTACACACCGGCCGCGCTTCCTATTGGCAAAGGAACGCCGCCCAGCTTCTCGTTGTTTTGGCAGTCTGTCCACTCCAATAAAACAGCTTCTCTACGTACTCGCCCTTGCGGCTTTCAACCGCTTCCCGACATGCATCAATCCCGTATCTATGAATGATAGCAGTAAGGTCATAGGCTGGGTATCCAATTGCATGACCAGCGGTATGCACCACCGAACAGGCCTGTCCAACGGCATGGCAGAGCGCCACATCCTCCTTGCAGCCCGCCTCCTTCGCAAATGCGTGACAATCCAGTATCTTTCGCTGTGCATATCGCATCTTAATCTTCCCAGATGCCCATTCCCAGGCCGCTTCAAGGGCCTCTCGGGGTCGTTTCTCCAATGGATACCTGGTTTCCAAAACGGCAACGGATTCCGCCGCAAAGTCCATGGCCCATAAAACCATGGTTTTATGATCCTGTTCTTCAAATAGCATCCGCAGATCCTGTAGATATTCAGACTCCTTGGAAAACAAAATCTGGTTATTCCTCCTGTATCTCTTGTTCACTTCAGAAAGCCAGTCCATCGTTTCCTCCAATTTCAAAATGCATGGAGCACGTTTTGATACCGTTAAAAAGCATATCCTGCCATTCCTAAAACTGCTGAAATAATAATCAACATCATCGGGGAAATGCTTTTTTTCATTTTCTGATTCAAGCCGAAATACAAGACGGCAAGAATTACTGTAATTACGAGTGCATTGATATCAAATGCGGAAAAAGGAACCGAGAACAAATTCTTTGCAATCATCCAACATCCTGTCGCAAGTATAATTCCAATCATACAAGGCTTAACCCCGCGCAGAACTACCTGAACATATTTGTTCTTTATCGCTTTGGATAGGATTGCGGTTACAAGCAAAATAATGATGAAAGACGGCAGCACAACAGCAAACGTGGCGATAAGAGCCCCGATGACACCTGCTTGTGATGTTCCGACATAGGTTGCCAGGTTTACCATGATAGGTCCCGGAGTGCTTTCACTTACCGCAATCATATATGTCAGCATTTCGTCGCTGAGCCAACCATAGGAAAGCACAATATCTCTGATTAACGGTATGGCAGCATAAGCGCCGCCAAAAGCAAAACAACCAACTTTCAGAAAACCAAAGAACAGATTCAGATAGATCATTTCTTATCACCAACCTTTCTCTGATTCCCCTTGGTCAAAAAAATCACAAGACTGATACCCCCAAATATCAGCATCAGTGCAACGGATGAGAAGTTTATCGCAAAGATATTGATCAGCAGCATGATAACGGCTGCAGAAATCATGATCGTTTGCGGAAGTGGTTTCTTCTGCATTTTCTTTATCATTTTTATAGCAGCATCCAGAATTAATAAGCCAACGGCAAGCTTTATGCCCTTAAATGCATTGGCGATAATCGTTATTCCAAGGAAATTGTCAAGCAGCTTAGCAATTAAAAGGATCACTACAAAAGAAGGAAGAACCATCCCAACCGTCGCGGTAACCGCACCGGCAAAGCCTTTCTGTTTATATCCGACAAATGTCGCACAGTTGATGGCAATTGGGCCAGGAGTGGACTCGGCAACTACCGTAATGTTCATCATATCATCGTGGGTGATCCATTTTTTCTTTTCAACGCAAGCATCTTCAATCATTGAAATCATTGCATACCCGCCGCCAAAGGTGAAAAGCCCGATTTTAGAAAAAGTGAGAAAAAGGTTCCAAAGTAGCTTCATCTCGCCGCCTCTATTTCTCTGAACTCACAGTTACAGATTCCACCGGTTCTGTCCAACCGTTCCGATTGCTCCGCCATGGTTATTATTGTCTGAGACAAAAAATCAAGAGTTTCCTGCTTTGGAAGATAGTGCGTGTGATACCCGAATTTTTCGCCGTAAACAAGATCCGCCTCCCGCAGGACTTTCATATGCTGTGAAACGGCTGATTCGGTAATATTCATAGCTTTCGAAAGGGATCGCACACAGTGCTTCCTTTTCAAAAGATTCTGAAATATTCTGAAGCGAGTCGGGTCTCCCAGTGCCTTTAATATAACCTCAATATCCATGGCATGCCTCCAATTAAGTGGTTACTTAATTATATTTGCGATCTTTTAATTAAGTCAATACTTAATTAGACTTTCGGAAGCGAGATAAATCTTGGCATAAAAAAGAGGACATAACGATAATCCGTTATGTCCTCTTTGTTGG
>QAND01000026.1:0-1318 GCA_003150225.1 Bacillota bacterium
AACAAAGACTTGGTAAATACCTCCATGGGATTGCCGGTGAATACCGCCACGTCGCCGTCCTTGCTGGGGGCCAAGCTCCCCACCCGGTGCTCCACCCGGCAGATACGGGCGGCGTTGATGGTGATAGCCCGAAGCCCTTCCTCCACTCCCAGCCCCTCCCGGGCCGCAAACCCAGCGCAGATGGGCAGAGTTTGGATCAGGGTCACCGGATGATCGGTGGTGATGGCCACCTGCACCCCCGCCCGATGCAGTACCCCCGGGGTACGGAAGTCGGTGTATTGCATCTCCACCTTGTTGTGAAAACTAAGGCTGGGCCCCACGATGGCAGGAAAGCCCGACGCCTGGATTTCCTCCGGGATGATGTGGCCCTCGCTGCAATGGTCCAGGGTCATGGAAAGTCCGAATTCCCGGGCAATCCGCACGGCGGTAAGAATATCGTCCGCCCGGTGCACATGGGCTTTTAGGGGAATCCTGCCCCGGAACACCGGTTCCCAGCAGTCAAGGGTATGGTCCGTTTCAAACGCCTCGCGGTTTTCCGCCGCAGTCCATTTCCTTTGTAGATACTGCCGGGCCCGGGTCAGCTCCTCCCGCAACAGGCCGGCGATGGCCATCCGGGTGGCGGGGACGTTGCCGTTTATCCCATAGGTGTTCTTTGGGTTCTCTCCAAAGGCCACTTTCATGGCGGCGGGCTCCAGCACCACCCGGGATTCCATGGAGCCGTCCCCCATGGTCTTCATAAACAAAAATTGGCCGCCCACCACGTTTGCGCTGCCGGGGCCCACCATACAGGAGGTAATTCCCGCCCGAGCCGCCTCCTCAAAGGCCCGGTCCAGGGGATTGACGGCGTCTAGGGCCCGGAGCGCCGGCGTGACGGGGCCGGTGCTTTCGTTACAATCGTCCCCCGCGGTGCCCTTGTTGGCCTCTGTGATGCCGATGTGGCAGTGGCTCTCGATGAGTCCGGGCATAATCCAGCCCCCCTGGGCGTCCAGGATATGATCCCGGGGCAGGTTTGTTTCATCTATGGTTGGCGCGACTCGCTTGATCTTGCCCCCCTTGATCAAGACGCAGCCCTGGGGAAGGGTGGTTCCCTCCATGGTCAGCACCCGCCCATTTTTGATCAAAAGCATAACCCTTCCTCCTCCTGATTCCAATGGATTTAGTGTGATCCGATAAAAGATTTTTATGCGATTCATTGGAAAACAAAGGGATTTCTACCGGGCATTGCGGATTGGATTCAGGTATAAAGACGGGGCGGCGGGAAATACTAGGACTGAAATCTTTGCTGAAAGGAGGGACTTCATCGTGAACAACAACAAGC
>QAND01000026.1:1424-11812 GCA_003150225.1 Bacillota bacterium
AGCTTAGGTGAACGATAGCCATTCGGCATGAAACGATGCATCAAAAAAGACCGGCAGCGGGAAGGCTGGGGAAATTCCCCATCGGCCCCGAGGCCGGTCTTCTTCTTTTTATTTTTTTGCTGCTCCTTCCCCTGTTAGGCGGATCATGCCGCGCAGGCGATCCAGAAGGGCAGGCTCCGGCGGCTCTCTATCAGCAAAGGGAAAGGGGATTCCCAGCGCTTGATATTTCTCCAAACACAGCTTATGAAAGGGCAAAAGCTCCACCTTTTCCACGCAGGAAAAGGGCGCAATGAGCTCATTAAGCCGCAGGAGATTCTCTTCATCGTCGTTGACGTCCCGGATGATCACCTGGCGGATCCAGGTGGGAATCCCCCGTTCCTGAAGGCGGGCCAGAAAGGATATGGCGTCGGACAGGCTTCCGCCGGTATAGCGCCGGTAGTCCTCCTCCCGGGTCATTTTAATGTCCAAAAGCACCAGATCGGTGGCGGATAAGGCCCGCTCCACCTCTTGATTCCAGACGCAGCCGCTGGTGTCCAGGCAGGTATGGATCCCCTCCTCATGGCACAGAGAGAACAGCTCGTAGACGAACGCCGGCTGGCATAGCGCTTCCCCTCCCGAAAGGGTCACCCCGCCCTCGGGGCCAAAGTACTCCCGGCACCGGCGGATCCGGGCCATGACCTCCTCCGGGGTATAAGGGGTTCCTCCTGCAAAATCCCAGCTATCGGGGTTATGGCAATATGCGCACCGAAGGGGACAGCCCATGAGAAAAGCCACAAACCGGACGCCGGGGCCATCCACCGTACCCAGGCTCTGAAAGGAATGAATCCGTCCCATTTTCACAGGGCGCTGTGGAAAGTCCGGCTGATGACCTCCCGCTGCTGCTCCCGAGACAGCTTATGGAAGTTGACGGCATAGCCTGAGACCCGAATGGTGAGGTTGGGATACTTGCTGGGATCGCGATAGGCCTCCTCCAGCATCTCCCGGTTGAGGACGTTAACGTTGATGTGATGGGCCCCTTTTTTAAAATAGCCGGCAAGGATATTCACCAGGTTCTGAGTTCTGGCCTCGTCGTCCCGGCCAAGCGCGGCGGGCACGATGGAGAAGGTGTTGGAAATGCCGTCCCGGCAATCGTCATAGGAGAGCTTTGCCACGCTGTTGAGGGAGGCCAGAGCGCCTTCCCGCTCCCGGTTATGCATGGGATTGGCGCCGGGGGCAAAGGGCGCTCCCTTCTCCCGGCCGTCGGGGGTGGAGCCGGTCTTTTTGCCGTACACCACGTTGCTGGTGATGGTCAGCACCGAAAGGGTGTGGACGGCGTTCCGATAGGCCGGGGTTTTACGCAGCTCGGTGATGGTATCGTGGAGGATGGCCTGGGCGATGGAGTCCACCCGGTCGTCATCGTTGCCAAATTTGGGGAAATCCCCCTCGGTCTTAAAGCCAACCATATAGCCGTTGTCATCCCGAATGGGCGTTACCCTGGCGTATTTCACGGCGGAAAGGGAGTCGGCTATCACCGAAAGACCCGCCACCCCAAAGGCCATAAACCGGCCCACGTCGGTGTCATGAAGGGCCATCTGGGTCTTTTCATAGGCGTACTTATCGTGCATGTAGTGGATCACGTTCATGGTATTGACGTAAAGGGCGCACAGCCATTCCCGGTAAACGGCAAGGCGCTCCATAACGGCGTCATAGGAAAGGACCTCTCCCGCCATGGGCTCCATCTGGGGTCCCAGGTGGAGGCCGGAGGTGTGGTCATAGCCGCCGTTTAAGGCCAGCAGCAGTAGCTTCGGCAGGTTGCACCGGGCTCCAAAGAACTGCATCTGCTTGCCTACCCGCATGGCGGAGACGCAGCAGGCGATGGCGTAATCATCCCCATAAAGAGGCCGCATCAGGTCGTCGTTCTCGTACTGGATGGCGTCGGTATCGATGGACAGCCGGGCACAGTAGCGCGCAAACGCCCGGGGCAGGTCCTGGCTCCACAGCACGGTCAGATTGGGCTCTGCGGAGGGGCCCAAGGTCCGGAGGGTGTGGAGGATGCGATAGCTGTTCCGGGTCACCAGGGTACGGCCATCCTCCCCCATGCCCCCTACGCTCTCGGTGATCCACATGGGGTCTCCCCCAAACAGCTCGTTGTACTCCGGAGTCCGCAGATGCCGGGCCATCCGGAGCTTCATGACAAAGTCATCCATGATCTCCTGGGCCCCTGCTTCGCTGAGGGTTCCCTCCCGGAGATCCCGCTCCAGGTAGATATCCAAGAAGGTGCTGACCCGGCCCAGGCTCATAGCGGCGCCGTTCTGTTCCTTAATGGCTCCCAGGTATCCAAAATAGGTCCATTGGGCCGCCTCCAAGGCGGTCTCGGCAGGCCGGGAGATGTCCACGCCATATAGGGCGGCCATCTCCTTTAGTTTGCCTAGAAAGGCGATCTGCTGGTACAGCTCCTCCCCCAGCCGGATGTTTTCCACATCCATGAGCTGACGGCCTTTGACTTCCTTATCCTTTTGTTTTTCCTCGATGAGCCGGTCCACCCCGTAAAGGGCCACCCGGCGATAGTCCCCGATGATCCGCCCCCGGCCGTAGGCGTCCGGCAGGCCGGTGATGACGCCACTCTTCCGGGCGGCACGCATCTCCGGGGTATAGACCCGATAGACGCCATCGTTATGGGTGGTGCGGAAGGTGAACTCCTCCCGAATCTTCTGGCCCATTTCATAGCCATACGCCTTACAGGCTCCCTCGGCCATGCGAATGCCGCCAAAGGGGTTCACCCCCCGGCGCAGGGGCCGGTTGGTCTGCAGCCCCACAATCAGCTCCTTTTCCCGATCCAGATACCCAGGGGCATAGCTGGTCAGGGAGGAGACGGTTTCGGTGTCGATGTCCAACACCCCACCGAATTCCTGCTCCAGGGCCAGCAGCCGGTTGAGCTTTTCCATCAGCTCCTGGGTACGGGGGGTAGCGGAGGCCAGAAAGGACTCGTCTCCCTCATAGGGAGTGTAGTTGCGCTGAATGAAATCCCGGACGTCGATGTTTTCCTTCCAGGGGCCGGACACAAATCCCCGATAGGCTCTGTTTTCTTCCATTGCGGTTTCCTCCTTAGCACTGGTAAGAAAAAAGGACAGCCTTTTGCATGTGCAAGGGCTGCCCAGACGGTCGGCGTTATAGCCCCGCACTCCCCTGTGGTAAACCCACAAAACCCGTCAGTCGTGCGGAACGTCCTCTTTCTTTCACCCTCAGTATAGGTTCCTTTCCAGGGCTTGTCAACAGTGGCTTCCTTCTTTCTTGCGTCCCGGCAAAAGCCGGGGTACAATGACGAAAAAGGGAGGCGTTTTAGCATGAAAGCCATCGCCATAGTGGGCCATAGCAAAACCGGAAAAACCACCCTGTGCGAAACCCTGATCCGGACCCTTACGGCCCGTGGATACCGGGTGGGAAGCGTTAAGGAAATCCATGCAGAGGGATTTTCCATAGATGATCCCGCTTCCAACACCGGCCGGCACCGGTCCGCCGGAGCCCGAACCGTCATCGCCAGAGGCCCGGCGGAAACCGACGTGCTCCTTGACCACCCCATCCCGCACCGACAGCTATTGTCCTATTTTGATGAGGACTACGTCATCCTGGAAGGGGTGCGGGATGTGCCCTGCCCGTTGATCCAGTCAGCGGCCTCCCCCGAGGACCTGCCCAATCCCCTGGACCCTCGGACGGTGGCGGTATCCGGAGTCATCGCCAATGGAGGGCTCCGTGAAGTTCAAGGCCTTCCGGTTCTGAACCCCTTGGGAGATCCGGACGCTTTGGCGGACTTTGTGGAGCGGACTGCCTTTCCCCCGCTGCCAGGGGTGGATCCTAAATCCTGTGGGGCATGCGGCTGTGACTGCATGGCCTTTGCGGGAAAAATCGCCCATGGAGCGGCCCAGCGGGAGGACTGCGTCCAGTATCGGCAGCCCGTGTCCATCACCGTGGGCGGCAGGGAGCTCCATCTGGTGCCGTTTGTGGAGCGCATCGTCAAAAACGCCGTGCTGGGTCTGGTTCGGGAGCTGGACGGTTACCGAGAGCACAGCGAAATTACCGTCACCATCCGGGAGGATGGCTGATGGAGGGCCATCTCTTTCATTCCCGCCGCAACCAGGTGCGCTTGGTCCGCCGGCGGGGAGAGCTGGTGATCCGCAAGGAGTACCGGGATGAAGAAACCCTGTTAACGGAGCAGCACACCCTTCTTCTGCTCCATAGCCGGGGGGTGGACTCCATTCCCCGGGTTTTATGGAGAAAAGGGCGCTGCCTGTACCTGAACTATCTTCCGGGGGAGAACTACGCCGAGCTGACTGATGCCGCCGAGACCGATGCCCAAATCCCGCTTTCCGCCGCCATGAAAGCGCTTTGCGATTGGATCGCCAGGTACCACGCCATGACCGGTTGTCTGCGGGGGGACGTGAACCTGCGAAATTTTCTCTACGACGGCATGATCTGCCGCTCGGTGGATTTTGAGGAGCCCCTCATCTCCGGGCCGGTGGAGGAGGATCTGGGCCCTATCCTGGCCTTTCTTCTAACCTACCTTCCCGCCTTAACCCCTTCCAAACTGGCGGCGGGAGAGGCCTTCTTACGCCAAGCAGCCGTTTATGGAACGGATATGGAAGCCCTGGAATCCGCCTATCTGCGGGAATTGGACGCCATGTATCTGCGCCGGGGACCGGATTCCCTTCCCATCCTTTCCAAAGCCAAGGACGCCTTCCGCCGGATACGCCCCTAGACAATGGGGATAAATCCGGGTATACTCCAAGGCATCACGGGCAAAAGGAGCGTTTTGTATGAGACACACCTACCGTACCAGCGGCACCTGCTCCCGCTCCATCGCGTTTGATTTAGAGGGGAATGTGGTAACAAACGTGGTATTTGAAGGAGGCTGTAACGGCAACCTCCAGGGCATTGCCCGAGCGGCGGAGGGCATGACCGTGGAACGGCTCCACGAGCTGTTTGCCGGTATCCGTTGCGGCATAAAGCACACCTCCTGCCCCGATCAACTGGCGCAGGCGGTAGCCGCTGCCTTTGGGGAAGAACGGGAGGAGCAATAGGCTGTTTGACCAAACCCCAATTCCAGAAAAATGCCCCCGGCGCTTGCCGGGGGCATTTCTTCTTCCTTTCACCCTCTTCTAAACCTCTACCCCGAAGAACGTCTCAAAATTGCGGTACAGGATCATTTCGTTCTCCCGGTCCGTCAGGCCTAGATTCAAAAACCGCTCCAGCTCTAGCACATGGTCCCACATGGGAAAATCGGTACCGAAGAAAAACCGCTCCGGCCCCATATGGCGGATCATCTCCACGGCATATTCCGGGGAAAGCTGAAATAGGCTGCTGCAGGTGTCGAACTGAATGTTGCCCTCGTAGAGACAATCCATGGCCTCCTGCCACCGCTGGTAGCCCCCAAAATGGGCGGCGATGCACCGGAGGTCCGGCACCGCGTCGGCGGCGTTCCGTAGCCGGAAGGGAGCGGAACGGTCATAGCGAGCATCCCCCATGTGGAACAGCACCGGCAGCCCGCTTTGGGCGATACGCCGGTACAGGGGAATGCAAGCGGGATCATCTATGCAGAAATCCTGAAAATCGGGGTGGAGTTTGACGCCATGAAGGCCCAGCTCCAGCACCCGGTCCAGCTCCGCTTCCCAGCCCTCCATCCGCGGATGCAGGGTGGCGAATCCCAAAAAGCGGGGCTCGCGGGCGCATTCCCCAGCGATGAAATCGTTGATGGAACGAACCTGGTCCGGCCGGGTGGCGGTGGAGCACACCAGATACTTTCCCACCCCTATCCGGCTGCCGCTCTCCAGCAAATGACTGCTAAGACCGATGAACTGCATGGGCACATTATAGA
Source organism: Bacillota bacterium (assembly GCA_003150225.1). Taxonomy (GTDB): domain Bacteria; phylum Bacillota; class Clostridia; order Christensenellales; family QAND01; genus QAND01. Next base: position 7,273 of record QAND01000026.1, read on the forward strand.
ACTTGCTGATGGACGCCGTGGCCTTTTCCGCAATTTTCGCGGGGAAGATATGGGTATGGGCATCGGCGATTTTTCCGTGATATTCCGCAGGGTTTTGCATCTTTGTTCGTCTCCGTGGTCCGCCCCGCCGGGCGGAAGAATGGACATATTCTAAACCCTTAAAGGCCAAATGTCCACCTGGCGGGGCAATTTTTCAGGAAAGTTTCCCGTCCATACCTCCTCTTTGGGCGCATAAGAAGTCCCCGGAAGCAAACAGTATAGAAAAGGATTTGAAACCGCCGGAAACCATGGGGAGGGAGCGACGCCAGATGACAAGCCGCAGGGATGAAAAGCCGTTTGGAGCGGCGGAAAAACAGAACGGGGCATTCCGGCCCCACAGGCGCAAAACCCGGCTGCTCTGGGCGGCGCTTTTATCGGTGGTTTTGGCCGGGTTGGTGCTATTGGTCGCCCTTTCCCGCTCCCCCGATGACGGCTACATCCAACAGACGGCCCTTACCGGAGACCTCACCACCTACTATAGTTTTTCCGGGTCGGTCATCGCGCCGGAACGGACGGTATCGGTTGCGGAGGGCCCCCTTACCATATCCCAGCTTTATTACAGGGAGGGGGATCGTGTGGAAAAGGGAGAGGCCGTATTGAAAACCTCCGATGGTCGGGTATACCGGGCTGGTATGGACGGGGAGCTATGGGGACTTACCCTTTCAAAGGGCCAGACCGTCCCAGCGGGACAAACCCTGTTTTCCGTGGTAGACTACCAGGATCTGCGGATACGGATTCAGGTTGACGAACAGGATGTGGCCGCCCTCTCCCTGGACCAGCCCGTCCGCGTTTCCATCCATGCCCTGGGCCTCACCCAGGACGGCCGCATTTCCCGCATTGCCAGGGAGGCGTCGGGCCAGGGAGGCGTCCCCTATTTTGAGGTAGAAGTTGTGTTATCCCAACTGCCCGCAGGGCTGCTGGCCGGTATGTCCGCAGAGGTCAAGCTGGAAAATCAATCGGTGACGGATGGAGTGCTGCTGCCGGTAAAGGCCCTTCAGACCGACGATCAGAACCGTCCTTACGTCTATTATGTCAACGAAAAGGGCCGTATGGACGCCAAATACGTCACCGTGGGAATCAGCGACGGCATATACGCCCAAATTCAGCAGGGTGTGACGCCGGGAGAAACCGTTTACCTTCCGGTGGAACAGCCCCAAAGCCTGAACCCCATGGATTTGATCCGGGAGGAAACGGAATGACCCGGCGGCCCATTTTAACCCTTAGCGGGGTGGAAAAGGCCTATCCCATTGGGGAGGAGGAGCAGCTGGTGCTAAAAGGGGTGGACTTCACCCTCTACGAGGGGGAGTTTGTAGCGGTGCTGGGCCCCTCGGGCTCCGGGAAGTCCACCCTCATGAACATCCTGGGCTGTCTTGACATGCCCACCCGGGGGCGGTATACCCTCATGGGACAGGAGGTGTCCTCCTTAAGCGAACGGGAGCTGGCACGACTCCGCAACCGGGAGATTGGATTCGTCTTTCAATCCTTCTATCTGCTGCCCCGGCTCACCGCCCTGGAAAACGTGGAGCTTCCCCTGACCTATGCTGGCGTTGGCCGGCGCCAGCGCAGGGAGATCGCTCAGGGACTTTTAAGCCGGATGGGGCTGGAGAACCGGATGGCCCACTACCCCCGGCAGCTGTCGGGAGGCCAGCAGCAGCGGGTGGCCATTGCCCGCGCCCTCTCCTGCCGGCCCTCCCTTCTCCTGGCCGATGAACCCACCGGCGCCCTGGATCAGCACACCGGCCTCCAGGTGATGGAGTTGTTCCATGACCTGCACCGGGAGGGCAACACCATCGTCATGATCACCCACAACCAGGATTTGGCGAAAACGGCGCAGCGGGTGGTGGGCATCCTGGACGGCCGTCTCTCCTCGGGGGAGGCGTTGTCATGATTCTGGAAAGCATCCGCATGGCTTGGCAGAATATCCGGCACAACAAGCTTCGCTCCTTTCTAACGGTGCTGGGCATCGTCATCGGGGTTGCGGCCATCATCGCCCTTATCTCCATGGTTCAAGGGGTCATGGGAGCCATCAATCAGAAATTCATCGGCCTGGGAGCTGGCAAGCTTTCGGTCCAGGTCACCGGCACCGCTCTGAAGGAGGGGCTTTCCTCCCAGGATCTGGAACGGCTGGAGGGCATCTCCTCGGTTTGCGGCCTTTCCCCCAACCTATCCGTGACAGCGCCCGTCCGGATGAACGGACAGACCGTAGAGGATGTGACCGTCCTGGGCAAGAGCCATGTGTACTTTCGGGAGGAGGCGCCCGCCATCAAATCCGGCCGGGCGCTGACCGCTTTGGACGCCTCCGCCCACAGCCGGATGTGTCTCATTGGAGAGGACACCGAACGAGCCCATTTTCTGGGAGGAAGCGCCCTGGGCCGCACCATCACCCTTCATGGGGTAGATTTTACGGTGGTGGGGGTTACGGATCGGTCCCGGGCGGTGGACGCCATGTTCTTGACGGGAGAGGATCTGGTCATCCTGCCCTATGAGGCCATGATGTCCCTTCTGGGCCAGGATAGCCTTGGAGCCGTGGATCTGTATCTGCGGGATTCCGCCCAAATGGATGCCGCCGTAGAAGAGACGAAATCCATCCTCCGCCAGGCATTTAACTACCGGGAGGGCGCTTTCTCCATCATCAATATGGATAGCTTGACAAAGGTGCTCCGGGAGCTCCAAGCCATGATGGAGGCTCTCCTCATCGGCATTGCCTCCATCGCTCTTTTGGTAGGGGGCATCGGCATCATGAATATGATGCTGGTGTCGGTTTCAGAGCGGACCACCGAGATCGGCCTCCGCAAAGCTCTGGGCGCCGAGCCCCGGCGCATTCAGCTGCAGTTTTTGCTGGAATCCATGTTCCTATCCCTGCTGGGCGGGCTCATTGGAGCGGTTGGGGGCGTTCTCTGTACCCTGCTGGCCTCTGCCGTCATCGGGGTCTCCTGCTCCGTCTCCTTTGGTGCTATACTATTGGGGGTCGGCTTTTCCGCCGCCGTGGGCATCCTCTTTGGCTTTGCCCCCGCCCGGAAGGCCAGCCGGCTCAATCCCATCGAAGCCCTCCGCCATTAGCGGATGGAGAAGGAGAGAATTCCCATGAAACGCGAGGAAACCATCGTCAGCCAGTCCACGGTGTTCAACGGAAAAATCTTTTCGGTGGACCGGATGGAGATCACCCTGCCAAACGGCCGTCCCGCTCTCAGAGAGGTGGTGCGGAACCCCGGCGCATCTGCCGTTGTGGCAGCGGATGAAAATGGCCGGGTGGCCATGGTGCGCCAGTACCGTATTGCCGCTCAGTCGGAGCTATGGGAGCTTCCCGCCGGGAAGCTGGATCCGGGAGAAGACCCCCTTGCCTGCGCGCAGAGGGAGCTGTCCGAGGAGACGGGGCTCTCGGCCAAGCGATGGCAAAAGCTCACCGCCATGTGGTCTTCTCCCGGGTTCTGCGACGAGGTACTGCACATCTACCTGGCCCAGGATCTAACAGCAGCGGACAGCCATCCTGACGAGGGTGAATTCGTTTCCCTGGAGATGGTGCCCCTCCCCGTCCTATGGGAGCGGATCATGGCGGGGGAGCTCCGGGACGCCAAAACCATCGTTGGCCTTCTCATGGCCAAGGAGATCTTGGAATAAAAAAATAGGCCGCATAGGGGAGCTGGGTTCTTCTAATCCTAATCTAACAGCATATCGTTAGATCATGAGGTGAGTGCAATGTGGAACCGCGTCAAACCCTATGTCTATTCCATTCTCATCGCCCTGGGCGTGGGCGGGCTCTCCGCCCTTTTGACCGGCGGAAGCATGGATCTTTACAAAACCCTTAACCAGCCGCCGCTGGCACCGCCTGCCTGGGTATTCCCCGTGGTCTGGACCATCCTGTATGTCCTGATGGGCATTAGCAGCGCCCTGGTCTACCGGGAAGGAGGGCCGGACAGCAAGCGGGCCCTTCTTCTCTACGGCATACAACTTCTGGTGAATTTTATCTGGCCTATTCTATTTTTCCGATTTCAGTGGTATCTGCCCTCCTTCCTCTGGCTGGTATTGCTATGGGTCCTGATCCTCTGGATGATCGTCGCCTTTTACCGGGTTCGTCCCTTGGCTACCTATCTTCAGATCCCCTACCTGGTGTGGGTTACCTTTGCCGGTTATCTGAACCTTATGATCTATCTACTCAATCCCTAGTGTCCTAACTGAAGAAGGAAGCCGCAATGCGGCTTCCTTTTTTATACGCCGTCAGCGAGCAAAAAATGAAAGAACGCTTTTCTGCATTCCAGGACAAGGGCGCCGGCCTTGACAGTCCTTCTTCCCCCATGAAATAATGAGCCCGTTACAGTTTCTTTGGTATTTGCCGCGCTTTGGCGCTGGTCAGGATACATATTTACTTTATTGAAGGAGAGAGACAAATGGTTTACAACAAGATTGGTCAGTCCGGTCTGTACGTCAGCCGCATCTGCCTGGGCACCATGGCCTTTGGCGGACTGTGCGACGAGAAGGAAAGCTTCCGCATCATGGACGAGGC
>QAND01000014.1 GCA_003150225.1 Bacillota bacterium
TGAGATAAAAAAGTATCCAATAATCTGACGAGAGAAAAAGTTGCAATGTATGTGCAAATGCTTGTTTACATATCTGGTGGTTATAATGTCAAAAAGAGCTACAGCAATGGCGGTTGTGCACATGGCGGTTAGCGGGGAAAAGATTTGTAGCCAAATCAACAGGAAATCAAAGGCTACATTAGCTAGGCCGAAGATAAGTAAGAAGCTAGTAAGCTGACGTTCACAATTATTGATGTACATTACCAGATTGCTGATTAAAGATTGATAAGCAAATGGAATCCGTGCTAACGCAGTTATAATTAAAACTGGATATACATATGTATATACATCTTTGGTATATATCCACATAATTTCTTTTGCGAGAACGAGAATTCCAAAGGATATTGGGATAACAATTGCCATATAGGTATGAATTGTTCTATGCAAAGTATTTTCATAAGAATCCTTATCATGATTTCCAATATAATAGGAAAGTCTGGGGATCGCAACCGTGACGAGGGAGAGAGGAAGCGTGCAGAGCATACCTACCAATGTAGAAGGCAATGTATATTCTGTAACCGCAATATCACTTACAAAGGGGCTTAACAATAGTTTGTCCAATTGTCCATAGAGCATCTCTACGTTTGCAAGCAAAAGAGTAATGATTAAAGGCAGGATATACGGTTTTAGTTGTAAGCTCTTAAAAGAAAACTTTACATTGCGCTTAATATATGTAAAGCTTACGAAATTATTGAGAAAAATGGTCATGGAGACCACGATAGAATAGATGATAACATCGGTTGGACGGCGAACAAACGCGAAAATGGAAATAAAATATAGAAATCGAATAATGATGGTTTTTATAGTAATAAAACGATAGTTTTCCGTTGCTTCGTTGATGAATTCGATATAAAAGACGTTGGAAGCCATTTGAATAATCATAACGGCATACACATAAAAATCAATTCCGGTAGAACGAACAGAAAAATAGATAATATAAAAGACGGTAACAACGCAGTTGGCGATGACTCCAATAACAAATAAACTAGAAAAAATTTGAGAAAATTTTACAGGATCTTGTCTGACCTTGCTAATTTCACGTATTCCATAGTTATATATGCCAAAGGATCCAATTACAAAAAAAACGTTGAATTCTGCGTAAACACGATTATAAATTCCATACAGTTCCGGAGAGAGCAGTCCCGCTATGTAGGGTCCAACAAACAAAGGTACCAAAAGATTGAATGCATTGAGGATGCCTTTATAAATAGCGTTTTGCCCTAGCGAAGCAGACGGGCTTTTTTTCATGTGTAAATACCTCATTGTTTATCTTTATTACGCATATTATCATTGATGAATGCGTCTATTGTAAAACCATCTTTAAAAAAAATCAAACCGATATGCTTTTGAACGATAAATATCGCAGATAGTTCATTTGGATGTAAAAAAATTTTTCAGCAATAAAACCATTTTTAAAAAATACGATACGGTATGACTATACCGTATCGTATTTTTGCCGGCTGTACGATTCTTGTTAATTTAGACCAGAAGGATTTGTATCGCCGAAGTTTTGATCTCTTTCATCAAGGGGCGTTCTTAATTTATGATTTGCGCGTTTTTGCGCTCCTTTTAACGGCTATTACAACCACAGCAAACAGGATAAAAGCCACTGCGCCTCCAACGATGTAGTAAAGATAGGTATAGTCTACAACCTCCCCCGTTCCATTCTCCTTTGCACGATACTTGATATCGTACTTGCCGTCGCCGTTCTGATCCACCTTTAATTCGGTTGAACGAGCGTTTTTTGCAACGGTGTCGATTACCGTATCCTGTGTAATCACTATGTTATAGAACTCCCTGATATCGCTATACTCACCGTTTTCGTCCATAAAGCCAATGGTATAATCCATCTCACCGCTGTCGGTTCCCTGGATGCGAATGTCATAGCTGGCCCCTTCTTTTAACCGCAGGATCTTGGTGCGGTCATCTGACCGATCCTCGTTTTCCTCAAAGGTCAGAGTTCCAAAATCAGTTCTGACACAGAGATTTTCCTCAGAAGAATTCAGCATTTCACCATCGTGGGATACCGTAACGTCAACGGGACAGGCAATGCGAACGTAGATGTATTTTTGTCCGTTTAGCTGATCTGCAATGTCGCCAAAGAAAAACACCAAATCATTGGCGTCCGCCACCTCATAGTGGCACCCGCTGCTTGCAATCCCCTCCATAAGCGCCTGAGCGGACGATCGATATCCGCCCATATTTTCAAAGAAGCCCAGGGTATAGATGTAGATACCGTCCTCCTTGATCTCGTCGGCATAGGAGATCAGCTCGTCGCCGACCTTGCCGTCGTTGGGCTCTCCGTCGCTCATCAACACGATGATCTTCTTTTTGGCATTGCTGTTTTGCAGCATATCACGTGCCATGGAAAGGCCGGATTCGATGTTGGTTCCGCCGCCGTCGTTGATCTGCTGAACAACGCTGGTAAGATAGCTTTCATTCAGATTAAAATCGGACAGCATCATGGAATCGTTGTCATATGTGACAATGCCGATGCTTGCATCCTCCTTGAGAACGGTGCGGATAAAATTGGCGGATGCTTTTTTTGTTTCTTTCATGGGCGCGCCCGCCATGCTCCCCGATGCATCAAGGACCAAAACGATATCCCGTTCATCGGAAGTGGTGCGAACCATCCACTCGGACTCGCCTCCATCTGCCTCCAGTTGGTCGATTTTGCTTTGCACGCATTTGGCGTAGGCCTTTGCTCCCTTGCTGTTGGGATGCATGGAATAGGCGCTCACGAAGCTCTTGGGAAATCCCGTTAAATCCTCCGACTGCGGCAACATTACTTTGTTGATATACGGGTTATCGGAATAAGCCTCGTGGCCGTTAAACGCCTCCTCAACGGAGACGAAACAGATTTTAATGCCGGATGCTTTGCAAGCATTGACCAGGTTTTCGATCTCATTGTTGAAGTTGCTGACCGAGTCGTTGACCAAAGTGGCTTCTTCACGGCTGAAAAAGAAGCCCTTGCCAGTTTGATCGAGCAGCTTTGGATATCCGGCTACAAGGATCTTGGCTTGTGGCCCAGCCTTCTTTGAAATCGCCTCATATGCCTGTCGAAGGTCATCCCGGATTCCGCCGTCCGCATAGAACTTCTTCCAAGTATCATTCAGCTTATCCGACAGCTTGCTGGTGTGGAGATATGTGCTGCCCAGCGCCGCCTCGGTAATCACATCCGTAAAACCGGCGTCGTTTCCTCCCAGCGTTATTGTTACGTAATCCGCCTTCTTGCTTCCCAATGTGTCAAACACGTCCAACTGCGGATCCAAGGATGCCGTTCCGGAATTGCCGTCCCGATCGTACTCCTTTTTTTGCGTGTGCAGCATATGCTCCGTTTCCGCCCCGGACACCGCCGCAAAATACCAGTGCGTGTTGCGGTTTTCCGACATTGTGCCGCTTACCGATGGAAGCGTCAGCATTCCGGACCAACTGTTTTGGGACCGATGCGCAAGCCAATCGGGGTTTTTCACCTTTTTGGAGGTATCCTCGTTTTGGCCGTAAAAAGGCTCGATCCCCTCCCCGGAGGAATAGGAGTCCCCCAGCGAGACGATGATTCTATCGCCTTCCAGCGTCTCGGCGCTTGCCGCGGGCAACACCGGAAACACCATAACAAGGGCGGCTGCTATGCCAAGAAAGACTCGAAAAAACCTTGCTGTTTTTGCTGTATAATTGTATTTACTCATCGTTCATCGATCGCTCCAATGGTCAGGTTTTCCAGCGTTTCAGCGTCAATGCGGTCAACCGTTTTTACAATGAGGGACGATTTATTTGGAATCGTCTCATAGAATCGATTGGTGGTGCCGTCATAACTCATGACGGTATTGGACTCGGATAGAATGACCTGTGCGTCCAGATCTGACTGGATATTATAGGATACGGGATTCGCCATGATCGCACCATTGATCATAAAAATCGTCCAAACATCGCCGTTTTTAGAAACATAGTACGTTTGATAGGTGGGGTGTTTGGTGGATGACCCCTGGGAAATCTCCGTTGCCTCGGAGTAATCTCCGGTCATGGAATACTCCGTTGTTATGGGGTATTCATCCAACCCGCGCTCCGCAAGGGTATCACAGGTTTCGGCCTCTGTAGTGACCGTTGTGGAATCGTTTGCATCTATTTTGGATAGAATGGTTGCATTGTCTTCAAAATAGGAATCGGCGTCAGGGGGTGTAACCTCAAATGTGCCCGATGCTTGCGGCAGATCTCCATGGTCATTGGAAGGATCCTGTCCTTGATGGGGCAAGGCTTCCCGCTCCTTTAGACCCATTGAGACCAGCAAAGTTTCTACAAAGGGGATATCCACCACATCAAAATATACCAGCGCTGCCGTTGTGCCACCGGCCAAAATACCGAAAAGAAGAACGATCAGCAGCAATTTTAAGAAGAACCGGCGGACTTTCTGTCCGCGCGACATGGCAGCCCTTTTCTCCCGCTTTTTTTCCTGCTTAATCCGCTTGTTCTCCCGCTTGATCTGCGCCTTTTTTTCTTTTTTAGACGGCAGCTGCCCGCCAGCGCTTTTCTTGCTGATGGATTCCGTATTTTGTTCCTGTGCAGCAGCGCTGCGTTTTGCTTCTGGTTTTTCGTTCTGCTCTTGGCTTGTAACGGCATTTGGATTGCATTTTGGGCATAATCCGGTGGCTTCATCAAGCCTTGTTCCGCATTCTTTACAGAACTTTGCCATGTGCGTATCCTCCTTAATCCAACTATTTGATCAAAAGCGAGGAAGAGGGGCTGTGTCTCCGCTGCTTTTGATGGAATCGTATGCGTGCCTGCTTTGGGCGCCCAAGCGGCTTTTTATAACAGACGGGAAAACCTAAGGACAAGGCTGTATAGGGCGTCTGTGTACCCTTGTATTATAATGATGAAACAGAGAAAAACAACTCATAATGCGGATTGGAAAAAGCCTTTTTCGCCTGGATCATGGCTGGAACGTCCCTTTGCGGAAGCGGATCCGCCAATCCGGTCTTTTGCGTATATATGCTAGCCTTGGCGTATCCCATTGAAAGCAAAAGAAAAAAGCCCCTAAACCCGCATGGTTAGGGACTTTTTTGTCTCATTTAAAAGTGGATGCAGCCTGTTCGCTGTTAAACTGGTTGTTTGCTATATGCCGCTTTCCCTCGTTTTGCGAGACGCTCAAAACCCTTTATTTAAGGGCTTTTTGTGTCCCTTTCATGTTGTGTTGTTGTGGGAAATTTGGAGCACTATTGGCCCTGTAGTGCCCAAGATAGTGCCCCAGGGCACTATGCTTTTTTAGTCAATATCTGTTCTATGATAAGGGAGGCCCGTTCATCGTTCTTCTGGTAGGCGTGGCCGTATATGTCCATCGTAGTGGATGCCTTGGAATGTCCTAGCCTTTTTTTCACCGTTTCTATATCCATCCCCGCCGAGATCAGCAAGGATGCCCCTGTATGCCGGAGATCGTGAAAGCGGATATGCGGCAGATCATGGCGCTTTAGAAACGTGCTGAACCATCCCGTTGGCGTTTCAATATGCATCCGTGCCCCGTTCCATTGGGTGAACACGGCCCCGCCATCCTGCCATAGCTCCCCCAGCTTTAGCCGTTCCGTGTTCTGTTCCGCTCTCCATGCCTTTAATATCTTGGCCACGGCGGGGGACATGCTCAAGGTGCGCCGTCCTGCGCTGGTTTTGGTCTCCTTAATCAAAAGGCCATTTTCAACACGCACGGCGGTTTGGCAGATGGTTATAAGCCCATGTGTAAAATCTACCTTATCCCAATCCAGGCCGATGATCTCCCCCCGCCGTAGCTGCATATGGAGGGCAAGCGTTATCAATGCCCGCCATTGCATGGGCTCCGTTTCCAAGGCTTCCAGAAGCGCTAGGGACTGTTCGTCCGTGTAGGGAGTTATCTCTTTCGTATCTGTCTTGGGAGGCTCTACGGCAGTCAAGGGATTCACGGAAAGCATTTGCCAGCGTACCGCACAGGAAAACATGCTGTTCAAGATTTTGTGGTACATGCTTTGAGAGGTGCCGGAAAGCCCGTCCTTTGCCAAGGAGGCATAGAAAGCATTGAGCGTAGCGGGCTTGATGTCCTGTATGGCCTTGTCTCCAAGGCGGGGGAGGATACGGGATGTAAGCCGGTATCGGTATGCCTCTACGGTTTTGGGAGAAAGATTCCGGCGGCCTATGTAGTGTTCCAGCCATTCCCGGGCCAGCTCTCCCAGTGTGATCCGCTTCCCTGGTACTACCTTCCCAGCGTCATATGCAGCCATTAAAAGGGCCGTTTGCTTTTCCGCTTCCTTCTGCTGGGCTCCTTCTGTCATGGCGGGGTTTAGGTAGATCGTCTTTTTCAGCATCCGCTTTTTACCGTTCTCATACCCGGCACTTACACGGATTAACCAGCGTCCCCCGCCTTTGTTGATGGGTTTTATGGCCATGGTTATTTTTTCTCCTGCCTTAAAGAATATTCGGGGCTCTCTAGCAAGCCTTCTGCATATGATAGGGATTTTATTTGCCCAGATTCATTTAAAGAGTTGAAAAGTGTAAACATTTCAGTTATCCGCTTTTCGTATGTTTTATCGTTAAAGTATCTCGCCGGG
>QAND01000023.1:0-105812 GCA_003150225.1 Bacillota bacterium
TCATTCCCACTCGATGGTGGCCGGGGGTTTGGGGGAGAGGTCGTAGCAGACCCGGTTAACCCCGGGTACCTCCGCCAGAATGCGGTTGGTAATGGCTTGAAGAACCGCCCAATCAAGGGGCTCCACCGTAGCCTCCATTGCGTCGATGGTATTGATGGCTCGGAAAATCACAGGATATTCAAAGCTCCTTGCGCCATCCCGAACGCCGACGGATTTGAAATCCGGCACCACGGTAAAATACTGCCAGACCTTTTGGTCCAAGCCGGCTTTCTGGAACTCCTCCCGCAGGATGGCGTCCGACTCCCGAACCGCTTCCAGCCGGTCCCGGGTAATGGCCCCCAGGCATCGCACTCCCAAACCAGGGCCCGGGAAGGGCTGACGGTATACCATGCTGTCCGGCAGACCCAGCTCCACACCGCAGGCCCGTACCTCATCCTTGAAAAGCTGGCGAAGCGGCTCCACCAGGGTAAACTGCAGGTCATCCGGCAGACCCCCCACATTGTGGTGGGACTTGACCATCTTGGCGGTTTTGGTTCCGCTCTCGATGATATCGGGATAGATGGTGCCCTGGGCCAGGAACTCGATGCCGCTGAGTTTACGGGCTTCCTCCTCAAATACCCGGATGAACTCAGCACCGATGATCTTCCGCTTCTGCTCCGGATCGGCAACCCCGGCAAGTTTATCCAGGAAACGGTCTACCGCGTCCACATAGACAAGGTTTGCCTTCATCTGGTTGCGGAACACCTCCACCACCTGCTCCGGCTCTCCTTTTCGCAGAAGACCATGATTCACATGCACACAGGTAAGCTGATCCCCGATGGCCCGGATCAAAAGAGCTGCTACCACCGAGCTATCCACCCCGCCGGACAGGGCCAGCAGGACCTTCTTATCCCCCACCTGGCGGCGGATCAACTCGATCTGATCGGCGATAAAATTCTTCATGTTCCAGTTGGCCTGGGCATTACAGACATCAAAGACAAAGGGACGCAGGCGATCCAACAGGGCGTCCTCATCCTGCGGCCAGGGAGCCTGGTTTTCCGCGGCGGCAGGATGGTCTACTGCCAACACCGGCAAGCCGCAGGCGTACACGCCGGGCGCAACATCGATGGCCTGTCCATCCACCACCCGATTGGGGCCGCCGTTAAGGATGACGCCCCGCACGTTAGGCAGAGCAGCCAGCTCCTCCGGTGTGATGTCGTGGGGATAGATTTCGCTATATACCCCGAGGCTGCGGATCGCCCGGGCAATGGTGGTATTTTCCGTGCTGCCTAGGTCCAAGATGACGATCATATCCTGTTTCATGGTATTCCCTCACATTTCTATGGTATTTCTAGCGATTCCTGCTGTGTTGGATAGCCGCACCGATGAACTCCCGGAACAGGGGGTGGGGCCGGTCCGGCCGGGACTTGAACTCCGGGTGGAACTGCACCCCTAGGAAGAAGGGATGCCGCTTCAGCTCTATGATCTCGCACAATCCCAGTTGCGGATTGAATCCCACTGCCTGGAAGTCGTCGTCGATAACTTTCGATACATAGGACGGATTGAACTCGTACCGGTGCCGGTGGCGCTCAGAAATAGCCGTCTCCCCGTAAATGCGAGCCGCCAGGCTATTGGGCGCGATTTCGCAATCATACCGGCCCAGCCGCATGGTGCCGCCGATGCGGGTAACACCGTTCTGCTCCTCCATCAAATCGATAACGGGATCCGGGGTATTTGGGTTCATCTCGGTGGAATGGGCCTTTTCCATGCCCTTGGCAAACCGGGCGTATTCCACCACTGCCATCTGCATTCCAAGACAGATGCCAAAGAAGGGCACCCCGTTCTCGCGGCAATAGCGGATGGCCTGGATCATCCCTTCCACGCCCCGCTCGCCAAAGCCGCCGGGCACCAGGATGCCGTCCATGCCGGAAAGCTTCTCTCCAGCGTTCTCAGCGGTGATCTCCTCCGCCTCGATCCAATGAGCGTTTACCTTGGCCTTGTGGAAGCATCCCGCATGAATAAAGGACTCCGCAATGGAAAAATAGGCGTCTTTCAGTCCAACATATTTGCCCACTACCCCGATGTTGACGGTCTCCTGGGGATGAAGCAGCCGGTCCACCATCTCCTCCCAATGGCTAAGGTCGGGGGGTGGGTTGGGAAGGCCCACATGGCGTAGAACCAGGTTGGCCAATCCCTCACGCTCTAGAATCAGCGGAACCTGATAGATGGTAGGAGCGTCGCTATTCTCAATAACGCAATCCGGATCAAGATTACACAAAAAGGCGATCTTGTTCTTGATGCCGGGATCCAGAGGACGGTCGCTCCGGCAGATGAGAGCGTCGGGCTGTATGCCCACGGCGCAAAGATCCCGGACGCTGTGCTGGGTGGGCTTGGTCTTCAATTCCCCGGCACTACGCACATAGGGTACCAGGGTCACATGGATATAGAAGCAGTTGTTGCGTCCCACGGTACGCTCCATCTGGCAGATGGCCTCCAAAAACGGCAGGCTCTCGATATCCCCCACCGTTCCCCCAATTTCCACGATAACAAACTGGGTGCCCTGCTTTTTCGCCACATCCAAAATGGCCTCTTGGATGGCCCCCGTCACATGGGGAATCACCTGAAGGGTGCCCCCCATATAGACCCCCTGGCGTTCCCGGTCTATAAGGTCGTTGTAGATCCTGCCGGTGGTAATATTCTGCCCCCGCGCCATAGTGACATCGGCAAAGCGCTCATAGTGGCCTAGATCCAGGTCGGTCTCCAGGCCATCCTCGGTAACGAATACCTCTCCATGCTGAAAAGGATTCATGGTACCGGGATCCACGTTGATATAGGGGTCGAATTTCATCATGGCAACGGTATAGCCTCTGCTCTTCAGCAAACGGCCTAAGGACGCTCCCGTAACCCCCTTGCCCAGGGAGGATACCACGCCTCCCGTGATAAAGATATATTTCGTCTCCAAGCTGTACCTCCCGGGGGCCTTTCCCCCACACATTTTTTCTCTATACCCGCACGCCGCCCATTTGAACCTCCTGCGGTGCCTGGGCCAACAACGGATCTACCACCGCTTTGATAAATTCCTCCACCTGGCTGCCGCTCCGGCCGGTAAATTCCTCGGCCCGCAGCATCCCGTTTAGTTCGTCAAGAGTCAAACCAAAGGCCGGGTCTGCGGCAATTCGAATCAGAAGATCACAGGGCTCTCCCATGAGCTTCATAGCTCGGGCAGCGGCATGGGAATGAACCCGAATCCGCTCGTGAACCTCCTGGCGGTCACCGCCCTTTTTTACCGCCTCCATAAGGATATTCTCTGTGGCCATAAAGGGCAGGTTCTCCTCCACATGGCGCCGGGCCATCTCGGGGTACACCACCATCCCCTGGGCGATATCCGCATAGAGCTCCAGAATGGCGTCGGTGGATAAAAACGCTTCCGAAAGGGCAATCCGACGGTTGGCACTATCGTCCAGCGTCCGCTCCAGCCACTGGGTAGAGGCCGTCATGGCGGTATCCTGGTACAGAGCCAGCACATGGCGGCTCAAGGCGCACATCCGCTCGCTCCGCATGGGATTCCGTTTATAAGCCATGGCGGAGGATCCGATCTGACTCTTGCCGATAGGTTCCTCCACCTCGCCCTCGTGCATCAACAGCCGAAGATCGGTGGCAAACTTGCTGGCGCTCTGGGCGATCCCCGACAGCACCGCCAGGATGGAGCTGTCCACCTTTCGGGAGTAGGTTTGACCCGACACCGGATAAGCGGCGGAAAAGCCCATCTTCCGGACAAAACGGCGTTCTAGCTCCCGCACCTTCTCCTCATCCCCGTCAAACAGATCCAAAAAACTGGCCTGTGTGCCGGTGGTACCCTTGTTCCCCAGAAGTTTTAGGCTGGAAAGCAGGTGGTCGAGATCATCGAGATCCAGGGTTAGATCCTGCATCCATAGCGTTGCTCGTTTTCCCACCGTCACCAACTGAGCGGGTTGGAAGTGGGTATAGCCCAGGCAGGGGGTGTTCCGATACTCTAAGGCAAAGGCACGAAGCCGCCGCAGCACCTCCAGGAGCTTCCCCTGTAAGAGCCGAAGCGCTTCCCGCATGATGATGAGATCGCCATTATCCGTCACAAAGCAGGAGGTAGCTCCCAGATGGATGATCCCCGCGGCCTTGGGCGCAGCCTGGCCATAGACGTACACATGAGCCATAACGTCATGGCGGACTTCCTCCTCCCGTTGGCGGACAGCATCAAAGTCAATATCTGATTGATGTGCCCGAAGCTCATCCACCTGCTCTTGGGTAACGGGAAGCCCCAGTTCCATCTCCGCCTCGGCTAAAGCCGTCCATAATTCCCGCCAGGTCTCCGCTCGTTTCTGGGCTGAGAATAGATACTGCATTTCATCGCTGGCGTACCGCCCCCCCAGGGGGCTCTCATACCGATCCCGCATGGGTTTCTCCTTCCCTAGCAGCCCTTGCGTTTACACTTTTTAAGATCCATGGGATAATTGCCGTCAAAACAGGCGGTACAGAATCCCTTAGGGCCATTGCCGTTCTCATCATATACCGAGCTGGTTAGCATATCCAGATCCAGGTACTCCAAGGAATCGGCACCCAAAAGCTTTCTGACGCCCTCAACCTTCAGCTTGCTGCCGATGAGCTGCCCCGCGTTTGGAGTGTTGATACCGAAATGGCAGGGATATTTCACCGGCGGGGAACTAATCCTCATGTGGACCTCCTTGGCTCCCGCCTGGCGCAGCGTCTCCACCAATTTGATGGTGGTGGTGCCCCGGACGATGGAATCATCTACCAGCACGATGCGTTTGCCCCGAACCTGCTCCGCAAGAGGGGTCAATTTCAGCCGCACGGTGTTCTCCCGGACGATCTGGCTGGGCTGGATGAAGGTTCTGCCCACATAGGGGTTCTTCAACAGGGCCTGGCCATAGGGAATCCCACTGGCGTCGGCGTAGCCAATGGCAGAGGGCAGAGCGGATTCCGGTACACCGGCTACCATATCAGCCTCCACCGGATGATTTTTGGCCAATAGCTGGCCTGCCCGGTACCGGGCCCCATATACCCCGGCTCCGCACATGGTGCTGTCAGCCCGGGCAAAATAGACGTATTCAAAGACGCACATATGCTCGGCCACCACCTTGCCCTGGACGGAATGCAGGCCGCTTTCATCGATGGTGACGATCTCACCGGGCGCCACGTCCCGAATGAAGACGCCGCCCAGAGCATCGAAGGTACAGGACTCAGAGGCCAGCATATAGCTGTTGCCCACCTTCCCGATGCATAGGGGCCGGATGCCCCAGGGATCCCGGACGCCCACCAACTTCTCCCGGTTCATGATGGTCAGGGCATAGCTGCCATATACCACTTGCATCATCCCTATGATGGCCTGTTCCAGGCCCACCTCCATGCGCCGGGCGATGAGATGCAGCAGAATCTCGCTGTCCACATCGGATTGCAGCAGCACACCCTTATCCCGAAGACTAGCGCTTAAAGCCGGGCCGTTGACGATATGGCCGTTATGGCAGATGGCCAGGAATCCATCCTTACTGTGCATCACAATGGGCTGCACCGAGAGCACCGCATGGGCGTCGGCGCTGGTAGCGTACCGCACATGGCCCACGGCAATCTTCTGCTTATCGAACATCTTCAAGGTCTGCGCGTCAAACACATCCCCCACCAAACCTAAGTCCTTGTGATAGCGGACGGTTTTCCCGTCGGTAGAGGCGATGCCAGCGCCATCTTGACCCCGATGCTGCATGGAAAACAGGGCCAAATAGGCCGCTGAGCCCATGGAGATATCCCCGGTATTATAGACGCCATATACGCCGCACTTTTCTCTGAGACCGACCTGTTGCTGACAATAGTTCATCTTGCGTTCCTCCTCATCGTCGCCCGGGGCGCTGCCCCGTCGGAAGCGGTTCCGTTCTCCATGGTATTGATAGGACATTTGAAAAATATATTTTACCCCGGCATACGGGGAATCGTCAATGTTTACCGGGATTCCTCCCGCAAAATTCCATCATAGACCCAAGCGGCAGGACCTTCCATATAGACGGGTTCCCCTTCCCCGGCCCAGGAAAGAAGTAAATCGCCCTTCGTCAAATGGATTCGGGCGGTATTTCCCACCTTTTGGAGCAACCGGGCCGCCACCATAACAGCACAGGCCCCGGTGCCGCAGGCCATGGTCTCCCCTGCGCCCCGCTCATACACCCGCATCGTAAGGCTGCCATCCGGCTCCACCTGCACAAACTCCGTGTTGATCCGATCGGGGAACATGGGATGCCGCTCAAACCCCGGCCCGATGGCCCCAAGATCCAGGGCAGCGATGTCCTCCAAAAAGACGACGCTGTGGGGATTTCCCATATTCACAAGGGTGCCCCGCACCCCCATTCCCGAGGCGGTATAGGGCATGTCCACAAACCGAGGCGCATCGCAGAGAGCGGGAATGCGTGCGCATTCTAAAATCGGTACCCCCATATTGACCCGAACGGAGTACACAACGCCATCCTTCACCCGAAGTTCTAGAACTTTCCTTCCCCCCTGGGTGTCCACGGTAATGATCTCCTTTTTTACAAGGCCGCTTTCGTAGGCCAGCTTACCCAGACACCGGGTTGCGTTGCCGCACATCTTGGCCTCGCTACCGTCGCTGTTATAGATCCGCATATAGAGATCCGCCTCTCGGCCAAGGCCATAGACGATGATCCCATCGGCGCCGATGCCGGTAAACCGGTCGCAAAGGGGAACCGCCAGCGCCCCATACCGGGGATCATCCCACTCCCCCTGGATCATAATAAAATCATTTCCCAAGCCGTGCATCTTGGCAAATCGCATTCCTTTGCCCCATTTCCATAATTTGCAGGAAAAATTGCAAATTATCCATTTTCGCTCCCATTATACCCTTGGAATTGCAGCATATCAATAGATTTCCTGCAATTTATAGGGCTTTTTTTCGAAAGCCACAGCCCAAAACCAGAAAGGAGGAGCCGCGCTCCTCCTTTGGGTCAATGGGTGATAAGATAGTGGTCCAATTCCCACTGATGAACCTGGGTACGATAATCCTCCCACTCCATCTTTTTGGCAAACAGGTACCGGTCGTAGACATGCTCTCCAAGGGTCTCCCGGATGAGGGGATCCGCCTGGAAGCAGAGGATGGCCTCGTCCAGGCTACCGGGCAGCACATCGATGTGCTTTTCCAAAAGCTCGTTGCGGGGCATCTCATAGATGTTGGAGCCCACGGGCGGAGGCGGGGTCAATCCACGCTTAATGCCATCCAGGCCAGCGGCCAAAGCCAGGGCCAGAGCCAGATAGGGGTTGGCGGAGGGATCGGGATTCCGAAGCTCGCACCGGGTACTGGCTCCTTTGCTGTCAGGAACCCGAATGAGAGGGCTCCGATTCCGGGCGGACCAGGCGATGTACATGGGCGCCTCATAGCCGGGCACCAACCGCTTGTAGCTGTTGATCAGAGGGTTGGTCACCAGCGCCATGCCCTTAGCATGGGCCATAAGCCCCGCCATAAACTGATAGGCGGTCTGGGACAGGTTCAGCGGATCGTTGGGATCATAGAACACGTTCTTCCCATCCCGGCTCAAGGACATATTGAGGTGCATGCCGTTGCCCGCCGCTCCAAACACCGGCTTGGGCATAAAGGTGGCGTGCATCCCATTGCGGAGGGCCACCGTCTTAACCACCAGCTTGAAGGTGAGGATATTATCGGCTGCGGCAACCGCCTCATCGTACTTGAAGTCAATCTCGTGCTGACCCTTGGCATTCTCGTGATGGCTGGCCTCGATCTCAAAACCCATGCGTTCCAGGGTGATGCAGATATCCTGACGAAGGGTTTCCCCCTTATCGATAGGAGCCAGATCAAAGTAGGCGGCCTGATCGTTGGTCACCATGGTGGGTTTGCCATCCTCATCCAGATTGAAAAGGAAAAACTCGCACTCCGGGCCCACGTTAAAGGTATAGCCCATATCGGCGGCCTCCTGGATGACCTTTTTCAGCACATTCCGAGGACAGCCCATAAAGGGTTCCCGCTTGGTGGTATACACATCGCAGATCATCCGGGCCACGTTGCCATCGCTGCTGGGCCAGGGCAAGAGGCAATAGGTATCCAGATCCGGCCAAAGGTACATATCGGACTCATCGATGCGGACAAATCCCTCGATGGAGGAGCCGTCGAACATCATTTCGTTGTTGAGGGCCTTTTCCAGCTGGGCCGGCGTGATGGCAACATTCTTAAGCGTGCCAAGGATATCGGTGAATTGGAGGCGGATAAACCGTACATTTTGGGTTTTTACCAGCTCCATAATCTCCTCTTTGGTTCGTTTGGCCAAGTTGGTTCCTCCTTCTGCGGGCATTCCCGCTGTTGATTGATGGCAGCTTTACCCGTTTAGGATAAGGCAAGCGGGCCATTTTCGCAATGAAAAAATGGGGTTTTTCTATCCTTATTATATATGGATAGCATTCTATCAACTTTACTACCGGTTTGGCAACCATTTTTTTAGGCCCTGCCTTCCTGGGAATATGTATGGTATAATGAGCAAAAATCCATCCGACGGAGGTATCCCCATGGTCAACCGGGTATATGTGGAAAAGCGTCCTGGATTCGATATAGAAGCCCAGGGTCTTTTGGCCGATCTTTTAAAATATCTGTCTCTGCCCCATCTCACGGGGCTGCGGCTCTTTAACCGCTATGATGTGGAAGGGCTCAGCCAGGAGGAATTCACCAAAGCCAAGGGGACCATCTTTTCGGAGCCCAATGCCGATTATGTCTATGACGAAGCGCTTCCCGCCATGGAGGGCGCTACCGTTTTTTGCGTAGAATATCTGCCCGGGCAGTTCGATCAGCGGGCGGACTCCGCCGCCCAGTGCGTACAGCTTTTAACCGCGGGAGAAATGCCCACCGTCCGTAGCGCCCGGGTATACGCCCTTTTGGGGGAGATCACCCCGGAGGAGCTGGAAGCGGTGCAGCGCTACTGTGTCAACCCGGTGGAAAGCCGTCTCGCCTCCATGGACAAGCCCAATTCCCTGGCCCTCGTCACCGAAGCACCCCAGTCCGTTGCGGTATTGGATGGATTCACCGCCATGGATGAAACGGCGCTTTTCGCCCTGCACCAATCCCTGGGACTGGCCATGAGCCTCGCCGATCTATGCTTTTGCCAGGCGTATTTCCGGGACCAGGAACATCGGGATCCTACCATCACCGAAATCAGAGTCATTGACACCTATTGGTCGGATCATTGCCGCCACACCACCTTTTTAACCCGGCTGGATGATCTTACCGTCACAGGAGGCACCGCCAAGGAGGCGGTAGAGTCCGCCCTAAAGCAATATCTTTCTCTTAGGAAAAAGGTCTATGGAGATCGGGAAAAGGATATCTGCCTCATGGATATGGCCACCATTGGCGCCAAGGCCATCAGACAAGCCGGCGGCCTCCAGGATTTGGATGAATCCGAGGAGATCAACGCCTGCTCCATCCGGATTACCGCTGTGGTGAACGGACGGGAAGAACCCTGGCTGGTTCAGTTTAAAAATGAGACCCACAACCACCCCACCGAGATCGAACCCTTCGGCGGCGCCGCCACCTGTCTGGGCGGAGCCATCCGGGACCCCCTCTCCGGTCGGGCCTATGTCTACCAGGCTATGCGGGTCACCGGCAGCGCCGATCCCCTAACCCCCTTTGAAAACACCCTTGCCGGCAAGCTGCCCCAGCGGCAGATCACCACCAAGGCCGCACAGGGCTACTCCAGCTACGGCAACCAGATCGGTATCGCTACCGGCCAGGTAACGGAGCTATATCATCCCGACTACGTAGCCAAGCGCTTTGAGGTAGGGGCCGTGGTGGGAGCCTGCCCCGCGGAAAACGTGATTCGAGAAACCCCGGAAAAGGGTGACGTCATCATCCTGCTGGGCGGCCGCACCGGCCGGGACGGCATTGGCGGCGCCACCGGCAGCAGCAAGGAGCATACCGAAAACAGCATCGAGACCTGCGGCGCCGAGGTACAAAAGGGCAACCCCCCAACCGAGCGGAAACTGCAGCGCCTGTTCCGGGATGGAGCTGTCAGCTCCATGATCAAACGCTGTAACGATTTTGGCGCGGGTGGGGTATCGGTAGCCATCGGCGAGCTGGCCCCCAGCCTTCACATCGACTTGGATCAGGTAAAAAAGAAATACGATGGTTTGGACGGCACCGAGCTCGCCATCTCCGAATCCCAGGAGCGGATGGCCGTAGTGGTAGCGGAGACCAACGCTCCCGCCTTTATGGCCGCCGCGGAACGGGAAAATCTGGAGGCCGCTGTGGTCGCCCGGGTGGAGGAGGATGGCTATCTTACCATGGTTTGGCGTGGAGAAACCATTGTGCGCCTGTCTCGGGCGTTCCTGGACACCAACGGCGTAACCCAGTCGGCCAAGGCCACCATCACCGCTCCCGACCTAGCCGACGATTACCGGAAGGCCATTCCCGCCGTCCTAGCTGGGCGGTCCCGTCAGGAGGCCTTCCTGCAAAACATGGCCCGACTGGAGGTCTGCGGCCAACACGGCCTGGTGGAGCGGTTTGATTCCACCATTGGAGCGGGCACGGTGCTGATGCCCTTCGGCGGCAAAACTCAGCTTACTCCCGAGGAAGCCATGGTGGCTAAGCTCCCCATTCTTGCTGGAGAAACGGATACCGCCACCGCTATGGCCTATGGATTCCTCCCAGCCCATGTAAAGCAATCCCCCTTCTATGGCGCGCTTTACGCCGTGGTAGAATCCATGAGCAAGCTCTGCGCCGTAGGAGCAGACGCCCTCACCGCTCGGTTGAGCCTCCAGGAGTATTTTGAGCGTCTGCGCCAGGATCCCCTCCGCTGGGGCAAGCCCGCAGGAGCCCTTTTAGGTGCGCTTACGGCCCAGATGGGATTGGGGGTTCCCGCCATCGGAGGCAAAGACAGTATGTCCGGCTCCTTTGAAGACCTGGACGTCCCCCCCAGCCTGGTCTCCTTTGCCATCGCCACCACCACTGCGTCCGGTACCGTCAGCGCCAGCTTCAAGGAAGCAGGACACCGGGTCATTCGGGCGGCTGTTCCGGTGGATGACTACAACATTCCTCAGTGGGAAGAGCTGAAAGACCTGTACCGGGGCGTTCACAGCCTGGCGGAAAAAGGACAGGTTCTGGCGGCCTCGGTGGTACGGGAGGGCGGCGCCGCTGCCGCCATCGGCCGTATGGCCCTGGGCAATGGCGTCGGCTTTTCCGCCGATGCGCTGCTATCCCCCGGAGAACTATACGCTCCTGCCTCCGGCGATCTAATCCTTGAAGTGGCGGATGGCTGCGAGATCCCCTTCTCCTACATTCCATTGGGCATCACCATCTTGGAAGCGGAGATTCAGCTCAACGGGGTCTCCATCCCTCTAACCCAGGTGGAAGCGGCCTACCGGGGTACTCTGGAGCCGGTATTCCCCACCAAGACCCCCGCTGCTCCCCTCTTTATGTCTGGAGAACTATATCGCGGCAAACCCGCTGTCAGTAAACGGAAATTTGCCGCGCCCCGGGTGGTAATCCCCGCCTTCCCCGGCACCAACTGCGAGGTGGACTCCGCTCGGGTGTTCCAAGAGGCGGGTGCCATACCTCAAATTGTCGTTATGAACAACCTTACAAGCCAGGGCATCCTCAGCAGCATTCAGGAGCTGAAGGCCGCTTTGGATCAATCCCAGATCCTCATGCTGCCCGGCGGTTTCTCGGGGGGTGATGAGCCCGACGGCTCCGGCAAATTCATCGCCACCACCCTTCGGAACCCCGTCGTTCGGGACGCTGTGATGGAACTGCTCTCCCGGGATGGGCTGATCCTGGGGGTATGCAACGGCTTCCAAGCCCTCATCAAAACCGGGCTGATCCCCTATGGTGAAATTCGGGAGACGGGAGAGGAGGACCCCACCCTCACCTTCAATACCATTGGACGGCATGTCTCCCGGATGGCGCGGGTTCGGGTCACCTCCACCCTATCCCCTTGGATGGCCTCTTTTACGCCGGGGGAAGTGCAATCGGTGCCCCTCAGCCATGGCGAAGGCCGTCTGGCAGCCACCGAGGCGGATATCCGCCGGCTGTTCCAAAGCGGCCAAGTGTCCTATCAGTATGTGGATGAGGCCGGACAGCCCACCATGGACATCGCCCACAATCCCAACGGTTCCTTCTGCGCCGTGGAGGGGTTGTGCAGTCCCGACGGCCATGTCATGGGCCGTATGGGCCATGCCGAGCGGCTGCTGGGCGGCTCCTGTAAAAACGTTCCCGGCAACCGAACCTACCAGATGTTCCAAAATGGAGTCAATTACTTCAAATAAGCGATACAGAAAGCCGCGGCGGTTGCCGCGGCTTTTTAGAATATGCTCAATCTTATTCTTCCTGTGCCAAGATTATCCGGCCGGTTCTATCTGCGTCTATCGAATCTCCTGTTCCAGATGATCAAACTCCGGCGTGGAAAAGAACTCTCCCAGGGTGATGCCAAAACCATCGCAAAGTTTTTTGATATTCACAATCCCCGGATTCCGGCTTTCTCCATTTAAAATGCTTTTGACGGTGCTCTGAGGCACCGCCGAATATATCGCGATTCGATTTGGTGTAAATCCTTTCTCCTCACAAAGCTGAACGATTCGCCTCGCAACGGCTTGCTGGGTGTTCATTGGCATTCCTCCATTGTCATATTCGTAGGATATGCCATATACAAGTGGAATATTAGTGATATTTCACTAAAGCGTCCCTTGTGCTAATATAGTGATATATCACTATCCAGAGGTGTTTGCAGTGGACGAACAGACCTGTTGCTTTGTGGGGCATCGCCTCATTCCCAAGGAGAAACGCAGAGGAATTCGCAAAAAACTAGAATGGGCAATCTGTACTTTAATTGAACTCGGCGTTACCACCTTCCTAACGAGCGGCACGCTGGGGTTCGACATCATGGCCGCGGGAACGGTTTTGCGCTTAAAACGGGCGTTTCCTCACATTCGTTTGATTCTGATCCTTCCCCAGGAAAACCAGATACGGCATTGGCGGGACAGCAGCATTGCCAACTATCGGCTGATACGGGAACACGCCGATGGCGTCATCTTTCTGCTTCGACAGAATGGCGCCGGCCATACCGAGGAGCGGATGCAATATCTGGCGGAACACAGCGACTGGTGCATCTGTTATCTCAGCGGAGAGGTGGGTGAAACCAGGAATACGGTAGAATACCTCAAAAGCCAGGCGATCCCCCTGGTAAATATCGCAAAAAAGCCGCTGTAACCAGCGGCTTTTTCTTGATCTCTTTACGCATGTAAAATCCGAAGACAGAGTTTTGGTTAAGCAGCCCATTCTGCCCGTTAGATGGATTTTCCCAGAGCTCGGGCTTCCTCCAGCGCCGGATGTCCCAAAATGGCGCCCTTGTCCCCGCAGCCGGGGGCTAGTACGATGCCCCGGTCAGTCCAGTTCAGACTGCCCTGGGTAATCAATCGATATACCTCTATCGCCCCAGCAAATTTTTCCCGCTCCTCAACGGCGCCGCATAGCAAAAGCGCTGATTCCTTAATTTGAAGAATTCCGCGTCCGGTATAGGCGCTGAGCCGATCAATGACTGCTTTTAATTGAGCGGTAAAATCATACCAATACAGAGGAGAAGCCAAAACGATGACCTCCGCCTCACGCAGGTAGGAATCCAACCGGCTGAAGTCATCCTCAAACACACAGGGCCTGTTCTGGCTAAAGCAGGCGTTGCAAGCCCTGCATCCGCCGATGTTCGCACGGCCTGCGGCAAACACATGCACCGCATGCCCTGCCTCCTTGGCCCCCTCAACAAATGCCGCCGCCAGAAGGTCGCTGTTGCCGCCTACCCGGGGACTTCCCGTCAAAACCAGTATCTTCTTTCCCATACCCGTCTCCCATCCAATTCATTTCCTCCTACTATATATACCCGTTTCTAAAACTCCCGTCAACAGAGAAGCCGCTGGCATCCCAGCGGCTTCTCTTGGCATTTACGCTATTTTCCCAGTTTCTCGTGCAGCAGACGGTTCACTGCGGCAGGATCCGCCTTGCCCCGGAGCTTCTTCATACAGTTGCCCACAAGAGCGCCAAAGGCTTTTTCCTTCCCGCCGAGATAATCCTGGACAATCTTCTGATTCTCCGCCAGAACCTCCTCCACCGCAGTCTCCAAAGCACCGGTATCGGTAACGATCAAAAGACCATTTTCCTCCACATAGCGTTTGGGGTCGGCTCCCGTCTGGAAGGCCGCCTCAAAGGCCTCCCGGGCCGCGGACCGGTTGACCTTGCCGTCCGCCAGGAGCCCGATGACGTCCGCCAGCTTTTGGGGCTCCAGTTCCACATCGGAAGCGTCCATGTCCGCGTTTTTAACAAGCCGCAGCAGATCTCCCATAATCCAGTTGGAGACCTCCTTTGGCTTACCGCACAGCGCCACCGTTCCCTCGAACAGCCGGGCTAAAGCAGCAGTACCGGTAATGATATCGGTATCGTATTCCGGCAAGCCGTATTCCGACCGATACCGGGCCTTTTTGGCTGCCGGCAGCTCCGGCAAGCTCTCTCGGATGTCCGCAAGATATGCCTCGGACAACTCCAGGGGCGGGATGTCCGGCTCGGGGAAATAACGGTAATCCTGGGCGTTCTCCTTGCTCCGCATGGCGAAGCTGGCGTCCTTGTTCTCGTCCCAGCGCCGGGTCTCCTGAACCACCTGCTTGCCGGACTCCAAAAGCTCGATCTGCCGTTTTGCCTCGTACTCGATAGCCCGGGCGATGGCCTTAAAGGAGTTCATGTTTTTCATCTCGGTGCGGACGCCATAGGCCTCCTGTCCCACTGGCCGTATCGAAAGGTTGACGTCCGCCCGCATGGAGCCCTCCTGCATCTTGCAGTCCGAAACTCCCAAATATTCCAGAATGGACTTCAGCCGGGTTAGATATTCGATGACCTCTTCCCCGCTCCGGAAATCCGGCTGGGTGACGATCTCAATGAGGGGCACGCCGCAACGGTTGTAATCGGCCAAAGAAGCATCGGAAAAGGCATCGTGGACCAGCTTGCCCGCGTCCTCCTCCATATGGATCTCCCGGATACCGATGGACTTTCCGCCGCCGATCTCCAAACTGCCATCCTGGCAGATGGGCAGATAGAGCTGGCTGATCTGATAGGCCTTGGGCAAATCGGGATAGAAATAATTCTTCCGGTCAAACCGGTTATACCGGCTGATCTCGCAATTAAGAGCCATGCCCGCCTTAACGGTGTACTCCACCACCTTTTCGTTGAGAACGGGAAGCACCCCCGGCATACCGGTACAGATGGGGCAGCACTGGGTGTTGGGCTCCCCGCCGAAGGCAGTGCTACATCCGCAGAAGATTTTGCTCTTGGTGGAAAGCTCTACATGGGTTTCCAGCCCAATGACGGTTTCATACTGCATGGCTTACGCCTCCTCTCTGGGAAACCGGGTATGGAAGTCCGTGACGGCCTGATAGCTTTCCCCTACCCCCAGAAGCATCCGATCGGAAAAAGCGGGCCCGATGAGCTGCATTCCAATGGGCAGGTTCAGATCGTCAAAACCGCAGGGCAAGGCCAGGCCGGGCAGGCCGCACAGGTTGATGGACACGGTGTAAATGTCCATCATACGGATCTTCAAAGGATCCTCCTGCTTCTGATTCATCAGCGGCGCAGTGATGGGGCTGGTGGGCGACAGGATCATGTCACACTTTTGGAGAGCGTCGTCAAACTCCCGCTTGATTACCGCGCGAACCTGCATGGCCCTCTTGTAATAGGCGTCGTAATAGCCGGAACTCAGTACAAAACTTCCCAGCATGATCCGCCGCTTCACCTCGGCGCCAAAGCCCTCCGTCCGAGAGCTGACGTAGAGGTCATAAAGATCCTGGTATTCTCGAGCCCGGTAACCATATTTAACCCCGTCAAATCGGGAGAGGTTGCTGCTGGCCTCGGCGGCGGACACGATGTAATAGGCGGGAATGGCGTAATCCACCGTGCGCATATCCAGATCTACAAGCGTGGCTCCCAACTCTCGGAAAGTCTCCGCCGCATTTAATACGGCTTCCTTCACATGGGGTTCCAAGCCTTTATCAAAATAGGACACCGGTATGCCGATGCGCTTGCCGCGGATATTTCCATCCACCGGTACGGAAAAGTCCACTCCCATGCTGGTGCCATCCCGGCTGTCCTTGCCGGCGATCACGCCAAATAAAGCGCCAGCATCCCGGGCATTCCGAGCAATGGGGCCGATTTGATCCAGAGAACTGGCGTGGGCTACCAAGCCATACCGGGACACCGCCCCATAGGTTGGCTTTAAGCCGGTGGTGCCACAAAAAGCGCAAGGTTGGCGGATGGAGCCGCCGGTATCGGAGCCAAGCGCGGCAAAAGCCGACCGGGCCGCCACTGCCGCAGCAGAACCGCCGGAGCTTCCCCCTGGCACCCGTTTCTTGTCCCAAGGGTTTTTCACTGGGCCAAAATAGCTGGTCTCGTTGGTGCTGCCCATGGCAAACTCATCCAGGTTGGTTTTACCGATGACCACCACCCCTGCCGCCCGCAGCTTTTCCACCACGGTAGCGTCATAGGGGGAAACAAAATTCTCCAGCATTCGGCTGCCGCAGGTAAGCCGCCGGTTCTCCATGGCGATATTGTCCTTTACGGCGATGGGTACCCCAGCCAATGGGGACAGCTCCTCCCCCCGGCCCAGGGCCTCCTGTACCGCTTCCGCCTGACGGAGCGCACCTACCTCATCCACGAAAATATAGGCGTTATGTTCATCCCGTTTTGCGGCGTCCACCGCCGCACGGGCCGCTTCCACAGGGGAAATCTCCCCCGCCCGTATCCTCTGTCCCAAATCAAGGGCGCTATACTCCAAAATATCCATGGGTTTCCTCCCCTATTCCACTGTCCGGGGTACCCGGAAGCTGTCCTGGGCGGCGTCCGGCGCATTCTCCAAGATCCGCTCCCGTGGATAGCTCTCCCGCACCGTATCGGAGCGCATGGCGTTGACGATGGGCTGGGGATGGGTGATGGGTTCCACTCCATCCACATCCACCTCACCCAGTACCTCCACTTGGGCCAATACGTTGCTAAGATCCCGTTTCGCGGCCTCTCGCTCCTCACCGATGAGTTTAAGCCGGCTCAGTTCGGCCACGTAGTCGATGAGCGCATCATCTATGGTTACCGACATCCCGTATTCTCCTCCTTAGGGTTCCAGCCGGGATAGATCCCGCGGGAACATGGTGCAATACCGTACATTGGGCAGATTCAGCAGACGAGCACAGATGCGCTCCAGCCCCGCGCCTAACCCTCCATGGGGAGGCATGCCGTGCTTATGGATCATCAAAAAGGAGGTAAACTCCTCCGGATCCATGCCCAGACGGTGCATTTTGTCCACCTGCATATCGTAATCGTGAATCCTCTGACCTCCGGTGGTGATCTCCACTCCCCGGAACAACAGGTCAAAACTCAGCGTAAGGGAGGGATCCTCCGGGTCATCCATAGCATAGAAAGGCCGCTTCCGGGTGGGATAGTGGGTAACAAACACAAAATCGCTGCCCATCTCCTCCTTAAAATACCGCCCAATGAGAACCTCCTCCTCGGGCTCCAGATCAAACCGGGAACGGGTGGGATGCCCGTATTTCTCAGCCACCAACCGCTTGGCTTCATCGAATCGTACAAAGGGGATGGCGTCCACCCGAGGAATTTCGACCTTCAACTGCTCCACATACTCCCCATAGAGATCCGTCAGCGTCTGAAAGGCCGACCGCAGCATAGCGGTCTCGGCATCCATAATATCGTAGAAGGAGTTTAAAAAGCCCATCTCAAAATCAACGCTGGTGTATTCATTGAGATGTCGGGAGGTGCTGTGCTTCTCCGCCCGGAACACCGGACCAATCTCAAACACCCGTTCATATACCCCCACCATGGTCTGTTTATAAAACTGGGGGCTTTGGGCTAAAAACGCCTTTTTCCCAAAGTAATCCAGCTGGAAGATATTGGCCCCCCCTTCAGCCCCCGCCGCTACGATCTTAGGGCTGTGGATCTCGGTAAATTCGTTCTCATAGAAAAACTCCCGGATCCCCCGCACAATGCCTTCCTGGATCTTAAAGATGGCGCGCTGCCCCTGATTCCGCAGGGAAACGGGGCGGTAGTTCAATAGGGCTTCTAAGGAGGTGTTCATCCGCCGCTTATTGGTCACCAGAGGCATGGGCTCCTTTGGATGGGACAACACCTGGACGGTTTCAGCGTGAATTTCCGCTCCATGCTGGGCCCGTTCCTCCGCTATCAGCTCTCCGGTAACGGCCACCGCACATTCCTCAGCAATGTTTTCAGGCAGCCGCTCCTTCTGGACAACGCACTGAAGAACCCCGTCATGGAGCCGAAGGATCAGAAAATTCACATCCCCCAATTCTCGAATAGAATGAACCATTCCCCGAACGGTAACGGTTTCACCTTTATGGCGCAATATCTCTGTAATGGATGGGCTCAGGGATCCTAGGGTCCCTTTCACAACGGTTTCCATGCTGCCGCACTCCTCTCGATCTTCTGGCTGACGCCCGGCTGATTCCAATAAAAAAGCACCGGGGAGAAAGATATTTCCGGGACGGGAAAAACTTCTCACGCGGTACCACCCAAATTTGCCGCTCACGCGGCCGCTTTCATGTGTAACGTACATCCTACGGGCGAAACTACTGGGCGAAAATCCGCCGTTTGCAACGCCGCTCGGGAGTGTTTTTCCCCTGCTGCTTCCGATGCACGCTCCCAGTCCATGGCGTGCAATCCCTTTGCGGGCATCTCAGGTTCCTCTCTCCGTCAACGCTTTGGGTTATTCTCTGCTGTTTTTAGGATTTTATACCAAGGCCCCCCCTTTGTCAAGGGAGGGCCCAGGCAAAAGGGCCGGAATCGACCCCCAGATTTTCATTGAAATAAGGAACCGTAAGATCCGCCTCCGTTTGTCCCCCGTTCCCTATTGCAGGGCCTTTGCTTCCCTCCTGGCCGCAGACGGGACGGTTCGCCTTTTCCTCACCGGCCGGGTCTTACAGTGATAGTATTCTTGCGCGTTGAAGTGACCGGGAATCAATCCAAGGGTCTCCGACAATTCCTCCACCGATCTGGCTCCGCACGCTTTAGCACACCGCAATAGAAGGTTGGCGCAGGCGCGCGCATCATCCAGGGCGTTGTGCGCACGGAATTCCCCCAATAAATCCATCATCTTGGAAAGACTGTAGCTGGACAGCCCCGGTAAAGCCCGCCGTGCCGCCGCCACGGTACACAGTACCCGGACGTCCGGGGGCTCTACCCCTTCCCGCTCCATAGCAGACTTCATTACTCCGGTGTCAAAAGCCGCGTTATGCGCCACCACCACCCGGCCGTCCAGCCGCTCCCGCAACAGGGCCATGGCCCCGTGGAGATCCATGGCACCGGCCACATCCTCCTCCTGGATGCCGTGGATCCGCACACAGCGATAGTCAAAGGCACAGCCCGGATTGATAAGGGTATAGTATTCATCCCAAATCCTGCCCTCCCGCACATCCACCAGCCCCACCGAACAGGCCGCCCAATGGACGGAGGCAGTGGCAGTTTCAAAATCCAGGGCCACAAAATCCATCATAACAAGGTCTCCTTCAGGGCGCATCCGCCCGTTTTCCATGCTCCTATCATACCTTCTGCCAGCCAGGATTTCAAACGGTTTCCCAGCAAAAGCGCGTTTTTGCCGGAATTTCTGCAAAAAGGCCTGGAAGAGGCAGTGCGCCACTTCCAGGCCTTTCCCATATCCAAAGATTTTTTTATGCAGCCGCTTCCTCCGCCAGGCTCTCCTCCTGGGATAGGGGCAGTATTTCTCCTCCATCGTGTTTGGTCAATAGGCTGACTCCCAGCGTCACCACAACCGATACCGCCATGGAGATGCAAGCCGTCATCGGAGCCTTGGCGCTGCCCAGCCATAAGGCCAGCACCAGGGATACCGCAAGGCTGGCAATTGCTCCCGCCCAGGCGCCGGCCTTGGTGCCCCGCCGGCCCACGATACCCATAAGATATGGCCCAAGGCAGAAGCCCGAAACCGTCCCCCAAGAAAAGGACATCATTTCCACGATAGAAGTCACCTTCCCCAGGGCGATGGCCAGGGATAGGCCGATGAAAACCACGCACAGGATCCGCATCAAAAGCTTGGCTCGGTCATCCGACATCTTGGGCCGGAATACCCCTTTGACCATGTCCACAGCGATGGCCGAGGAGGATACCATGACCAGCGATCCCAGAGTGGACATGGACGCCGCCAATACCAGCACCACGATGAAGGACATCACCAGGGTTGGCATGGATTGCTGGAGCATCTGCGGCACCACCATATCGAAGTTGGCGGAGCCGGTAGCGGGATCCACAGGAATCTGGTTGTTGAGAATTACCTTCCCAAAGGCGCCGGCCAGATATGCGCATCCTCCAATCAAGAGGGCGAAAAGGGTGGATACCGTAGTTCCTGTCTTCACCGCTTTTCGATCCTTAATGGCATAGAACTTTTGCACCATCTGCGGCAGGCCCCATACCCCGAAACTGGTCATCAACACCAGCCAGAGGAGATCCAAAGGATTGGCGCCCAAAAGGGTGGTGCCATTGGGATCGATGGTATGAAGCGCTTCCACCGCAGAGGGCACGCCTCCCATATGGCGGAATAGGCAAAACATCATCAGTCCCACGCCCAGCACCATACAGATGCCTTGGACAAAATTGCTCATCACGTTGGCCATGTAGCCGCCCAGCACCAGATAGAGGGCGGTCAGTACCGCCATGCCCACCATGCACCACACAAAGGGAATCCCCAAGGTGGACTCAAACAGGTAGGCCAGGCCCTGGTATACCGATGCGCAATAGGGCGTCAGAAAGACGAAGATCACCACAGCCGACAGAATTTTTAGCCCGCGGCTGTTATACCGCGCCATAAAGAACTCCGGCATGGTGGAAACCCCCAGCCGCCGGGTGTAAGCGCGGGTGCGGTTGCCCAGCACCTTCCAGGCTAGATAGCTGCCGATGACGGCGTTGCCAATGCCAATCCACACGGTGGCCATGCCAAAGCTCCATCCCAGCTTTCCGGCATAGCCGATAAAGATTACCGCAGAAAAATAGGTGGTTCCATAGGCAAACGCAGAAAGCCAGGGGCCCACATTGCGCCCGGCCAATTGAAAATCATCCAGTGTTTTGGTTCGTTTAAAGGAAATTACCGATACAAAAACGAGCGCGACAGCATATGCCGCTAGAAATGCAAATTGCACTGCTACCATCCTTCCATGCTACCAAGATTTGAGAGAAAACGTTCCCTACCATGCTACGGATACGAATATACCATAGGGACAAAACCCTTGTAAAGTGGAATTTCTATTTTTCTTCTAGTGATTCCATGCTATAATGCAGCAAAGCAAAGGAGGACGATCATATGGACCGGATACAAAAGGCCGTGGAACTGTTTGAAAGCGGACAAAGCTGTTCTAATGCGGTGTTCGCCGCGTATAGCGATCTGTTGGGGGTGGAAGAGACGACCGCCTGTCAGATTGCTTCTGGCTTTGGAGGCGGCATAGGCGGCCGGGAGGAGCTCTGCGGAGCGGCCTCTGGCATGGTGTTATGCGGTGGAATCGGCTATCCCGTAGAGGACAAAGCCGCCGTGCGGGCGCGGGTCTGCCGGATGCTGGACGCCTTTGAAGACCGGTTTGGCGCCCTTGCCTGCCGGGAACTGAAGGCCGCGGCCAAAGCATCCCCCTGTGCTGGAGAAAAGGATTGCAGCCGGTATGTGCGGGCTGCTGCCCAAATCGTGGGAGACGTTCTTTCCAAAGAGGAGGCATAACGCTATGAAGGACGCATATCTGCGCCTGGGAGTCAGTCCTGTAAAGGCGCTACTTCCCCGAAAGGACATTCCCCTTGCCCAATGGTGTGTCATCGCCTGCGACCAATACACCAGCGATCGGGCCTACTGGCAGCGGGTGGAGGCGTCGGTATCGGAGGCCCCTAGTGCCCTCAGATTGATCTTCCCTGAATGCTATCTGGAGGATCCAGACGGCAACCAACGCATTGCCGCCATCACCCAGACCATGGAAACGTATCTTGCGGATGGCACACTTGTGGAGCAGCCGGAGGGCTTTGTTCTCCTCCGCCGCACCTTTGCGGATGGACGAAGCCGTCAAGGGCTGGTGATGGGCCTGGACCTGGAACGGTATGATTACACCCCCGGCGCACAGCCTCTGATCCGCTGCACCGAGGGCACCATCGAATCCCGGATACCGCCCCGGCTGAAGGTACGGGAAAACGCTCCTCTGGAGCTGCCCCATATCATGGTGCTGATTGACGATCCGCTGGACACCGTCATCGGCCCATTGTGGGAACAGCGGAAGGGAGATGCCCCAACCTATGAGGGAAATCTAAACTACGGCATGGGAAGCATTCTGGGATATCACATTCCCTTTGCCCAATCCAAAAGCGTACTCGATGGCCTTTCCGATCTTTTCAGCGCGCAGGAGCAGGACGCGCACCCCATGCTGTTCGCCATGGGGGACGGCAATCATTCCTTTGCCACTGCCAAAGCCCATTGGGAGCGGATCAAATCCCAGCTTTCCCCGGCGGAGCGCCAAAACCATCCCGCCCGGTTCGCCATGTGCGAACTGGTAAACCTCCACGATCCCGGCCTGGGCTTTGAGGCCATCCACCGGGTGGTGTTCACACAGACGCCCGATGACGCATTATCCGCCATCGCAGCAAACATCCAGAAGGCCGGTTACCGGCTTCAAATCGGAACCTCGCCTCAAAGCGGCCTTTCCATCGGCTATCAGGCTGGAAACAGGGCAGGATCCCTTACCATTGAAAACCCCGGAGATGCACTGGCTGTTTCCATCTTGGACGATGCCATCGCCTCCTATCTCTCCGCCTCTCCTCAGGATCGGGTGGATTATATCCATGGAGAAGCTGAGACCAGAGCGTTGGCGCAAAAGGGAGTGGGGTTCCTACTTCCCTCCCTCGCCAAATCGGATCTGTTTCCCTATGTGCGGCAGCACGGCCCCCTTCCCCGGAAAACCTTTTCCCTAGGGGAGGCCGATGAAAAGCGGTGCTATTTAGAAGCTCGGAAAATCCGCTGATTGATTAAAAAGCATACTTTTATAATCAGCCTGTAAACGCAGAAAATCCATCCGATTTATTTGAGAATTCCAAATAATCAGGTGGATTTTCAAGCATTTCCGCCAAAAAGACAACGGTCATCAAAGTATATAATAATGATAAATATTTCCATTGGAGGGAGCCCCATGAAAAAGATTGCGTTGTTGCTGAGTTGTTTCATATGCTTGGGCATGCTAACCGCCTGCGGCGGAGGGTCGGAGAAGATTCCTCCGGCCGCCGGTGCTGATCCGTTCGGATATATCGAACAAGGGGTGCTGGGCATGGAGGAAGGCCAAGCCGCCGCTCTGGATGAAAACCTGATTCGTGACGAAGGAGAGCCTGGCGAAGGGGTCATCTACTATAAATCGGTGGATTGGGAAAAAATCCGGTACGAGGTGTCCTTGAACGTGGCATCGGGACGGATCGAAAAGATCTTCTACTCCATTCATGTGGACATTGACCAGAAGGAGCAAGCCGCCGATAAGATCAAGGAACTCATCAGCGATTGTGAAAAGCGGTATGGCGCCGTTGCGGAGTCCATTCTTGTACCCGCCTCTGGAGAACACCTTCCCATAACCGGTTCTATGGAAGAGGAGATTCTCCGTTTTTGTGACAGCGCCGACCCCCAGGAGATCGTACTACAATGGCCTCTTGGCACACAGGGAGCCCATGGAGAGTTGTTTTCCACCATGGTGATCTCCAACCGGGAATTTGACGGCGCGGAAGGCTTCTGGATCTCCTACCTGATCGCTACAGCACAGTAGCGTTGTCCGGTTAGACGTTTAATAGAAAACAGCCCCGCATCTGCAGGGCTGTTTTCTGCTTTTATGCCAATAAATTAGGGCATATAATATCCAAATACTGCGCTATAAGGGGCATAGCTGTCATTGGATATGTATTGGAGCTGCAGCAGGCTCATCTCTTCGCCATACTGTCCAGACGTTCCATGAGGCCACTCGATTGCGTACAGATAGGTGGTTTTATCCTGACACAAGCGATCGATCTCTTTCTCAGATATTTGAAAATACTCCATATCCGTTCCATCGTAACGGAATCCTCCAGCTTCCTTTCCATACCGCTCTCGCAGATCTCCCAGTAGATCTTTAAAATACGATGCAGCCTTCCCCCCCTCATTCTCCTCAAATCCTATCGTATAAAAAAGACTTTTCACCTTTCCCTGTTCATAGCTAACAGAAAAAACTCCACTGTACTCGCCGCTTTCAAACTGTCTTATATAGGAGATTCCTCCGTCATCCTCCACTTCTTTTTCAAAGTCATCTTCAAGCTTTAGCAGCTCACTCTCACTCATGGTGAGGATTCCTTTTTCAAGATATCCAAGAGGATCGGATGCAGGGCCTACCTTTTCCGTCTCCCCGCTGCAACCTGCAAACAGGCTCAAGCACAGCAGACAGCTCAACAACAACGCAGCTCTTTTCATTGGTACTCCTCCATTCCAATATTTGTATAATCATCTCAACATATTGGTAACTCGATTCCAATCTTTTAACAAAAAAAGAACCGCCGCAGCGGTTCTTTTTACAGCTTTCATCAATAGGCGCTTTTGATAACCCGCACCTTAATGACCCCTTGGATGGCCTCCAGCTCCCGGACGGATTCATCGGAGATGATTTGATCCACATCCACCATGGTGTAGGCATAATCTCCCCGGGACCGGTTCACCATATGGGCGATGTTCACGTTACCCTTGGCGATGATGCTGGTGATCTGGCCCACCATGTTGGGCGTGTTGGTATGCACAAAGGTGATCCGCCCACCCTCATATGGCTCCAGGGAGCAGTTGGGCAGGTTCACAGAATTGCGGATATTGCCGGTGGCGAGATAATCATACAGCTGGCTTGCCGCCATTCGGGCACAGTTTTCCTCACTCTCAGGCGTAGACGCCGCCAAATGAGGGATAAAAATGGTGTTGGGCAGATCCTTGTTCTCATCGTTGGGAAAATCGGTGACATAGGTGCTCACCGTCCCATCGCTGAGGGCTTTGCGCAAAGCCTCGGTATCCACCAGCTCGGCCCGGGCAAAGTTCAGCAGGAGCGCACCCTTCTTCATCTTCGCAAAGGCCTCCTCCCCGATAATGCCCCGGGTGTCCTTGGTCAGAGGCGCGTGGACAGAGATGATATCGCACTGGGAAACCACCGCCTCGATGCTCTCAGCCCGATGGATGTTCTGCCGCAGCTTCCAAGCGGCCTCCACCGAAATAAAGGGGTCAAACCCATAAACATCCAATCCAAGGGAATAGGCATCGTTGGCAACCAAGGTACCTACGGCGCCCAGGCCCACAAGTCCCAGCTTCTTTCCTAGAATCTCAGGGCCGACAAACTGTTTTTTCCCCTGTTCCACCAAATCGGCCAAGCCCTCCTGGTCCTTATTTGCCCGGACCCAGTCGATGGCATCATACACATGACGATAGGCTGCGATCATGCTGGAAAGCACCAGCTCCTTAACGGCGTTGGCATTGCCGCCGGGAGTATTAAAGACACAAATACCCGCTTCGCTGCAACGTTCCACTGGGATGTTGTTGTATCCAGCGCCTGCACGGGCGATGGCCAACAGAGAAGGGCCAAATTCCATGTCATTGCATTTTGCACTGCGGACGATGATCCCCTGGGGATCCTCCAAATCCTTACCCACTTCAAACCGCTCGGAAGGAAACGCCTGATAGATGATGCTGGAGATATTGTTGAGCAATCCAATTCGCTTTTTCATGCCCGTCACCTACCTGTTTTCCCGCTCGAAATCGGCCATGAAATCCACCAATGCCTGCACGCCCGCAAGATCCATCGCGTTGTAAATGGACGCTCGGATGCCTCCTACGCTGCGGTGTCCCTTGAGGTTTACAAGCCCTCGCTTGGCGGCGTCCGCCACAAACTGCTTGGTCAGCTCCTCGGTCTTCAAGACGTAGGTCACGTTCATGATGGAACGATGCTGAGGATTGGGCACGGTAGCCGTATAGAGTTCGCTGTTATCAATGAAATCATAGAGCAGTTTCGCTTTTGCTAGGTTTCGCTCCTCCATAGCGGGAACACCGCCCAGCTCCTCCATCCATTTAAACACCAGATCCGCCATATAGATGGCAAAGGTGGGCGGGGTGTTATACATGGATCCAGCGTCCGCCTGAATCTTATAATCCAGGTATACCGGTACCTGGGGACCCGCAAAGCCAATGAGATCCTCCCGCACGACGACGACGGTAAGGCCGGAAGGTCCAACGTTTTTCTGCGCACCGAAGAAGATCAGCCCAAACTTCTCCACATCCATCTCCTGGGAGAGGACGTTGGAGCTGGCATCCGCCGCCAAAGGCACCCCGGGCAGCGGCTCGGGAATTTCCGGCCATTTGGTTCCATAGATGGTATTGTTGGTTACCATATAGAGAAAATCCGCTTTGGGATCCAGCTTGCTGCGGTCCAGTTCTGGAATGTAGTTGAATTTTTTATCCTCAGAGGAGGCCACAATATTGACCTTCCCTACCTTCTTTGCCTCAGAGATGGCCTTTTTGGTCCAAGAGCCGGTATTGGTAAAATCCGCCGTAAAGCTGTTCCGGTAAAGGTTCAAAGGCACCATGGAAAACTGCAAGGTAGCGCCCCCCTGAAGGAACAGCACCTTGTAGTTGTCGGGGATCTTCATCAACCTGCGCAGGCCGGCTTCGGCGCTGGCAATGATCTCCTCAAAAGCCGGAGATCGATGGCTCATCTCCATTACAGACATTCCCGTTCCGCCGCAATCCGTCAGTTCGCGCGCGGCCTGTTCCAATACGGGCAAGGGCATCGCCGCAGGGCCCGCCGCAAAATTGTACACCCGATTTGCCATTTTACTGCCTCCAATTCTTCAAAATTTTATTCTTATAACCCCATTATGCTCCACTTTTGTAGGGTAATAGAATACCAATAAAAAGTCGATTTCGTAAATTATACTCTCTCACAATATGAAATACAACACATTTTGTTGAATTTTTAACAAAAGAATCCCATCCACTATATATAGTGGATGGGATTCTTTTTATACATATAAATTGTGTTTTTATCATAAAAGAGGGATGGTCTTACACCGAACAGAGCCCTCATGGCCGCCAACGCATACCCGGATCGCAGAGGGTGGCTCTCCTTCGGATCCAGGGTCACCCCCATAGGTGACCCACATGGTATGCCTGCCAGGCTCTGCAACTTTCCGGCAAGCGATCCTCCATTTTTCGCCCCGTTTGACCTCCACCGTCACGGGTCCTTCCCCGTCAATGGAAAAACGCAATGCGGCGCCCCATTCCCCGGGGGATATCCCCACTCCCGTTATGCTGGGTACTTGATTGAGGTTAATCGTTCCCTGCCGTAGCTCTCCAGTAGCACGCGCCACCCAAAGCCGCGCGGGGATGGGCTCGGGGATACCCACAATCTCTTCCTCCAGATGCAAGATCGCCGGGCTGTCGCTCTCCTCTATCCCGGTATGGAATACTCCAGGCAGGGTCTCCCGCACGCAATGCCCCTGACGCCATTCCAGTACCCGCAAAAGAGCTTTGGGAGAAAGATCTTCCATGGCAAAGAGCCCGACCGCCTGCTCCTCTCCGCCCTCTCTGGCTTGGAAACGCAATAGGATCCCCTGCGGATATTCCTCCCACCAGAGACGTGGCGGCAGCTCCTCACGCTCCCCATCCAGCAGCTCTTCTTCCTCCGGATCCCCTTCCTCCAGCTGCCGGAGCACGGATATGCGGTATAATAATTGACTGCCGTCCTCGGCCATCACCAGCACCGGGATCACAGTGACCGACCCCGGCTCCCCTAGCTCCGCTTTTCCCAGGCCAAAGACCACCGCCCGTTGATGGGCAGCCATGGCATCAATGGTAACAACCTCCGTTTCAACGGGAACTACCAGCCGGTATTCAGCCTCCATCGGATCAAATCCCGCCAGTAGTTCTTCCCCACTGGGGGACTGAACCGAAAGGAACGCCAAAAAGCCGTCGCCGCTGAAAAGCCGTAGGGTAAGTTCACCGGATCGGGCAAGGCGCAGTTGCGCCACAAAAGGGGGACCCTCCCTGGGCAGAATGGTTAAGGCATGATAACCCCCATAAGCAGAAAAATCCAAATGACCGCTGGAATCGGTTTCTCCCAGGGATATGCCGTTCAGCAACAGCTCCGCGCCGGAAAGCCCCTCTCCCTTCCGTCCCAGCACCGTTAACCCCATCTGGATGCGGGTCAGCTCTACCCGGGCGGATGCCTCGGGCTCCGCTCCTCCGCCAAAATCCCCTCTAGCCCGCAAATAATAGTTTCCTGCGGGCAAAGGATTGCCGCCATCATCCTTTCCATCCCAGCGATATCGGTTCTCCCCCTTAACCCGACCGGTCTTTCCATCCAGGCGAAAGACTGAAAGCTCCTCTTGCGCCAGAGTTCGTACCCGGCGACCGGAGCTGTCCTCCACCCAAAGGGAGATGTTGCAGGGGCTGATGGTCTCCTCCCCACGCGAAAAAGCCACTCCAATGGAAAGCGTACCGCCGGGCCGGGGAGCAAAGGATTGTTCCGCGGTAAGAGCAATCTTGGGCGTTCCGGCAAAGGCACGGGTAATGGAAAACTCCGCCTCCCGATAGAGGCCGTCATCCAGCTGGGCCCGCAGAATATAATTGCCTGTGGCTAGACGTCGATTTAAGGCGATGGATTGGGGATCTCCCTGGGGCTCCACCACCAGGGTGCCGGACTGTTGAACCCACCGATCCTGTAGTCCGCCCGGCTCCAGAGCGCTTAAATAGCGTTCCTTAGGATAGATCTCATACCGGAGCGTACCTCGTCTGGATACCTCCGGCATGACCGCCAGGGACCAGCTTCCCCCCAGAGCGGATGAAACCCCAAGACGCTGAAGCCCATCCGGCTCATCCATGCACCAGAGAGGCAGGCTTTCCTCCCCAATCCATCCAACCTGGCCCGCGCGGTTGGCCTGCTTTAAGTAAGCTCCCAATTCCCCTAGGGTCGTCACCTCTCCCTTGGAAGCGACGCCTCCCCGGCCAGCGCCGGTCAAGAGCCGGGTAAATACCCCCATGGGCGTGGTTCCTCCGGCAAGCGCGGTCTCATCCCGTTCTACTCCATAGAGCACCGAAACCTTTGCCTCCACGGGGGAGTGTTCCCTCTCATCCTCCATTCCTTCCAGAAGGGTCACACTGTTGCTGGAGGGCACAATGGGATTGGGCGGCAAAAACCCTCCCGCATAGTCGCAGTCCAGAATCACCAGAAAGGAGCCAGGCAGCTCCTCCAACAGCCCATAGAACGCCTGGGGAAGAAGCAGATCCAGGCCCGTGCCATAGGTTCCGCCCAAGGTTAGCGCAGATGTATCCCCGTTTAGGGTATCCGCCAGACCGGAATAATAAATGATGTTGAGATCCTCTTCCTTACCGTCCTCAAAAGCCTCTCGAATGGCCTCCAACAGAGCGGGAGCCGTGGTTCCCTCCAGCAAACGATGATCTGCAAGGCGCCGCCCCCCATAGGTTTGTGAGGCAAATAAGGCGTCCATTTCCCAGGCGTTGCGGCGGTATGTTTCCGCCATTGGCACACCGGTTAAGCCATCGTTCCCGTACCAAATCGAAAGGGTCCGTACCGCTGGGCGCCCCTCCTCTCCGTGGGCAGGCAAGGGAACCGCCAGCAGCGCCAAAAGCCCGATTAACCCAAAGGCCAGTGTCTTTTTCCAGCTCATCCCATATCCTCCATTATTTTCCTTTTGGATAAATTCTATCATACTATATCCCATTGGAAAATCCCATGGATGCCTATAAAACGCTGACGAATAGCCATTGCCCATGCTACAATGTAAAAAACAAGTTCAAAGAAGGATGTATGCCCTGTGAAGAAATGGCTGCCGATGATTCTGCTGGGAGGACTCGCCGCTTTGGTCATGGCGGGCTGTGGCCGCGTCCAAGCGCCGGAACCCAGCCCCAGCCCCGAGATCATTGCTCCCGGCTGCGATTCTCCCGATTGTAACGTCTCCAAACCCATGACCATCCACTTTCTCAAGATGGATGGAACCTGGATCCAAGAGGATAGGATGATGGAATGGCCGCCCTGGGGTACCTCCATTGAGGAATTCTCCGTCAAAGAGATGCTAAAGGGCTCTGCGGATGGCGCCCGCATCGCGCCGGAAGACTGTGCCCTGATATCCATCACCACCCAGGAGGGAACCTGCTCCCTGGTGTTTTCCAGCTCCTTTCCCTTTGAGGACGGCGCAAATTCCCTGGCGGCA
Source organism: Bacillota bacterium (assembly GCA_003150225.1). Taxonomy (GTDB): domain Bacteria; phylum Bacillota; class Clostridia; order Christensenellales; family QAND01; genus QAND01. The sequence goes on from QAND01000023.1 coordinate 30,308, forward strand.
CAGTCCATTGCCAAAACCCTGTTTCAGTATGATTACATCCAATCCATTGTCATCACCGATCAACTGGAACAGTACTCTTTTATCCTATCCCGCTAGCATAGCGAGCTGCCGGCGGCTCCTTTGAGCGCCGGCAACCTTTTTCCAATAAACTTGCGTATGCAATTATTGAAAGGAACCTTTTTCCCCATTGCAAACATGGCCAGATGGATGATAGCATATGCAAAAACCACGTTGTAAGCGTCCCGGTTTTTTCGGGTGCAAAGATATTTTTCAAGGGGTTGTTAATGTTGGCAAAGCGAAAGTTCTTTTACGGTTGGGTGGTGGCGGCTTGCTGCGTCATGCTGGCCTTCTCCATCAACGCCATGGGGAATAACTCCATGACCTTTTATGTCACGCCGGTGTCCGAGGCCTTTGGCATCTCCCGCACTACCATGAATTTCGCGCTGTTCACCACATCGCTCTTCGCCAAAACCCTCTGTGGGTTCTTCTATGGAAGTTTTGTGCGAAAGTTCGGGGTAAAAAAGCTGATGGTGGTGGGCGGCGTCTTCGCGGTATCCGCCTATTTGATCTTCTCCCAGGCCACCGGGGTGGCGTTCATCGTCATTGGCGCGGTGATCTACGGCATCGCCCATTCCATCGGTACTTTCAGCGCCTATAACGCCATCATCAACAACTGGTTCGTCAAGCGCAAGGGCCTGATGCTGGGCATCGTCAACACCAGTGTCGGCCTGGGCGGAATGGTGATCAATCCCCTGGTAGGCAGCTGGATTCAGTACCATGGCTGGAACGCTTCCTTCCTCTACACCGGCCTTTTGATCGGCGCCATTGCACTGCCCGCTCTCTGCCTGGTCAAAATTCATCCCTCGGAAAAGGGCGAGGTAGCCCTAGGCAGCGAAGAAGCCTCCGCGGCCCAGGCCGATCAGCCTGTCGTAGCCGCCAAGCCCCAGCTTCCGGTATTGTCCCTAAAGGGAGCCATGCACACCTATCGCTTCTGGCTTTTGGCGGGCATTCAGCTCCTGCAGGGTTTTGCGCTTGGGCCCTCCTTCTCCAACGTGGTGCCCAACCTCAATTCCCTGGGGATCGATCCGCTGTATGTCTCCGGTGTGCTGGCGGTCATTCTAGCCTTTGGCGGCGCCGTAGGCAACATCACCTCCGGCCTTGTGTATGACCGATTCGGCCTTCGGGCTCTGTACTTCACCATCGGCTCCATCCTGCTGGTGGGCATGGTCGCCATGAGCACCGTCACACCGGTCTCCGGTACCGTGGTTCTGATCATCAGCGTGCTGGGCATCGGCTATGGCAACTCCTTCTCCCTGGGAACCCTCTCCCACCTGATCAACACGGTATTCGGCTATGGTCGCACCGATTTTTCCGCCCTGTTCGGATGGCTGTTTGCCCTCTCCAACGCAGGCAATATGATCGGCGCTCCCTTCTCCGGTTGGATCTACGATGTAACCGGATCTTACCAGATCTCCTACATCATCTCCGCCTGCTGTTTGGTCGCCATCCTCTGCCTGATCCAGGTGGCCATCAGCGCCGGTAAAAAAGCCCAGGCCAAGGAGGCCATTGAGCTCCAATAATTGAAATAAAAAGCCCTTGGCCATATGGCCAAGGGCTTTTTTCTTCTCCTAACGAATCCCTTCAATCTCCAACAGCTTTTCCTTTAGATCCACACCACCGGCATAGCCCACCAGTTTGCCGTTGCTTCCCACCACCCGATGACAGGGAATCAAAATGATCACCGGGTTCCGATTGTTGGCCAAGCCGACGGCGCGGTACCCCTTGGGACATCCAATGGCCTGCGCGATGTCTTTATAGGTACGGGTCTCCCCATAGGGAATCCTCTGCAACTCCTCCCAATCCCGTAGCTGGAATGCCGTTCCCTTAGGCCGGATGGGGATCTCAAAGGTTCTCCGCTTGCCGTCAAAGTACTCATCCAACTGTTCCTTAAGGCGATGCAAAAGGGGCGTTTCCTCCCCGCTCTGCTCCCCCTCCACCGGCGGATAGATCCGATCCAGCACCAACTGGATAATGGCGCCATCCTCCTCTACCAGCCGAAGTTTACCAATCAATGTATCATGATAATTGATATATTTCATGTGGACGCCCTCCTTGCACGGTCGTTTCCTTTTATCAGGGATAGTATACCGCAGATAACGCAAAAAGGCCACGGCAGCGGACTGCCCCCTGCCTTTTTGTCGATTCCAGCGCATCAGACAGCGGCAACATGTGGCTTCCGGGCAAAAGATTCGCAATCCACATATTACCGCTTTCCCTTGACAATATGGATGCTTATTTCGGGCAAAAAAATATCGCAACCCACAAACGCGGATTGCGATATTTGGTGCCGCCGTTGCGACTGGTGGTCTGTACTGGACTCGAACCAGTGACCCCATCGATGTGAACGATGTGCTCTACCAACTGAGCCAACAGACCGGGGTGCGTCCTCCCGGAGGAGAAACTGCTTGTATAGTATACTGTATCCCCAAAAGATTTTCAACCCCAATTCTGGGAAAATCCCAAGAGCATAATCCATGGCGCCATCCCATAGGATGAATAGGGGTGATAAACATGCAATACCACCGGATGCGCAAAAAGGATACCCTGGAACGGCTCTCCGCCGATTACGGCGTGCCCATCTGTATGATCGTGCGGGCCAACGGCGGCCAGCTGCGGTTTCAGCCGGGGGATTTGGTCGCCATTCCACCCTGGTACTATTGCATCAATCCGGACGGCGAATTCCGTCCCTTCCCCTGCGGCATCGGGGAGGACTGATCCATTCCATGAGTCAAACAAGCCAAGGCGGAGGATTCCGTCTTGGCTTGTTCTGTTGCAGAAAGGACTATTTCCTATCCTTCTCCCGGTCTAAGATCTCACGAAGATATTTTCCAGTATAGCTCTTTTTGCTAGCGGCCACCTTCTCCGGCGTGCCCTGCACCACAATCCGGCCTCCCCGGTCCCCTCCCTCAGGGCCCAGATCGATGATATAATCGGCGGTCTTGATGACATCCAAGTTGTGCTCGATGACCACCACCGAGTTCCCCCCTTCGGTAAGCCGTTGGATGATATCCACCAGCCGAGCCACGTCGTCCACATGAAGTCCCGTCGTGGGTTCATCCAGGATATAGAGGGTGTTGCCGGTGCTGCGGCGGCTCAGCTCGGTAGCCAGCTTTACCCGCTGAGCCTCCCCGCCCGATAGGGTGGTACTGGGCTGCCCCAGCTTCATGTACCCCAGTCCCACATCCATAAGGGTATCCAGCTTGGTGCGGATCCTGGGAATGGGCCGGAAAAACTCCTGAGCCTGTTCCACCGTCATGTCCAGCACCTCATAGATGTTCTTGCCCTTGTAGTGGACCTCCAGGGTATCCCGGTTATAGCGTTTTCCTTTACACACATCGCATTGAACATACACGTCGGGCAGAAAATGCATCTCGATGCGGACGATGCCGTCCCCCGAACAGGCCTCGCAGCGCCCCCCTTTGACGTTAAAGCTGAAGCGGCCGCTCTTATATCCCCGGGCCTTGGCATCCTGCGTATCGGCAAAAAGCTGGCGGATCAAATCAAATACCCCGGTGTAGGTGGCGGGGTTGCTCCGAGGGGTCCTGCCGATGGGGGATTGGTCGATGTTGATGACCTTGTCCAGGAGCTCCATGCCCTGGATGCTCTCAAACCGGCCGGGCCGGGCCTTGCTCCGCATAATGTCTCGGGATAGAGCTTTATAGAGGATCTCGTTGACCAAGGTGGACTTGCCGCTGCCCGATACCCCGGTGACGCAGGTGAATACCCCCAGAGGCAGGTTTACATCCATCCCCTTGAGGTTGTTCTCCCGAGGGCCTACGATCTTCAGATACCCAGTGGGCTCCCGCCGCTTTTTGGGGATAGGAATATATTTCTTCCCGGAAAGATACTGCCCGGTGATGGATCGGGGATTGTCGATGATCTCCTGCAGGCTGCCCTGGGCGATGATCTCTCCGCCATGCTCCCCCGCCCCAGGGCCAATGTCCACGATGTGGTCTGCCGCCCGGATGGTATCCTCGTCGTGTTCCACCACGATGAGGGTATTGCCCAAATCCCGCAGATTCTTCAGGGTAGCCAGCAGTTTATCGTTGTCCCGCTGATGAAGGCCGATGCTGGGCTCATCCAGGATATATAGAACCCCCATCAGATGGCTGCCGATCTGGGTGGCCAGCCGGATCCGTTGGGCCTCCCCGCCCGATAGGGTATAAGCAGCCCGGCTTAGGGTGATGTAATCCAGGCCCACATCCACCAGGAAGGAAAGCCGCTCCCGGATTTCCTTTAGAATGCGGTCTCCGATGAAAGCCTCCTTCTCGGTGAGCTGGAGCCCATCCAAAAACGCCCGGATCTGGTACACCGGCAGGTCGCTCAGGGCAGCGATGGACTTCCCTCCAATGGTAACCCCAAGCACCTCGGGCTTCAACCGCATGCCCTTACAGGCGGGACAGGGAATATTGCTCATATACCCCTCCAGTTCCTCCTTCATCCAGTCGCTGCCCGTTTCCCGGTGCCGCCGCTCGATGTTGTTGGCGATGCCCTCAAAACTGGCCATGAAGGTGCCGCTGGAATGGGCCCTGTCATACTCCACCTTGATCTTCTCCTTGCCGGTGCCGTAGATGATCTTATCCACCACATCCTTGGGCAGATCCTTTACAGGGGTATCCAGGGAAAAATGATAGTGCTTGGCAAGCGCCTCCAAATACATCTCCGCCATGGATTCGGTAACGCCGCTGTTCCAGCCCGATACCTTTATTGCCCCCTCTCGGAGGGATTTGCTCTTGTCGGGAATGATGATGTCCGGATCAGCCCGCATCAGGGTGCCCAGTCCTGCGCATTCGGGGCAGGCGCCGTAGGGATTGTTGAAGGAGAACATCCGAGGCGTCAGCTCCTCGATGCTGATGCCGCAGTCAGGACAGGCATAATTCCCCGAGAAGGTGAGCTCCTCCCCGGAATCGTTATCCCGAATGATCACCAATCCTCCCGACAGCTCCATGGCCGTTTCAATGCTGTCTCCCAGCCGACCCCGGACGTCCTCCCGAATCACCAGGCGGTCCACCACCGCGGAGATGGTGTGCTTTTTGTTCTTCTCCAAGGCGAAGTCGGCGGTGAGTTCGTCCACATTGCCGTCCACCATCACCCGTACATAGCCCGCCTTTCGGAGATCCTCAAAAACCTTGGCGTGCTCCCCCTTCCGGCCTCGAACCACCGGCCCCATAACCAAAATGCGTTTTCCCTCTCCCAGGCCAAGAATGGAGTCCACCATCTGATCCACGCTCTGCTGAACGATGGGCTTGCCGCACTTGGGGCAATGGGGCTGACCAATGTTGGCGTACAACAGCCGCAGATAATCGTGAATTTCAGTAACGGTGCCCACGGTGGATCGGGGGTTGCGGCTGGTGGTTTTTTGATCGATGGAAATGGCCGGGGATAGCCCATCAATGGAGTCCACCTCGGGTTTGTCCATCTGGCCCAGGAATTGCCGGGCATAGCTGCTAAGGGATTCCACATATCGGCGCTGGCCCTCGGCATAGATGGTGTCAAAGGCCAAGCTGCTCTTGCCGCTGCCCGAAAGCCCTGTAAAAACGATGAGCTGATCCCGGGGCAGGGTGATATCCACGTTTTTGAGATTATGCTGTTTGGCGCCTCTTATTACGATGCGGTCGTTCACCGGCGTTTGCCTCCTCTGCGCTGTCTGCCCGACTTTTTAGGAGCGGGCTCCCCTTCCTTCCCTTCCCGCAGGGCGATGATCCCATCCCGGAGCTTGGCGGCCCGCTCAAAGTCCAGTTCAGCGGCTGCCATGCGCATCTCCTGCTCCATCAGAAGAATCCGCATCTCCTTCTGCTCCTGGGTGAGCTTGGGCAGGGCCTTGCCCTCGGTATCCTTACCGCTCTTGGAGATCTCCAGAAGATCCCGAACGCTTTTCTGCACCGACTGGGGAATGATACCGTGCTCCTCGTTATACGCTATTTGCAGAGCCCGCCTGCGGTTGGTCTCCTCGATGGTTTTTGCCATGCTGTCGGTAATGCGGTCAGCGTACATGATGACCCTGCCATCCACATTCCGGGCCGCCCGGCCCACGGTCTGGATCAAGGAGGTGGTACTGCGGAGGTATCCCTCCTTGTCGGCGTCCAGAATGGCTACCAACCCCACCTCGGGCAGGTCCAAACCCTCCCGCAGCAGGTTGATGCCCACCAGCACGTCAAACTCGCCCAGCCGCAGATCCCGGATGATCTCCTGCCGCTCCATGGTCTCCACATCGGAGTGCATATACCGCACCCGGATATCCAAATCATCCAGATAGTCGGTCAGCCGTTCCGCCATCCGCTTGGTAAGGGTGGTGACCAAGGTACGGTATCCCTTTTCGGTGGTACTGCGAATCTCCCCAATGAGGTCGTCCACCTGATGTTCCACCCCGCGAACCTCAATGGGAGGATCCACCAGCCCCGTCGGCCGGATGATCTGCTCCACAACCTCCCGGCTATGTTCCAGCTCATACTGGGCCGGGGTAGCCGACACATACACCGCCTGATTCACCCGGGCCTCGTATTCCTCAAATTTCAGCGGTCGGTTGTCGTAGGCTGAAGGAAGGCGGAACCCGTACTGGACCAACGCGTCCTTCCGGGAAAAATCGCCTTTGTACATCGCCCGTACCTGTGGCAAGGTTACGTGGCTCTCATCAATAAACATCAGGTAATCCTTGGGGAAATAATCCAAAAGGGTATAGGGCGGATCTCCCGGCTTTCGCCCGTCAAAATACCGGGAGTAGTTCTCGATGCCGGGGCAGAAGCCGATCTCCCGCATCATCTCCAGGTCATATTCCGTTCGCTGGACCAGCCGCTGGGCTTCCAAAAGCTTGTCCTCCTGCCGCAGCTCCTGGCTCCGAAGAGCCAAATCCCGTTCGATGCTTCCCATGGCGGACAACAGCCGCTCCTGGCTGGTGGCATAGTGGGTGGCAGGAAAGATGGCGGTGTGGCCCAGGATGTTCAGCACATTGCCGGTCACCACCTCGATCTCACTGATCCGTTCAATCTCGTCCCCAAAGAATTCCACCCGGATGGCCTTTTCATTGGAGTTGCTGGGGAAGATCTCCAGTACGTCCCCCCTGGCCCGGAACGTTCCCCGAACGAAGTTGATGTCGTTGCGCTCGTATTGGATGGCCACCAGGCTCCGGATCACGTCATCTCGGCCCAGCCGCATACCAGGCCGGAGGGAGATGCTCATGCGGAGGTACTCCTCTGGATCCCCCAGGGCATAGATGCAGGAAACGCTGGCCACGATGATCACATCCCGACGCTCCTGAATGGCGCTGGTAGCGCTGTGCCGGAGCTTATCGATTTCGTCGTTGATCATGGCCGTCTTTTCAATATATAGATCCCGGGAAGGAATATACGCTTCCGGTTGATAGTAATCATAATAACTGACAAAGTACTCCACCATATTATGGGGAAAGAACTCCTTGAACTCGGTACAAAGCTGCGCCGCAAGGGTCTTATTATGGGAGATCACCAGGGTGGGTCGGTTCAAGCGCGCGATGACGTTGGCCATGGTAAAGGTTTTACCGGATCCCGTCACCCCCTGAAGGGTCACTCCACGATCCCCTCGCGCAAGGGCTTCCACCAGCTTATCGATGGCTTGAGGCTGGTCCCCCGTGGGGCCATAGGGGGATACCAGTTGAAAGGTATGATTCATCTTCTCCAAGGGCTTCCGCCTCCTTTCGGCAAAAAACATCACCGCCGCCAATCATCCGTTACAGGACTATATACTAAACCAAACATTTTTAAAGTGCAAGAAAAAACCGCACATTTGTTCCCTAATTTCTCATCCATCTCTACAAGGATTTCCATACGGTTCCAGCCTTAAACCTCCACTCCCATTTCCACTAAAATAACGGCACCCCCAATGGAGGAATCTTTTCGGTTTCTGTTGCAAGACGTTACCATGTCGTAGTATACTAAGCGATAATCCATTTTTATAGTTATCACCATAGGAGGGATCATCCATGCCCGATGAAGTCATGCAGATCGCCGGCAGAATCAAGGATATTCGGGAGGCCACCGGCCTTACCCCCCAGGAGGTCGCCAACACCATCGGCATGGACGCCGACCTCTACCTGCGTTATGAAAGCGGTGAGGAGGATATGCCCATCGGTTTTCTGACCCGCTTTTCCGATTCCTTTTCCATCCCCCTCACCTCCCTTCTCTCGGGAGAGGAGCCCAAGCTATCCCACTATTTCATCACCCGCCATGGAAAGGGCATTGAGGTCCAGCGGCATCCGGGCTACGTCTATCAGGCTCTGGCCCATCGTTTCATGAACAAAAAATGTGAGCCCTTTTACGTTACGGTAGAACCCGGTATGGGGGACGCCAAGCTCAATGCCCATATGGGCCAGGAGCTGGACTATGTCCTGGAAGGAAAGCTGAAGGTCATCGTAGGGGAGCAGGAGCTGATCCTGGAAAAAGGCGATTGCATCTATCTGGATTCCGCCTACATGCACGGTCTGCAGGCGCTGGAGGATGAGCCGGCCAGCTTTTTAGCCATCGTGCTGAAATGATATTAGGAAGAAAAAAGAAGGCGGAAAACCATTATGTTAGGTAAGTTCATCGAACGAGACTATGTGTCCTATGAGGACTTTTATCAAAACTTTGACGTGAAATTTGAGGAGAACTTCAACTTCGGCTTCGATGTGGTGGATGCTTATGCCGCTGAAAAGCCCGATAAGTTGGCGCTCCTCTGGTGCGACGATCATAGGGAAGAACGGCGCTTCACCTTTTCGGACCTGTCCCGGCTCAGCAACCAGGCGGCCAACCTGCTCCGCGCCATGGGAATCGGCAAGGGGGACGCGGTGTTGATGATGCTCCGCCGCAGGTATGAATATTGGTTCCTCATTGTGGCCCTTCACAAGATCGGCGCCATCGCCATCCCCGCCACCCACCTGCTTACCGAAAAGGATATCGTTTACCGGGTGAACGCCGCCAACGTCAAATGCGTCATCACCATCGACGATAACAACATGGTGCCCGAGGTGGACGCCGCCCAAAGCCAGTGTCCTAGTCTGGCCCATAAGATCGTCCTACAGTCCAGCTACCCCGGATGGATCACCCTGCATAAAGCCATGGAGGGCATGAGCGAGGCCTTTCCCCGCCCCACCGGCGAGGAAGGAACCCTTGCCAGCGACCCTATGCTGGTATACTTCACCAGCGGTACCACCGGCCTGCCCAAGATGGTTCTGCACAACTTCACCTACCCTCTAGGGCATATCATCACCGCAAAGTACTGGCAGAACCTGGACGAAAACTCCCTCCACATCACGGTGGCGGATACCGGGTGGGCCAAGTGCAGCTGGGGCAAGGTCTATGGCCAATGGATCGTGGGAGCCGCCCAGTTCGTCTACGATATGGATAAATTCGTTCCAGCAAAGCTGCTGGCCAACCTGGAAAAATACCGGGTGACTTCCTTCTGTGCGCCTCCTACCATCTACCGATTCATGATTCAGGAGGACATCAAGAAGTATGACCTCAGCTCCATCCGCCATATGACCACCGCCGGAGAGCCGCTCAATCCCGAGGTATTCAACCAGATCAAATCCGTGCTGGGCATCGAGATCGCCGAAGGCTACGGCCAGAGCGAAACCACCCCCATCATGGCCACCTTCAAATGGCTTCCCGTACATACCGGTTCCATGGGCAAGCCCTCTCCCGGCTATGACGTAGAGCTCATCAACGATGCCGGAGAGGTCTGCGAGGTGGGCGAAGAGGGCCAAATCGTGGTATTTACCCGCCGGACCCGCCCCATCGGCCTGTTCTCCGGTTATTATAAGGATGCGGAAAAAACCCGGGCTGCCTGGCACTACGGAGCCTATCATACCGGGGACGTAGCCTGGAAGGATGAAATGGGCTACTACTGGTTCGTGGGCCGGGCTGATGACGTCATCAAATCCTCCGGCTACCGGATCGGCCCCTTCGAGGTGGAGAGCGCCTTGATGGAACATCCCGCCGTGGTGGAATGCGCCATCAGCGGCGTACCCGACCCCGTCCGGGGCCAGGTAGTAAAGGCCTCTGTGGTGCTGGCCTCTGGTTACCAGCCCAGCGATGCCCTGGTAAAGGAGCTGCAGGACCATGTAAAACGGGTCACTGCCCCCTATAAGTACCCCCGGATCATCGAGTTCATGGAAGAGCTACCCAAAACCATCAGCGGCAAGATCAAGCGGGCCCAAATCCGGCAGCAGGATAGTGGCCAGGAAGAACCCGATATCTACGGCGAGGACATCTGATTTTAATCAAAAAAGCCATCCCACAAAGGGATGGCTTTTTTGATTAATCATTACCGTTTGGTTCCTCATCCGGTACATATACAATGATCTTCTCCGGAGGCAGATCCAGGATATTGCAGAGCCGGTTTAACGTCTTCATGTTGATATTTTTATCCTTTTTGAGACGTTGACAAGTTTGGCTATCAATGCCATTGCTTTCAAGATAATAATAAGAAATACCGTTTGTCTGGAGATGTTTTCGCAAAGGACAAAACTTGATGGCCACATTATCACCTGCCCTTCGATTCCAATTATATGGAAGGGATACCAGTTAGATAAGTGATTATATTCAGTATATTGTCCATATATTGGAAATCATTTTATTACCAATTGGATAGTTAGCTCTTCCAAGTGTATCACTATCTGGATGTTTTTTCCATGCTTTTTTATGGATGATAATCTAATTTTAAGTACAAAAAAAGGGAGACGGAGGGGATACCCTCTGTCTCCCTTTTCGGAAGATTTTCCAATTATTTTTCCACGCGAATCACACTGCCGATGGAAATGTAATCCAACTGATCGATTTCCGCCACCGCCCGGACGATGTCCGCTTCTCGAGACTTGTGGGTAACGAAGATCAAGGGAACAGCGCTTTCTCCCTGGCCCTTCTGAACACAGGATTCGATGCTGACCCCGTGCTTGGCAAAGATGCCCGAGACCCCGTGAAGCACGCCGGGGGTATCGGCCGCCAGGGTACGGATGTAATAGCCGCAGGAGAAGTCGTTGACCACGGGGGCCGGGGTAAACTCCACCAGCTCCGCCGCCTTGCCCTGGGCCACATTGATGGCGTCGGATACCATGGCGCTGGCGGTGGGCAGATCCCCCGCTCCCCGTCCATAGAGCATCAGATCCCCTGCTGCGTCGGCGCCGATCAGCACTCCATTGAAGGGGCCTCCCACCGAGGCCAAGGGATTGGTCTTGGGGATCATCACCGGATGCACCCGGGCCTCCACCCCGCCGTTGTGCTGTTTGCCAATGCCCAACAGCTTGATGACATACCCCAGCTCATGGGCCATTTCAATATCCATGGCGGAAAGCTTGCTGATGCCCTCCCGCAGCACATCGTCCACCTTAACCCGCGCGCCAAAGGCTAAACCGCAAAGGATGCACAGCTTATAAGCGGCGTCAAAGCCCTCCACATCGGCGGTGGGGTCGGCTTCCGCATAGCCCAGCTCCTGGGCCTTTGCAAGGGCCGCCTTATACCCCGTGCCAAACTGATCCATTTGGCTTAGGATATAGTTGGTAGTCCCATTGATGATTCCCATAACACTGGTGATGTTGTTGGGCCGCAGGCTGCCGGTCAGCATCCGGATCACCGGGACGGCTCCCGCTACACTGGCCTCAAAAGACAACGTCACGTTGCCCTCCCGGGCGGCGGCATTCAACTCTTCCCAATGTTTGGCCATCAGCTCCTTGTTGGCGGTGATGTAGTGTTTGCCCGCCCGAAGGCATGCCTGAGCGTAGGAGAGCCCCGGATCCACGCCGCCCATGGCCTCCAACACCATGGAGATGGACTCATCTTCCAACAGATCCTCCAGCCGGTCGGTAACAAGAGCCGGATCCACGCCCTTTCGGGGCTTGTCCTTGTTCCCCACCAGGATCTTGGCAATCTCCAGTTCCACGCCGTCCCTTTGGGCAATGCGCTCCCCGTTTTGCGCCAACAGATGCACGATGCCCGTGCCCACCACGCCACAGCCGATGAGGCCAATCCGTACTTTCATAGTTCCATCCTCCAACTATCATTTAAAATTGCGATTCCTGGTTCAATTCCTAAAAATTCAACTGGTAAATGCGCTTTACCCCCTGAAGGGTCAAAAGCTTATCCACCTGGTGAACGTATTCGCTCAAGGAGGCAATCACCTCGCACAGGCCGCCGGTGGCCACCACGGTGCTGCCTGGCATCTCGGCCAAAAGTCGTTTTAGAATACCGTCGGTCAGGCCGGTAAAACCGTATAGCGCCCCGGATTGCAGGGCGTCGGCGGTATTGTCCGCAATGGCGGATTTCGGGGTTTCAAAGGTAAAACTTTTGAGCGCACTGGTGCGGTTGATGAGCGCGTCTGCCGAGGTCTGGATCCCCGGCGCAATGGCGCCGCCCACAAAGCATCCTTTTTCGTTCACCACTCCAAAGGTAGTGGCGGTGCCAAAGTCCACGGTGATCACCGGCCCGCCATAGGCCGCGTAGGCGGCGGTAGCGTTTGCAATGCGGTCCGCCCCCAGGGCGGACACCGGGGAGTAGGAGATATCAATGCCACAATTGAGCTGGCTGGATACAAAGGCCGGGGTTTTATGGAAATAGGTTTGTACCATCCGCATCAGGGTAAAGTTCAAACCGGGGACCACACTGCTGATCATCACACCATGAAAATCGCTGAATTCCATACCGATGCAGGATAAAAAGGAGTGCATCATCACCCCGTATTCATCGGAGGAACGCTTATGATCGGTGCGGACGCGGAAGCTCTGCACCAAGTCGTCCCCAGAAAAAATCCCCATCTTGATGTTGGAGTTGCCCACATCCATGGCCAGCAGCATATTCCCGCCTCTTTCCCACTAGTTTTACGACATATTATACCAGCATTGAAGCGGTTACACAACCGAAACCCGGTTGCGTCCGCTCCATTCTGTGCTATGATGAAGGCAAAACAATAGGAGGTTCTAGCCATGGTATTGGGTCATGCCCATGTGGGTATCAAAGTAGCGGACTTAAGCCGCTCCGTTCAGTTTTACCAGACGCATTTCGGATTTACCGCCGGCAAGTATAACGAGCTTCACCGGGAGAATAAGATCACCAAAATACAGTTCCTGGAGCTTGGACAATTCTCCTTGGAGCTGGTGGAAAACCCCGGCTACCCTGGCGGGGAACCCTCCCCCCAAATCCACCTGGCCTTTGGGGTGGATGATTACGACCGCACCATCCAGTCCATGCGGGAGGCCGGCGTAGCCTTTGAAAGCGATGTCCCTCGGGGAGAACCCGGCAGCCGGATCATTTTCCTCGCAGGGCCCGATGGGGAACGCTTGGAGCTGATGGAACGCTAGTTCAGCATCACGATGGCGTAGCAGAACACCATCACAAGGGCCAACCAGCCGATATGGGGTACCCACAGCCAAGCCGCCACCCGGGAATACTCCGCCGACCAAAAAGCGGCCAGCAGCGCTGTCACAATGCCACAAAACAGCGCAATAGCCGCCGTAATTGGGTTTCTCGTGGCAAAGAACAGATAGCTGTATAGGGGTAGCGCCGCAAAGTGCAGCAGATAGGCGTATAGCCCCCTGCCTCTCATGCCCCGCTCCATGGTCCAAAAGAAGGCCACGGCCAGTAGGAAGTACATCACCATCCAGGCCGCCAGCATTCCGGAAGCGTCGGGCTGGAAGGGGGATTTCATCAGACTTTGGTACCATTGGGACTTGCGATCCACAAACGCCATCATAAGCCCTAGGGATAGTGCGGCCAATAGACTGGCCATCAGGGCCCCCTTGATCCTTTTTTTGACCATAGCATATCACCTCATAGCCTATACCTATGCGGTGTTTGCCCACTTTATTTATAGGAGGAATCCTCATGCGCATCCTGGTGTGTCCCGATAAATTCAAGGGCTCTCTGCCCGCCCATCTGGTGGCGCGGGCCATGTCCGACGGCATACGGGACGCCGATCCCCGTTACCAAGTGGATGCCGCTCCCATGGCCGATGGCGGGGATGGCACGGTAGATGCCTTTTTAGCCGCCATGGGCGGCAAAAAGCAAACGGTCCCGGTGTTGGATCCCTTGGGCCGGGAGGTGGAGTCCTTTCTGGGTTTGCTGCCCGGCGGTTCCGTCGTTCTGGAGATGGCGGCAGCCAGCGGCCTTGCCATGGTGCCGGAGGAAGCGCGAAACCCCCTATACACCTCCTCCTACGGAACCGGACAGCTCATGGTCCAGGCCATGGAATACGGGTGCCGCTCCGTAATCATCGGCATCGGAGGCAGCGCCACCAACGACGGCGGTATGGGGCTTTTGTCTGCCCTAGGCGCCCGTTTTTACGACGGCGCCGGTAGGCCCCTTACCAGCTGCACCGGGGCGGAAATGCTGCAAGTCCGGCGTGTGGACCTATCCGGCCTTCCGGATCTATCGGGGATCTCCATCCAAGTAGCCTGCGATGTCACCAATCCCCTGTGCGGCCCCGATGGAGCCTCCGCTGTCTTTGGCCCCCAAAAGGGTGCGGACTCTCAGATGGTGGCGGAATTGGATCAGGGCCTTGCCCGGTTCGGCGCTCTTCTCTCCCAGGCCACGGGACGGGATACACAATCCACGCCGGGCTCCGGTGCAGCTGGAGGCGTCGGCGGCGCCTTATACGGCCTGGGGGCTGATCTGGTTCCAGGCACTCGCCTGGTCATCGAGGCCGCTGGACTGCGGGAACGAATGGCCACCTGCGACTGGGTTCTCACCGGGGAAGGAGCCACCGATGCTTCCACCCTCTTTGGCAAGGTGCCGGATGCCATGGGAGCCCTGGCCAAGGAGCTCCATAAGCCCGCCCTCTGCTTGTGCGGCAGCCTGCTCCCAGGCTATAAGCCCCTGTATCATCGTGGCATTCTGGGCGCGTTCAGCATCCTCAACCGGCCCATGGAAGCCGCCTATGCCATGGCCCATCCCTATGAGCTGATCCGGGACGGTGCGGAAAACCTCTGTCGGGTCATGTCCCTGGGGTTCAAAAAAACCTGATTTCCACAAAAAAAGAAGGGCCGTTTGGCCCTTCTTTTACTATGGACGGGGGAGGATGGATTCCTCCCTTTTACGATTTAGCAGCCACAGCCGCAGCCGCCGCGATCATACCCGCCAAAGAAGCTGCCGCCGCAGATGCAGGACAACAGCAGGATCCAGATCAGAATGCTGCAGCTATTGCCGCCGCCAAAGCCGCCAAAGAAGCCGCCGTTGTTGCAGCCGCAGCCGCAATCGTTGGCAGCAGCGTACCCGCCGCAGCCGCAATCGTTGTTCGCAGCATATCCGCCGCAGCCGCAGCCACCGCAGAAGACGCTGAGCAGAAGAATCAAACAGAGGGGATTGCAGTTCATGATTTTGCCTCCTAAAAGGTAGTTATGAGCCACTTGCAAGCTCAATCTATACTACGCCATAGCCAATTTTTTGGTGATGATTTCTCCCAACAAAAAATTGCGTTTGACATCCCCCCTGGATTTGCTAATATAGTAGAAACTGCGTTTTATAATTGGAGGTAAAAGATGTCCCAACTTACCATGGATAAACTGGTGGCCCTGTGCAAAAGCCGGGGCTTCGTATACCCTGGATCTGAGATCTACGGAGGGCTGGCCAACGCCTGGGATTACGGCCCCCTGGGGGTAGAGCTGAAGAATAACATCAAGCAAGCCTGGTGGAAGAAATTTGTCCGCCAGTCCCCCTACAACGTGGGGCTGGATTCCGCCATTCTGATGAATCCCCAGGTGTGGGTGGCGTCCGGTCACGTGGGCGGCTTTTCCGATCCCCTCATGGACTGCAAAAATTGTCGTTCCCGGTTCCGGGCCGATCAGCTGGCTGAGGAGTATGCCAAAGAGCACGGGCTTTCCATCAGCCCCGACGGCATGAGCAGCCAGGAGCTGGAAGCGTTTATCTCCCAAAACCAGGTCCCCTGCCCCGTCTGCGGCAAGAGCGACTTTACCGGCATCCGGAAGTTCAATTTGATGTTCCGCACCCATATGGGGGTCACCGAGGACAGTACCAGTGAGGTTTACCTCCGGCCTGAGACCGCCCAGGGTATCTTTGTCAACTTCAAAAACGTGCTGCGGACCAGCCGAAAAAAGCTGCCCTTCGGCATCGCCCAGATCGGCAAAAGCTTCCGCAACGAAATTACCCCCGGCAACTTTATCTTCCGGATCCGGGAGTTCGAGCAGATGGAGCTGGAGTTCTTCTGCATGCCCGGTGAAGACCTAGAATGGTTTGCCTACTGGAAGGACTTCTGCGTCAACTTCCTTCACTCCATCGGCATCAAGAAGGAGAGCATTCAGCTGCGGGATCATAGCCCCGAGGAGCTCTCCCATTACAGCAACGCTACCACCGATATCGAATTCTACTACCCCTTCGGCCTCAAGGAGCTATGGGGCATCGCCGACCGCACCGATTACGACCTCAAAGCCCATGCCAAGGAAAGCGGCGAGGCGCTGGAGTACCTAGACTCCAGCAACGGCCAAAAGGTGGTCCCCTATTGCATCGAGCCCTCGGTGGGCGTGGATCGGCTGACTCTGGCCGTCCTGTGCGATGCGTACGAGGAGGAGGATCTAGGCAATGGCGATAGCCGGGTGGTACTCCATTTAGCCCCGGTGCTGGCCCCCTATAAAGCGGCCATCCTGCCCCTTCAAAAAAAGCTATCCCAAGAAGCTATGAAGATATACGAAGCCCTCTCCGCCGATATGATGGTGGATTTCGACGTCACCGGCAGCATCGGCAAGCGGTACCGCCGCCAGGACGAGATCGGCACTCCCTACTGCATCACCGTGGATTTCGACACCTTAGAGGATGGCACCGTCACCATTCGGGATCGGGATACCATGGAGCAGATTCGAGTTCCCGTGGCCGAGCTTACCACCTGGCTCCAGGATAAAACCGCTTTCTAAGGAGGCCCTCTATGATCACCTTTAACCATTTCAATTTCAACGTGCTGGATCTGGATAAAAGCCTGGCCTTTTATCGGGACGCCCTGGACCTCAAGGTGGTCCGGGAAAATCACAAGGAGGCCTTTTCCCTGGTGTTTCTGGGGGACGGCGTCACCGGCTTTTCCCTGGAGCTCACCCATCTAAAGGACCGGACCGAGCCCTATAATCTGGGAGAAAAGGAATACCATCTGGCCTTTGTCACCGATGACTACGAGGCCCTTCATAAGAAGCACCAGGAGATGGGCTGCATCTGCTATGAAAACCCCTCCATGGGAATCTACTTTATCGAAGATCCGGACGGCTACTGGATCGAAATCGTCCCGGACCGCCGGGGATAGGATCACTCTCTTTGAAAAAAAGCCCGGCTCCGGCCCAACTGGACGGATCGGGCTTTTTCCATTCCTATAGCACAATGCAAAGGAGGTATTTCAGTGGTGTACAGCTATCGTTCCGCCCTTGTGGATCAAACCGAACGCGCCCTATGGAGCGTCAAAAACGTCATGGACTGTATTCCGGATACACTCTGGGAGCGGCCCTACTGCGGCATGCCCCTGTGGAAGCATCTATACCATATGCTCCACTCCCTGGATCAATGGTTCATCAACCCTGAGGTATATACGGACCCGCCCTTCCATCTTCCCGGCCTCAACGATCTGGATATCCCCTCCCCGACTCCCCTCTCCCGCCAGACCCTGGAAGATTATTTTGAAACTGTGGCAAACAAGATCAGAGGCTATCTGGCTTCCCTTCGGGAGGAGGATCTGCTTTGCTGTCCTCCCCATAGCGGCGATTCCCGCTTTCTTCTGATCCTGGCCCAGCACCGGCACCTACATACCCATCTAGGAGTGCTCATGGGCTTCATCATAGCGGAAACCGGCAAGTGGCCCAGGGTGCTGGGCCTGCGAGACGCCTTCCCCACACAAACCTATGATCCCTTCTTTTGAGTTTCCGCCGCGTTGCAAATATTTGGCATCCATTCTATACTATATACAAGAAAGGACCGTCGAACCCAAGGCGGTTAGGCGGATCAATTTATCCTAAGGGGTGAGGGCATGGATACCAAATCTATCATCACCATCAGCCGCCAATATGGCAGCGGAGGGCGTTTCATCGGCCGCAAGCTGGCAAACAAGCTGGGGATTCCCTTCTACGACCAGGAGCTCATCTCCCTAGCCGCCAAAGAAAGCGGATTCAGCGAGGGCTTTTTTGAAAACGCAGAAAAGAAGGCCACCAGCAGCTTTCTGTACTCACTGTACCTGCACGGGACGGTGGAGGGCAACAGCGGCCTGCCCCTGGATGAACAGGCTTTTATCATCCAGTCCGGCGTCATTTTGGACGTAGCAAAAAAGGGGCCGTGCGTCATCGTGGGACGCTGTGCCGACTATGTGCTTAAGGATTTTCCCAACGTCACCAACATTTTCATCTATTCCAACCTAAGGGATCGAATTCGCCGGGCCATCACCTACTATGGGGTAGCGCCCGAAAAGGCGGAATCCACCATCCGGAACGCCGATAAACGGCGGGGCACCTATAACCACTACTATTCCGGACGAAAGTGGGGGGAGGCAGCCAATTACCATCTCTGTATCAACAGCGATGCCGTTGGAATCGACCCTGCAGTGGAGGTCATTGCCGCCTTTGTCCAGGCTAAGGACCATCCGAATCACGGTTGATGCCACAAAAAAAGAGCCCGCTTAAGGGCTCTTTTTCTTTGGAACCAAAGGCTATCCCGCCTACCCGTCCAGCTCCGCCTGGACGCGGCTGGCATATTCCTGGGGCAGGATGGCCGTCACCACCATGCCTGTTTCAGCATACTCTTCGGATAGCACCGTACCGTTTGCCCGGATACGGCTCAGCAGCCCGCCCTTTTGATAGGGGATGGTAAGGGTAACCCTCACCCGCTGCCGGTGGATCTCCCCTATGATGGCCTCTTTCAGCCGATCCAAGCCCCAGCCGGTCTTGGCGCTGATGCGGATTCCTCCGCCAATGCCGTCAGCCATGGGCAGATCGGCCTTGTTCAACGCGATAATCCGCGGCAGCGTTCCAGCTCCCAGCTCATGCAGCACCCCGTCCACCACCTGCATCTGGTTCCGCCAGTCCGGGCTGGAGGCATCCACCACATGGACGATCAGATCCGCCCCTACCGCCTCCTCTAAGGTGGAGCGGAAGGCGTCCACCAGCTCATGGGGCAACTTTTGGACAAAACCCACGGTATCGGTGATAAGGCACTCGGTATCCAGCAGGCGGGTGCGCCGGGTCAAGGGATCCAAGGTGGCAAACAGCTTATCCTCCGCCAAGGTATCCTCCTCACAAAGGGCGTTTAACAGGGTGCTTTTGCCGGCGTTGGTATAGCCCACTAGGGCCAGGGTGGGAATCCCGCTCCGTTCCCGGCGTCCCTTCTGTACCGACCGCTGCCGGTCCAAGGTCTGAATCTCCTGCTCCAGCTCATAGATGCGGCGGCGGATGCGGCGGCGATCCACCTCCAGCTTGGTCTCGCCGGGACCGCGGGTGCCAATGCCGCCGCCCAAACGGCTCATGCTGGTTCCCGTCCCTGAAAGTCGGGGCAACAGATACTTTAACTGAGCCAGCTCCACCTGAAGCTTCCCCTCGCGGGATTTGGCCCGCTGGGCAAAGATGTCCAGGATCAGTCCCGTCCTGTCGATCACTTTGGCGCCGATGAGCGCCTCCAGATTCCGGGCCTGGATGGGACTCAATTCATCGTTGAAGATATACAGGTCCGCGTTGGTCTCCCCCCGCAAAAGCGCCAATTCCTCTGCCTTGCCCCGGCCAACGTAATAGGCGTTATCTGGGCTGGGCCGGGACTGCACCGTAGCATGAACGGGCACGCCCCCCGCCGTCCGGGTCAGCTCCGCCAGCTCCTCCATGCCCCGCTGATCGATCCCCACCAGCACCGCATTCTCGTTCTTTTCCTTGGCCACATAGGCCTCAAACCGGCCGATGATCCGGTCGGCCACAGCAATCTCGTCCATCAGGCTCTTGTGTCCAAACAGAGCGGGCGGCACCGGCCCAATCACCTTGGCTGTGTCTTCAGACGTCAAATAGGCCGCAAAGAGATGCTCCGCCCTGCCATTCACCACACCGATGGCGGCCATGGCGTCAAACTTGGCCTGGATGAGGGTGCCGATGTCCACATTGGACAACATGCCGTTTCCATTGGGGTGGCTGTGGATGCACCGGATCCCGCACAGCCGATCGGTGTTGCGCCGGGTGGTCAGCTCCGGCATGCTGACCCGGTTGAAGTGTCCCACGCTTACATCGCAGACGCTGCCGTTGCGCTCGATCAAAACGCTGATCTCCCGCCCAGTTGCGGCGGTCAGCCGGGCCATCTCCTCCGCCATCTCGCGGCTGAAAAACTGATCCTTCCCCATACGGTAGCCGTTCAACGCGTCGATTTCCCCTAGCAGGATATTGGAAATCCCGCGGGTGTTTCCATTGATTCTTGGCAATCCGGTTCCTCCAGTTTGGGGCTCCTCCCCCGTTTTTGCGTTCCCATCCCCTTTCTCCCTATCAGGAAAAAGGATCGATGGATTGTCCTTTTTATATTATACCGCCTTCCTATATAGAAAGTAACGGATTCTTTTTCAGGCTTTCCAACCCCAAGAGCTCATTTTGTCCACAGCCATAGACTTCCCTTCTCTCCTGGCGTAAAATATGAGCGTTATAGGCAAATACAGGAGAATGGGGAGGGCCTCACATGGTGCAATATCGAACGCTAACGGCCGCGGAGATCCGCCCAGAGCTGTTCCAAGGCTTCATTCGCCGCCAGGTGGTAACCAAATGCTGGCGTAGAAGAAAGGACAAATGGGTCATAGAGGAGGCTCCGTTTCTTGACGATTGGAGCGAAGCCGATTTTAACTTTCTGGTCTCCTGCCTGAAAAACACGGCGGATACGGGCGGCCTGGTCTACGCCGCCTTTGCTCGTGGCGTTTTAAAGGGCTTTGTCTCGGTAGAGCCTCACTTATTCGGAGGCGAACACCGCTATCTGGATCTTTCCAGCATCCATGTGTCCCAAGACATGCGGGGTACGGGAATCGGGACCGCCCTCTTCAGCGCCGCCAAGGAATGGGCTAGGAACAAAGGCGCAAAAAAGCTGTATATCTCCGCTCATTCAGCCGTAGAAAGCCAGCGGTTTTATCAAAAAATGGGGTGTGTGGACGCCCAGTTCCTTCATCCGCAGCACGTTGAAGCGGAACCCTTTGACCGCCAACTGGAATGTGCATTATCCCATGAAACAGCGGCGCTCGGCGATTCCGATTCCTAACGCCATGGAAGAAGGCTTAGGCAATAATTGCACAACGGAAAAAATGCGATTAAAATAATGGCCGGAGGGGATTGATATGTTGACGGAACAGGAACGGGAACGGTTTATGCGGCAGATCGTCATGCCGGGCATTGGAGAGGAAGGCCAGGAAATCCTGAAAAACGCCAAGGTACTGGTGGTAGGGTCCGGCGGCTTGGGCTCTCCTGCCCTCTATTACCTGACGGTGGCCGGCGTGGGTGAAATCGGCATTGTGGACACCGATGTGGTCTCCTTATCCAACCTAAACCGGCAGATTCTCCATACGGAGGCGGATCTCCAGCGCCCCAAAGTGGAATCCGCGGTGGAAAAGCTGCAAAAGCTGGACGCTTCCATCCGCTTTCATCCCATGCAGGTCTACCTGGATGAAAACAACGCCCAGGAAATCCTGACAGGCTATGACCTTATTGTGGACTGCGTGGACAACGACGACACCCGCTATCTCATCAACCGCTGGGCCGTACGCCTGGGCATTCCATTGGTGGAGGGGGGCGTCCGGGGACTGGAGGGCTACATCCTTCCCATTCTCCCAGGGAAAAGCCCCTGCTATCGCTGCGTCTACCCCGAGAAAACAAAAAGAGCATCCGATCCCATCCCGGTTCTGGGCGGCACTGCTGGAGCGGTGGGCGCCATGGAGGCCATCGTTGGGATTCGCATGCTCTTGGGACAGTCCGTCCCCGTAGGAAAGCTAACGTTTTTCCAATTCGCGGGGCTTACCAGCACGCAGATCGAGGTAAAGCGGGATCCCCACTGCCCCGTCTGTGGCCAGGCTCCTTCAGAAATTGTGGATTAGCTGGACTTTACGCTTCCGGATGAAGTGGGACTATCGTCCTTGAAGGTTTGGTGATTCACGTTTACCAACACATGATCGGGATAATATACGGCTTTTATCCAACTGATCCGTGGGTCTAGCCCCACAAAAACGCGATCATACCGGCTTTTTTGATTGGATATCTCCTTTGACAATCCTGGCACCTCCTTCAGTTATTCGACAAAACTCCCTTGGTGTCAAAATACTATCACATAAAAACAGGGATTCGCCAGCGTTTTTACATTTGAACCCATGATTCGACAAAAGTTGTCAGGTTTTTATCCCCAAAAGAGCGCGTTTTTTTCCATTTGGCGCGATTTTTGTAAAAAAGCGCCTGGGTTTGATCTTTCTAATCAACTTGTTATGATTTATTGATATTTAGTATAATTCAAATCAAAAAAGGGAGCGCGGAATCCGCGCTCCCTTTTCACGCATAGAATGCAACCGGCGCTCTAAACGTCCGTCTGCCGCTCTGGAGATTCCTCCTGTCCCTCTTCCAAGATGATCGGATCCATCGGCTGCTCCTCCAAAACCTCCGCATCCACATCGCTTGCAGTGGGTTCCAAATCCGTCTCCCCTAGGACCTCCTCCGATGGGGCAACAGCCCCCTCAGGCCCTTCTGCGGGCTCCTCTGGCCCCTTCACCGCAGGCTTAGGCGGCAGCAGGAAATCCTCCTTCTCCACATGAGGCTCCTGGGGCTCCTCAGCAAAAAGGGAATTCGTATTCTCCTCTTTGGGGGATATCGCCCCTTCCATATCCTCTGGAGCGGTATCTTGGGATGCGGGTTTCCTGTGCAGCTTGCCAAAGAATGCCGCTATGCCGCCCCTCTTAGGCCGGGACTCCCCTTCCCCAGTAAAGTAGGGCACATCCAGATCCTGTGGGGTACCGGCGTCCCCCTCCATAGAATCCTCCTGCTCCAGGCCGGATAGGGCCAGCAGCGGAGCGCCGATCAACGGCAGGCAACTGGGTACCTCGGTAATGGCGCCCAACACGCAGTAGGTGAGGGCCACAAAGATGGCCATAAAAACAAGATAGATGGCCGTTCCCAGCAACAACTGCTCTATGGGAGTAATGAGGTTGGTCATCAGCACAAAGAGATTGGTGCCCCCCGCCAAAATGGCGGCCGCGATCACTAGGATCCATAGAGCCATGCTCTGGAGGCCATGAAACCGCACCAATCGGTTCTTCACCCCGTATACCAGCGCAACCACCGCCCCAATTGGGCCAAAATAGGCCACCGCGCTATACGCGCGCTGGCGGCGTGCGAGGATCTCCTCCTGGGATTCCTCCTCTTCCGGCTCCTCCGGGCCGGATAGCAGCAAGTCCAGCTCGTCGTATTCCGATTCTTCGGCAGCTTCCAAAGTCTCCTCAGGGACGGAATCATCCATGGGCTCAGAGGCGCAAGATGGAGCTTCCTCCCCGTCCACCCCAGCCATTTCGGAGCAATTTTGATGGTTTGCCAGCGATTCTGAAGCGGTTACAGCCTCGCCATCTATAGCCTGGGATTCCTCAGCTTTTCTGTTCCAACGCCATTTCATCCTGCGCACCTCCCTTGCCCCAATTTGTAAAAAATGGATGTTCTATCATCATAGCATAGTTTTTCCTCGATACAACCCGTTCCCAAAGGATGCAAAAAATTCATCTCCGGGTTTTCCTATTATACCGGGTTTTCCTCCCGGGGACCATCCTCCAAGCGGCACCACATGATATAGGCGTCTTCCCCGTTATCGGAATAGTATTTCTTTCGTAGGCCCACCGAGGTAAAACCATGGTTCTGGTACATCCTTTGAGCGACAGCGTTGCTTACCCGCACCTCCAAGGTCATATCCCGAGCGCCCATGGCCCGGGCTGCATGCATCAGGCTCTCCAGCAAAAAACTGCCTGCCCCCATTCGCCGGGCCGATGGCACGATGCAGATGGTGCTGATAAAGGATTCGTCCAAAACGCACCAAACGCCTCCAAAACCGATCATCTTTCCCTCTACATATGCCCCCAGGTATAGGGCCGCGGGATTATCGGTAATGTCCCGATACAGGCTGTCCCGGCTCCAGGGATCGGTAAAGCATAACGTTTCAATGGTAGCCGCCGCATCCACATCCTCCTCCCCCAGAGGACGGACAATCAGCTCAGGTTCCATGGCGCAGCCGCTCCGCCTGGGATACCCGCATATAGTCGATGGAAGCCTGGGCCTCGGGAACAAAACGGCCCTGCTTTACCGCTGCCACCGCCACCCAGGAAGCCCGAAGGAGATTTCGTTCCGCCGCCGCAAAAACCGCCCGATCCCCCAGAGTGCTTGCAATGGCCTCCCGGTGTACCGCAGCCCCATCCCCCAGGAAAAACACGGGGGAAGATAAGGTTTCTGCGGCGGATAACAGCTCCGTCAAAGGCCGGGGCCCGCCCGGCAAAAGCGCCTCCTCCCCCCGATAAAGCGCGGTATAGACTTCCCCCCGACGGGCGTCCATCATGGGACAGACCACCCCTGGGAACCCCGATCCCCCCTCTTTAAGCGCCAAGAGGGTGGGCACCGGAGCGATGGGAATGGACAGCGCGCGGCAAAGGCCCTGGGCGGTGGCCATGCCGATCCGAAGCCCGGTAAAGCTGCCAGGGCCCGCCGTTACCGCCAGGGCGGAAAGGGAGGCTTTCTCGGTATCCGTCACCTCTAACAGGGCGTCGATCATGGGAAGGAGCTTTTCGGAATGGGTCAACCCCAGGTCCAGGTACATCTCACCCAACAGCTTCTCCTCATAGAGGGCGGCGGCACAGCTCTTGGCCGATGCGTCCAAAGCCAGTATTTTCAACGTCCTTCCCCCTTTCCCCCTAGGATGCTGACGCGGCGGAGGCACTCCCCCGCCTTTTCTATCCCTATCCTTATGCTGGGCTCCCCCAGGATATCCTCCGCGCCATCCGGCCATTCCACAATGCAGATCCCGTCCCCTCCCAGGTACTCCTCCACGCCAATATCGTAGAGTTCCTCGGGAGAAATCCGGTAGAGATCAAAATGGTAGACCGGAATCCGCGCCGGGTATTGATTGACGATGGCAAAGGTAGGACTGGTTACATAATCGTCGTAGCCCAACCCCTGGCAGATACCCCGGGTCAGAGCGGTTTTCCCCGCGCCGGGCTCCCCATACAGGAGGAGCCTATCCCCCTTTTTTAAGCAACCGGCCAAAGCCCGGCCCAGGGCCGTAGTCTCCTCCTCCGATTGGGTCTCCGCCGCAAATCCGGAGAACAGCTCCTCCCTATGCATGGC
Organism: Bacillota bacterium; assembly: GCA_003150225.1. GTDB lineage: Bacteria > Bacillota > Clostridia > Christensenellales > QAND01 > QAND01. The sequence continues at coordinate 55,647 of QAND01000023.1, forward strand.
TTTTAAAGCCCTCCCCCATCACCTCGCTGGCGGGATTGACGATAACAAAGGCAGCGGAATCGATCTCGCGGATGATGTCCTTCAGCTGAGACAGCTCCTTGTTGCTCTCCAATACGCACAGAAGCATCCCCTTGGGCTCCCCGGTGTACACCCCGGTGGCCGCCATGCGGGTAACGCCCCGCTCCATATCCGCCATGATCTTCTCGCTGATCTGCTCCCAGTGATCGGTGATGATGTACACCATCCGGGCCCGGCTCAATCCCTCCATGATCATATCCATCACCTTGGTGCTGATAAACAGGGCCACCAGAGAAAACAGCCCCAGCTCCAGGGAGAACAAAACGGCGGACAGCGCCACCACCACAAAGTCGATGGCAAACATCACCCATGCCACCGAGATAAAGGGGAATAGCCCCTGAAGGAGCTTGGCCGCCAGGTAGGTTCCTCCGGTGTTGCCGCCGCTCCGCTCGATGATCCCCAGGCCCACGCCCATCACCACGCCGCCGAATACGCTGGCCAGCATGGGGTCATCCGTTATCACCGGCAGGGGAATGTAGTCTACCGCCAGGGAGGTAACCACCGAGGCGTATAGGGCGATAAAAGCAAACTCCTTACCAAATTTCTTGATCGCCAGCAGGAACAAGGGTAGATTCATCAGTAAAATGGCGGCGCCGGTGGGCACCCCCGTTATGTAATGGAGAACGGTGGCAAGACCGCTGACCCCTCCAGGCGCGATCTTATTGGGAACCAGGAATAGGTTCAAGGAAAACGCCATGATAAACACGCCGGCGGTAATCAAAATCATCTTCTTCCACAGTGCCATTCCCTTGGTCATAGCCACCTCTCCTTATCCACATGGGGTCTTTTGTAAATCCGTCCTACGGCTGGTATATTATAGCATGCTAAGGCCGTTCCTTAAACCCCAGGCTTATCTTCAGTGCCCCGTCCACCTGCTCCATTATGTCCTCTCCAACCGATCCCATATACTTTACCAGCCGGCTTTTGTCTATGGTACGGATCTGCTCCATTAGAATGATGGATTCCCGTCCCAGCTCGGTATCGGACAACCGGATATGGGTAGGCAGCTTGTTCTTCTCCAGGCTGGACGTAATGGCGGCAGCGATGACGGTTGGACTATACTTGTTGCCCATATTATTTTGTACGATAAGTACCGGGCGCATTCCCCCCTGTTCGCTGCCAACCACAGGGCTGAGATCCGCCAGGTATATTTCACCTCTTTTTATCAATCCTTTCACCCTCCAGAAATAGGGCGCTTACATAGCATAGTATGCAAGCGCCCGGACTTCCGTTAGGTCAGGATTCATATGGCAAATAGGCCTTATGGAGGCATTCCACGGTGTGGTAGGGGGTCATGGCCGTGCTGCCATACCGGGCCATGGCAGCCTCACCCGCCACCCCGGCAAGATAGGCCCCCGCCGCCGCCGCGTATTGGGGCTCGGCGCCATGGGCCAGAAATCCGCCGATCACCCCGGACAACACATCCCCGCTGCCTCCCTTGGCCATACCGGCACAGCCCCGATTGGAGAACAGAGTGCTCTCGGCCCCGGCAATGAGGGTAACCGCCCCCTTGAGCAGCACGGTACACCGGAATCGGTTCGCCGCCTCCTCCACGGCGGCCAGCGGATCCTCCACCACCGTCCTGAGTTCCGTATCCAAAAGCCGGGAAAGCTCCTTTGGATGAGGGGTCAGCACCAGGGGGCCTGAGGCGGAAAGCAGGATCTCCGGACCGCCTCGGGCCAGGGCGTTGAGCCCGTCGGCGTCGATCAAGGTAGGCATCCCAGCCGATAGTCCTTCGGCAACCAGCTCATATACCCGGGGGCCGTCTCCCAGGCCCGGTCCCATCACAAGGGCGGTTTTGCCCTGAAGGAGGGCAGGCATGTCATGGGGCGCCGCTACCGGGCGCACCATGGCCTCTCGAACCCGATGAGCGTACACGCGAGCGGTTTCCGGATCGGATAAAAGGGTAACCGTCCCCGCCCCCGACCGAAGGGCCGCCTCAGCGGAAAGAAGGGCGGCGCCCGGCATCTCCATGCTGCCCCCCAGAATGGCCAGCCGCCCGTAATCGCCCTTATGGGTGTTCCGAGAGCGTTTGAGGGAATGCACATCGGATCTGGTGAACAGATACCGGCGCCGGGACGGCAGCAGCGGAGAGGGGATCACCTGATAGGCCAGCACCTCTCCCGCGTATTCCGCTCCAGGGTATAGGATCACCCCGGGCTTGAACCCCGACAGACACACGGTCAGGTCCGCCCGGACGGCGTTCTCATGGGCTCGGCCGGTGTCGGCAGAAACCCCAGTGGGCAGATCCACCGCCACCACACGGCCTGACTCCCCCAATCGGTTGATGATCCGGGCCGCTCGAAGATAATCCCCTTCCAGGCCGAACCGCGCGCCGGTACCCAAAAGAGCATCCACCACCACGTCATAGGGCGGGATACCGTCATTGGAAGGCAGGGGAAGCACCTCCCGCCCGCTCTTCATCCGATACTGGGTATACAGCCGGGAAATCGCCTCTCCCTGCCCCAGCCTCACGGCGTAAACCCGGGTCTCCCACCCCAGCTCCGCCAAGGTGGCCGCAGCGGCCACCCCGTCGGCTCCATTGTTGCCGCTGCCGCAGAAAAAGACCGCGCGGCGGCGGGAAGCATGGCTGCAGATGGCCTGGGCAACCAAAGACCCCGCCCGGCGGATCAATTCCAGCTCGTTGTTGTGTAGGGCGATTTCATGGGCGTCCATGGCCTTAATGTCCCCACTGGTAAATACGTCCTTCATGGAAGCCTCCTCTTACGATTCCTTTCCGGCGCACCGCAGCGCGCGCCGCGCCCACGACATTTCCTTCACGCATAGAGTCCTTCCCCTCTGATGCTCACATCCCCCGCCAGGATGGCATGCACCGTGCCCGCCTCGTCCCGCAGCCGGAGGGATCCGTCCGGGCCAAACCCCACGCAAACGCCTCGAAGCTGTCGTTTGCCTTGGATGGCGGTCACCGGCCGGTTCAGACAGACGCTCCACTGGGCGTATTCCTCCATCAACGAAGCAAAATCAGGCGTTCCTTCTCCCATAGCCTCGGCGTAGAGATCAAAAAACTCCGCCAGCACCGCGGCCAGAACCCGGGCACGGGGGATAACCCGCCCCGTCTCCATAGCCATGCTGGTGGCCACCCCCATAAGTTCCTGCCCAAAGGTGGGCTGATTCACGTTGATCCCGATGCCCAGGACAGCGTAGTCCACCCCGTCTAAATCAGCCGATAGCTCGCAAAGGATGCCGCAGAGTTTCCGATGTCCGCACAGCACATCGTTGGGCCATTTAAGGCCCACGTTGGGAAGCATTCCCTGGGCCGATACCCCTCTCGCCACCGCCACCCCTGCCATCAGAGAGAAAAGATGGGCTTCCTGAGGCGCAATGGGGGGCCGCAGAATCAAGGAGCAGAAAATCCCTTCCCCCGCGTTGCTGGTCCAAGTCCGGCCCTGGCGGCCCCGCCCCGCCGTCTGCACTTCCGCCACCACCACGGTCCCATGGGCGGCGCCCTTTACCGCCAGCTCTTTGGCGGTTTGGTTGGTGCTGGCCACCCGATCGTAATGGAGAATGGTATAGGGAGCCTCTCCCGCATCAAAGCGATAGATCTCCACAAACTCGGGCAGCAGGCTATCGCTCAGCGACGCCAGCCGATATCCCGCGTTCCGTTTACAGTCAATTTCGCAGCCCATGGCTTTGAGCTTTTCCACATGCTTGTTGACCGCCGCCCGGGATACCCCCAACTGGCTTGCCATCTCCTCCCCCGATACATATCCATGGGGATTCTGCATCAGCAGCTTCAAGATTTTATCCCTCAATCCCGTTCCCCCTCCTCCCCAAGGCCCGCGAGTGCCTGGCGGATGAGATCATAGCCGAATCCCCGGGCCAACAGCGTGCGCTGAACCGATTGCAGGGCCTTCCGGTCCCGCCCCTTCTGCGCTGCCAGCCGTTCCGCCAGCTCCCGGCACCGTTCTTCCTCCTCCTGGCCATGGTATTCCTCCAGCACCCGGGCGATGGCCTCCCGGTCCACGCCCTTTTTGAGGAGGTCGTATTCCAGCTTCTTTCGCCCTACCGGACCGCGATTCAGCCGGCTTCGAAGAAACTCTCGGCTAAAGGCCACATCGTCGATATATCCATAATCCGCCAAGCGATCCATGGTCTCCTGAATCTCCCCGGCCTCATAGCCCTTCTGACGCAGATAATCCTCCATCTCCTTTTTGCTCCGCATCCGATAGCCCAGGTAGGTAAGGGCACGATCCATGGCGCTGACCCGCGTTTGTTCCTTCCGTTCCTTCATGGCATCATTATACACCAAGGAACGGCTCTCTCGCCACCAGCCCGTTCGGATGTATAAAAAAATCCCGGAGACTCAAACTCATCTTAGGACAACGGGCAGGGCCCGAATCAAAGGAGGAGTCAAATGAACGGTCAAAAAGCACAGATCACAACCAAGGACCTTTCCATGGTGGAGGAGCTTCTGGATTTCCAGGCCCTGGCCCACGCCAAAGCCAAAACCTACTGCGGCTATCTACAGGACCAGGAAGCCAAAGAGGTCATGGAGCGCCTAACCCAGACCCACCAGCAGTGTTTTGACGCCATCAACGCCTATCTGCAGAACAGCAACTAAGGAGGAACTTCCATGGAACAGAAAAACGCCAACCTCTCGGAACGGGAACTGATGATGGACATGCTCAACAGCCAGAAACAGCTCATGAGCCTCTATTCGCTGGATCTTTCGGAAGCCGCCTGCCCCAAGCTGCGAAACACCCTTGGCAGCCTGTTTTCTGACGTCTCCAACGATCAATATAAGCTGTGGGATCTGATGAACCGCAAGGGATACTACCCCGTAGACCAGGCCGAAAAGCAGAAGTTGGATCAAGCCAAGCAAAAGGCCCAGCAGATGAAGCCCACCGTCAACTGATTCCCCGGAAATAGAAAAGCGCTCTGGGAAGCACCCCGTAAGAGAACAAACGCCCATCCCACGGGCGCTTTCCCTAAACTGTCTTCATGGCAACACGGCATAAGAGGGCAGGGCAAACCATTGCGGTTTGCCCTGCCCTCTTATTTTTTAAAGCCATCCCTAGGCGCTATGTTTTCCGCTAGACCTCCGGAAACAGCGGAACAAACCGCTGGCGCTTGCCATCCACCAGCCCCAGGTCGCTGAGGCGCAGATCGGGGGAAGCGGTGAGGGACAAAATGGTAATCCGCATCATTAGGCTGCGAGAGGCACAGACCACCTCCACGCTATCCTCCAGCCGTTCTAGATCCCGGACCAGTTCCCGGCAGGGGAGGTCGGACATAAGCCCCGCTATGGGCAAAGGAAGCCCCGCCAGGATCTCGCCCTGCAGAACGGTACAGATGCCGCCCCCCTCCCGCTTGAGGTACCGAATGGCACAGAGGGCGTCCTGAGGATCCCGGTAGGCGATGGTCAGGTTATGGCTGTCGTGGCCCACGGTAGCGGCGATGGCTCCCTGGCGGAGCCCCAGATCCCGGTATACCGCCACGGTGTGCCCGCCCTTGCCGTGCCGGTTGAACACCGCCACATAGCACAGGGCCGGATCCTTGGTAATATCCACATAGCCCTCGGTCACCGGCAGGTCCTCATAAAGAGGGGTGTCCTTGGGCCGGCCGCCCTCCATACAGGGAACCACGGCGGCCCGCACATGGGAAAGGGTGGGGTCGGGAGCAGCCAGCCGGAGGTCAGCCTCGCCAATTTCCGGCAGGTGTACGGTGTTGGGGAAGGCCGTTTGGGGCGCCCGGGGCAGGTCCGCCGTGAGGACACCGTCCTTGCACATGAGCTTCCCGCCCACAAAAACCGCCTTTGGGTTCCGCCCGTCCAGCTCCTCCACCAGCTGGAGATCCGCCAGATATCCCGGGGCAATGGCGCCCACATCCTCCAGCATGCAGTCCAACGCTCCGTTCAGGGTAGCCCAGCGAATGGCGGTGATGGGGTCGATCCCCTGGGCGATGACGGATTTCAGCACCCGGTTGATGTGCCCCGTCTCCAACAGATCCTTAGCATGGACGTCGTCGGTGCAGAGGGAGACGAAGTCGGTAAACCTGCAGCCACGGATGCCCTCTACCACCTTGCCCAGGCCGCTGTCCGAAAGGGAGCTGGACTGGACGTTGACCCGCAGCCCATTCCGCAGATTGGCAATGCTCTCGGCGGCGGTTCGGGAGGAGTGGTCATCCCGCGGCCCTCCCAGGATATAGGCGGCAAGCTCCCGATCCAGCACCTTGGGCGCATGCCCCTGGATCAGCACCCCCCGGCGCAGTCCCTCATCCAAAATGCCATGGACCCGGGGCGTGTCCTCCCGAACCCCGATGAAATCCATCATCTCGGCAATGCCCACTACCCCTGGCATATCCAGCAGCTCTCCCACCTCCTGGGGGCCGAAATCGGCGCCGGATTGCTCCAACCCCGGTACGGACGGCACGCAGGATGGAGCCAGGTTCAACTGCCGTACCGGGGAAAACGCAGCGTTCTCCACCATGTACCGGACTCCCGGTATCCCCATGACGTTGGCAATCTCATGGGGATCCACCAGCACGGTGGTGGTGCCGCAGAGGATGGCCGCCCGGCCAAAGTTTTCTGGGGTCATCATGGTGCTTTCCACGTGCATATGGGTGTCGATAAAGCCGGGGAGCAGATAGGCTCCCTCCCCATCATAGCGGGCGGCGGCAGGCAAAGGAGCCTCCGCTCCTTCCTCCCGAACCCGGACGATATGGCCGTCCAGAATATCCACCTCGCTGGGGTATATCTCTCCGGTAATGACGTTGACCAGCTGTACGTTAAAAATGGTAAGATCACAGGGAAGCTTCCCCATAGCCGCCCGAATCAAGCGGCTGCGGTCATAGTTGGCGTCGATGCGCATGGCGTTTTCCTCCAAAAATCGTTCCCGATGATGCTATGGTCAGGCGTCGGCCTTCTCCCCGCGGAGGTTGGCCAAAAGCTGAGCCAGTTCCTCCTTGCTGAGGGGCCGCTCAAAGCCGATACAGATATCGCAGTGGTTTCCGCAGTTGGGGCACACGCACCGGCACTGAATCCCCTTCTGTTCCTGTACCATCAGGGTGCCGCATTTTTCACATCCGCAGACCATCTTCATCACCTCTTTTTTCCTAGTTTACACCCCATTGGGCCGGGGAGCAACCTTGCCGTAAAGCTGGATTTTTGCTACACTGCTACAAACGAGGTGATCTTTTGCGGAAACAAAATTGGCTGGGGGGCTTCCTTGCTCTAACGCTGCTCCTGGTTCCCCGATTCAGCTTGTACGCCGCCGAACCCACGCCCACTCCCACGCCCGCGCCCACGCCGGATCTGAACCAAGTGTTCCCCGAAAAAACCGGCAACGCATTGGGAGACCGGGGGGAGCGGACGGTGCGTATCCAGCAGCGGCTCCGGGATCTGGGGTACCTCAGCTACCGGCCCACCGGCTATTTTATGAATATGACGCAAAAGGCGGTAACCGCCTTTCAAAACAACCATAGCCTGATGGCGGACGGAGCCGGGGTGGTGGGAAGCGAGACCATGGAATATCTGTTTTCCAGCCTGGCCAAGCGAAAGACCGTAGCTCCGGAGTCCGGCGGTGTAAGGCCCAAGGACAACCCCTATCCCCGGGCCGGAAGCCTGACGGAATGGGCGGTGGTAAACGCCGCCTTGCCCGAAAACGCCCAGTTTACGGTGGTGGATACAGCCACCTCCATTCGGTTTACCGCTGTCCGCGTGGGGGGCCAGGGGCATATGGACATCGTCACCGCCGACGGGGAATCCTACCAGAACTATCTGAAGATCTTTTCGGGGAAGGTAAGCAGCAACAAACGGCCGGTTGTGGTGGAGTACGACGACCAGCGCTACGCCGCCTCTCTCTATGGGATGCCCCACGGGGAAAATACCGGCGTCGGCGGCGGAATGCAGGGCTACACCTGCCTATACTTTCAAGGAAGCCTGTCCAACGGCCTGGGCATCGTGGACGCGGAGCATAATGCCAACATACAGATAGCCGCGAAAAAAGAGGAGTAAGCCCGCCGCCCAGTGGGCGGTTCCCCGTTGCACGCCTTTGGCGTGCGCTCCTCCTCTAGCCAACATTTTACTAGCGCCAACCCCGGTTTCCTCTTCATGCCCCCGTCCTTCCGCGAGGGGGTTATGGGGCAGGCTGAGCCTGCACCCCTGTTGCAACCGCTTTGCGGTTGCTGGTGTGCCCTTAACCAACTATCCTATAAATGCCAACCTTCTCCTTATAGCCGTACTCGTCCCCCACGAGGGGGTCATGGGGCAGGCTGAGCCTGCACCCTTGTTGCAACCGCTTCGCGGTCGCTGGTGTGCCCTTAACCAACTATCCTACAAATGCCAACCTTCTCCTTATAGCCGTACTCGTCCCCCCACGAGGGGGTCATGGGGGAGTGCCGGGCAGTGCCCGGTCCCCCTATGCGCTCGGCTTCGGCGTACTTGCCGCCCACTTGTTTTGCGGGCTCGTGGTTCGCTTCCGCTCCCACTCACCTCGCAAAGCCAAGAACCTTCGCCTCCCTTTTTCCGCCACTGGCGGCACTCGGCTTCGGTTCCCACTCTGCAAAAAAAAAGAAGATGGCTCTTCGCCATCCTCTTTCAAAAAATAAAACTCCAATTCTCCAGCTTTTGCTCTACCCCAGCCTTTTTTCCAATCCCTGCTGTTCCATGGAATCCAGAGTAAATTTACAACACTGCAACACCAATAGGTTAAAAGAAATTCCATTCTGTTGCGCCACACAGTTTAATCGATCAAACAACCCTTCAGTAAAGCGCACGGTACGGGGAATATTGGCTCCGCTAAACTCATTTTGAATTTGGAACACCGGTCAATCCCCCCATCCTTTCACCATTGCCGCCCTTATTCTATCTCAATACTTTGCTATAATGCCTTCTAAAGACGTTATGTACGTAAATTATGGTTGGCTTAAGCCGATCCCTATGCAAAAGGGTAACTTCCTTGGGATGGGGCAAGGGCATGTTTTGGCATCAGTTGCGGAAACCGCCACCACATTCCCGTCTGGGATGAATAAACCCTCACAAAACGAGCCTCTAACTAGAGGCTCGTTTTCATCTCTCGCTCATCCTCTTCCGCGTCGCCCTTGCAGATGGCGGTATATACCTTCCCGCCAACCAGAAACCGGGAAAGGCTGCCGTCCTTTCTAGTATCGCCGGAGAAATCGGTACAGCACCGTGCCCTCCGGCAGGGCATAGGAAACGCACAGGTCCTGCCCCATAGGAGTGATCACGCCATTTTGAAGATTCCCCATCCGGACGGACGCGCCGGTGGATAGCCGGTAGCCATAGAGGATGCGCTGGTCCTCCTCCACCAGGATGTAGTACAACATGGTTCCGTCCCCGCTGAATAGGGCGCTTGTCACCTGCCCTCCCTGGCTGATCACCGTTTCCTGGCCGCTTGCAGGATCCAATAGCACCAGAGCGGGACGATCCGGGGTCTCCCCCCGGACGGCGAGCAGCCCCTCTTTGGACTGGCTAAAGGTCTCGGCGGGCATCAGCCTTTTCCTGGTTCCCTCCTTGCCGATGGACATCAGACAGCAGATCCCGTTTTCATCCATATCGCAGAAAAAGACCCGGTCCTCCCAGAGGGCTAGGGCAGGCACATCCACCATGGTATAGGCCAGCTGCTGGATCTGGGGCTGCTCCTCCAGCCGGCAGGAGAAGATACCGTCTCCCACGGTATAAAGGAGCGTATCGCTGAAAAACACCGCCGCCTGGATGTTTTCCCCCAGGCCGGATTGGGATAGATCCAAAAGGCGCCCGTTGCTCAGATTATAGTAGTACAGGGTTACCGGCTCTCCCCGGCTCACCAGAAGGAGCAGCCCCTGGCCGTCGGGGGAAAACTCTCCCCAAAGGATGGATTCCGGCTGGATCCCCTCGATGGACAACTGGCGCTCCACCCCCTCTTCCGAAAGGATCAAGGTGGCGTCCTCCTCCCGGAGCAGCAGCAGACGTTCCCCCCCATCCCAGTTGGCCAGCAAACGTCGGCCCAGGGCCAGCAGATGTGTTCGGCCGGAAAGGCCCGCCATGGCCTGGTCTGCCGCCGCCTCCAGGGGATCTGGCGCATACTCCGGCAGCTGCTGGGGCAAAAGCTGAATCACCCGAACGCCGGGGATGGAGGCCGCCCCCTTTCTGGCCTCCGCCTCGCTGGCATAGGGAGTGGAAATCCAGCCGCGGTGGGTGCCATCGTCGCATAGGGTAGGGGTCAAAGCGCCATGGGGGGCGCTCTGAGCCTGGCTGAACAGATAATAGGCCGAATGGGCCTCGCCCCCGGTCTGAATCTCAAAGGTAAGGCGGTTCTCCTCCTCCACCACCCGGACCCCCTTGGACTGGGTCAGGTGAAATACCAGGGTGATCCCCTCCTTTTCCTCCACATAGAAGGCGTCGCCAGGAGCAGGGCTTTCCTCCATAGCGGGGGCGGTCTCCACCCCGGGAAGGCGGATCAACAGCCGGCAGGGAGCCGGCGTAAAGGCGGCCTCATAGGCAGGGAGCCCTACGGACTCCCCCTCTTTGCTCAGAAAGGACAGGGTGATGGTCTCCACCCCGTCCTTCTGCATCCGCCGGGCCTCGGCAAGGGCAAGCCCGGCGAGGGCTTCATCCCCGCCAGAATAGGCGGTTCCGTATTCATCCCATCCACTGCCGCAGCCCCCCAACAGGAGCAGGAGCAGAAGGGATAGCGTCCAATGTTGCAGCCGTTTCATGGGCCGGTTCCTTTCTTGGTCAGCGGGAAAGGATCCTCCCTCTGGACCGGGTTACTTCACGCCTTATTCTTTCCACATCCAAGGCATAAAATACCCCGTTTCGATATAGGATCCGGCCATCCACCATGGTCAATGCCACATCGGAGGATTTCGCGCAGTACAGCACAGCGGCGTAAGGATCCTCCCCCAGAGGCAGCATATGGCAGCCGCTGGTGTTCAAAAGAATCAGATCGGCCGGCGCCCCTAGGGAAAGGGTGCCGCCCGGCAATCCCAGGGCGCGGCGGCCCTCCACCGTCGCCATCCGCAAAGCGTCAAACGCGCTGATGGCCCCGGCGTCCCGCTCCATCCCCTTCTGCAAAAAGGCGGCGGTACGGGTCTCGGACAATAGGTCCAAATCGTTGTTGCTGGCAGCGCCGTCGGTACCCATACAAACGGTAACGCCCCGCTTGCGAAGGGCTGCCGCCGGGGCCATGCCGCTGCCCAGCTTCAAATTACTCTCGGGGCAATGGGCCACCGCCGCCCTCCTTTGAGCCAAGATGCCCATATCCTCCTCCGTCACATGGACGCAGTGGGCCAGCACCGCCCGGCCGGATAGGCATCCCAGATGCTCCAAAAGGGCCACCGGCGTCATCCCATGGCGGGCAACGCATTCCCGGTGCTCCGATTCCGTCTCGGAAGCATGGGTGTGGAACAGCCAGCCCCGCTCCTGCGCCAGTTCCCCGCAGGCGGCGAGGAACGCCGGACTACAAGTATACTCGGCATGGGGCGCCACCGAAAACCCGATTCGGGGATGGTCCTGGAACGCCCCGCAAAAATCGGTGGCCAGCCGGAGCTTCTCCCCCATCTCCCCCCGTTCCTCCGATCCACAGGCCAGGCCCCGTCCCACGATGGCGCGCAGGCCGCTCTCATCCGCCGCTCGGGCGATCTCCCCCGCACCCATGTACATCTCAGAAAAAGCCACGGTACCGGCGGCGGTCATCTCGGCCATGGCGGCCATGGCTCCCCAGTAGAAATCCTCCTGGGTCATGCGATCCTCACGGGGAAAGATGGCATCCTGGAGCCATCGGGAGAGGGGCAGGTCGTCCCCCACCCCCCGCAAAAGGGTCATCGGGCTGTGGGCATGGGCATTGACAAAACCGGGCAGAACCAGATGGTCCTGCCCGTCGATGACCCTATCCCCCTCCTGCGGGACATATTCCCCCAGAAAGGCGATCCTGCCGTCCTCCACCCCAATGCTCCCATGGATCACCGGCGTAGCCTCCTCCATGGTCAAAAGGGTGGCGTCCGAGATGATGGTCCTCATAGGGTTTCCCCCTCCATCAGGCGTTTTGCGATGTCCAACAGGTAGGCGGCAAAGTCGTCCTTCAAATCCTCCCGGCGGAGGGCAAACTCCACGGTGGCCTTCAAAAAGCCCAGCTTCTGGCCAATGTCATACCGCCGGCCCTTAAAATCAATGGCATACATCCCCTGGCTGTTTAGAAGCACCTTCAGGGCGTCGGTCAGCTGTATCTCCCCGCCTGCGCCCTTGGGCAGATTCTCCAGGATGGGAAAGATCTCGGGGGTGATGATATACCGGCCGAAGATGGCAAGATTGCTGGGCGCCTCCTCCACCGGGGGTTTTTCCACCAATCCAACAATCTTCTGAACGCCATCATGGGGGGTAAAGGCGGGATCAGGGGCGATGACCCCATATCGGCTTACATCCCTTTTCTCCACCGGGTTCACCCCAATAACGGAACAGCCGTACTGGTCGTATACGTCCATCAGCTGACGAAGCGCCGGTCTTTCGCATACCGCCACATCGTCCCCCAACAGCACTGCAAAGGGCTCGTTCCCCACAAAGCTCCGGGCGCAGTATACCGCGTGGCCCAATCCCTTGGGGGATTTCTGCCGGATGAAGTGCAGCCGGGCCAGATCCGCGATCTTCCGGACCAATTCCAGCTCCGCCTGCTTGTCCTTCTCGGCCAGCTCCATCTCCAGCTCGGGGCAATAGTCAAAGTGATCCTCAATGGATTTCTTGGTGCGGCCCGTCACCAGCAGGATGTCCTCAATGCCGGATGCCACCGCCTCCTCCACGATGTATTGAATGGTGGGCTTGTCCACAATGGGCAGCATTTCCTTGGGCATGGACTTGGTAGCCGGCAAGAACCGGGTGCCTAGGCCGGCCACGGGAATGACAGCTTTTTTGATTCTCATGGGTTGCCTCCTTGAGGGTTGTTTTCTCCATTATACACGCCCCAGCCGGAAAAGCGAAATCTGCCGGGAAAAAGAGCCGTTCAAATTCCGCAAAAAAGGGATCCGCCGTGGCCAGGCCCCTTTTTGCGTCCGCCGCGCGTCAACAGGCCGCTATGTCAAGCAATCTGAACCATTGTTCCCTATTTTCCGTTATTTACGTGAGCAGACGCACCCCGCAATAAACCAGCAGGGCGCCTGCAAGCGTTATTGCCATGGGGACTACATAGGCCGCCACGTTGCCTGAAGCGCTTTCTATCCTTTTAATCAAGGCCGTATCCTGTAATTGGTTGTATGCGGCAGAAAGCAAAATGAGTGGCAATACATATATTAGGTTATAGATCATCACAAAAAGCAGCACCGAAGGAACCGTCAGATGATAGCTTGTAAGGATTGCCAAAAAGCCAAAATAGGGAAATGCGCTGGTTAACTCTACGGCACAAAAAGCCGTTCCTAAAAAAAATAGGGATAGGGGGCATAGCTGCGAAGGGTTCTTCCTCTTAGCGGTTTCTTCTAAGCCTCTTTTCGCACTGCGTTTGGTTCTAGCGATGAGCCGTCCCCCCAACAGCAAGCATAGGACACCAGCGCTCAGCGCCACACCAGATGCCTGCCACTGATGCGTTTCAATTACCTTGGTTAGCAGCTCTGAAACCCAGGCGGCAATACCGTAGTAAATTGCAAGGCCCAGCACAAAGTTTGCCATTCCAATTCCAAGTATGAAAAACCAGATATGCCTTTTGTTTTTTACCATGGTCTGCAACAGCATTTGCTGCGCGATGGCGGAGGGGTTTAAGCTATCAAAAAAGCTCGTTGTTATCGATATACCAAGGAGCACCCACATCATATATCATCTCCTTAACAGTCAAATCATCTAACAAAGAAAAAAGGCCAGCGTCTGTATAACGCTGGCCCACTACACAAGAAAAGAAAACCCCGGCGGGTTGCTTTTTCTATCCAATATTCCTTGTCTATCCCTGCTGCTTCTCTTTCATAAGCTCTACTGCTTCTTTTCCCGTCATATGGTCGATGTTCAGTTCCAACATGCAAAGGGAATCCCACTCTCGGCGAATCGCGCGGTCACGGCTGGTAGTGGTATCTTCCGGCGCGTATTTGATGGACAGTTTTTCTATGGCCTTCCTCATTTCCGCCTCGTCTTCGATTACCCGCATCCGTCCAAAGACAATGACGCTTCTAAAGTAGGTGGTATACGCCTCTGGAACAACCAAATCCTGATCAATCACACAAAAGGATGCGTTGGCGTTCTTGCCAATCGCGTCCAGCTTATGTCCGCATTTTGCACTGTGAAAATAGATTTTTTCCCCGTCATACATATAGCTGATCGGAACAGCATACGGATATCCATTGTCGCCCGCTAAAGCGAGCACTCCAGATGTTCCCCTGTATAGAATATCCGCAGATTCCTGTTGCGTTAAAGCCTGTCTTTTTCTTCTCATCTCCCGAAAAACCATGCCAACCTCCTAAAAAATAAAACGCTCATCTTTACTCCTGCAACGGCCTACTGGAGCAAAATCAAGCGTTTCCCGGCGGAAAATTTATTTTTTATAGAATGCCATAAATTATACCGCAAGTCAACCTGTGTTTCCCCGGTTTCTTAGGAACCCCTCAACAACATTTGCTTTTTAAAGCGGATATCAAAGCCTTAGGATCTTCCCATCCAGCAAAAGATAGGCGGATTCCCGTCTTCCGTTCTAGTCCTCCCTTCAACAGAGAAAAGGAACGGAAACAGGAACAAAAGCCCCGCGCAAGGGATAAAGCCAAACGCTTTAAAAAAACAGGACGGCATAGCAAACCGCCATGCCGCCCTGTGGGGTTACCTTGCTTTCTTCCCCGTGCCGCCTAAATCGAACCGTTTCCGTTCTTCTCATCAGATGACATGGGCCTTCACCATATTCGTGGTCCCAGGAACCCCCGCCGGGATGCCCGCCGTCAGCACCACGATATCCCCGTCCTTCACAAGGCCGGTAGCCCGGGCCGCCTCCACCGAGGCGTCGATCATCTCATCGGTGTTATGGAACACGCCGCTGATCACCGGCTCCACCCCCCACAGAAGGGAGAGCTTCTGGTATACCGATGGATGCTGGGTGCTGGCGATGATCTGGCAGTCCGGACGGTATTTGGCCACCATCCGGGCGGTGCTGCCGCCGCTGGTAGCGGTGATGATGGCCTTGGCCTCCAACTGTTTTGCCATATCGCAGCATGCATGGGCCACGGCGTCGGTAAGGGAGTATTCATGGACGTACTCGTATACCGTTTTCACCTCCAGCAGCATGTGATGTGCCTCGGCGTTGAGGCATACCCGATTCATCATCTTTACGGCCTCCACGGGATATTTCCCCGCAGCCGTCTCCCCCGACAGCATCACGGCATCGCAGCCATCGTACACCGAGGAGGCCACGTCGTTGACCTCCGCCCGAGTAGGCCGAGGATTGCGGATCATGCTGTCCAACATCTGGGTGGCGGTAATGACGATCTTTCCCTTGGCCTTGCCCATGTAGATGATTTCCTTCTGGATAAGGGGTACCCGAGCGATGGGCACCTCTACCCCCAAATCGCCCCGGGCCACCATGATGCCGTCCGACGCGTCCATAATCTCCTCGATGTTGTCCACGCCCTCTTTGTTCTCGATCTTGCTGATGATCTGGATCCCCTCGCCGCCGTTGTCCCGTAGCAGCTTGCGGATCTCGTATACATCGGCCGCCTTGCGGATAAAGGATGCCGCCACAAAGTCGATGTCGTTCTCAATACCAAAAAGGATGTCCCCCGCGTCGGTTTCAGTAATGGCAGGAAGCCGGATGGCCACCCCCGGCACGTTGACCCCCTTCTTATTGCTGATAGCGCCGCCCACCACACAGACGGTATGGATATCCTGGCCGTCAATCTCTTCCACCCGGAGCTCCACCAATCCATCGTCGATGAGGATGGTGCTGCCCACCTCCACGTCCTCGGGCAGCAGTTCATAGGTAACGCTGACGATGTCCTTGGTGCCAACCACATCCCGGGTGGTCAGGGTAAACTTGTCCCCCGGAGCCAGCGTAATGGCATCGTCCTCAAAGGTCTTAAGACGGATCTCCGGGCCCTTGGTATCCAATAGGATGCCGATGGGCTGCTGCAGCTTTTCACGAAGGAGCTTGATCTTGCGGATCCGCTCTCCATGCTCCTCTCGGGAGCCATGGGAGAAATTCATCCGGAACACGTTGACGCCGTTTCGCACCAACTGCTCCATGATCTCGATGTCGTCGCAGGCGGGTCCCAGCGTAGCGATGATTTTTGTGCGTTTCATAAGCAATCCCCTACCGTTTTTTTAATATTCTTTCTTCTGCAATAGAATATCACATTCAAAATTAGAATACCACATTCCTTTTGTTTCGTTTTGGTATTCCTGGAAGGAATTTGTCCAAAAACGGACTCCCCGGGAAAACGCCGGGGAGTCCGCGCCGATTCGCCAGGAGCCGGTCCTTTCGCCCCCGGGCGCAAGATTATTCCATCGCGCGGCTTGGCTCCTCCTGTTCCTGAAGCAGACCCTCCAGCAAACGGATGTGAACCTCCTCGTCCTCGATGATCCGGGCCAAGAGCGCCCGTACCGACGGATCGTCAATGAGCCGCATATGCTCCTGATACTGTTTGATGGCCTCCCGCTCCGCCCGGATGTCGTCCTCGATCATCCAATAGGGCTCCTTGGCATAGTTGACGTAGCCGCTGTTCCAGAACCGCCCGCGGGTGGAGCGGCCTCCGGCATAGATGGGATCGCCCCCCAGCTGCCGGATCGCCCGGGCCAGGTGCCGCAGATGCAGCATCTCCCGAATCCCGATGGACAGCAGCAGCTCCTGATGCTTCGCACCGGCCTCCTCCAGAATGCTGCTCTGATAGACATATTGGGCGCAGGCGCCCAACTCGCTATGATTTCCAGCGTAATCGTCCATGAGCAGCCGCGCGTAGTAGGGATTCTTGCCCAAAACCCTTACCTGGGGAAAGGGGCCCTCCGCACCGGCCACAAAGTTCTGTTCCATACCGACACCTCCGTTCCAATCCTCTTCATTGTATGATTGGAAACGGAAAAGGTGACGCTACCGTTTTTTTCGGGACATCCTCACGCTGGACAGGAGGAAGAAAAGCAGCCCCGTCAAAAGGATCACCAACAGACTGGCAAATGGGGTGACGGAGGCGTCCCCAAACCGCATGGTAATCCCCATCATCTCATTGAATTCCGATACAGCCTGGGCCGGCGCTCCCGCAAAGGAGGTCGCCAGAGGGCCTTCCATCATCACCTGGCGGAGCAGGACGGCGGAATGGGTTACTGGAAACACCTTCACCACGTACTGAATGGCCACGGGTAACACGCCCACCGGCATATAAATGCCGGTGACAAAGCCGATCATGGTACCAAGGATGGTGCTGGCGGTGCTGAAGGCGTTGAGGCTGCGGAAGAAGGATACCACAAAGAATACCATAGCGGTATTCATAAAGCAGGTGGCAAGGATGAGCCCCAGCACCTTAAGGGTGGCGGCAAAGCTCAACCAGGGGCCTCCGGTGGCCACGATATAAACCTCCCCCAGCACCAGGGCAACCAGGGTCATCACCACCCCGATGAGAAAAGCGCTGAGGATGTACCCGCCAGCGATGCTGCTCTTGTGAAGGGGACTGCAGTGAAAATCCTTTTCGATCTTCCGCGCCCTGTCGTCCACCATGGTGCCGTACGCGCCCATGGTGGTGGTGATGGAGGTGATGGCAAGAATCCCCGCCACGATCCAGCTGTCCATCAGCGCGCGGACTTCGGGCACCGCCTCATAGCCCTGGGTCATGGTATCGCCCAGAAACAGAGCGTATAGCGCCACGATGATCAAAGCGGATAAAAGGGAAAAGAACACCGCGCTCTTATCCCGGAAGAACACCATGAGGTTGCGTTTGGCGAATCGAATCATTCCCGTATCCCCTTTCCGGTGATGCCGATAAAGGCATCGTCCATGGTGCCCATAAGAACCTCAAATCCCGTTAGATAGGGCCGAGCCGCTTCGATGAGCGGCAGCGCGTCAAAGGTGGAATCCACCGGAACAACGAGCTGGTCCGCCGCCTGGGTATAGGCGGCGTTCAGGCCGTCCAGAGCCCCTTTCGCGCCGTCCATATCGCTGCATACCAGGCGGAGGGTATCCCTGGCGTACCGGGCCTTGAGCTCCGCCGGGGTGCCCCGGGCTGCGATCTCCCCATGGTCAATGACGATGACATAGTCCGCCTCTGCGGCCTCCTCCATATAGTGAGTGGTCAAAAAGATGGTCATGTCCGTCTCCCGTTGAAGGGTCTGGATGGTCTCCCACACGTTCTTCCGAGTCTGGGGATCCAGTCCGGTGGTGGGCTCATCCAGGAACAGCACCCGAGGCGTGTTGATAAGCGCCCGGGCAATATCGCACCGCCGCCGCTGGCCTCCCGAAAGCTTGCCATAGGGGCGTTTCATCAAATCGGCAATCCCGGTTACCTCCGCCGCCCTCTGGACGGCGGCCTCCAGTTCCTTCCCCCGAAGGCCGTAAAAACCGCCCCGGATGCGGAGGTTTTCCCCCACCGATAGCAGCGCGTCCAGCATGCCGTCCTGGAACACCGCTCCGATGACGCTTCGGATGGCGTCATCCTCCTGGCCCAAGGTCTTTCCGTCCACGGTAACGGTCCCCGCGTCCGGACGAAGGAAGGTGCAGATCATGTCGATGGTGGTGGACTTCCCCGCGCCGTTAGGCCCCAAAAAGGCGAAGAGCTTTCCCTTCTCCACGTAAAAGCTGATGCCCTTTACCGCCTCGATGTCCCCATAGGATTTTTTGAGATCCCTGACCTCGATCATATGGCTCATGGATTGTTTTTCCTTTCTTTATTTACTAACGATTGATTATAGCACACCAAAAGAAGGCCCTGCGTGAAATGGCGGTAGAAATTCCACAGAGCCGGCAAAAAACTTCTTTGGCGCAATCCCGCGATCACAGGGCGGGTGCCGAAGCCAGCGGGACGGCTTCGGTCGCAAGAGGGGTGGGTGCCGCAGGACGCGCAAAATGAAACCGCCTACCGAGGGGCAAACTCAACCCGCCGCGGGATCGAACTGGGACAGCTCCTCATAGGCGGAAAGGATCAACTGATATAGGAGGCCCTCTTGGGGGTGGGCAGGATCCAAGCCGCAGAAGGTTTGGATGGCGGATCCAATTCCCCGCTCCTGGATGTGGGCCTGAACCGTCCGGGCGCCCGCGTCCTCGGGGTTATGAAAATAAAAGCCGCAGGCCGCTCCCTTGGCGATAAACACAGGGAGGTTCCCCTGCTGGAGGCTCAAAAGAGCGGGGCCGATGAACCGGTCGTTTTTCCCCAGCTTGCGAACCGGATCCGCCCCCACCCGGGTAAGGGGATCGGGCACCAGGCCCTTCATGGAGCGCTGCCATTTTGCCGGAACGTCAAAGGCCATCTCCTCTGGGGAAAAGCCATAGGCGGCGGCCACCGCCCGGTTGGCCTCCTGTCCAGCATAGTAGGTACACCGCCGGACATAGGGATCCCGGGCCGCCTCGTGGACGTATCCGTGCCCAAAATACTGGCCGTAGTAGGCCAGACAGCAATGCTCCAGGTTGCCGCACCAAATCTTCTTCACCAGCTTGCCGGGCACATTTTCTCCCAGAAGGAAAAACTCCGGATAGCTATGGCCCGGCAAAAACGCCTCCCGATCCACCTCCAGGATGGGGGTATCGCTGGTGGAAACAGCATAAGGATCCTCCAAAAGCTGCTCCGGGCTGGGGGTGGAGCACAGCCGGGTTACCAGGGTTTCCACCAGTCCCACATGCCGGTCAAAATACGCCCGGGCAGATTCATCCAGATATTCTGATATCCTGTTATAAAAGAACTCCGCCGGATCCACGGTGTTGACGCACAGCAGGATGGCCAGGGGCTCCTCAACCCCGCGCTCCATCCGCAGGCGGACAGCGGCGGCCAGATCGGCGGCGATGCCGTCAAAGGCCCCTGGGAAGGTCACCACTCCGGCGTACTGAGCCCTCGCCAGGGCGTCCAGATAGGCTTCCCGTTCCTCCACGCTGCACAGCACATCGTACCCCTCCATTCGGAGGGTCTTGCAGCCGCCGTCGTGATCGTGCTGATACAGGGTATAGTATCCCCGATTCCGAAGCCCCCGGACGAATTCCATCCGATGGTGGACATAGGTTACCCGCCAGCCTTCGGCGGAAAAAAGCTGCCCCACATAGCCCCGGGCGATCTTCCCGGCGCCGATGAGTACCACGTCCCGGTTCATACGGCATCCCCTCCCTATGGCGTTCAGATGATATGCAAGCGTTTCAAATACGCCGGCACCTCATGGGCGGCGTCCTGGTTGATGATGGTGATCCTTGCCCCCCTGTCCCGGGCATAGTCGGTGACGTAGCTGCTGGTAGAGGTATAAAAGGAGGTGCCCACCACCAGCAGCTCCTGGGCGCTCCCCGCCAGGCGGAGGGCCATGGGTAAAAGGGCCAGGTTATCGTCGTATAGCACCACGTCATGATCCAGCACCCGGCCGCATCTGGGGCAGGTATAGCCCTCCTCAATCTGCGCAAAGGGGTAGTCCACCCCGCAGGCCCGGCAATGGACCTGGCTTAGGCTGCCGTGAATCTCCATGGCGTCCCGAGAGCCCGCCCGTTGGTGGAGGCCGTCGATGTTCATGGTGATCACGGGCACCTTCCCCGCAAACAGAGCCAGGTGGGCAGCATTGGGCCGGGCGCCGCGGCAAACCCGCTCCATAGACAGCAGGTTATCGTAGAATTCCTTGGGATGGACTTGGCAGAAACGCCGGGTCAAAAGAGCCCGGTTGTCCAGCTCCTCAAAGGTGGGGATACCGCTCTGCTTGCTGATTCCCGCCCCGGTAAAGGCCACCAGACGATGGATTTTTTCACTCATAGGGTGTAGGTCTCCCCGTCGTTATAGATGGTAAGGGTATCGCCGTCGTAGCGGAAATCGGTAACGGCTCCCTCAAAAAAGGTATCGTCGTTCAGATCCGCGTCCAAAATGGAAGCGGGCTGGGGAGCCTCCTCAAAGAACCCGCACCGGATGGTCGCTCCGTCAAAGCGGTACCGAACCATCTCATAGGAGATGCCCGCGTCATCGGTATGCCAAAATTGGGCGTAATAGGCCGTCCCCGCCTTCCGGTATTCCACCAGCAAAAGGGGGAACTCCCCTTCCTCCACCACCTGACAGACCCGAGCGGTCAGGGTCTCCTGGCCCAGGGTGCCAGCAAAGGTACGGCCCTCCCCCGCCTCCTTGTCCCCATAGGCAAAGGCAAAGGTCCCTTCGGCAGCGATGCTGCCGGAAGCTTCCTCTCCTGTAAGCGCCCAGACGCCGTCCTCTCCTTGAACGGCCTCATAAGCCACGGTAATGGCCTCATAGAGCTGGCTCTCGGCAGCAGCCAGATCGGCGCTGATCCCCTCCAGCAAAGGGGTAATATCGGTCTCGCCGGGGGTATAGGCGTCCATCCGGCCAAGTGCCCCGGCGTAGGATAGATCCTTCTGCTCCAAAAACGCCGCCAGAGGGCCTACCAGGGGGTTGGTCGCCACCTCCATAGGGGCGGTGGGCAGCGGTTCTTCCTCTTTGGAATCGGTGCCGGCTCCGCCGCAGGCCGCCAGGGCCAGAATCATGGCCCCTGTGGTGAGGGCCGCTAACAATTTTCTCATGGTGTTCCTCCGTTTCATGGCTCCATTATACAACCATAGCCCGGCTTTTGCACCGTAAAAACGCCCGGCGGCGCTACCGGGTTTCCAGAAGCCGGGCGGGCTCCACCCCCAGAACGTCCGCCAGACGGAACAGGGCGGGCAGGGAGATCACGCTGACCATATTGGGCACCTCCACCTTGCTGATGTAGGTGCGGCTCATGCCGCAGGCCTCCGCCAGCTCCTCCTGGGTATAGCCCGCAAAGCTCCGGTAAAAGGCCTCGTTCAGCCCCATCTGAAGCAAACGGTACTCATCCTCCTTGGTGACCTTGCGTGAATGAGGCATCACACATCCTCCTTCTCACTTTTGATTTACCAATAGGATAACTCAATCCGAGTTAAAAATCAATACTTCGTTCCGAGTTAACTATAATACTATTTGAGGTGAACAACCGCATGGAATCTGCCTATCTAAAAAGATTGCGCGAACTCCGAGAGGATAACGATTTATCACAACGTCAAATTGGCGATCTGTTGGGGGTTGCACAAGGTACCGTCTCCCAATATGAGCTGGGAAAACGTCCGCTTCCCATTGAATATCTCATCAAACTATGCCGGTTTTACAGCGTTTCGGCGGACTTCATTCTAGGGCTTTCCGATCAAAAAGACCGATAAACCCATATAAAAAAGCGCCCCTATGATGGGGGCGCTTTTTTCATCATCCATTATCTAAAGTAGAGCTCCGCGCACGCATAGAGGTCCTTGCCCACCTCTTTGCGCCCCTGGCTGGCGGCAGAGAGGGGGATGGCCACGATCTCGTTCCCCTGAAGAGCGATCATGTGCCCGTAGTCCTCGTTCACCACGCACTCGGCGGCCTTATAGCCCAGCCGGGTGCCCAGGATGCGGTCAAAGACGCTGGGAGCGCCTGCCCGCTGGAGATACCCCAGCACCGTGTGACGGGTGGGAATCCCCGTCCGTTCTTTGAGGGCGTCCGCAAGCCGGGCCGCCACGTCCTTCTCGGCCAGCCGCACGTTGCCGAACTCGTCCAGGTTGGCCTCCGATAGTTCCATGTCGGCGAACTCACAGCCCTCGGCCACGGCGATGACCCCGTAATCCAAGCCCCGCTCCTTCCGAGCCAGCATGATCCCGGCAACCTCCTCCACGGTTTTGGGAAACTCGGGGATCAGCACCACGCTGGCGCAGCCCGCCAGCCCGGCGTACAGCGCGATCCACCCGGTGTGGCGGCCCATGAGCTCCACCACGATGTAGCGCCTGTGGCTGTAAGCCGTGGTATGGATTCGGTCAATGGCCTCCATGGCGATGTTGGCGGCGGTATCGAACCCAAAGGTAAAATCGGTGCCCGAAAGATCATTATCGATGGTCTTAGGCACGCCAATCATGTTCATGCCCATGGCGTTGAGCTTGTCCGCCACACCCAGGGTATCGTCCCCGCCGATGGCCACGATTCCGTTCAGCCCCAGCTTTTCCATGGTGGCCCGGACCCGCTCCGGCCCGTTCTCCTCCTGCAGAACGTTGGTGCGGCTGGTAAACAAAAGGGTGCCTCCCTGGGCCTGGAGGTTCTCCACATCGTCAAGGGTGAGCCAATCCCCCTCCCCTGTAAGGGCGCCGCGCCAGCCCCCCCGGAAGCCATAAACCTCCGTACCATGGGCGGCGCACTTTTCCACCACAGCCCGGATCACCGCATTGAGGCCGGGACAGTCCCCGCCACCCGTTAAAATGCCAATCTTCCCCACAATGACACGCTCCTTAGATATTGGATTTTTTGACCAGTATCCCCATTATAAACAAAAGAACAACATTTTTCAACGGTAAGTTCACAAAAAATGTTGTTCTTTTTACAGCTTTTATTGTTGTTTCTTTTTCAAATCCTGTTCTCTGATCTCCACCCGACGGATCTTTCCGCTGATGGTTTTGGGCAGTTCCTCCACAAACTCGATGATGCGGGGATATTTATAGGGAGCGGTCACATGCTTTACATGGTTTTGAAGCTCCTTAACCAAGGCGTCGCTGGGCTCCCAGCCCCGATTCAACACCACGGTAGCCTTCACCACCTGGCCTCGGATGGGATCGGGTACGGCAGTGATGGCCGTCTCCAGGACGGCGGCATGCTCCATAAGCGCGCTCTCCACCTCAAAGGGCCCGATGCGGTATCCCGAGGACTTGATCACGTCGTCCACCCGGCCAACATACCAGAAATAGCCGTTCTCATCCATCCAGGCCAGGTCTCCGGTGCGGAACAGCCCTTCATGGAGCTGACGATGGGTGTTGGCCTCATCCCCATAATATCCGCAGAACATGCCCTGTGGCTTTCCTCCGTCCAACCGAACGGAGATCTCTCCAATGGATCCCAGGTGGACGTCGTTGCCTTCCTCGTCGGCGATGCAGACCTTATAGCCCGGGGAGGGCTTGCCCATGCTGCCCGGCACCGGCTCCACCCATTTGAAGGTACCCAGCACCACGGTGGTCTCGGTCTGGCCAAAGGCCTCCCGGAGCTGAATGCCCGTGGCCTCGTAAAACTTGTTGTACACCTCGGGGTTTAAGGCCTCTCCGGCGATGGCACAGTGCTGAAGCGCGCTCAAATCGAATTTTCCCAGATCCTCCTGGATCAAAAAGCGATAGATGGTGGGCGGCGCGCAGAAGCTGGTGATGTGGTAATCCTGCATCTTCTGAAGCAGGTCGGTGGGCACGAACTTATCGTAATCATAGGTAAAGACGGTGGTATCCGCCATCCACTGGCCGTAGAGCTTACCCCAGACCGCCTTGCCCCACCCGGTATCCGATACCGTCAAATGAACGCCGCCAGGCACCACGTCCTGCCAAAACGCGGCGGTAACGATATGCCCCAAGGGATAGGTGAAGTCATGCTGAACCATCTTGGGCATCCCAGTGGTGCCGCTGGTGAAATACAGCAGCATGGGATCCTCGTTGTGGATGGCCTCCTCCCCTACAGGACGGGGATATTCAGGGGAAAACCCGTAAAAATCATCCAACCGGTGCCAACCGTCCATCTCCCCCCGGGCCAGGATCAGGGTAGTATGAAGGCCGTTGTGCCGGACGGCGGCGTCGGCCTCATCGGCCACCTGCCCGTCCCGGGTGCAGATCACGGCGGAAATATCCGCCGCCTGGATGCGGTAGGCAATGTCCTTCTCCATTAGAAGGTTGGTGGCGGGGATGGCCACCGCGCCGATCCGGTGAAGGGCCAGGATGCAGAACCAAAACTCATAATGGCGCTTGAGGATCAGCATCACCCGGTCCCCTTTTTTGATCCCAAGGCTCCGGAGGTAGTTGGCTGCCCGGCTGGACTGCTCCTTCATATCGGCAAAGGTGAAGTTCCGCTCCTCCCCCGCCTCGTTGGTCCAGATCATAGCCAGGCGCCGGGGGTCCATGGCCGCAATCTCGTCCACCACATCATAGGCAAAATTAAAGCACTTTGGCACCTTTATGGAGAAGTTCTCCATAAAATCCTCATAGGACGTAAAGTCCCCCTTGACGTATCGTTCATAAAATGCCATTTCGGACACCCCTTATTTCATGATGATGGCGAGAAACTCGCAGGGCTCCTCCCCCTCGCAGACCATGCCGTGGGGACGGGAGGAATCATAGTACACGGCGTCGCCGGCGGAGACCACCGCCTCCTGGGCGTCCACCCGGATTCGCATGCTGCCCTTCAATACATAATCAAACTCCTGGCCCTCGTGGCTATTGAGGTGCATCTCGGTGTTATCACCGGGAGCCACCGTCACATGGAAGGGCTCCGCCTTCTTATTCTTAAAGAAGAAGGCCAAATGCTGGTATTTGTATTCCTTGCGCCGGTCGATGTTCAGACCCTCGCCATCCTTTACCAGGGAAAAATAGGTGAGCTTAGGGGTCTCTCCGGTAAGAAGGTCCACGATGTCCACCCCCAGCTTGTTGGCACAGCCAAACAAAAAGGAGAAGGCAAAGTCGTTCTTGCCCGCCTCGTATTCCAGATATTCGGACACCGAAATATCCAGCTCCTTGGCCATCTCCTCCGGGGTAATGTCCAACGCTTCCCGCAGCATGGACAGCCGCTGCGCAATGGCTTGAATCTGTTCACCCATTCTGAATCCCTCCTAATGCTCCTTTTGATTTGGATAAAAAAATCCCCGTCCGATTAGGACGGGGATGATTCCTCGCGATACCACCTAATACTAAGCTCCAACAAGCCAGCCGCCGGTAACGGGGCGGAACCGGAATTCCCTAATACCATCTTTCAGGAATCGGCTCGGAAGTGATTGCCGTCCGGACGCGTCTTTGGCTCGCACCAACCGCCAAATCTCTGTGCCTGCATCTCCCGCACGGGCCGTCTTCGTCACAGCCTTTGTTATTGGAATGTATTGTATCCTCCAAGGAAGCGTTTGTCAACACCTTTTTAGCGGCCGGTTTTCCACCGGCTAAAAGACAATGTGATTCAACGTCATAAAGGCTCTTTCTCCCTGTGGTAGAGGGTCGCCCATACCTCCACTGGAGCCAGCCGCGCCTAAAAAAACCGCCCGGACTTTTCCATCCGGGCGGTCTTAGCATCAATCATCAGCCGGTTAAAGCTTCGCGATGACTTCCGCGAGTGCCTTGTTCTTTCTCGCAGAAAAAACCGTTTTACAAGCATCCGACTATTGGCGCGCGCTTTTCTTTTTAGCATTCGCCGTTCGCGTCCTTATTGTCCGTTGATCTCGTTGCACTTCAGCAGCTTGAAGATCTCCACAACCACCACGGGGACCAAGCACAGCCCAAGCACCACCAGCCACTGCATGGCCGTGAGCGCCACCACGCTGAATACGCCGGACAGGAAGGGGACAAAGAGTACTAGGAGCATCAGGGCAGCGGAAATGCCCACGGCGCCCCACAGGTACTTGTTGCGCCCAATGTCCCTGGAAAAGGCGGAAAGATGGCTGCTGCGGACGTTGAACACATGGATCAGCTGGCTGAAGGCCAGGGTAACAAAGGCCATGGTACGGCCCGCCTCCACCCCAGTGGTAAAGAAGCCGTAGGTGTAGGCCAAGAGGGTGATGCCGCCGATCAAAAGGCCCTGGTAGCACATCCGCCAGACCAATCCCTTTGTGAATACCGAATCATGGCGTTCGGCCTTGCGGTTCATGATGCCCTTTTCCGCGGGGTCAACCCCCAGTCCCAAGGCGGGAAGGCTGTCGGTCACCAGGTTCACCCACAGGATGTGGACCGGCAAAAGGGGCTCGTGCCAGTTCAATAGGGTGGCCAGGAAGAGGGTGAAGATCTCACCCACGTTACAGGACAGCAGGAACTGGATGGCCTTTAGGATGTTGTCATAAATGCGGCGTCCCTCGCCCACCGCCGATACCACGGTGGCAAAGTTGTCGTCGGTGAGGACAATATCAGCGGCCTCCTTGGCCACCTCGGTGCCCACGATGCCCATGGCCGCGCCGATGTCGGCGTTCTTCAGGGCAGGCGCGTCGTTGACGCCGTCTCCGGTCATGGCCACGATATGGCCGTTCTTCTGCCAAGCGTTCACAATCCGCACCTTATGCTCCGGCGAGATACGGGCATAGACGGAGATCCGATCCACCTTTTCGGCCAGCTCCGCGTCGCTCATAGCTTCCAGCTCCTGGCCGGTGATGGCAAGATCCCCCTCCCGAAGGATACCCAGGCTCTCGGCAATGGCCACGGCGGTGGTCTTGTGGTCCCCGGTAATCATCACCGGACGGATGCCGGCCTGTGCGCAAAGGGCCACGGCGTCCCGCGCCTCCGGCCGGGGCGGATCCATCATGCCCACCATGCCGATGTAGATGAGGTTTTCCTCCAAAGAGGGCATCTCATCCTTTTCCGGGATGGCGTCGATATCCTGATAGGCCATAGCCAGTACCCGAAGGGCACTCTGGGCCATGCCGTCGTTGGCGGCGGCGATGGCCGCCCGATCCTCCTCGGTGATGGGCCGGCTGCCGCCCTCCTCGCCGATTCGGGTGCAGCGGTTCAACAGAATATCCACCGCGCCCTTCACAAAAGCGCGGATGGTGCCATCGGGAAGCCGGTGAACGGTGGTCATCAACTTCCGATCGGAGTCAAAGGGCAGCTCCGCCACCCGGGGGCTCTGCTCCTCCAGATCGCTCTTATTGTAACCCATACGCTTTGCCACGTTGATGAGCGCAATCTCCGTGGGATCACCCAGAGCGGTTTCCCCTCCGTCCTTGCTGCTGAACCGGGCGTCGTTGCACAGCGCGCAGTTGTTGAGCAGCAGCGCTTCCAATTCTCCGCTCCGAGCCTCCTCTGGCGCATAGGTTTCCCCGTTTACATAGAGCTTCAGCACCTCCATCTGATTCATGGTAAGGGTGCCGGTTTTATCGGAGCAGATGACAGTAGCGCTGCCCAGCGTTTCCACCGACGGGAGCGTCCGCACGATGGCGTTGAGCTTCGCCATCCGCTGCACCGACAGGGCCAACACGATGGTTGCGATGGCGGGCAGTCCCTCGGGGATGGCGGCCACCGCCAAAGACACCGAGGTGAGGAACATCTCAAAGAAAGGCTTGTTATACAGCATGCCGGCGGCGAAGATCACCACACAGATGGCCAAAGCCGCGATGGCCAGGGTCTTGCCCAGCTTCTCCAGCTTCTGCTGGAGGGGCGTCATCCGATCCCCCTCCTGCTGGAGCATGTGGGCAATCCGCCCCACCTCGGTATCCATAGCGATGGCGGTGACCACGCCCCGGCCCCGGCCGTAGGTGACCACGCTGCTGCTGTACGCCATGTTGATGCGATCCCCCAAAGGAGCGCCCTCTGGGAGAAGCGCCGAAGCGTCCTTTTCCACGGCATCCGATTCCCCCGTAAGGGCGGATTCCTGGATCTTCAAGTTAACGCATTCCACAAGGCGCATGTCGGCGGGCACCATGTCCCCGGCTTCCAGGATGACCACATCCCCCACCACCACTTCCCGGGCGGGAATGGAGATCACCTCTCCCTCCCGCAGCACCTTGGCAAAGGGAGCACTCATCTTCTTAAGGGCGTTTAGGGACTGTTCCGCCTTTTTCTGCTGGGCCACGCCGATGATGGCGTTGAGCACCACGATCAAGAGGATCACACAGGCGTCCACCACCTCGCCCAAAGCGCCGGAGATCACAGCCGCAGCCAGCAGCACAATGATCATAAAATCCTTCAGCTGGTCCACAAATAGCTGGAAGGTGGTTTTGCCGGGCTTCTGCTCCAGCTCATTGAAGCCGTGCTTCTGCTGTTGCTCCCGGGCCTGGTCGCCGCCCAGGCCCCGGTTCTGGTCCGTTCCCAGGGCCTGGGCCGTCTGCTCCACGCTCTGGCTGTAAAAATTTTGTTCCATTTCCGTCCTCCTTCATACTTGACGCGGGATCGGTTATAAAATAAAAAGACCCCTGCTCTCACGAACAAAGGTCTTGCTCTCAAACGATTGTTGCCCGGGCAGGGTCTGCCGTATTGACGAACAACAAAACCATAAAGGCGAGCTACTCCCCTTTTCCCCATTCATTATATGGATACAGAGGTCAAAACACAAGTTAAGAATTATGATGAATTCTGATGCAAAAACGCTCCAATCCTATAATAAAAAGATATATTGAAGCAGCACCAGCATGACGATTCCCGGCAGCCCCAGAAATCCCGCAATGAGGGCGGTAAGGGGGTTGATTCCAATGTTGACGCCCACCTTTGCCCCCAATAGGTTGATGAGGAACAGCGCCACCCCGCCGGCCACCCCGTTTAGAATCAGTTTGCCGATCAAGCGCATGGGCAGAGCCAGCGCCTTTCCCAGCAGGAACAACAATAGAATAGCGGCTGCATAGGCCCCAACGGAGCCCAGGGTAATTCCAGGCATAGCGGTGCCCCCTCATTGGTTTCTTACCACCATCCTATGCGTCCGGTCCCATGGCTATGCCTATTCCGCCTCCTGTTCCAGCTCCCGCAGCTCGATGACCTCCTGCCCCTGGCGGGCCATCTTTAAAAGATAAACGTACCGCTTCCGGGCCGCCTCCATATCATAGATGGCGTAATCCACCAGGTCGGGGTTGGTCACGTTTTCAAAATAGTTCTGGGCGTCCCGGTAGGCCGCCAGGGCCTGACGAACGGTATCCAGATAATCTCCGCCCCGGTGCCGGTTCACAAACAGCCTGCCCATAATCATCCTCCTCTGGATTTCATTGTTATTAGTATGGACAGGCCAAAGCCATTCCATACCCAACCCCAAAATCCAAACGGCCCGCCTATCCCTAGCTCCCGGTCTTCCTTCTCGTTTCTTGCAAATTTTGCAAAAACAAACCACACTTTTTGCCACAAAAACTCACAAAAGCTCATAAGATACAACAAGAACGAACTATTTTCCCCACCTTTGCCCCATGCCATGGGGAGGTCTCTCAAGAAACATCATTTTTAATCAAACAAAAAAACGAGTACCGTAATTCCATTCCCATGATCGCTTCTTCATCTATATGTCAAAAAATACAGCCAATAAAGGAATTTTTCACGCGTCCCTCTCCCGCGCTTCTATACAACATTTATCAATTCGATCCATGTAGTTTTGTGTTTTTTCAAAGGCAAATCAAATGCAATATTTTTTACGATTTTTGTATTTATTTCTTTTCTTTGTTCTAAAAACCCAAGAAAATGCTCATTTATTCTTTTGTTTATTGTTGTTTTCCCTCTTGACACATCATTTCGTCTACAATACAATATGGCTGAAGATGTAATTCAACTTCTTTTCGATTGAGTTTGGAGGCCGGAGCTATATGGACCTTCCATACGGGCTTCCATGAAATACAGTAACAGATGAGGAGGTGAAACAATGGTAAAATTGATGCGCGTGGATGATCGTAGGATCCATGGCCAGGTGGCCATTGCCTGGAGCAAGGCCTTGGAATTCAAGGTTTTGATGGTGGCCAACGATGAGTCCGCTGCCAGCAAGACCCAGACCATGGCGTTGAAGATGGCAGGCCCGCCCAGCAGCAAGACCACCGTACAGAGCATTGAGCAGGCGATCAAGACCATAAATGATCCCCGGACCGCTAATACCGCAATCGGGGTCATCGTCACCAATCTAAAGGATGCCCTCGCCATCGCGCAGGGAGCTACCGACCAGGTGAAGCGGATCAACTTCGGCAACTACGGCCGCCTGAACGGCGGAGACGTCTCGCAGAAGAAAAAACTCTCCGATAACGTCTACGTGGACGAAGAGGATCTGAAAGTCATTGAAGAGATGAAAAAGACCGGGATTCCCATCGACGTACAGCTGCTGCCGTACATGGCGATGGTTACCCTGGACGACGTCCTGAAGTAATCTTACCTACTTAATTCGCACTTTTACATTGAAATGAAAGGGGTTAATTAATTTGAGTGCAGGTACTCTTGCTTTAACCACTGCACTGGTATATCTCGCGTTCAGCGAGCTCAACCAGTTCTGGGCTCATAACTTTGCGACCCGCCCCATCGTGGTATGCCCCATCCTGGGCATCGTGTTGGGCGACGCTGCTACCGGTCTTGCCTTGGGCGCCTCTCTGGAGCTGCTGTTCATGGGCATCACCAACATCGGTGGTTCCATCCCCAGTGATGTATTCATCGCCGGCACCATCGTAACCTCCCTGTGCATCGGCACCGGTCTGGACTATGATACCGCTGTGGTTCTGGCCGCCGCTGTTGGCGCCGTATCCGGCATCTGGTCCATCGCTGTCCGTATCATCTACCAGGGTATGTTCGTTGCCATCTTTGAGCGGATGGCCGCTAAGGGCGATGTGAAGGGATATAACCGTATGGCTGTCTTGGCCAACGTGACCAACCCCATCTTCTCCACCCTGCTGGTGTACGTTGCCGTAGCCCTTGGTGCTGAAGCGCTTCAGGGCATTCTCGATGCGATTCCCGCCTTCATTCTGGATGGCCTCAGCGTGGCTTCCGGCATGATGCCCGCCATCGGACTTGGTCTCCTGATGAACATGCTGTGGTCCGGCAAAGCCTCCATCTACTTCTTCTTCGGCTTCGCCGCCACCGTGTACCTCAACATCAACATGACCTTCATGGTCGTCATCGCTGTGTTTATCACTTTGATGCAGGTTTACAACGAGTTGGATCTCCGCAACCGGCTGAAGGCTGTTGGCGGCTCCAACGGAGGGGAGGACGATCTCTTTGGCTAATGAAGTAGTCGTAATGGACAAGAAACTACGGGCAAAAATCTGGTGGCGCTACGAGATCATGGCGTCCGCTGCGTTCAGCCAGGTTAAGATGATGACCGCCGGCTTCTGCTATGCCATGGCTCCCTGGCTCAAGAAGCTCTACGGCGACGACCAGGAGAAGATGGCCGAGGCCATGGTACGGCACCAGGCATTCTTCAACTGCACCCCTGAGACCGCGTTCTTCATCCTTGGACTGTGCATGTCCATGGAGGGCGAGTACGCCGCCGATCCTGAGAACTTTGATCCCGCTTCCATCAGCGCGCTGAAAGCCGCTTTGATGGGCCCCCTGTCCGGTGTGGGCGACGCTATCTTCTGGGTAACCGTTCGGACCATCGCCGCTTCCGTGGCCATTACCCTGGCCCAGAACGGCTCCATGCTGGCTCCCTTCGTGTTCCTCGTGGTCTACCACGTGATCAGCGAGCCCCTGCGTTGGCTGATGCTGAAGTATGGCTACAGCCTGGGCAACAACTTCCTGGAGATGGCCTACGAGAGTGGTTACGTGGATATGCTCACCATGGGCGCCACCACCATCGGTCTGATCATGGTGGGCGCCATGTGCGCCAACTTCGTCAGCCTGAACACCGCCATCATCCTGTCCGGCTCCGGCGAAACCGCCCAGACCCTGCAGTCCGCTCTGGACAGCATCTTCCCCAAGCTGCTGCCCCTGATCGTGAGCCTTTTGACCCTGGTTGGTATCCGCAAGGGCATCAACGTTGCTTGGTTGATCGTGATCATGGTAATCGTCGGCATCGCTGGCGTGGGTATCGGCATCTTCTAAATCGTACCAACGGGGCGATCGCCCCTTCGTACCAAGAACAATGGACGGGAACCTTCGGGCTCCCGTCCATTTCTTTTTAAAAAAGCCTCCGTTGCCTTGGAGGCTTTTTTATTCCCTTCTGCCCGTAAAGACTGGCTTTATCCGGACAATTTTGGCCAATTACGGCCAATTATGGCCAATTGATTTCGCCTCTTGCGCCGGCGCTGGATTTCCCCTTACATCCTTTCCCCTTCTCTTTCCCGCGTTGCTCTCCTTGACGCCAGATTCCCATGCCCCATAGCTGTATTCCTCCCATCGTGATTCTTCCGGTACAGCTTCATTCCCCTCATGGAATTCCCCACGTTTTGCCCCAGCCCCCCTCTATCACAAACGGCGTTGTCCCCTTCGGAGCTTTCAAGAGATCTCCATCCCTTTCCCATCCCCGCGCCATATCCTTCTCCTCCTTGGCGCTCCCCGCAGCTTCTTCAAGAAAAACATCCGTCCCCCATCTCGCCTCCACCCCAAACCCGTCCGATTCCCCCGGGCCACCCCAACTTCTATCTATGCATTTTTTGCAAATAAAGAAAATTCCTCCATTTTGCAAAAAGAAACAATATCAAACTATTTCCTTTATTATTTTGATCAAAACATTTACATTAAAACAAGAAAGCTCAATATTTTATTGATTTTTTGAACTTTTATTCCCATTTGCTTCCTTTCTATTTGTTTTTTTATACACGTAAATCCCATTGATAACGCCATTTCATTGCTATCTCCCCTCACCATGAATGAAACGCTTTTTTCTTCTTTTGATGTAGTTTTCTGCTTTCTTTGTAACAAATAAAAGCGTTTATTATTGTATTTTTTCTTTAAAATTCTATGTGATTATCCAATATTTGTTTTTTTTCATCAAAAAAACATAAAATCCAATCATTATTGAGTGATTTATTGTTTTTTTATAGTCTTGACACAACATATCGCCTACAATACAATATACTCGATTTTGTAGTTTTGCTTTGTTCTTACATTTGGGAGCCGCCACATGGCAGCGCCCACAAACATACTAGGACCCCATAAAGGAGGTGAAAGAATGGTAAAACTGATGCGTGTAGACGACCGTATGATCCACGGCCAGGTGGCAATCGCTTGGAGCAAAGCCCTGGAGTTCAAGGTGCTGTTGGTAGCCAATGATGAGGCAGCCGCCAGCAAAACCCAGACCATGGCGTTGAAGATGGCAGGACCGCCCAGCAGTAAGACCACGGTACAGAGCATCGAGCAGACCATCAAAACCCTGAACGATCCTCGCAGTGCCAATACGGTCATCGGTATCATCGTCACCAATCTGGCGGATGCCTTGGCCATTGCCAAGGGTGCAACCGATCAGGTGAAGCGGATCAACTTCGGCAACTACGGCCGTCTGAATGGAGGCGACGTTGCGCAGAAGAAGAAACTTTCCGACAACGTATATGTCGATGAAGAGGACCTGAAGATCATCGACGAAATGAAACAGACGGGGATTCCCATCGACGTACAGCTGCTGCCGTACATGGCGATGGTCACCCTGGACGACGTCCTGAAGTAATTCGGAATCGTTTTTACACCAGTATTTCTACTTTTTTTAAATACAAATTGAAAGGGGAACGAAGGAATGAGTGCAACTTCTCTTGCCTTAACCACGGCAATTGTGTACTACATTATTCAGACCTTATACAGTTTTTATGGTCATTCGCACCTCAACCGGCCCATCGTGGTATGTCCCGTGCTGGGCATCGTGCTGGGTGACGTCCAGACCGGTCTGGCCCTGGGCGCTTCCTTGGAGCTGCTGTTCATGGGCATCACCAACATCGGTGGTTCCATCCCCAGCGACTGCTTCCTGGCCGCTACCCTGGTAACCAGTCTCTGCATCGGCACCGGCATGGATGTTGATACCGCCATCGTGCTGGCTGCTGCCATCGGCGTTGTGGCTGCCATCTGGTCCCTCACCGTCCGTATCGTCTACCAGGGCGCTTTGGTGCCCATTTTCGAGCGGTATGCTGCTCAGGGCAACACCGCCGGCTATAGCCGTTTGATCATCATCGGCAACCTGGTAAACGGCTTGTTCTCCACCGTTCTGGTGTTTGCCGCTATCGCGCTGGGCGCCGATGCTCTTCAGAGCGCTATGGCCGCCATTCCTGCCTTCATCCTGGATGGCATGAGTGTGGCTGCTGGCATGATGCCCGCCGTTGGTCTTGCTCTTCTGATGAACATGCTGTGGTCCGGCAAAGCCTCCATCTACTTCTTCTTTGGCTTCGCCGCCACCGTGTACCTCAACATCAACATGACCTTCATGGTCGTCATCGCTGTGTTTATCACTTTGATGCAGGTTTACAACGAACTGGATCTCCGCAACCGGCTGAAGGCCGTTGGCGGCTCCAACGGAGAGGAGGACGATCTCTTTGGCTAATAACGAAGCAATCATCATGGATTCCAAGATGCGGACTAAGATCTACTGGCGCTATGTATTCCTCAGCCAGGCCTGTTTTAGCCAGGTTAAGATGATGACCGCTGGCTTCTGCTACGCTATGCTTCCCTGGCTCAAGAAGCTCTATCCCGATAACAAAGAAAAGCTGATTGAGGCCATGGTACGGCACCAGGCATTCTTCAACTGCACCCCCGAGACCGCGTTCTTCATCCTTGGACTGTGCATGTCCATGGAGGGCGAGTACGCTGCCGATCCTGAGAACTTTGATCCCGCTTCCATCAGCGCCATCAAGGCCGCTTTGATGGGCCCCCTGTCCGGTGTGGGTGACGCCATCTTCTGGGTAACCGTTCGGACCATCGCTGCTTCCGTGTCCATCACCCTGGCCCAGAATGGCTCCATCCTGGCTCCCATCGTCTTCCTGGCCATCTATCACCTGTTCAGCACCATCGTGCGGTGGTACGGCCTGAAGTTTGGCTACAGCCTGGGCAACCAGTTCCTGGAGACCGCTTATGAGAGTGGTTATGTGGATATGCTCACCATGGGCGCCACCACCATTGGTCTGATCATGGTAGGTGCCATGTGCGCCAACTTCGTCAGCCTGGACACCGCCATCATCCTGTCCGGCTCCGGCGAAACCGCCCAGACCCTGCAGTCCGCTCTGGACAGCATCTTCCCCAAGCTGCTGCCTTTGATCGTGAGCTTGCTGGCTCTGGTTGGTGTCCGCAAAGGCATGAACGTTGCCTGGATCATTTTGATCATGGTAATCGTTGGTATCGCTGGCGTGGGTATCGGCATCTTCTAATCAAACTAGTTAACCCTATTTATTTCAATGTTGGCCGGCAGGAGAAAGTGCGCTCCTGCCGGTCGCTTTTTTGGCAAAAGAAAAAGGCCCTAATTGGGCCTTTTTTATCCATCTAACAGGATTTTCTTACACTTTTCACAACGCCACGCCTCCACACGGGAACGCCGAAATCCATCAGACTCCCCCAATGGATATCCCCAGCCCAAGAAAATGCCAAGGATTCGCTTCTTATGATCCGGAGCCCACTTGATCCTTCTACCCTCTCCATACAGCTTGCCCTGCGTCATCTCTTTTCCACAGTATGGACATTGCAACGGCTTTCCCCCTTACAGGTCCCGACGGCCCTCAAAGGATTTTAAAAGGGTCATATCGTCGGTGTATTCCAGGTCACCGCCTACCGGCACCCCATGGGCAATTCGGCTCACCTTTACTCCCAGGGGCTTGATTAACCGCCCTAGATAAATGGCGGTCGCCTCCCCCTCTACATCGGGATTGGTTGCCAGGACCACCTCTCGGGCCTCAGGCAGCCGTTCCAGCAGCTCTTTGATCCGCAGATCATCGGGGCCCACACCATCCATGGGTGAAATCGTCCCGCCCAGCACATGGTATACCCCCCGGAATACCCTAGCCCGTTCCATAGCCATAATATCCCGAGCATCCTTTACCACGCATAGGATGGAATGATCCCGGGTGGGATCGGAACAAATGGAGCATATCTCCTGATCGGTGAGATTGCCGCACACCTTACAATAACGGACGGATTCCACCGCCTCCACGATGCTGCCTGCAAGGGCCTGGGCATCGGCAGCTCCCATGGTGATGATATGATAGGCCAATCGCTGAGCCGTCTTCCCCCCGATGCCAGGCAGGGAGGAAAGATGGGCCGTGAGCTTCGCCAGAGGTTCGATGATATAGGACATGGGATTATAACCCCAAGCCCATGCCGCCGCTCAGCTTCGCCATCTCTTCGTTTACGGTAGTATCGGCAGTGGCAATCGCCTCGTTCACAGCAGCAATGACCAGATCGGACAACATCTCCACATCCTCAGGATCCACCACCTCAGGGGAGATCTCCAGTCTAACAAGCTGCTTTGCGCCGTTTACCGTAGCGGTAACCACGCCACCGCCCGCCCCCGCGGTAAATTCCTGCTGATCCAATTCCGCCTTTTTCTGTTCCATCTGGGCCTGCATCCGCTGAGCCTGGGCCA
Source organism: Bacillota bacterium (assembly GCA_003150225.1). Lineage (GTDB taxonomy): Bacteria > Bacillota > Clostridia > Christensenellales > QAND01 > QAND01. Next base: position 92,709 of record QAND01000023.1, read on the forward strand.
TCAGCTGCTGCATGCCGCCTCCCATGGCAGGGCCGCCGAAGCCGCCTCTTCTTCCTTTTGCCATCCTACAATTCCTCCTAATCGGTGATGATCACGTCCGCTCCAAAGGCGGACTTGGCCTTTTCCACAAGGGGGGGAAGTTCCTCCCCCGCGCCCTCCGGCGCATCCACATAGGATATCTTGGCCTCTGGGCCATAAACCTCTTTGAGCGCTTCCTCCACAATCTTGGCGTTGGATGGAATGCGCAAGGCCTGAGCCATGACATGCCCTTTTTTATCAAATTCTATTATAACCGAATTTTCCCGGTCGTCCATCAGAGTTCCAAACCGCAAAGTATGATAGGCAGGTACGCTCCGGCTGCGGATCAGCTCTAAAAACCGTTGATATCGATCGCTTTCCTTTCCAGACGAAGGTTCGGGCCGTGATGCCTGCCCGGAAGAAACGGGCTTCGCCTCCTCTCGAAGGGCCGGCTTTTTTTCCTGAACAGCTCTTGCCGGTTCTTTCTCCTCCCAGGGCGGTAGATCGCTTGGTAACGGCGGCTCTTGATCCCAAGGAGGAGCGTCAACGGGCGGATCCCCAAACGGGACTTCGGGAGCATCGGAAGGCGCCTTTTCCGTCCAAAGCGGTTCGTCCGTCTGATCGGACGCGGAAACCGTCCATCCCCGATGAATCATATCCTCCAATCGAGCCACACGGGCCACAAGGCCATCGACAGAGTCATCTCGGCTCACCAGCGCGATCCGCGCAATCGCCGCCAGCAACGCGGTACGGGGCCGCTGAGAAAACCGCATGGCAGTCTCCCCCTGGCTCAATAGGTCGATGGCTCTTAGATAGAATTCCAACGGCTGCTTCTTCTCCGCCGCAGTGGTCATCCGGCTGCAGAAGGCGGACATTAGGTCCCGTAGCACCAGCGAAAGATCCTTCCCCGCAAGGTAAGCTTCCTCCACCTGGGCAAGGGCACGATCCACCCTCCCATCCCTCAGATCCTCCACCAGACGGTCCATGGCGGATTGGTCCAGGGTTCCGATGGTCTCCACCACCCCCTGGTAGCGAAGCTCACCTCCCAAGGCCACACACTGATCCAGAATGGAAAGGGCATCCCGCATTCCTCCTTCGGCCGCAGCCGCTATGGCAGCCACTGCCCGTTCCTCGTATTGGACGCCAAGGTCATCCAATACCGTCTTAAGGTATCCTTCAATCAGAGGCTGTGGAATTCGTTTAAAGTCGAATCGCTGGCACCGAGAAAGGATGGTAGCGGGAATCTTTCCCGCTTCGGTGGTGGCCAGGATAAACTTGGCGTGGGCCGGCGGTTCCTCCAGGGTCTTCAGCAGGGCGTTGAAGGCACCGGTGGACAGCATGTGAACCTCGTCTATGATATACACCTTATAGCGGCACACCGTCGGGGCAAAGTTGATCTTATCCCGAAGATCCCGTATCTCATCCACCCCATTGTTGCTGGCGGCGTCGATCTCCAAAATATCGGTGGAAAGAGCCTCGTCCCCCATGGCGCAAACGGCACAGGTCCCGCAGGGCTCCCCGTCCACCGGGTTAAGGCAATTCATGGCCCGGGCCAATATTTTGGCGGCGCTGGTTTTGCCAGTGCCTCGCGCGCCGCAGAACAGATAGGCGTGGGCGGTCTGTCCCGTCTCTATCTGGCGTTTCAGCACCCGGGTGATATGCTCCTGGCCCACCATGTCGGCAAACCGCCGGGGCCGGTATTTTCGGTATAGCGCAACGTATGCCATGTTTTCCTCTCTCCCGTTTAACGGATGCCGTTTAAACCAGCTCCGAAAAAGAAGACGCCTGGGGGAATTCCTCCAGGCGCCGGTAGCAGCTTACCGCTTGGTTCCGAAGAAGGATAGCCCCAGCACTCCGGGTCCCACATGGCCCCCGATTACCGGACCCACCGTCCAGATCTCGATTTCCATATTGGGGAACTTCTCCAGGAACATATCCCGGAGGACCGCAGCATCCCCCTCATTGGACTCAGTGATATAGAGCTTGCCATTCTCCTTATCCAAGGCCCGCTCCTCATAGAGTTCCACAAACCGGCGAAGGGCCTTGCGTCGCCCTTTGCATTTTTCAATGGGCACCAAAGCTCCCTCTGGACTGGCGTAGATGATGGGCTTGATATCCAGCATGCTGCCAAAGAAGGCGGATGCACCGGACAGCCGTCCTCCCCGCTTCAAATAGTTGAGGTCGTCCACCACGAAGAACACCACGGAATGCTGGATGTTATCCCGCACCCAAGCAGCTACCTCGTCCATGGATTTCCCCTCCTCCTTCATCTCCAAAGCCCGGATCAAAAGCTGGGACTGTCCCAGGGAAATGGTGAGGGTATCGATGATGACGATATTGGCGGAGGGATCCTCCTCCATCAGCTCCTTGGCCGCCATCAGGCTGTTCTCATAATGGGCGGAGAGCTTGTTGCTGAAGGCGATATACAGCACATCCAGCCCTTGATCGGTGTACTGCTTAAAAAACTCTTTGATCTCCCAATAGGGCCGGGCGCTGGTGGATACCTCCGCCCCCTCCCCCAATCGCCGGAAGAAGTCGGGAATCTTGACATTGACGCCCAGATCATACAGGTACTCCACGCCATCCATGGTAAAGGGCATGGCAAACACGGGAAGGTTGTATTTCTGGACATATCGCAAATCCAGTTCACTGTCGGAATCCGTTACGATGATATAATCTCTCATTTTCTCACCCTTTTAAGTAATCCTACGCATAAAAAACGTATGATATCATTTTAATATGAAAGGGCAAATCACGCAAGCGCTTTCAGTCCGGCGCGAATCCTCCCAATCAAAAGGCCGGGGTTCGCCCCGGCCTTTTTGTTTTTCCTTAGCTGGCTGCCTTCTCCAAGAGGCGGATCAAAAACCGCGCGCCCCGCACCAAATCCACGATGCTGATGCGCTCATTGGTGGCATGCATGGTGGAGCCATAAACGCTGGTATCGAAGAAAGGTGAAAACTTATAGATATTGGGGCAAATGTCCTCAAACTTCCGGCTATCGGTGCCGCCGAATACCCCGCCGGGGGCCACTACCATTTCGGGATAGAACTCGTGAATGGTCTCCTCAATGAGGGCGAAGGCCGGGCTGTCGGTAGGCGAAACCTTGCTGGCCTCCCGCGCCTCAAAGGGGATCAGCTGAATGCTGTCATCCCCGATGGCGTTCCGCACATGCTCCATCAGAGACTCAATGGTATCCCGAGGGTTCAAGCGGAAATTAACGCTGGCCGTAGCCTTCTGGGGCAGGATATTGGGAGCGGGGCTTCCCCAGGCTTGGGTTACCGCCGTAGTGGTTCGAACAGTGGCGTTGCCCTGAGGGGTTTTCTCCAATATGGCGATGAGCTCATCCCTGCGGTTGGGAAGATCGGTACAGATGGCACGCATCTGGGGGTCATCCAAGTGGGGCCCCAGAGCACGATAGAATTTCTCGAAAGCAATCGGCAGGGAGGTAGGCAGCGGATTGGCCTCCACCGCCAAAATGGCCTTTGCTACCTTGGCAAGGGCGCTGGGCTCGCCGGGCTTGGGCTGGCTGGAGTGGCCGCCCGCGCTGTTGGCGATCATATGGATGTCGCAGTATCCCTTTTCAAACAGCGCAATGGAGGCGACCAGCACATCGGAGGCGCCATGCTCCTCCCCATGGGCGGGCTCGCCGCCCTCATCCATAACAAAGTCCAGCTCGATGCCCTGATCCGCCATATATTTTGCCACGGCCATGGCGCCCGTGCCGCCGCATTCCTCGTCGTGGCCCAGGGCAAGGTAGATATCCCGATCGGGTACAAAGCCTTTCTGCATCAGGTATTCCATGGCTTCGAACTCCGCGCACAGCATATTCTTCATATCGATGGCGCCCCGGCCCCACACATGGCCATCGGCCACAACGCCGTCAAAAGCCGGGTATTTCCAGTCCCCCTCGGTACCGGGGGTCACAGGCACCACATCCTGATGGGCCATGAGCAACATGGGCTTCTTCCCGCTTTTACCGTTGCCGGGCCAGCGGTACAGCATGCTGGCTTTGGCGATGATGACGCGTTCACAGTTTTGGTGCACCAAGGGATAGGTCTTCTCCAGATAATCCCGCAGCACGCCATATGGGACGTAGTCGATGAGGGACTCATCCCGATTGGCAATGGTTTTGATTTTAATGATCTCGCTGAGATGCTCCACCATGGCATCCTCGTTGAAATCCTGGTATCCGGTAAAGGCGCAAGCTTTGTTTTGGTCGATCATAGTCGCTCTCCTCGTCTTTGGTATTGGCCCGATGGCCGGGCACCTTTCCATTGTACCGGGAACCCCGGTTTCCCGCAAGCGGTATCCCATCGCAACCGGGAAATCCCCAAAAAAATGCCGTCATCAAGGACGGCATTTTTTCTATTGACAGGCTTTTTCGATGATGCGGATCATGATCCGTGTGCCCCGTACCAGATCCGAAACGCTGATTCGTTCATTTGTGCCATGGAGCGAGGCCCGGTATTTGCTGGTATCAAAGAAGGGATAGAATCGATAGATGTTGTCACACACGCATTCATACTTTCGGCTGTCGGTTCCGCCCAAAAGGCCATTCGACGCCACAATCAGCTCGGGATAGAACTCGTGCATGACCTCCTCGATAAGGGCGTAGGCCGGGGTGTCGGTAGGCGATACCCGGCTTGCCTCCCGCGCCTCTACCACCCGCAGCTCGATGGCATCGTTATGGATGGCCTTTCTGACATGCTCCAGCAAGGAGGCGACGGTATCCCGGGGGTTGAGCCGGAAGTTGACCCCCGCCACCGCCTTCTGAGGCAGGACGTTGTTGACAGGACTTCCCCAGGCCTGGGTCACCGCCGTAGTGGTCCGCACCATGGCATTGCCCTGAGGGGTCTCCTCCAGCAGAGCGATAAACTCCTCCATGCGGTTGGGCAAGTCGGTGCAGAGCTCCCGCATCCTGGGATCATCCAAATATGGACCCATCAGGCTATAGAACCGTACGAAGGGTTCTGGAAGCTCCGCAGGCATGGGGCTGGCCTCCAAGGCAACGATGGCCTTCGCCAGCTCCCCCAGGGCCGTAGTCTTGCCGGGCCGGTTGCTGTGTCCGCCCGGGCTCCGGGAAATAAGCTGCAAATCGCAGTAGCCCTTCTCAAATACCGAGATGGTAGCCACCAGCACATCGGAAGCGCCAAAGTCCTCCCCATGGGCTGGTTTTCCGCCCTCATCCATGATGAAGTCGATCTCCACCCCCTGCTCCAACAGGTGCTGCGCGGTGGCAACGGCGCCGGAACCCCCCACCTCCTCATCATGGCCCAGAGCCAAGTATACATCCCGGTCGGGAGTAAAGCCTCTTTGCATCAGGTATTCCATGGCCTCAAACTCGGCGCACAGCATATTTTTCATATCGATGGCGCCCCGGCCCCATACGTGGCCATCCGCGATGACCCCATCAAAGGCGGGATGTTGCCAGTCCTCCTCTGTGCCGGGAGTTACAGGCACCACGTCCTGGTGGGCCATGAGCAGAATGGGTTTCTTTCCGCCCTTGCCGCTCCCGGGCCAGCGATACAGCATGCTGGCTCCGGCAATGATCTCCCGCTCACAGTTCTGATGCACCAGGGGATAGGTTTTCTCCAAATATCCCCGTAGCCCCAGAAATGGGCCAATGTCCATGGCTTCTAAATCCCGGTCGGCAATGGTAGGAAATTGAATGATGTGACTGAGATGGTCGGCCACCGCAGCCTCATCCAGATCCCCATAGCCCGTAAAGACGCACAGTTTGTTCTCATCCACCATGGCGAATCCCTCCTTACAGGGCACGGCCCTCCTGGGTACACAGGTTCTTCATCAGCTCGATATATAGGGCGGCGGCGGGAGCCAAACTCTCCACCACGGCTTTCTCATTGGTGCCATGGGCACCGGAGGTATAGCCGTTCTTCTTATAGGGTGCGTTGTTGATGGGGCTCAAGCGATATACATGGGGACATACCGTCTCAAACCTGCGGCTGTCGGTACCGCCCAGGCTGCCCAAAGGCACCACCACAGCCTCGGGGAAAAAGGCATTGACGGTTTTTTTCATCACAGCAAAGGCCTCGCTGTCGATAGAGGACATATTGGAGGGGTCCTTGCCGTTGAGCACGGTAAGCTCCACGCTGTCGTCTCCAATGGCCTCCCGGACATACTCCACCACCGACTCCACGGTCTCGCTGGGGTTCAGGCGGAAGTTGACGATGGCGGTTGCCCGCTGGGGCAACACGTTGGGCGCAGGACTGCCAGCCGCCATGGTAGCCGCGGTGGTGGTCCGCATCATGGCGCAGCCAGTGGGCGTCCGCATCATGATCTCCATGATCTTCTCCTTATTGCCCACCACATCAGCGCAGAGAGTCCGAAGCTCCTCATCTTGAATATAGGGGCCGGCAGCCTCTAGATACTGCTGTACACACAGGGGAATATCCGCAGGGAACTTCCGATCCTCCACCTTTACGATGGCCCGAGCCAGATCGCCCAGCGCGGTATGCTCCTCGGGCTTGCTGCTGTGGCCGCCCTTGCTGTTGACGGCAATCTCCAGATCCAGGTAGCCCTTTTCAAAGGTGTTGACGGTATAGAGCAGGGTTTCCCCCACGTCGATGCCCTCGCCATGATTGAAGCCGGGCCCCTCATCGAACACCGCATCAAACTGGATGCCGTTTTCTTCGCAATACCGGGCAGCGGCTCCCGCGCCCATCTCCCCGCCTACTTCCTCGTCATGGCCAAACTCCAGGTAAATATCCCGGTCGGGCACAAATCCCTTCTTCAGAAGATACTCCACCGCCTCCAAAGTCAGGCAGAGGGTGCTCTTGCAGTCGGTGGAACCGCGGCCCCAAACGAACCCGTCAATGATCTCCCCGCCAAAGGGATCATGCTCCCAATCGCCCTCGGTGCCGGGGGTCACGGGCACCACGTCCTGATGGGCCATGAACAACACCGGCTTTTTACCGCTCTTGCCGCTGCCCTGCCACCGGAACAGCATGGTGTACCCGCCAATCATGGTCAATTCCAGTTTCTCATGGGTTAGGGGATAGGTCTCCCGCAGATACTTCTGAAAGCCCTCAAACTGGCTCCAGTCAATGCCGGCATACTCCTTATTGACCATGGTTTTATAGGTAACCATACCTCCCAGGTGCCGGGCGATCTCCATGCTGTCCAGTTCAGGATAGGCTGTTTTCGCGTCCAATTTTGCCATCGTATAAAAACCCCCTATTACAAATCAAGATATTATCATTCTAGCGCCAATCCCAAATTTATACAAGGGAGCGTTTGCCTTTTGCCCGGGTGGCTCTCCCACCGCAGAAACAGCAAAAAAGCCGCGGCAGGAACCGCGGCTCTTCTCCTCTTGCTTAGTGGAGTACCTTGCTTAAAAATTCCCGGGTACGAGGGTTTTGCGGATCGCCAAAAATCTGCTCGGGAGAGCCCGATTCCGCGATGATCCCATCATCCATAAACAGCACCCGATCGCTGATCTCCTTGGCAAAGCCCATCTCATGGGTAACGATGGCAGTGGTCATTCCGCCTTCGGCCAGGCTTTTAATGACGTCCAACACCTCTCCCACCATCTCCGGATCCAAAGCGGAGGTGGGCTCATCAAAAAGCATCACATCCGGTTCCATGGCAAGAGCCCGAACGATAGCTAGACGCTGTTTCTGCCCGCCGGATAGCCGCCGGGGAAACTCCCCCGCCTTATCGGCAAGGCCTACCCGCTTTAACAGGAGCTGCGCTTTTTCCACCGCCTCCTCCTTAGAGCTCTTTTTTAGAAGGGTGGGAGCCAGGGTGATGTTGTCCAGCACCGTCAAATGGGGAAACACGTTGAACTGCTGGAATACCATACCCATCTTCTGGCGATGAATGTCCACATCGATCCCCTTGGCGGTAATCTCCACCCCCTCAAAGAAAATCTTCCCCTCCTCGGGGGTCTCCAGGAGGTTCAAGCACCGCAAGAAGGTGCTTTTACCGCTGCCGCTGGGACCGATGATGGATACCACCTCTCCCTGAGAGATGGATTCGTTGATGCCCTTCAATACATGGAGTTTGCCGAAATATTTATGAAGGCCTTCCGTTACGATCATCTTGTTATCAGTCACTTCTGGCCATCCTCCTTTCGATATATCCGATGCCCTTACTGAGGACAAAGGTCAGAACAAAATAGATCACGCCGGCGATGATCAGCGCCTGGAAGGGCATAAAGTATGCCGCGCCCATGGTGGCCCGGATTGTCATAATATCGCCCACCAGGAATACCGACAGCAAGGAGGTCTCCTTGATGATGGTGACGAACTCATTGCCCAGGGCCGGCAGGATATTCCGGATTGCCTGGGGCAAAACGATCTTCAGCATGGTCTGCCGGTGGCTCATGCCCAGGGAGCGAGCCGCCTCGGTTTGACCGTAATCCACCGACTGGATCCCCGAGCGGATTACCTCTGCCACATAGGCGGTGCTGTTGACCACCAGGGCAAAACAGGCACAAGCAAACTTGGGGACGTCCATTCCCAGCTGGGAAGGGAGAAGGAAGAACAGCCATAGCTGTAGCAGAATGGGTGTTCCACGAATGACCTCGATATAGGCGCTGCTGATAAACCGGAGGATCTTGCTCTTACTGAGCCGCATCATGCAAACCAGGGAACCCAGCACCGTGCCGAAACCTACGGCGATGGCCGACGCCAAGAGGGTAATGCCCGTTCCCTCTAAAAACTGCGGCCATGTCTTTAAAAATAATTTCCAAACCATAAATGTCTCACCTCAAACCCTACGACACAAGACTGGCACGGCGGGACACTACCGTGCCAGTCTTGATGTCGGAGTTCACTATTTTTACTCAATCCCCAGGGAATCCTGAAGCTCTTTGCCTTCCTTCACCCAGGTGTTGAACAGATCCTGCTCCAGAACATCCTCGATGATGTAATTCACCACGGTCAGCAGATCGTCGGAATTCTCCTCTTTGGGTACGGCAGCCGCCATGCCCACGTTGCTGTCATCCAGCACTACGCTGCTCATGCAGAGATTCTTGTAGTTCTTCACGTAGCTGTCGCCAGTGGTGCTAGCGATCACCAAGCCATCGATGTTCCCATTGTCCAGCATCAGCACGCCATCGGAGGTCTTAACCACCAGCTCCAGGTTGGCGCCGGTCAGCTTCTGCTCGGCCAGATCCTGCTGGAGGCTGCCGTTCTGAGCGGCCACCTTCTTGCCGTTGAAATCCTCAAAGGTCTTGTACTTGTCTTTATCCTCTACCCGTACCATGATGCCATGATAGCCCTCTCCGGAGCCGTCATACATGATGGTGAAATCCATGCTCTCCTGCCGGTCGGGTTTGGGGGAGAGGCCGGAGATGGCCAGATCCGCCACACCCTGGGTCATCAGAGTCAAAACGCCGTCAAAATCCATGATCTCATATTTGATCTTGACGCCCAGCTGGTCGGCAATGTACTTGGCCAGTTCCACATCGGCGCCCACATACTGCTCGTCGCCGGACTTCTGGGGATGGATGAACTCATAGGGGGGATAGTCGGGGCTGGTGGTAAACTTGATTTCGCCCTTATCCAGGATATCCTTCAGGCGGCCGGTGGGCTCATGCCCCAGAATCTCCTCAATGTTGATCTTGGCTTCCAGCTTCTGATCGCCATTGTCACCGCTTCCGCCGCCGCAGCCTACCAGGGCCAGGGACGCCATCAGCACTACCATCAAAATCGCAATGCATTTTTTCATCGTCGGGACCTCCAAACCAAATCTTAATGATGTTTGCATTATACTCGCATACTTATTCAGATACAACCCTAAATTCCCGATATTATATAATATTTATTCGGTCTAATTCTTTATTTTTTGCACTTTTTATTTTATTATCACCTATTTTTTCTTTATTTTAGCGATTATCTCTTTTTTTCATAAAAAAGTATAAACTGCATATTCTGCATTTCTGCATAATATGCAGTTTATACTGTATATCCCCTTATTTCAAACCCACAAGCGCTTTGGCCAAGGTAACGGCTTGCGCGGCATCCGAGCTATAATGAACCCCCAGCTCCTGGGCAAATTCCGGGGTTACCACGGCGCCTCCCACCATGATGCCGCCGGAATACCCTTCCTTCTTTAAAAGGGCGACGGTATCCGCCATTTTCTCCATGGTGGTGGTCAGAAGGGCGGAAAGCCCCACCACATCGGCCTTGTATTTCCGAGCGGCCTCGGCCACCCGCTCCTTTTTCACATCCCGGCCAAGGTCCACCACTGCAAAACCGTTGTTCTTCAGCATCAATCCCACGATGTTTTTGCCGATATCATGGATATCCCCCTCCACCGTGGCAATGACCGCCACCCGCTTCTGCTGCTGTCCTCCAGAAGCCAGGATGATGGGTTCCAAATGATCGAACACCTGCTTTGCGGCATCGGCACTGGACATGAGCTGGGGCAGGAACACCTCCCGGCGGGAAAACAGCTCTCCCATCCGGTCCAGAGCGGGTACCAGAATGCCGTCGATGATCTCCCCCGGCGTTCTTCCGCCATCCAGTTCCTCCTGGGCAAATCGCTTGGCGGCGGATTTGTCCCCCGACAGGATGGCGTCAAACAGGCCCTCCGCTTCCCTCTGCTCCTTGGTATAGGCGGCAGCGTATTCCGCCGCTCCATCGCCTCCCACCACGATGGCGTTGGCGGCAAGAATGCTGCCCCGAGTAGCCTCATCACATGGGTTCAAAATTGCGCAGGTCATCCCCCTTGCCATGGCCGCCACCAGCATTGCTCCGTTGACGGCTCCCCGATTTGGCAGACCAAAGGAAATGTTGGATACGCCCATCACGCTGTTAAGGCCCCGCTCCTGGCACCAGTCGATAACGGAGAGGGCGGTTTTGGCCCCATTCCCATCGCTGGCAATGGTCAAAGCAAGGGCATCTACGATAACATCCCGGGGCCCCAGCCCATGGCGCTCCGCTGCGGCAAGGATGGTCTCCAGATTCCGCAGCCGGTCTTCCAAGATCTCCGGCACCCCTTCCTCCGAAATCGGCAAGGCCACATACATGGCCCCGTACTTCTTTACAATGGGCAGCAGCGTCTCCATCCGCTCCCGCTCCGCCGGCACCGAGTTCACGATGGCCCGTCCGGGATACTGCCGCAACGCCCGCTCCATGGCAATGGGGTTGACGGTATCCACCATAAGGGGCAGATCCACCCTGCCCGCAAGCTCCAGGACATACTCCGGAAGTATCTCCTCCTCCCGGACTCCATGCATTCCCACGTTTACATCCAGCGCGCTGGCCCCCGCCGCCCGCTGGCTTAGGCCCAGGCCCACGGCATATTCCAGGTTTCCTTCACGAATCGCCGCCTGGAGCTTCTTTTTCCCAGTGGGGTTGATCCGCTCTCCTACGGCACAAAGGGGGAGCCCCTGGCCCATCTGCGCCCAGCGGGAAACCGAGGTCACCACGGCATAAGGAAAAGAGATCCGGACGGGCGGCGTTACCCCAGCCATATTCCTCTTCATGGCCTGGATATGGGCAAACCCCGTACCACAGCAGCCTCCAATGGCGTTGGCTCCCGCCTTCATTAAACCCACGGTCTGGGCCGCATATTCCTGGGGTGACATGCTATCCCCGCCAGGCAGTCCGGCATTGGGTCGGGCCACGATGGGCAGATGGGTCTGGGCCGCCATCTGCACAATAACCTTTTCCATGGCCGCCGGCCCCACCCCGCAGTTGGCGCCGACGGCATCGGCGCCGGCAGCCGCAAGGGTTACGGCGGCAATCCGTCCGTCGCTGCCCGTCAGGGTGCGCCCGCTCTCATCGAAGGTCATGGTACAGAGAATGGGCATCTCCTCTCCCGCTCCCTCCCTGGCGCCAATGACGGCTGCCCGAGCCTCGGCGATGTCCATCATGGTCTCAATGGCAAGGAAGTCCACCCCGGCCTCCCGTAAAATCCGAGCCTGCCGGCGATAGGCTTCCACAGCCTCCTCAAAGGAAAGGGGACCAAAGGGCCGCACCATTTGTCCGGTCTGGGTCATATCCCCCGCCACCAGCGCCCGGCCCCGGGCGCAGGACCGTGCGACCTGGCACATCCGCCTGTTGATCTCCTCCATCCGTTCCGCAAGGCCGTATTCCCCAAGCTTTAACGGGTTAGCCCCAAAGGTAAAAGCATAGATGGCCTCCGCTCCAGCATCCAGATATCCCCGATGCATAGCGGCTATGGCCTCAGCATGCTCCACCGCCCAGGCCTCGGGGCATACTCCAAAGGGCAATCCGCGCTCCATCAAATGGGTGCCCGCCGCCCCATCCAAAAGCCTGGGCTGTTTCAACCACTTTGTAAATTCCGCTCGTTTCATCGTTCCTTCACCCCACATACAGCGAGTACGCTCTTTTCAGGATACAGCATATTTCCCTGGGTCAGGGAGATTCCCAGACGCCCAGCATCCAGCAGTAGAAACAGGGATCGCTGAAAGGATAGGGGCATGTCCCCATAGCCCGGGGAAAACCGGGTGGACAGCAGCTCGTAGCCCATCTTAAAGAGATAGGGCTTCCGCATCTTCAGCATAAAGTCCAGACCAGCGTCCGCACAAGCCGAGGCGCAGGCATCCAGAATCACGCCTCGTTCCGCCTCCCCCTCCCGAAGCAGCTCATTCACCCGCTGTGAAACCCGCTCGCCAAGGGTACTGGCCATCAAAAGCGCTTTGGTGCATCCCGCAAGATAATCCAAAAACCCCTGGCTCACCACCCGGTTTCCCTGGCTTAGATCCACCAAGCCCCCGGCTGTTTTTACATCCACCAGCTTGCAAACCCCGTTGGGCCGCAGCGCGCTGATATTCCGCCGGATCTCCTCCATCATAGGGTGTTCTGGCGGGATGTTTCCCTTCCGAAACCCCAGATAACCCAGCACGGTGTTTTCCTTTACATCCACCGGCATATTGGAGAAAAGATGCTCCATATTCCGCCTCCCCAAAAGGATTTTATTTAGTATAGCAGATAATCCCCGATTGCAGAAACAGAAATTCTTTGCTTTAATAGGGAAAAGGAGGTTGTACTATGAGTATTCCCGCGTTATTTCAAAAGGGCCGGGTACTGTCCCTGGAGGTTTTTCCCCCCAAGCCCGACGCGCCCATAGAGGTTATCGACGGCACACTAA
>QAND01000023.1:106644-143106 GCA_003150225.1 Bacillota bacterium
CAAATGGTCGAACACCTGCTTTGCGGCGTCGGCACTGGACATGAGCTGGGGCAGGAACACCTCCCGGCGGGAAAACAGCTCTCCCATCCGGTCCAGAGCGGGTACCAGAATGCCGTCGATGATCTCCCCCGGCGTTCTTCCGCCATCCAGTTCCTCCTGGGCAAATCGCTTGGCGGCGGATTTGTCCCCCGACAGGATGGCGTCAAACAGGCCCTCCGCTTCCCTCTGCTCCTTGGTATAGGCGGCAGCGTATTCCGCCGCTCCATCGCCTCCCACCACGATGGCGTTGGCGGCAAGAATGCTGCCCCGAGTAGCCTCATCACATGGGTTCAAAATTGCGCAGGTCATCCCCCTTGCCATGGCCGCCACCAGCATTGCTCCGTTGACGGCTCCCCGATTTGGCAGACCAAAGGAAATGTTGGATACGCCCATCACGCTGTTAAGGCCCCGCTCCTGGCACCAGTCGATAACGGAGAGGGCGGTTTTGGCCCCATTCCCATCGCTGGCAATGGTCAAAGCAAGGGCATCTACGATAACATCCCGGGGCCCCAGCCCATGGCGCTCCGCTGCGGCAAGGATGGTCTCCAGATTCCGCAGCCGGTCTTCCAAGATCTCCGGCACCCCTTCCTCCGAAATCGGCAAGGCCACATACATGGCCCCGTACTTCTTTACAATGGGCAGCAGCGTCTCCATCCGCTCCCGCTCCGCCGGCACCGAGTTCACGATGGCCCGTCCGGGATACTGCCGCAACGCCCGCTCCATGGCAATGGGGTTGACGGTATCCACCATAAGGGGCAGATCCACCCTGCCCGCAAGCTCCAGGACATACTCCGGAAGTATCTCCTCCTCCCGGACTCCATGCATTCCCACGTTTACATCCAGCGCGCTGGCCCCCGCCGCCCGCTGGCTTAGGCCCAGGCCCACGGCATATTCCAGGTTTCCTTCACGAATCGCCGCCTGGAGCTTCTTTTTCCCAGTGGGGTTGATCCGCTCTCCTACGGCACAAAGGGGGAGCCCCTGGCCCATCTGCGCCCAGCGGGAAACCGAGGTCACCACGGCATAAGGAAAAGAGATCCGGACGGGCGGCGTTACCCCAGCCATATTCCTCTTCATGGCCTGGATATGGGCAAACCCCGTACCACAGCAGCCTCCAATGGCGTTGGCTCCCGCCTTCATTAAACCCACGGTCTGGGCCGCATATTCCTGGGGTGACATGCTATCCCCGCCAGGCAGTCCGGCATTGGGTCGGGCCACGATGGGCAGATGGGTCTGGGCCGCCATCTGCACAATAACCTTTTCCATGGCCGCCGGCCCCACCCCGCAGTTGGCGCCGACGGCATCGGCGCCGGCAGCCGCAAGGGTTACGGCGGCAATCCGTCCGTCGCTGCCCGTCAGGGTGCGCCCGCTCTCATCGAAGGTCATGGTACAGAGAATGGGCATCTCCTCTCCCGCTCCCTCCCTGGCGCCAATGACGGCTGCCCGAGCCTCGGCGATGTCCATCATGGTCTCAATGGCAAGGAAGTCCACCCCGGCCTCCCGTAAAATCCGAGCCTGCCGGCGATAGGCTTCCACAGCCTCCTCAAAGGAAAGGGGACCAAAGGGCCGCACCATTTGTCCGGTCTGGGTCATATCCCCCGCCACCAGCGCCCGGCCCCGGGCGCAGGACCGTGCGACCTGGCACATCCGCCTGTTGATCTCCTCCATCCGTTCCGCAAGGCCGTATTCCCCAAGCTTTAACGGGTTAGCCCCAAAGGTAAAAGCATAGATGGCCTCCGCTCCAGCATCCAGATATCCCCGATGCATAGCGGCTATGGCCTCAGCATGCTCCACCGCCCAGGCCTCGGGGCATACTCCAAAGGGCAATCCGCGCTCCATCAAATGGGTGCCCGCCGCCCCATCCAAAAGCCTGGGCTGTTTCAACCACTTTGTAAATTCCGCTCGTTTCATCGTTCCTTCACCCCACATACAGCGAGTACGCTCTTTTCAGGATACAGCATATTTCCCTGGGTCAGGGAGATTCCCAGACGCCCAGCATCCAGCAGTAGAAACAGGGATCGCTGAAAGGATAGGGGCATGTCCCCATAGCCCGGGGAAAACCGGGTGGACAGCAGCTCGTAGCCCATCTTAAAGAGATAGGGCTTCCGCATCTTCAGCATAAAGTCCAGACCAGCGTCCGCACAAGCCGAGGCGCAGGCATCCAGAATCACGCCTCGTTCCGCCTCCCCCTCCCGAAGCAGCTCATTCACCCGCTGTGAAACCCGCTCGCCAAGGGTACTGGCCATCAAAAGCGCTTTGGTGCATCCCGCAAGATAATCCAAAAACCCCTGGCTCACCACCCGGTTTCCCTGGCTTAGATCCACCAAGCCCCCGGCTGTTTTTACATCCACCAGCTTGCAAACCCCGTTGGGCCGCAGCGCGCTGATATTCCGCCGGATCTCCTCCATCATAGGGTGTTCTGGCGGGATGTTTCCCTTCCGAAACCCCAGATAACCCAGCACGGTGTTTTCCTTTACATCCACCGGCATATTGGAGAAAAGATGCTCCATATTCCGCCTCCCCAAAAGGATTTTATTTAGTATAGCAGATAATCCCCGATTGCAGAAACAGAAATTCTTTGCTTTAATAGGGAAAAGGAGGTTGTACTATGAGTATTCCCGCGTTATTTCAAAAGGGCCGGGTACTGTCCCTGGAGGTTTTTCCCCCCAAGCCCGACGCGCCCATAGAGGTTATCGACGGCACACTAAGCCTGCTGGCCCCCATAAAACCCGACTATATCTCCGTTACCTACGGCGCCGGAGGCAGCGGTCGGAGCCGTAGCGTGGAAATCGCAAAAAAGATTCTGCCTATCTGCGATTGCCTCAGCCATCTCACCTGCGTTGGGGCCGACGCCCAGGAGATCGACAACGTGCTGGATTCCCTTACAGCTGCCGGGGTGGAGAATATCATGGCCCTGCGGGGGGACGTGCCAAAGGATATGGACCGGGAATCCGCCTTCGTCCATTTCAAACACGCCAGCGATCTCATTGAGCACATCAAGGACCGGGGCGGCTTCCACGTGGCCGCGGCCTGCTATCCAGAGGGACATCCTCAATCCGATTACCTGGAACAGGACGTGGATATGGTAAAACGAAAGGTGGACGCCGGCGCAGAGCTTTTGGTGACTCAGCTTTTTTTCGACAACGTGCTGTTTTATCGGTTTATGGAGCTGCTGCGAAAAAGGGGCGTTACCGTTCCCGTTACCGCCGGCGTGATGCCGGTGCTGAACGCCGCTCAGATCGTGCGGATGACCCTTCTATCCGGTACCTCGGTACCCCCTGATCTGGCCAAGCTCATCGCCCGATACGGGGATAACAAGGAGGATTTCAGAAAAGCGGGACTGGAGTTTGCCATGAACCAGGTCAGCGGTCTCATGGCAAATGGAGTGCAGGGCATCCACCTCTATACCATGAACAAAGCCGAGGAGATCATCCAGATCATTCGGGAGACCGGCCTTCGTTCCCACTAAGATTCCATAAATCAGGGCGTCAAAAGGCGCCCTTTTTTCTTTGCCAGAAATTGTTCCGAGTTTCTTAAGAAAAGCGTCCTATGGCTGTAGGAAGTTTTGTCTATGGTAGTATTCCTAGGAGGGATCCGCCATGAAAGACCTACTTCTTTTGCTCTATGAATGCTTGACGGTAATTCTGCCGGGGACGCTGTTATTCAGGACCTTCCGGCGGCGCGAACCTTTTAGGACAAGTCCCGTCTGGCCGGTTTTTCTGATTCTCTACCTGTCCACGGTGTTCCATCTAACCGGAGCGGGCGCCCTCTCCGACGCTCTACGGTATGGGATCCACCGGCCGGACCAGATCAATCTGATTCCCTTCAGCCGGGAAATCGACCGAATTGCCTATTTTCAAAATGTATTGCTGTTTCTGCCGCTGGGGTTCCTTGTTCCCCATATATCCCCCAGGTGGAGCTCCTTTTCCGGCACGGCGTTCACCAGCTTTGGATTTTCCCTGCTCATCGAATTAAGTCAGCTTTTAAACAACCGACGCACCGATGTGGACGACCTGATCCTCGACACCCTGGGCGCCGTAAAACTCCTCTTCGGCCCCTAACCTCTCTTTAGCCATCCATAAAAAGGAAGGACGCCAATGCGTCCTTCCTTTTTATGGATCCAAGAATCCCCGCGCTTTCTAACGCGCCCGGTGTATAAAATATCCCAGAACACCGCCCAAGGCCAGCACTTCCATGGCCATGGTCAATGCCACCAGAATCAAATATGCAGCGGAAGCAGCATTGGCTAGGAGCCCCAAGATACAGCTAAAAAACACCGTTCCAATGCCGCCCAAGATAGCCGTAAGGCGGCAGTGCCGATCGTCCTTCCCTTGTGGCGCCGATAGAAACCCGGAAAGGATAAACAGCCCGGAGCCCGCGGTCAGCAGAAAGAACATTGAATCCAGCGGCGCCGCCATGATATGATATTGGAGCAAAGTGAGTACCACTGCTCCCGTCAATAGGGCCGCCAGCGCGACGGAAAGACAAAACCATTTTTGTTCCCTCATGAACAAAACCTCCTTTCTTTGGTGATCCCTATTACAATATGCACGCGGCGAAAAAATGTCCGTCACAAGCGCAATTTGCGTAGGTATCACACCCCGTACGGCCGGAGCGGTTCAGCGTAATTCCAGGAGGGATCCCATGCAGCCAAAAGCCGTATTGTTCGACTTTGATTACACGTTAGGGGATTGTACCGACGCCATCTACGCATGCATCGGCTTCGCCCTGACCACCTTGGGCTATGGCCAGCCCACCCTTTTTGCGGTACGGCCCACCATCGGCCTTACGCTCCCCCATACCTACGCGGCCCTTACCGGGGATCAATGCCCGGAGAAAGCCCAAGAATTCGCCGAGTTGTTTCTTCAGAAGGCCGATGAAACCATGACAAAAGGCGCCAAGCTGTTCCCAGAAACCCTTCCCCTGCTGCGGCGTTTACAGGAAAAGGGCATAAAGACCGGCATCGTCACCACCAAGCTAAGCTTTCGTATTCGGGAGATCTTAGCAAAATACGCGGCGAACGATTTGGTCTCCGTCATTGTAGGTGAAAGCGACGTTTCCCATCCCAAGCCCCATCCCGAGGGGATTCTTCTGGCATTGTCCTCCTTGGACACTTCCCCTCAAGACGCCGTCTATGTGGGGGATACGGTGGTGGACGCCCAAGCCGCCCGGGATGCCGGGGTGGCTTTCATCGGGGTTACCACAGGCTCCACGCCCCGGGAAGCGTTCTTTGCCTATCCCCATCAAGCTATCTTAGAGCATCTAGGCCAGATGCCGTTTTAGGAGGCCCTGTGGTATGTTTGCAGTCAACGTTGTTATGATCCTTTTAATCCCGGTTTCCCTAACCTTTCTGGGGATGCTCTGGCGCACAAATCCCCCTAAGGTCATGGGTTGCTCCTACGGCTACCGTTCCCGGCGTTCCATGCAGAGCCGGGAAGCCTGGATTTTCGTCCACCGTTTTATGGGAAAGATCTGGGCAGTGGAAGGTACTTTTTTGTCCGTTCTATCCCTGGTAGGATTTCTCTATTTCCACCAACAGCAGCCAGAAGCACTTAAGGAGGCCATGGTATACATCATGCTGGCCCAGCTGTTCCTGATGCTGCTACCCATCTATTTTGCCGAGACCGCTCTCCAGCAGCGGTTCCCGCTCCCGCCCAAAAAGCGCAGTTAGCAAAGCTGGCCGCCACCGTTTGCATCGTTTTACGATGGAGGAATTTCATGAAACCCAAAGCAGTAAATGCCTTTGATATTCTTATCGCATCCATCAACTATGTGGTGATCAGCTATGCGCTCTCCAACATGGCCATGCTGTTTCGATTCAATTTACTCTTCGTATTGTTCTTTGCTTCCGAAATCTGGGTAGCGGGAAACTACTGGAACAGGATTTCTTCGGTCATTCAAAATAGATGGATTTCATCTGCCCTATTGGCCCTCTGCTTTATAGCTCACATCGTCGTACTGTATTTCGGAGGACATGTAGTGGGAGCGCTGATTCCTTTTTAGCCGGCACAGCATCCCTGCACGCGCTATGAAAGGCAGTAGTAACCGCTTTATTTGGGGAATGGCTCAATATAACCCTTCCTCTTCTTCAAAGCAAATAAAAAAGGCCGCGAAATCGCGGCTTTTTTATTCCGTTCTTTAGGACTCCATCAGAGTCTGGCACAGCTTATAGAGATCCACATCCAGCTTCTTTTTTACCTTTAGGGCTTCCTCAATGTCCATATCCACCACATGGTTGTTCTGGATCCCCACGGTCCGGTTGCTCACCCCTTTGTAGAGAAGCCGCACCGCCTGCTCCGCCAAGCGGGAGGCCAGAATACGGTCGCTCTGGGAGGGGTTTCCACCCCGCTGGGTATAACCCAGCACCACGCTCTTGGTATCAAAGCCGGTCTTCTCTCCAATATATTTGGCCACATCCGCCGCGTGGGCAGCGCCCTCGGATACCACGATCATGCTGCTGAAGCGGCCCTTCAGCCGGGCCTTGACCAGCTCTGAACAGATCTCGTCCAGATCAAAGGGGGCTTCCGGAAGGATCAGGAAGTTGGCGCCAGCAGCCAACGCGGAATACAGGGCGATATCCCCGCACTTGTTGCCCATAACCTCCACTACGCCGATACGGTCATGGGAGATCATGGTATCGTTGACCTTGCTCATCTCCTCAATGACCCCATTAACGGCGGTATCAAAGCCGATGGTAAAATCGGTATAAGCCAGGTCGTTGTCGATGGTGCCGGGAAGGGTGACGGTATTGACCCCCAAAGCGGACAACGCGCCTGCGCCACGCATGCTGCCGTCGCCGCCGATGACGATAATGCCCTCGATATCAAAGGCCTCGCATACCCGAACCGCCTGAAGCTGGCCTTCCTTCTCCACAAACTCGGGACACCGGCAGGTCTTTAGGATGGTGCCGCCCTTGTAGATGATCTTCTCCACGTTCTCGGGCGTGAGCTGGCGGATACGGCCCTGCATCAGGCCCCGAAACCCATACTCAATTCCCATCACGTCCATGCTCAGATGGGCGCCGGTCTTCACCACCGAACGGATGGCCGCATTCATGCCGGGAGTATCCCCGCCGCTACTCAAAACGCCAATTCTTCTCATTGCAAATACCTCCTACTGGCAGAAACATATCATCAAATTCAATCTATTTTAAGGGACGCCGTCCCTTTTATCAACCCTGTTTTACCTCAACAACCCGAACGTTGTCCTCTCCCAGTATCTCCATGAGCCGCTGAATCAGGGAGGGCGTCACCTCTACCGCTCCGCTGATGAGCCGTCGCTCCCCGGTATCCTTGGATACCGCCTTGACGGAACAGCCGCCGGGGCACCGCTTAAGGGTTTCCAAAATCCCCAGATTGAGGAAATCATTTGTAAAGGTCTTCATCCGAATCCAAATACACTGGTTTCCGGCCAAACCGTTATAGGTAGGCAATTCCTCCGCCTTTAGTGGCCGGGACTCCACCGACACAGAAGGCGAACCACGCCCCCCTTGACCATCCATCTGGATCATGCGCAAGCATTGGGGGTCCCCCACCGCCAGCCGAACCGCATCCTCTAAGACAAAGCTGGGCGGCTCCTCCTCTCGAATGGAAATCCGTCCATAGGCCAATACCGGCAAATCGTTCTGAAGCACCAAACGAAGCCGATCATAGGCTTGGGGGAAGACGAGCACCTCTATTGTAGAATATAAGTCCTCTAGTTGGCAATAGGCCATTAGGGTTCCAGAGCGGGTTGCCTTGGTCCGCAATCCTCCGATGATCCCTCCAAGAACCACCCTCTGCCCATCCAGGTTTTCACCGCTTTCCGCGCTTTCTGCGATGGATAGGGTAGAGTGGCGCAAGGGAGCCAGGAACTCGGCGAAATCCATCATGGGATGTCCGCTGATGTACACCCCCGTCATATTCTTCTCCTGGGTGAGCTTTTCCGAGAGGGGATATTCCGGCACGCTGGGCAGATGCTCCGCCATGCTGGGAGCATCCTCCACCAAAGCGTCAAAAAGGTTGATCTGGCCGGCGATATTCTTCCGCCGCTGGCCAATAACGCCATCCATGATCTGCTCAAAGCCCGCCATAAGGGCGCTACGGCTGTACCCCATCTCGTCAAAGCAGCCCGAAAGGATCATGCTCTCCACCATCCGCTTGTTGATGGCCTCCTGAGGAACCCGTTCCACAAACTCCGTAAAGGTCTGATAGGGCTTTTCCCGGCGCTGGGAGATGACGGTCTCCACAGCCTTCATACCCACGTTTTTCACCGCACCCAGGCCAAACCGGATACCGTTTCCTTCAACGGTAAATTTAGCCTCGCTTCGATTGACGTTGGGAGGCAGAATTTCCATTTTATGCTTGCGGCAGTATGCGATGTATTGGGACACCTTGTCGGAATTCCCCAGGCAGCTGTTCAAAAGAGCCGCCATGTAATGGACAGGATAATAGCACTTCAACCAGGCTGTCCGATAGGCGATGACCCCATAGGCCGCTGCGTGGGATTTATTGAAGGCATACTGCGCAAAGTCCATCATCTGATCAAAGATGGCGTTGGCTACCGCCTCGGATACCCCGTTCTTTACCGCACCGGGCACCGTTCCGTCGGAGGTGCCATGGATGAAAACCTCCCGTTCCTTCTGCATCACGTCCATCTGCTTTTTGGCCATTGCTTTGCGGACCAAATCGCTTCGAGCCAGGGAGAATCCAGCCAGATCCCGGACGATCTGCATCACCTGCTCCTGGTACACCATACATCCGTATGTCACGTCCAGGATGGGCCGCAGCTTTTCATGGAGATAGGTAACGGAGCCGGGATCCTGCTTTCCTCGGACGTACCGGGGGATCTGATCCATGGGGCCGGGCCGGAACAAAGAGATGCAGGCCACAATATCCTCAAACCGGGTGGGGCGGAAATCCCGCAGGAGCTGGCGCATGCCGGAGCTTTCCAGCTGGAACACGCCATCGGTATCCCCCTCGCCGATCATCTCATAGACCCTCTGATCCTCCATCACCATGCCGGTAAAATCGATTTCCTTGCCGGTGGTTTCCCGAATGAGGGTGAGTGCGTCCTGGATTACGGTGAGGTTCCGAAGCCCCAGAAAATCCATCTTCAAAAGGCCCAGCTTTTCTACCGCCGACATGGCGAACTGGGTGGTGATGGTTTCATCGTTCTTTTGTAGAGGTGCCACCTCTACGATGGGCACCCGGCTGATAACCACCCCCGCAGCATGGGTTCCTGCATGCCGGGGTAAGCCCTCCAGGCGCTTGGCTGTATCGATAAGGCTTCGGACGCTGTCATCGTTCTCATAGGCGCCCCGAAGCTCCCGGCTAATGGAGAGAGCTCGGTCGATGGTAATACCCAGCTCCATGGGCACCATCTTGGCCACCCGGTCCACATCCCCGTAGGGCATCCGCATCACCCGGCCAACGTCCCGGATGGCCGCCCGGGCCGCCATGGTGCCAAAGGTGATGATCTGGCTCACATGGTCGCTGCCGTATTTCTCGAAGACATAATCAATGACTTCCTGGCGGCGCTCATAGCAGAAGTCCACATCGATATCCGGCATACTGATCCGATCGGGGTTCAAAAACCGTTCAAACAATAGGCCGTACTGAAGGGGATCGATATCGGTGATGCCCAGGGCGTAGGCCACAATGCTCCCGGCGGCGCTGCCCCGGCCAGGTCCTACGGCGATGCCGTGATCCTTAGCGTATTTGATGAAATCCCATACCACCAGAAAATAATCCACATAGCCCATCTTGTGGATGACGCCCATCTCGTATTCAAACCGTTCCAGAGCTTCCCGGTTTTCGGCGTCGTACCGTTCCAACAGGCCGGTCTTTACCAGATCATAGAAGAACCGATCCCGGTCGGTTCCCGGAGGCAGAGGATATTCCGGCAGATAGTGGGTATTGAAGTCCAGCTCCACATGACACCGCCGGGCAATCTCCATGGTGTGATGGACGGCCTCGGGAATCGCCTGGAAAAGGCGCGCCATCTCCTCCCCGCTCTTCAGATAGTTCTGGTCCCCCTCCATCCGCATGCGGTTTTCATCATCCAGAAACTTGCCCATCTGGATGCACATCAACACATCCTGGGCAAAGGCGTCCTCCTGATTCACATAATGGACGTCGTTGGTAGCTACCAGCGGAATACCGGTCTCTCGGGCAATCTCCACAATGCCGGCATTCACCGTCTTCTGATCCCGGATGCCGTGATCCTGAACCTCCAGGTAGAAGTTGCCCCTGCCCATCATCCGATCCAGACGGACGGCCAAGGCCTTGGCCTCCTCCATCTGCCCGCTGGTGATCAATCGGGGGATGTCCCCCGCCAAGCAAGCGGAAAGAACAACCAGGCCTTCCTTATAGCGTTCCAGTGTCTCATAATCGATCCTGGGTTTATAGTAGTATCCCTCTAAAAACCCCAGGGAAACCAGCTTCAAAAGGTTCCGGTACCCGGTCTGGTTTTCGGCAAGAAGCACCAGGTGGCTGTATTCCCGATCCACCCTTCCCTGCTTTTCCAGCCGGTTTTTAGCCACATATACCTCGCATCCCAGGATGGGCGTGATGCCCCGGGCCTTGGCCTCGGTATAAAACTCCACCGCTCCATACATCACGCCGTGATCCGTCATGGCCATATGGGTCATGCCCATCTCCTTGGCCCGATCCATCAGATCGCTGATCCGGGCGGCTCCGTCCAAAAGACTATACGCGGTATGTACGTGGAGATGACAAAATTCCATGGCTCCTCCTATCTCGATTCTCCTTCCGCCTCTTCTCCCAATCCATCCCGCCAGCCTAGCTCCTCCGCGATTTGACAAAGCCGCCGAAGGCGGTGGTTCATCCCAGATTTGCCGGTGGGGGGCTCCGTAAGATCGGCCAGCTCTTGGATGGAGGCTTCTGGATACTGCAACCGCAGCACACCCGCCTCCCGAAGCCCGCTGTTCAGCTCATTAAAAGCTCCCTGCTCCATGAGAAACCGGATACAGCTTCCCTGGCGAACAGCCGCCTTCACCGTCTTGTTGAGGTTGGCGGTCTCGCAGTTTACAGCGCGGTTTACCTGGTTCCGCATTTCCTTGAGAATACGGGCGTTTTCATGCTGCAAAATGGCGGTATGGGCCCCGATCAACGCCAAAAAATCCCCGATGCTGTCGGCTCCCTTTAGGTACAGGACGCTATCTCCCTTCCGGCGGGACAGCCCCACCTTTAGGCCAAATTCCCGAATCAGCTCCCGGACGGCCTCAGCTAGACCGGGATTCTTCAATACCAACTCCAGGTGATACCCCTTTTCAGGATTGGTCACGCTGCCACAGGATAGAAAAATCCCCCGCAAAAATGCCCGACGGCAACAGCTTCGGGTGGCGCTGGCGGGTAGACCTCTATGGCTCAACCCATTCCGGTCCATCAGGTTCAGGGTTCTCAGCACGTGGGGCAGCCGCTCCTGCAGGGTAACAAAGTACACATGCTGCTTGCCCAAACGGCGGGAATCCTGCACACGGATCTCCAGCTCCACTCCAAAGGTCTCCTTCATCAGAGAATAAACCCTGCGGGCCAGAGCGCCGTTTTCCACCTGAATGGACAGGGCCATTCGCCCGCGGCCCAATAGAAGGCTTCCCCCCACTTGGGCCACCGCCGACAGCTCCGCAATGGCGCATCCCTCATGGCGGCAAGGAATGCGCATCAGCTCCTCCTTAGCCGCGGATGAAAAGGACATGGGAACACCCCCTTAGTGGGATTTTATATAGAGATCCTTGTCGATATCCCGATGGACGATCACCGCTCCCATACCGGCGGACAGCAGCCGGCGATACAGTTCATCGGATACCGCCACCGATCGATGCATGCCGCCGGTACAGCCGATGGCCACCACCACCTGATATTTGCCCTCAATACGGTAGAAGGGCGCCAGATAGGTGATCATATTGGTGAGCATCTCCATAAACTCCTGGGTCTGTGGAAAGGAGAATACGTAGTCGTGGACCTCGGCCGTAAGGCCGTTCTTCTTTTTCAGTTCTTCAATGTAATAGGGGTTGGGAAGAAAGCGCACGTCAAAGACCAGGTCGGCATCCAGCGGGATCCCATTCTTATAGCCAAAGGATACGATAACGATGGTAACTCCGTCCCCGCCGCCGGCAAACATCTCCTGCAGCATTTCCTGAAGCTGGCGGGCCGTGATGTTGCTGGTATCCACCACATATTTTGCCATGTCCTTGAGCCGGGACAACACCCGCCGCTCGGTGGCGATGCCCTCGGTGACGTTGATGGCGTTCATGGGATGCTTTCGCCGAGTCTCCTTATACCGCCGAATCAGCACGTCATCGGCGGTATCCAGGAACAGCACCTGGCAATCCACCCCCAGCTTTTTCATCTCCTCGATGGCATCATAGACCTTATCAAAGAAGATGCCCGCTCGGGTATCGATGACCAAAGCCACCTTTTTGACGGTTTCCTCCTCCATACAGGTTTTCACGAAGGAGGCCGCCATCATGGGCGGCATATTATCTACGCAGAAAAACCCCAGGTCCTCAAAGGTCCGCAGAGCCGAGGAGCGCCCCGCCCCCGACAGTCCGGTAATGATTACACATTCCATGAAACCGCCTCCTTTATCCGCTATTGAACTGGAAGGCGTTTGCCTCCCTGATAGGTTGTGCTGTTAAACACCCGTTCCGGCGGAATGCCCGCCGCCTCGGCCCGGGCCAGCGCCCGATCCACCACGCCCACAGCGCTGGGGTGATGGGCGTCACTGCTGATGAGAAAATCCGCGCCCGCAGAAAGGGCGCACTGCAATTCCTCCGAGGTGATATCCCCGTGTTTGTTGTTGATCTCCACAAGAGTGCCGGTTTTGACACAGGCCCGGGCCACCTCTTCCATGTGGAGCCGGGCGATGTATTGAGGATGGGTGATGGCGTCTACCCGATGGTTCTCAATGGCCCGAACAAAGGCCCTGGTGTTTCGATCCTGCTGGCGGCGTTTCCCCGATTCGGTCATGGCCTTGCCGTTGGCTATGATAAACTGAAACCATTTGGCCCAGTTGGCATTTCGAGCCGCTCGGTGGAACCCCATCAAGACCACGTCCAACCGCTTGTCCAGCCAGTCCGGCACATCGATTTCCCCATCGGGGCCTATGATGTTGGCCTCCACGCCGGAGAGCACCCGGATACGGTCGGCATAACAATCCCGCAGCCTGTCCACCTCCGAAAGATACGCCTGCAATTCCCGCTTGCTGATACCATAGGCAAAGTGGGAAAGCCCATGATCGGTGATGGCCACGGCGGAAAGTCCGCGGTCAATGGCGGCTTGAACGTTCTCCTCCATGGTACCCTTGCCGTGGCTGAACACCGTATGGGTATGAAAATCCCCGTAGATGGTCATGACCGCGCCTCTTCCCCCAGGATGCGGACCTCGGTCTCCAGCCGCACGCCGAACATGCCAAAGACGATATTCTGGATGCGGCGGATTAATTCCAGCACGTCGGCTGCAGCGGCCGCCCCCCGGTTGATGATGAACCCGGCGTGTTTTTCCGATACCTGGGCATCCCCCACCCGGGCTCCCTTCAAACCGGCGTCATCGATGAGCTTCGCGGCAAAATGTCCCAAAGGCCGTTTGAACACGCTGCCAGCGCTGGGATATTCCAGAGGCTGCCGGTCTCGGCGGCGGCCGTTCAAATCGGCAATGCGAGCGGCGATTTCCGCTGGATTCCCCTTTTTTAGCTGAAACTCCGCCCCTAGGATGATCATCTCCCGCTCCGCCGCCAAGCTATGGCGGTAGCTAAAGCCCATCTCCTCCCGGGTTAGCTCCAGAAAATTGCCCTCCCGATCCAACGCCCGGACGGCTTTCACAATATCCGAGGTCTCAGAACCATAAGCCCCGGCGTTCATAAACACCGCTCCCCCTATGGTGCCCGGTATCCCCGAGATGAATTCGCATCCCGCGAGCCCCAGTTCCATACAGGTCTCGGCAAATCGGTTGTTCCTGGCGCCAGCGTGGGCATAGACGGCGTCCTCTCCCGAGGGAACCACGCAGGAGTACCCCTCGCCCATGAGGATCACACAGCCCCGGATGCCGCCATCCCGGACCAGCACGTTGCTGCCGTTGCCCAAAATGATAAAGGGATAGTTCTCCTCCCGGCACAGAGCCACGGTCTTCTGAATATCCGCCCCGCTGTCGGCAAGCACCATCACATCGGCGGGCCCTCCCACCCGGAAGGTGGTGTGCCGCGCCATGGGTTCCCCCGTCAAAACCGTGCCGCTGGGCAGGGATTGCTGCAATTTATCAATCAAATCTATGAGAGGCATAGTAAGCTCCTATCGTCGGACCATCACAAGGCATAATAATATAGTTTACACGTTAGCCACCATCATTGCAAGCATCCCGCAGCCATTCCCGAAGGCTTTCTAGCTCTTCGCCCGCCTCCCGTCTGCGAGCAAATTCCCCAGCGATCTCCCCTTTGCGGAAGGCGGGCATGCACAGGGGTTTTTCCTCCCTCTGGTTTTCCCACATTGAGGCCATTCTAAGGTCCTCCGGTATAAAATCATCAATGCCGGAAAAGGCCGGAAAACTCCAGTAGTCCAGCAGCCGCTTCTGTGCTTTCTCCCCCAAAACGTGATTCACCAGTCCCTGAGCCACCTGCCACTTTTCATCCGGCAGGTCCTTGGCAATTCCCAGGTACTGTGTGGTAAAAGCCATGGAGTCCATCCCATAGGAGGACACTCCCGGAACATGCCCGGTATCCTCCCGCTGTTTTAAGGCGTAGAGGGTCTTTACATCCATCACCGCCATCACCGTCTCCCCCTTGAGGAACTCATCCAGCGTTCCTGCGGACGCCGCTAAAAAGGCCTCCGCCGCCTCATCACACAGAGAGGATGCAGCGATATAGAGCTCGGTGTCGCTGCCGATCCGCATCAGGCTCAAGGCACCCTTTTCCTGGGCGTCGGCGATCCACTCAGCGTCCGGCATGCCGCTGGGCGGCATCAGGTCCTTGGAATAAATCAGATCATCGTTGGTCACCAGTACCGCTCCTCCAAAATAGAGGGGAACCCCGTAGCTCCGGCCACCCTTTTCCGCGGATTCCTTCAAATTACGATCCATGGAGAATCCCGATAGATCCAGCTCCTCCAAGACGCCCGCGGGATCGCTGAGAGCCCCTGCGGGAAAGGATAAAAGGTCTGGCCGCTCCCCCGCCGCCAGACGCTCTTGAAGCTGCTTTTCATCCATCACTTTGATGGTAAAGTAAATGCCGAAGTTCTTCCGTTCAAACTCCTTGGTTCGGGCCGACAAAAAGTTGGCCCCGTTGCCCATTCCCATGCCGGTGCCCGTTACATGCCAGAGGGTTAGCTCTCCGGCGTACTCGTAGCGCCGTTTCCCGATCCAGCTTTTGACGAAATCCAAATCGGTATTTTCCAAAACCGCTCGGGGGAAGATCCCCACCAGCAGCAATAGCACGGCACATAAAAAAAGGGCCAGTCGGCGCCCTTTCATGGTCATCACCCCTTCGACCGGTACACTAATTTGTATGGCCGAAGGGGCGGTTATATTACAGAATCACCTCTGTATCCCGGCCGGAATACAGAGCCTCCAGGCGGCGGTTGACCTCCTCCTCAATGTCAAAATTGGTTTCCTTAACCCGGTGGTTCATGGCGATGGCCTCCACCAAAGCCGCCAGGTTCCGTCCCGGGCGAACGGGGATATCGTACCGGGGGATCTTGACCCCCATAAACTCGATGTAGTTGGTATCAAAGCCCAGGCGCTCGTATTCCTGGCCCTCCACCCAATTGCTGAGTTCAATATAGAGGTCGATGCCGCAGGATTCCAGTACTGCAGTCATGCCGTACATCTGCTTCACGTCGATGATGCCGATCCCCCGAAGCTCCATCAGGTTTCGTACCGCCCGGGGCGCATAGCCGATGAGCCGGCTCTCCCCAATCTTTCGCAGCACCGTAACGTCGTCAGACACCATAAAATGTCCCCGTTTGATGAGCTCCAAGGTAAGCTCACTCTTACCAATGCCGCTCTCTCCCCGGATCAAAATTCCTACGTTAAAGACATGAAGCACGTTGGCGTGGATGGTCTCCTCCGGGGCCAGCACTGCGTCCAGAAAATCCACCACCATATGGACGATCTTGCTGGTGCGGCGGTCGCTGCGGTACACCGGCACGTTCTTTTCCATGGCATGGCGCATCATAACGCTGGGTACCGGGTCGCCATTGCAGATGATGATACAGGGGATCTCGTAGGAAAAGAACTCCTCAAACCGGCGCTCCAAATCATCCTCGGAGCACTGCTCGATGTACCCCATCTCCTGCCGGCCAAAGAGCTGGATGCGGTGGAAGGGGAATTCGCTGAAGAATCCCGCCATCTGAATGGAGGGCCGGCTGATATCGTTGCTGCCCACCACAAACTCCCCCCGTCCCTTAAAGACGGTGGTAAGGTCGATCTTCTCGGCAAAGATATCCACAGGAATGGTCTTGATCAAGGTATCACTTCCCGTTCAGGATGAATTTATCGACGACGTAGGCCACCCCGTCCTCATCACAGCTGGGACAGATGAAATCGGCGCCGGCCTTGGTTACTTCATCAGCGTTGTCCATGGCGATTCCCAATCCAGCCCACTGGATCATAGGCAGATCCAATGTGGCGTCTCCCATGGCAATGCAGTTTTCAGCGGTGAGCCCCAGGGATTTGGCCAGCTCATTAAGGGCAACCCCCTTGCTGGCAGCGGGGTTGTTGACCTCCAGGAACCGGGGCTTGCTCCGGGTAATGCGAAGCCGATCCCCAAACCGTTCCTTGGCCATGGCCTCCCATCGGTCGATATTCTCGGGCTCGGAGATGCCCAGTATTTTGGGGGTCAGAATGGTATGCATCTTCCGAAGGTTGGGGAACTCCACCCCTGGAAAGTTACAAAACTCCGCATACTCCCGGCTATACTGGTTTTCCTTTTCATAGACAAAGTCGTCAAACAGATAGATCTGGGCATGCATGCCAATCTCATGCGCCCAATCGAGGAACTCCAAGGCGGCGGCGGAATCGATGGGGCATTCGTAGATGGGCTTGCTGTCCTTCACGATCTGTCCCCCGCCGTATACCATGCAGGGTGCGGATAGCCCCAGATCCTCATTGATCCGGTACATGGCCCGATACATGCGGCCGGTCGCTAAAAGCACGGTGACGCCGGCGTCCACCGCTCGCTGGATGGCGCTCCGCACGCCGGGGGTGATCTCCCGCTTGCTGTTCAAAAGGGTTCCGTCGATGTCCAGGGCCAAGAGCTTGTACTGCATGGGAAGGTTCCTCCAAATTTATCATAAATCTTATTACTGGAATTATACTATGGAACCGCTCCTTTGGGAATCCCCCGCCGCCAGGCAGTGCCCGGTCCCATGTTGCACGCCGTTGGCGTGCACTTCTGCCTCTAGCCAACATTTTACTAGCATCAACCCTGGTTTTCTCATCAAGCCCCTTTCTCGCACGAGGGGGCCATGGGGGGAGACTTCCCCCCTTGTCGTTGAGGGGCGGCCGGTGGCCGCTGCCTTGTTGCACGCCTTTGGCGTGCCTCCTGCCACTTGCCAACCGCCTACAAACACCAACCTCTGCTTTTAGCCTAACCTCGTCTACCCACGTGGGGGTCATGGGGGAGACTTCCCCCGTGTCGCTGGGGGGTTATGGGGAAGTGCAGAGGGGGCCTAAGGGGGGGACTCCCGAAATCCCCCCTGGCCCCACTCTGCAAAGAAGGTTTTTATAAAACCAGAATATAATCCACGCTGATGCCGTAGTAATCCGCATGGATTCTATCATTCGATAGTAATTTGAGCGCAACCACTCGGAGTTGTGCTATAACGCTCCTTAGGGGGTGCTATCCATGTCCGATCTATTAGAACAGCTCTATTTCGGGGAGCTCTCCCCTTTTGAATCCTGGGCCAAGCAAAAGGATGAGGAAACCATGTGGTTCCGGCAACAGCTCCTGCGCGGGGAAGAGCAACTGCGCGCCCTCCTGGACGAAGAGGCGGACCAGCGGTTCCAGGCCTATCAGGAATTGGAAGCGGAAGCCCGGGTCCGGCATTATCTCAAGAACTTCACCCTGGGCTTTCGGCTGGGCATGGGCCTGGCCCTGGAGGCCTGCTCCATCCCCGACGAGGAATAGCGGCCAGTGACCGCCGCCCGGTGGGCGGTCCCCTGTTACAGCAGGCTGAGCCCGCACCCCTGTTGCACGCCGTTGGCGTGCGTTCCAGCCCCTAGCCAGCCACCGCCGTACGGCCGCCCGCCTTTACTCCTCCTCCGAGGTGGGCGCAGTCTCATCATTCTGCCGGTGAAAATGCTCGTACACCGCCTGGGCGGCGGCCCGTGTCATGCCCTCCAACCCAGCCAGGTCCTCCAGGCTGGCAGTTTTGATGTGCTCCACCGTTTTGTACTCCCGCATCAGGGCGTTCTTCCGCCGCTTGCCGATGCCGGGGATCTCGTCCAGCTCACTGACCAAAGCGGCGTTGGCCCGCAAAGACCGGTGGTAGGTGATGGCAAACCGATGGGCTTCATCCCGGATACCCTGCAAAATATGAAGGGCCGGGGAGCTGGATTTCAACAGAATTGGCTCGCTCTCTCCCGGCAGGAAGATCTCCTCGATGCGCTTGGCCAGGCCGATCATGGGGATGTCAAACCCCGCCCGTTCCATGGAATTTAGGGCGCTGTGCAGCTGTCCCTTGCCCCCGTCGATGACGATCAAGTCTGGCAGCCGCCCGAAGGACTGGACGGATTTCTCATCCGGTTCCATGGCCCGGAGCAGCCGGCGCTCCAGCACCTCCGACATGCTCTTGAAGTCGTCAATGCCCTCCACCGTTCGAATGCGGAACCGCCGGTAGCTGCTCTTATCGGGTTTTCCGTCGGTAAACACCACCATGCTGGCCACGGTATAGGCCCCCTGTGTGTGGGAGATGTCATAACACTCGATGCGCCGTGGCAGGACGGGCAGGCCCAGCTGGGCTTGGAGCTCCAAAAGCGCCCCTTCCCCCCGATCCCATTCCCGCCGGAGCCGGGCCTCCCGCCGCTCCAGCACGTCCTGGGCGTTGGCGTTACACAGATCCACCACCTTTTTCTTATCCCCCCGCTGGGGCACATGGAGCCGCACCTTTTTTCCCCGCTTCTCGCAAAGCCAATGCTCGATCAAAGGCATCTCCTCCCCCGCAAAGGGAATCAAAACCTCAGATGGAACATAGGCAGTACCGGCATAATACTGCTTGAGGATGGAAAAAAAGACCTCCTCCCGGCTCTCCTGAGGATCCTCAATGAAAAAGTTCTGGCTGTTCACCATCTTCCCATCCCGGATCATCATGATCTGCACCAGGAAATTCCCCCGGAGCTCCCCCATACCAAAGGCGTCCCGCTCCTCCAGGGAAGCGAAATCCGCCAACTGCCGCTCGGCCACCCGCTGCACGGTGTTCAGCCGATCCCGGAGTACCGCGGCCTCCTCAAAATCCAGGCGGTCGCTGGCGGCCAACATCTCCCGCCGCAAACCCGAGATGATCTTTTCGCTCTTGCCCTCTAAAAGGGCCAGCACCTCCTGTATCATGGCCCGGTAGTCCTCCTGGCTGATATGCCCAGCGCAGGGTCCGGCGCACCGGCCAATCTGGTAGTTGAGGCAGGGCCGTTCCCCTTTTGCCAGGGAACGAAGAATATCCCGCTTGCAGGTTCGAAGCTGAAAGTTGGCGCTGACGGCGGACAGCACGTCGGTAAGAGCTCCGGTGTTCACATAAGGGCCGTAGTATTTGGCCCCGTCGTTTACCACCTTGCGAACCACCTCTACCCGAGGATAGGGCTCGTTTAAATCGATGCGCACATAGGGGTAATGCTTGTCATCCTTCATGAGGATGTTGTAAAAAGGCCGGTTCTCCTTAATGAGGTTGCACTCCAGCACCAGAGCCTCCATCTCGGTGGCAGTGATGATGTAGTCAATATCCCGCACCTTCTCCACCATGGCGATGACCTTGGGTGCATGGTTTTTGCTGCTGCGGAAATACTGGCGTACCCGGTTTTTCAACACGCGGGCCTTGCCAATGTAGATGATCTCTCCGTCCCCATCCTTCATGATATAGACGCCGGGCTTTTCGGGCAGCCCCGACAGAATATCCTCGATGTGTTCCCGATAATCCATCAATACCCCAGCTCCACTGCTTTTTTCAGCACCGCGCCGGCAATGGGCGCGGCCGTTCTGCCTCCGCTGCCGCCGTGTTCCACGATGACGGCGATGGCAAGGGGGCTTTTATCGTCATAGATAAATCCGTTGTACCAGGCATGGGTGGGTACGCTCTTATCATCCGACACTTCGGCGGAGCCGGTCTTGCCGCCTACGGTGTAGCCGCTGACGGCGGCCCGGCCGCCCAACCCGTCGGTGACGGCGCTGATCATATACTCCCGGATCACCTGGGCGTTTTCAGGGCTCATCACCGTCTTCAATGTTTTAGGGGTTATCTTGTTGTATTCGTAACCCCTGGCGTTGATGATGGACTTCACCAGCTTGGGCTCCATCATAATGCCGTCATTGGCGATGGTAGCCGCCACCATGCACATCTGCAGCGGGGTGGAGGTATCCTTATATTGGCCAATGGCGGACCAGCAGAAGTCCAAGTCCTTGTCGGAGGTCTCGTAGCTGGACTTGTAGGCAATGAGGTCGCTGAATAGATATTCCTCGTTAAAGCCAAACTCCTGGGCCATCTTCATGACGTTATCCCGGCCCAGGTCCAGAGCAATCTGAGCGAAGGCCACGTTGCAGGAGTTCTCATATGCCTCCAGCACCGTCTGATCCCCATGTCGGGACTTTCCAGCGCAGGTAATGGCGCTGTCGTCCATGTCCATGGAGCCGGCGCAGGAATAGGTCTTTGTAAGCAGCTCGGGCTGATACTTGACCACCGCCGCCAAGGTGATGGTCTTAAACACCGATCCAGGGGTGTAGCGGCCCATGGTCACGCGGTTTACCAGGGGGCTAGCGGGATCATCGTCGCTAAGGTCCCGGTAGGCATCCATATTGGTGGGATCATATCCCGGGGTGGACACGGAACATAAGATCTCCCCGGTCCGGTAGTTCATCACCACCACAGCGCCGTTTTTCCCATCCAGCTGTTGGTACGCGTATTTGCATAGCTGGGCGTCGATGGTGGTGGTGACGTTCTCTCCCTTCCGCTGATGGAGTACGATGCTCTGGTACAGCCGCTCAAAGACGTTGCCTCCAAAGCCCAGGAGATACTTGGCATGGAAGGACTCCACCCCGGTGGCGGCCAGGCCGTAGGGATCCCCCACCACATGGCTCACCGCCTTGCGGGTTACGCTGTCAGGGTGGTATTCCCGCTCCCCGGCGGTCTGGCTCTCCGCCAGCACGGTATAGTTCCGGTCCAGGATGCTCCCCGCCACCACGTTTTGCTTCTGGTTGGCCAGCCTGGGGTTGTAGGAAGAGATGAACCAGGTGGATCCGTTCACCGTCACGGTATAGGCGGTATAGCCCGCCAGCACCGTAAACATAATCACAAACGCCCACAATAGGGCCTTGATGCTCTTTCTGATGCCTTTCATCCGTCAATCCTCGTATTGGTCGTAGGCGTAGTCGTCCTCATCATAGAGTTCCTCGTCAAACTCCATGGAATCGGCGTCTCCGTTCTTGATGGCAATGCCCTCCAGGATCCCCAGCAGGATGAAACAGGACAGCATGCTGCTGCCCCCATAGGAGACAAAGGGCAGGGTGATGCCCGTCAGGGGGATCAGCTTCACCACGCCGCCAATGTTGATAAAGCACTGGAGGGTGATCATAGCCACGCAGCCTATGGCCATGATGGCGTCAAAGCTGTTTCGGGCATCCATAGCGATAATGGCCCCCCGAACGATGAACACCAGGTAAAAGGCTACCAAGGCGACGCCAATGATAAGCCCGAACTCCTCACAGATCACCGCAAAGATAAAGTCCGTGTGGCGCACCGGCACCGCCATGGGCATGCCCATGGTGAGGCCAAGGCCAAAAAGGCCACCGCTGGCAATGGCAATGAGCCCCTGGACCACCTGATAGCCCTGGGATTCGTACAGGGCCCAGGGATTCTGCCACAAGGCCACCCGAACCCGCACATGGGGGAACAGCTTATAAGCCAATACACTGCCCACGCTCACCGCCCCAACGGCGCCTCCTACCAGCCACTTGTTGCTGGTGCCGGCGTACAGCATAATGATAGCGGTGCCGGCATAGAGTAACGCCGCGCCCAAATCCTTCTGAAGAAGCAGCAGGATCAAGCAGCCCCCCACATAGCCCGCGATGACCAGCAGGGAGGAAAATCCGTTGTACTGATGAAGCACTCCCGCCAGGGCAACCACCAGCAGCACCTTGACAAACTCCGATGGCTGCACGGTAACCCCGGCGATGGTAAACCAATTCTTAGCGCCAAAGACGCTGCCACTGAACACGATAGACAGGGCCAATAGGCCAAAGCTGCCCACCATGAGTACCCATTTCAGATTGGGCCAGGCCCGCCAATAGCGGATGGCCAGCATGGTGATCACCATAAAGAACATTCCGATGCCCATCCAAACCAACTGTTTGATGGCAATATCGGGATCGATGCGGTACAGCATCACCATGCCCACGGCACAGAGGAAATTGGCCACCAAAAGCACATATCGATCCACGTTGGGGAAGAAGGCGGTCAGAGCCCCATACTGGAAATACAACAGCCCAACGGCGCCTCCCGCCACGATAAAGCCCCGGTAATCGGTCTCAGGGGAGTTGATGAAGATGATAGAAAAGGCCAGCACATAGAACAGGGTGATCATAAAAAGGATGCTGCCCGAGCTGGGCCGTCGCATGGATTGCATCAGTGGTTCCCTCCCATCTCCAGGCGTACCCTAAGGTATACGCCGCCCAGAGTGAGGATATCGCCGTCATAGACCTCGTCCCCCCGCTGAGCCAGCTCGCCGTTGATGTAGATGCGGTTGTGGCCGATGGGGTTTACCACCGCAAAGTCCCGGTTTAGGTATAGTACCCCATGGCGCTTGCCGATTTTTTTCACCGGGATGGCCACATCACATTTGTCCGCCGATCCCAAGCTGTTTTCCCATTTCAGGCCATACCGAAGGCCCAGCATCTCCTCCCGAGGCGCTTTGATGATGGTAAGATAGCCAAAATACCGGCCGGGACTACCACCGATGGCCTCCCGGCGAAAAGCATACTCCGCCATGGCGTTATCCACCAGCCGAAACAGGGTATATAGCACGATGCCAATGAAAATAAAACGGGAGATATCCGTAATGGTACCGATAATCGCGTCCATAAGATGACAACCTCGTCTGGTTTAATGGGGTTCGCTCGCCCCTTATTATATTGCATCCGGGGCCGGTACGCAAACAAAGGGCCGAAGTGGGGCTTTCAGGAGTTTATCAGTATAGCGCAGCTCTCCCCCATGGAAAAGGCCCTCTCGCCAATGTTCAGAATATCGTAACAAGCGGCCATCTGTGGAAAAAGCACCTCCTCCCACATATGATGTAGCATACCATCAGGAAAGGATGTGTCGCCATGGCACCCTATGATAGATATGGCCGGTATCGGCGGGTTCCTTGGGTTCCCTTCGTCTGGGGATTCTGGCCCATGCACCCGTCCCATCCGCCCAGGCCTCGGCCGCCCGTTGGGCCGCCGCCTCCGCCCGTCCGGCCTCCACAGCCCCCCAGACCGCCTGTGGGCCCGACATCGACCCCCATAGGTCCAAGAGCGCCCATTCACGGCGGTCCCGGTCCGGCGCGCGCTCCGCTTCTCCGCTTCCCTCGGCAAAGCTGATCAAAAGAGCCGGTTTCCCGGCTCTTTTCGCTTTTTTTCATCATTCCCCATAGAAGTAGGATATTCTCCCACCGCCACCGTATTCAAATAGGCGTCGCACCAAGATGGCCTCCTGGGCCACGGGGTTTTCGGCACTGGTGGCCGTCTCCGGCACGCCCTCCAGCTTGAGAGGGATCTCATCCACCCTGCCGTTAAATAGCACCCGTAGCTCCGTCATCCCACGGTCAAAGTACTGGACCGATAGGTTCAGTTCCTCCATCAGATTATCGTGAACATTGTTCCAGGTGAACTCCAGATCATAGGCCACCGGGCCCTCCTCTCCCTCCCCTGGGAAGGGCCTCTTAACATCCAGATTTTTTACCCCCATGAATAGGTTCCCGGTGGGCTCGTAGGCCTGGCGATTCTGAGGCTGCCGCCCCCGGTATCGTCCACGCAAAAAATAGTTATCCAGTCCGGCGGTAGGCAGAATGCGGAGATCCATACAGCACAGGGGCTGATCCGTCAGGGGACAGACCACAATCCGGTAGTAGTAGCTGATTCGTTCTCCAAACTCCACCCGGACACAACGCAAAAGCTTGGCGGCAAAGTATTCCCCTTGCCCATAACCCACATCCTCCGCCTTCCAAAATAGTCCAATGCTCCTATGAAGGGTTGTGTCCCGGAGGTCCAAAGCCGACGCTGCCTCCATGGCGTAGTGCTCATAACAGCCGCCACAGATCAGCAGTACCAAGCATAACAATCCCAGCAAAACGCGTTTCACGGAACCATATCCTTCTAGTTACTTACAGTTTGCCAAAGGGACACATGCCAAAGCAATAAAAAAAGCCGCCCAAAGGCGGCTGACCATTCCCCGGTTATAGCTTTCCGCTGCCATCCAAAGCGAACCGCTCCAGGGCTACGCCGATGATGGCATTGATATGCCAATCCCCCAAGGAGTAGTAGATGTTCTTTCCCCGGCGAATGGGTTTTACCATCTGCTGCTGGCTGAGAATGCGCAAATGGTTGCTAACTGCGGGCTGGGAAGCGTCCAAGAGCTGGCATAACTCCTTTACGCATAGATCCCGGATGGAAAGAGCGTTGAGAATGCGCAGACGGGTGCCGTCTCCAAAGGCTTTGAAAAAACCGGCCAGCAGAATGGAGTTGGGATAATCCAGGATCTCCTCTCGGATGGCCTCCACGCTCAGGTTCCGCTCCTCCTGCCCTTTGGCGTCGCCCGCCAAGGCAAGAATATCCTCTCCAGAAAGCTCAATAACCTTGGCGGGCTGTTTCTTTTGGCTACTCATGGGGTCCCCTCCCAATTACAATCCATATATCATGATGCTATTATATTTTTCTCCACCCGTCAAGCCCTAAAGCCGGGGACGGACGGTTCCCAGGTAAAAGTATTGAAACAACAGCAGAATATAGTCATAGGCAATGAACAACACGTACACCAGGGGAATCAGTGCCCAGCTGGGAATGTGTGACAGATAGGGCAAAAGCGAGCCCCCGGCGGCGCCATCGGCAATGAGCAGCATGGCGGCAGTAAAGAAAAGCATCTTCAAGACCCAGCGGAAGAACGGATCCCGCCGTCCATCTAAAAAGGGCTTGATCAAGGGATATAGGCCCAACAGCAGGGTATAGGGCGCAAGATGGGCAAAGCTTGCGATGAACCCCAATCCAAAGATGGAGGTAATGGCATAGGCCAAAATCGAAAGATAGAGCTCGTCCTCCGCCGCTATCCCAGAGAGGGGAATCCCCGCCAAAGCCATGAGGGGAATCTCAGCCCAGGTGGGCACTAGCCGTATCAAATAGAGAAACACCATGGAAATCAGGCAGAGCATGGCAGAAAGGGTCAGCTTATGGGCGGTCTCGCCGGTGCGAAAATTCAAGACGGCCTCCTAACAGCAGAAGATATAGGGCATCCGGCCGCAGCCGGAACACATGGAGGAAATCAACAGGCATTGGCAAAGCTGGCACATACTGTTGTCGGCATTGCCATAGGCCCGGCGGGTAAAGCCCCGGGCGGCGCCGTTATAGGCGGCGTAGGCCTGATTGTACTCATAGTTGTTGGGATCCATCTGTACCGCGGTCTGAAAAAACTGGCGGGCCTGCGTATGCCAATTCTTCTGGTTGTAGCAAACCCCCATGAGGTAGTACCACTCGGCAGGCCGCTCCGTCATATTAAGCAGCATGGCCTCGGCCTCATCGGTACGGCGCTGGGCCAAAAGCTGGCGAATGGCGTTAAAGAGCCCTGCCTGACTGCCGGTATAACCGGTGCTTCCCCCGGTGGCGCCGCCGTATCCGTAGCCGCCGGATGCGCCGCCGCCAAACCCGGTATTGACGTTTTTTCCCGTGAGCATATCGTAGGCCGCGTTGATTTCCTTCATCTTCTCCATGGCCCACTCGTACTGATTGGTATTGCGGTATTTATCCGGGTGATATTTCTTTGCAAGCTCCCGGTATGCCTTTTTGATGGTTTCCTGGTCGTCGCCGGGCTTTACCCCCAGCACCTTATAGGGATCCAACTTCTTCTTTTTCCTCCTGCCCATATAGGGCCAAATGGGTCCGGGCAGCCATCCCCTTTTCCAGGGTATTTCGGACGATGCCCAGGGCCGTTTGGGTTAACTCCAACCGGCCACACTCCTCCTCCACCACGCTCAACGCATGCCACAGGGCAAACTCCATGGCCTCCACAGCGGCCTCCCGGCTGCCCCATTCCAGGCGAAGCACATTGTAGCCTCCCCGCTCCAGATCCTCATCGTAATCCATAAGAGCGTCCAAAAGGTACAGCCAACGGCCCACATGGTAGAATAACCGGTAAAGCGGGGTGTCCGGCTCTCCAGCCAGCGCCGCCATCATGGAAGCGGTGGTATCGGCCGCCATATCGGACACCGGACAGCTTTCCTCTTCCAACCTCTGAAGAGCGGCAATGGAGCGCTCCACCGCCAACGCCGCCTGGGGCTGACGGGCAACCGCCCGGCGAAAATCCCCTCGGAGCAGCCATCCCATAAGCCTGCGGGATGTCTTTCCCTCGTCTGCGATATCGTCTAGAATTTTGTAATAGGATAAAATCGCATTGAGGTCGGCGCAATACCGTGTGCTCCCTGTGCGGATGGCGCGCTTTTTTCGAAAAGGATTTCCCCGGCAGCGGATGGTCTCCATCCCCGCCTCCGATCCTCCCGAAAGCATCAACGCTAGAAACGCGCAGTCAAAGGTAAGGGTCATCCGGCTCCGGCGGCCCATCTCCCGGCATACACCGCAGTAATAGGCGGAAAAAAGCTCCTTTTCCCCCTCCTCCAGCAGCTCCGGGATGGGCCTTACATAGCCAAACATGCCATTCCTCCTAGGATGGGATCAACGCAGGCCAATGAACCCCATCTTCCTATATACCTTGCTCATGGTGCGGTTCGCCACACGGGCTGCTTTCTCGCGGCCCTCCTTCATAAGGGCCTCCAGCTGCCCCTTGTCGGCGATAAGCCGTTTATACTCCGCCTGGATGGGAGACAGCTCTCCAATGACGGCGTCGGCCACAGCGGATTTCAAGTCGCCATATCCCTTGCCGGCAAAGGCATCCTCAATCTGTTCCATGGTCTGCCCGCTGAGGGCTCCCAAAATGCCCATAAGGTTGGTGATCCCCGGCTTATCCTCCCGCGCGGTCACGCTGCCCTCGGAATCGGTCACCGCCCGGCGAAGTTTTCGCACGATGACATCGGGATCGTCCAAAATGGCGATGAATCCGTTTTCATTCTCATCGGACTTGCTCATCTTTTTGGTGGGCTCCTGAAGGGACATCACCCGCGCGCCCAATTTGGGGATGTAGGGCTCCGGAACCCGAAACACATCGCCATAGATGTTGTTAAACCGGATGGCAATATCCCGGGTGATCTCCAGATGCTGCTTTTGATCGGCTCCCACCGGCACCAGATCGGTGTTGTACAAAAGGATGTCCCCCGCCATCAGCACGGGATAATCGAAAAGACCGGCGTTGATGTTGTCCGGATGCCGTTCGGATTTCTCCTTAAACTGGGTCATGCGGCCCAGCTCCCCATAATAGGTGTAGCAGTTAAGCGCCCAGCACATCTGGGAATGGGCCGCCACATGGGACTGCACAAATACGGTGTTCTCCTGGGGATCCAATCCCAGGGCCAGCAGCAGGGCAAAGGTCTCGTAGGTCCGCCGACGAAGCTCCGCCGGCACCTGCCGCACCGTCACGGCATGGAGATCCACCACGCAGTAATAGCAATCGTATTCCGCCTGAAGGTTCTTCCAATTTCGAAGCGCGCCAATGTAGTTGCCCAGGGTCAGCCCGCCCGAGGGCTGAATCCCGCTAAATATGACCTTTTTTTGTTCCATATGCTTCACCCCATGGGAATAATCTCAGTTCTCAGTTCCACGTAGCAAAATCGTGGATCCTCATAGATGCGCCGGCTCACATGATCGATGACCCGCTCCGCCACCCTGTGATCCGACGTAGCCTTGCAGAGTCCTGCCTCAAAGAAAGCGGTGCTGTCCTGCCAGCCGGTTTCCGTTGCCGAAACACGGCATTCCCGCTCCATTTCCGCCAAAAAGCCCTTGACTACCCGCCGTTTGTCCTTCAATGTGCCCCGATCCGTCAATTTCAACAGGGCGCGGATGGCTGCAATATACATCAGCTAGCGGGCCCTGTCAAGCCAGGCCAACAGCGCCTCCCCCATCTCCGCCGCGCCGCAGGTGTCCAGCAGACGGGGTTCTGCGGTGAGGGCCTCAATCAGGGGCATGGGCAGCTTCAGCCCGGTAACATCCGCCAGCTGGTAGGGGGCGAACTCATCATCCTGGGGCTCCCGCCCAAGGGCGCGAAGCACATCGCTGCTGAACTTAAAGGGACTGGCGGTGCAGACCAATACCGCCTTATTGCCGGTAGCCGGCAGCTCCTCATACACCGCTCGGCCGATGGCGCTGTGGGGATCCAGCACATAGCCTCCCCGGCGGTACGCGCGCCCAATGGCCTGAGCCCCGGCAGCATCGTCCGCCCAGCCCGCCAGGAAGTCCTCGGAAAACCGGTTCAAAAGGGCATTGCCCACGGCATAATCCCGTCCCTGAGCCAAATCCTCCATATAGGCTTTAACCAGATCGGGATCCTGGGTGCAGTGGTATAACAGCCGTTCCAGATTGCTGGATACCAGAATATCCATGGAGGGAGAGGTGGTTTTATGAAGGGTTCCCCCCGCCCGGTACACCCCGTCGGAGAAGAACTTAGTCAAGACGTTGTTCCGGTTGCTGGCGCAGATGAGTTTCCCCACGGGCAATCCCATCTGTTTCGCATACCAGCCTGCCAGGATGTTTCCAAAATTGCCGGTGGGAACGATGAAATCCACCTGGTCTCCCAGCTCGATCTCCCCCGCCGACAGCAGCTTTACATAGGAGGAAAAATAGTACGCCACCTGAGGAACCAGCCGGCCGAAATTGATGGAGTTGGCGCTGCTAAAGGCATAGCCTCGTTCTCCCACCAGGCGGGCCATTTCGGGATCCCCCATAATGGCCTTAACGCCACGCTGACAGGCATCGAAATCCCCCTCCACCCCCAGGGTCTGGACATTCTTCCCCTTCTGAGTGATCATCTGCCGTTTCTGGGCGTAGGATACCCCATCCTTGGGATAGTAAACGCAGATGGCGGTACCGGGCTTATCGGTAAAGCCGGACAGTGCCGCTTTGCCGGTATCGCCGCTGGTGGCCACCAGAATCAACACGGTCTTATCCTGGCCCAGTTTTTCCATGGAAAGCCGCATGAGGCCAGGCAGCACGCATAGGGCGATGTCCTTAAAGGCCAGGGTAGGGCCATGGAACAGCTCCAAGCCAAAAAGGCCGTCTCCGATGGATACCAAAGGCGCAGTGTCGGAGTGGGAGAAGGCGGCGTAGCCCTCTCGGGTCACCTTGAGGATATCCGCATAGGTGAAGTCCGTCAAAAAGGACGCAATAACCTGGGCCGAAAGCTCTGGATAGCTGAGCCGGGCCATTTTGGCAATCTGACTTAGGGAAAACTGGGGAAAGGCTTCGGGTATAAAAAGCCCGCCGTCCGGTGCAATTCCCATCAGCACCGCTTCGGCGGGCGATACGCCTTCGCCACCCCTCGTGGAGAAGAACTGCATAATATCCTCCTTATGCCACCTTGCGGTCCCGGATAAAGGCGGGAACGGCATCTTCCTCAGCGCTGATGGAGAGGATAAGCTTCACCTTATGCGCCTCACTCAAGGCCTCCAAGCGTTCCAGAAGGGGCAGAAGCTCCGTTAAAGAGCCGTCCATAAACTTCAAAAAGCTGTCCACAAAGATGGTGTGTATATCAAAATCACCGGCCATGATGCCGGCAACAAATCCATAGAACTCATCGTTTTTGCGTACGTTGTATTCCCCCACGTCCACCAGGCGGATGGCGTGTTTTAGGTCAAACATGCGGTCACAGTCCTCATCGATGAAGACGATCTTACCCAGAGAGTCGTTCAAAATTGCGTTGGCCATATCCACCATGCGCCGCGTCTTGCCGGAGCCGGCGATACCGCACACAAATCCTATCATCTGGAGCACCCCCATTTTGTTTTCTTCTTAATCTCATTATAATACATGTTCCGGTTTTGATCCAGCATCAATTCGCCCCATATCAAACGGGAAAGCAAAGAGCCCCAAAGGGGCCCTTTGTTATTTCTTCTTCCGTCTTGCGTTCATCAGCCGCTCATAGGTCTCGGGCTCGATCTC
Organism: Bacillota bacterium; assembly: GCA_003150225.1. Classification (GTDB taxonomy): domain Bacteria; phylum Bacillota; class Clostridia; order Christensenellales; family QAND01; genus QAND01. Next base: position 137,158 of record QAND01000023.1, read on the forward strand.
CCGGAGCATGGCCACCAGCTCGCCATCGCTCATGACGGTGTTGCGGCCCGCCTCGTATTCCTTGTCTACCCGCTCCTTCATTTGAATCGCCAGTTCGCTGCGCTTGCCGATGGCCTCCTCGTCGGATAACCGGAAATACCCCTTGATCCAGTGAGCGATGCCTGCCGAACCAGAAAAGGCGTCCACCGCTACCAGAGCCGGGCGGTTCAGGATAGCCGCCGTATCAAAGATGTTATAGATCTCCTCGTCCTTCAACAGGCCATCAGCGTGGATGCCCGCGCGGGTCACGTTGAAGTTCCGGCCCACAAAGGGGGTATTGGGCGGGATCGCGATGCCGATCTCCTCTTCAAAGTAGGTGGCAATATCGGTAATGGCCGAGAGATCCATGCCGTCGGTGGTCCCCCGCAAGGAGGCATACTCGATGGCCATGGCCTCCAGGGGACAGTTCCCCGTCCGCTCGCCAATGCCCAACATGGCGCAGTTCACGCCGCTGCATCCGTAGAGCCAGGCGGTGGCGGCATTGGTGACCACCTTGTAAAAATCGTTATGGCCATGCCACTCCATGTACTCCGGAGGCACATCGGCGTATTGGCGCAAACCGTAGATGATGCCCTGGACACTCCGGGGCAGGGAAGCCCCGGGGTAACTGACCCCATAACCCATGGTATCGCAAACCCGAATCTTGATGGGAATGCCGCTCTCCTGGGAGAGCCGCATCAGCTCGGTAGCAAAGGGTACCACAAACCCGTAGAAATCCGCCTTGGTAGTATCCTCCAGATGGCACCGGGGGCTGATGCCGTAGTCAAGGGCGCTCTTGACGATCCCCAAATACAGATCCATGGCCTCCCGGCGGGTCTTGCCCATCTTTTTAAAGATATGATAATCCGAACAGCTCATGAGGATGCCCGTCTCCCGCACCCCAGCGTCCTTCACCAGCTGAAAATCCTTGGGATTGGCCCGAATCCAGGTGGTGATTTCCGGAAACTGCAAACCAAGATCCTGACAGGCACGCATGGCACGCTGATCCTTGTCGGTATACAGGAAAAACTCGCTCTGCCGGACGATGCCCTTGGGCCCCGAAAGGCGGCTCAGCATCTTGTAAACATCAACGATCTGCTCCACTGTAAAGGGCGAACAGGCCTGCTGGCCGTCCCGGAAAGTGGTGTCAGTGATCCAAATATTCTCCGGCATATACTGGGGCACCAGCCGGTGGTTGAAGCTCACCTTGGGCACCGAGGTATACTCAAACAGCTCCCGGTATAGTTTGGGCTCGTCCACATCCTGGAGCTGGTATTTATAGTCGTTTTCCTCCAACAGATTATCTCTTTTGTTTAACTCAAGCATCGATTCGCTCCTTTCAAATCAGTTCCTTCACAAATTCCCGGATACGCTCCATCCCAGCTTGGATATCCTCCATGGATAGGGCGTAGGAAAGCCGGACGTGGCCGGGCGCCAGAAAACCGCTGCCCGGCACCAGGGCAACCGCCTTTTCCTCCAAAAGCATAGCGGCAAAGTCGTCATCGCTTTCAATGACACGGCCCCGATAGGATTTCCCCAACAGGTCCGAGATGTTGGCCAGGCAGTAGAACGCGCCCCGGGGCAGGGGGCATTGGATGCCGGGAATGGCGTCCAACCCAGATGCCATGGCCTTTCTCCTGCGGTCGAATTCCGCTACCATCTCTTGGACGCAGTCCTGAGGGCCGGAGATAGCCGCAAGGGCTGCCGCCTGGGCAATGGAATTGGGGTTACTGGTGGCGTGACTCTGCCAGTTGCCGATGGCCTTGGCAAGAGGCTCGGTGCAGGCCAGATAGCCAATGCGCCAGCCCGTCATAGCGTAAGTTTTGGATACTCCGTTCACGAGAATGGTTCGCTCTTTGGCATCCTCGCTATGGGTGGCAATGGAAGGAGGAAGCCCTCCATCGTAAGCAAACTCCTCATAGATCTCGTCAGAGATGATCCACAGATCCCGCTCCCGGGCTATATCCGCAATGCCGGCAAGGGTCTCCCAAGGGATCACCTCTCCGGTGGGATTGCAGGGGCTATTGAGCAAAATGGCTCGAGTCCGGGGGCTGAGGGCCTGTTCCACGGCGCTCAGGTGCAGAGCGTAGCGGTCGTCGGCGTCGGTCTCAACATAGACCGGCACACCGCCCGCCATCTTCACCATTTCCGGATAGCTCACCCAACAGGGCGGCACAATGAGTACCTCGTCCCCCTCTTCCAGGATGGCGCATAAAGCGTTGTGAAGGGCATGCTTGGCCCCATTTGAGATCACCACCTGGCTGGGGGTATAGCTAAGGCCATTCCGCCGCTGAAGCTTTTCGCACACGGCTTTGCGAAGGGCCAGGGTTCCCGAACTAGGGGTATACCGGGTCTCTCCCCGGTCCATGGCCTCCTTGGCGGCGGCAACGATGTGGGCAGGGGTATTAAAATCGGGTTCCCCCACGCCAAATCCAATGACGTCCACCCCCTGGGCCACCATGGCCTTGGCTTTGGCGTCGATGGCCAGGGTAAGGGATCCAGTTACCGCCTGGGCTCTGCGGGAAATCTGCACAAGAATCACTCCTTCAAGAGGAAATCAGGCAAGGGCGGGACAAGCCCGCTTCATCCAATTACTATAATTTACGCAGCGGTTCCCTCTTTTGTCAAGGGAAATGCCCTCATCGCCGGTTTATTTTGAAAAATGCCCCTCCCTATGGTAAACTGATGCCATTTGAACGACCACATCTTGGAGGAAGATTGCCATGCAAGAATATATACTTATGACCGATTCCACCTGCGATTTACCTCAGTCCTATTATGAAGAGCGGGGTATCGTTTGCGTTCCTTTCCCCTATTCCCTGGATGGCACGCCCTATCTGGACGATTTTGGGCAAAGCCTGCCCTACGCCCAGTTCTACGCTCAAATGCGTCAGGGAAGCATGCCCACCACATCCACCATCAATACCCTGATGTACGATGAAACCTTTTCGCCTCATCTGAAGGCCGGAAAGGATATCCTATACCTATGCTTTTCCAGCGCCCTTTCCAGCAGCTATGAAAACGCCCAGTTTACCCGGGATCGGCTCATGGCCCGGTATCCCGGCCGCCGGATCGTAGTGGTGGATTCCCGGTCCGCCGCAGTGGGCGAAGGCATGATCCTTCTGGCCGCCTATGAGCAATATCAAAAGGGCATGCCTCTGGATGAATTGGTGGGATGGATTGACGGCTTCAAGCACAAGGTAGAGGCCTGGTTTACCGTAGACGATCTGGCCCATCTATACCGGGGTGGGCGCATCTCGGGAGCGGCAGCCGCCGCCGGAAAGATGCTGAAAATCAAGCCGATCCTCCGCATCGATGAGAGCGGCGCGCTCATCAGCATGGAGAAGGTCAACGGACGTAAGAAGTCCATCAAGCGCTTGGCGGAGATCTACGGCGAGCGGGGCGGAAAGCATCCGGACAAGCCTGTGATGATCTGTCATGGCGACTGCCTGGATGAGGCGGAAAAGCTTCGGGAGCGGGTCATGGAGAAGTACGGCAGCCAGAAGGTGGACATCTTCTGCGTGGGGCCCATCATCGGCACCCATGTGGGCCCAGGCATTTTGGGCATCGTATTCTTAGGGGAGTAATTGGAATGAAACATCTCAAAACTATGGAGCACGTCTGCAACTTTTTGATTCTAGGCCTGGCCCTTTACGCCGTTTTACAGGAGCAGGAGGCGGTTTATCGGACCGTGTTCCCCCTCATCGCCGCCGTATCCTGGGTGGTAGCCGGCCTGGGCATCTACGGCTACGCGCACCGGGCGCCCCAAGGTGGAAGCACTCCTCTGTCCAAGATGTTGATCAGCATCACCCTAGCCGTGGTCTTCACCGGCGGGGCGCTTTACTACTGGTTCTTCCTCTAGAGGAACTCCCCGTTTTAAAAGACGCACAAAAAACCGCGGCTTGGCTCCTGGCCTACCGCGGTTTTTATGACTCCAATTTGGCCGGATTTGGCCCCCTTTGGCCCGTTTTAGCCGCTTGACGCCATCTCTTACCCTTTCATTTTGAATCGAGGAGCCAGCAGGGAATTTCCAAATAGAATACTGATATGGTATATTATTGGGGGAGGGCGGTCTGGCCCAGGCCAGCGCGTCCGAAGTTTTGGAGAATCACTATGGAGGTGCAAAGGCATGGCAAAACCAAGCGTCTATTTTACCAAGCAGATTACCCCAGAAAAGATGATCGAGCTTTTCAAGGTGCTGGGGCGGGAACTGCCCGGGGCTGTGGCGGTCAAGCTACACAGCGGTGAAGTGGGCAACCAGAACTTCATCCGTCCGGAATTCTTAAAGCCCATCATTGACCATGTTTCCGGCACGGTAGTGGAATGCAACACCGCCTATGAGGGACAGCGCAATACCACCGAAAAGCATTGGGCTACCATGGAGCAGCACGGCTGGACCGGCATCTGTAAGGTGGACATCATGGATGAGGCGGGCGAGATGGCTCTGCCCATCCCGAATGGCAAGCGGATTCAAGTCAACTATGTGGGGGCCAATCTGGCCAATTATGATTCCCTCCTGGTGCTGTCCCATTTTAAAGGGCATCCCATGGGAGGCTATGGCGGAGCACTGAAGAATATCTCCATCGGCATCGCCTCCAGCCATGGCAAGGCCTATATCCATGGGGCGGGGGATCCCGAAAAGATCTGGACCGCGGACCACGATTCCTTCTTGGAATCCATGGCCGACGCCGCCAAATCCATCGTGGATCACTTTGACGGCCGCATCGCCTTCCTTAACGTCATGTGCAACCTATCGGTGGACTGCGACTGCTGCGCCGTGGCCGCCGATCCCGAGATGGCTGACATCGGCATCCTGGCTTCCCTGGATCCGGTGGCCCTGGACCAAGCCTGTTTGGATCTGGTATATGCCTCCGATGACCCCGGCAAAGAGAACCTCATCGAGCGCATCACCTCCCGCAACGGCGTCCATACCATTGAGGCTGCTGCGGATTTGGGCATCGGCAGCCGGGAGTACACCCTGGTTTCCCTGGATCAATAGCCCCTACGCAATAGAAAAAAGGCCTTCCAACGGAAGGCCTTTTACGTTCTCATGGAATCCCCGCGGGATCCCTCTTTTAGCCGGGCTCAGTCGAAAACCGATTCCTCTTCCCAGCTGATGATCTCCCCTGTGTCAGCGTCGATTTCAAAATCGTACTCCCGCTCCTGGTGGATGATCTTCCCTTCATAGACCATGCGCCCATCGTCCATCTCCAGGTTCAGCCGAATCTGCTCCGCCTGAGCGCCCGGCACCCGCTGAAGCGCAATCTCCTCCGCTTGCTCTTGGGAAATTCCCGTCTGGGGGGCGGAGCCGCCATGGTACCAATGGTCCTCCACCTCGAAGTCCTTTTTCAGAATGCTGCCGTCCGCTGCAGCAATCTCATAATCATATTCCTTGCCCCCGGCATAGAACTCCACATCGTAGACATAGACGCCCTTCTCCACATCCCGTTTCACGCGTATGGCGGTTACGGAATCCTCCGATACGCCCGCATCCGCCAGGGCGATTTCCCGAGCGCGCTGTTCAGAGATCCCCTGTTCCGGGGCGCTGGGCGCCGGAGATGGGGTAGGCGTGCTCTGGCCCGCGTCCAAGGTTGCTCCTGGTTCTTCGGTTGGAACCGTCTGGGGTGGATTGCCACAGGCGCAAAGGCCCGCGCACATGGCCAGGGATAAAAGAATGACCACTCCTCTTTTCATCTTTTCATCATACCCTCCTGATCTCTCTTTCCGGCAAAAACGCATTCGGCTTGTTTTGGATTGGGCCCCTCTCCCCATCCCCCTGGCCTTTCCCAATGGAAAGGCGGCATCTGGGGGAAGTTTGGGGCAAGTGGGTGAATTTTAGCTTTTTCACAAGGCTTCCTGGACCCGCACCCTCCCAAGGTTACTGGCTTTTTACTTCCCTCATTTCCCAATGGGTTTCATGGCAAAGGCATA
>QAND01000007.1 GCA_003150225.1 Bacillota bacterium
GAGCTGGGTTCAGAACGTCGTGAGACAGTTCGGTCCCTATCCATCGTGGGCGCAGGAGATTTGAAAGGAGCTGTCCTTAGTACGAGAGGACCAGGATGGACGCACCTATGGTGTACCGGTTGTTCTGCCAAGAGCATGGCCGGGTAGCTAAGTGCGGACGGGATAAACGCTGAAAGCATCTAAGCGTGAAGCCCCCCTTAAGATAAGATCTCCCATCCTTATGGAGTAAGACCCCTTGAAGACTACAAGGTAGATAGGCCGGAGGTGGAAGCGCAGTAATGCGTGCAGCTGACCGGTACTAATAGGTCGAGGGCTTGATCAAGCATACGGCTTTGTTAAGTCGGAAGACGTAGAATTTCTTGCTTCCTTCTCCTATGTGGTTTCCTTTGTGCTCATAAAAATAGCACTCTGGTATACAATAGAATAAACGATCCTCAATAGCTCAGTTGGTAGAGCGTTCGGCTGTTAACCGAAATGTCGTAGGTTCGAGTCCTACTTGAGGAGCCATTTCCGGTGGTAATGGCTAAGGGGATCCACCTGTTCCCATTCCGAACACAGCAGTTAAGCCCTTACACGTCGACAATACTTGGCTGGCAACGGCCTGGGAAGATAGATCGCCGCCGGATTCTAAAACGAAGTGGCCACAGATTTTGCTCTGTGGCCGCTTTGTGGTTTTGGAACTACGCTATAGGTCCCAGCAGTGCGATGGCACAATAAGCGCTGACGCCCTGATCGGCCAGCAGCAGCGGCTCATTTGCCTGTATGCAGAGTTCTAGCACATCCCCTTGATACAGGGGTAGAATGGTTTGACAGGCGATGGAAGCGCCGCCCTGGGGCACAGTGCGCTTGGAAGGCGTCAGAGCGGTGCCTCCTACGGAGAGCATGATTGCGGCTTCCCCGATCTTCTGGGAGCTTGTGGAAACCCCGTAGGACAGAAGATAGACGCCCGCTTTCTGGATGACTATCCCTTGGCCGCCCTCCTGCATGGTCATCCCATAGAGGTGGTCAGCGCCCAACGGCAGCGCTAGAGTCTGGTCCTTTTCCCCGTTGGCGATGATAGGACGGCAGCAGGAGAAGCTGCCGTATACGGCGGGTTCCAGGCCGCCGGAGGGTCCCATGGGCCCCTGCTCCCCTCTCGGTCCCGGTTCCCCCCGTTCCCCTTTGGGCCCCTGTGGCCCTGCTTCCCCGCGAGGCCCTTCTTTGCCGGGAAGCCCCGGCTTTCCCTGCGGGCCAGGATCCCCTTTGGGCCCTCTTTCCCCCTGTGGCCCAGCAGGCCCGGCTACCGGCTCTGGCATGGGATATGTAAGCCTTCTTCCGCATCGTGGACACACCAAATAGCGTGGATCGGAATGCATATCTTTTTTCTCCTTTTTAAAGATTGGTTCATTTCAATATATACAAAGGGATGGGAAATGGTTCCCAAAGCCAAGTTGTCTCCTGTAAATGCACCTGTACGTTGCGGACTTTTTCTGTCCATACTATACTTAAGACAAGGGGAGGGGTTTTTATGCAGCGATACAGCGTGTTTGACATCATCGGCCCGCGGATGGTGGGGCCTTCCAGCTCCCATACCGCGGGAGCGGCCCGGCTGGCCTATACGGTTCACCGGCTTGCGGGATATGATGTGCGCAGGGTGGCGTTTACCCTATACGGTTCCTTTGCCGAGACCGGACGTGGCCATGGAACCGATAAAGCCTTGATCGGAGGCATTTTGGGATTTGCCCCTGACGATATGCGGATTCGAGACGCCTACGAGCTGGCTCAAGAGGCGGGCCTTTCGGTAGAGCTGATCTTTTCCCAGGAACCCATGCCCCATCCCAATACCGTACGAATCGAGGCGGTAAACGGCCGGGGGGAATCCATCGAGGTTTTGGGGGAATCCATCGGCGGCGGCAGCATTCGGATCACCGCCATCAACGGCCTTAGTGTGGAACTCACCGGGGAATATCCCACTCTGATTATTCAGCATCACGATTATCCGGGGGTGATCGCCCGGGTAACGGAGATTCTGGCGGAACGGTACATCAACATCGCCTTTATGCGGGTGTTTCGGCACGCGAAAAACGCCGATGCGTTTATGATCATCGAAACGGACCATCAGGTGGAGGAGCAGGTCAAGGAGAGTATCCTGGCGTCCTGTCAGGAGATCAGCAAGGTTTTCGCGGTCTAGGAGGGAGTGTCCATGGATTTTACCACGGGAAAGGAATTGCTAGAGCTGTGCCGGGCCGAGGGGATTACCATCGCCGAGGCGATGCAGCGCCGGGAGGAATCGGTATTTGAGACCAACCGCCGGGAGATACGGGCTCAAATGGAAGAAAACCTTTCGGTGATGGAGGAATCCATCCGTTTGGGGATGGATACGAAACGCTCCCAGAGCGGCCTGTCTGGGGGCGATGCGCAGCGCCTTCTCCGTTACAGCCGGGAGGGATCGGCCTCGGGGCGCGGCTTTTGCACCGCCGTAGCGGCCTCGATGGCGGTGGTGGAATGGAATGCCGCTATGGGTCGCATTGTAGCGGCGCCCACAGCGGGGGCCAGCGGCATTCTGCCGGGAACCCTTCTAACCCTGGGGCAGGAACGGAACCTGCCCCGGGAGGCCCTTGTAGACGCCCTGTTTACCGCCGGTGCGGTGGGTATGCTCATCGCCACCCACGCCACCGTGGCGGGGGCGGACGGGGGGTGCCAGGCTGAGACGGGAACGGCGGCCTCCATGGCGGCTGCCGCTCTGGTGGAGGCTCTGGGCGGTACGCCTCGGATGGCACTGGATGCGGGAGCCATGGCCCTCAAGAACGTTATGGGGCTGGTGTGCGATCCAGTGGGGGGCCTGGTGGAATGTCCCTGTGTCAAGCGAAACGCTATGGGAGCCGCCAATGCCCTTTTGTGCGCCGACTTGGCCCTGGCCGGGATTCAGAGCGTCATCCCCTTTGACGACGCGGTGTCCTCCATGGCGGCTGTAGGCCGGGCGCTGCCATCGGAACTGCGGGAGACGGCCAGGGGAGGCCTTGCGGCTACACCGGCGGCCCAGGCCTGTATGGCCTGTGCCGGCTATAAAGGATCCTGATAAAAAACCGCCTCCAGCCGTGGTCGGAGGCGGTTTTTTTATTTAGGTGGCCTGGGTCATGCCGATGGTGAGAATGCCCACGTTGTCCCGGTAAATGGAATCGAATTGGCTGAGTGGAAGGGGGCTTTCCCCCAGCCCTACCTCGATGGTGTAGCCCGGCCGGTTATAGTCCTGGATGAACCAGTCCTTGTATCCGGCAAAGCCCGAAGCATAGGGAGTGTCCTCCACGGAATAACCACTGGACCGACCCATCAAAAGGGCGATTTGCCGGGAGCGCGGGGGCTCGTAATCCAAAAACCGCCAGTAGATTACCCTCCCCTGGGAATGATAGGACAGGGTCAGGGAAAAATCGTGCTCCCGGGTAAAGCGGTAGATGGCGGCGCTTTCGGGCTGGCTGAGGGGCCTAGGGCCCACATAATCCCGTGGCCCGGGCTGGGTGTACCCCTGGGAAAATTTGATCCGCTGGGCGTTTTCCCATCCGGCGGGGTATTGCAGGTTTAAGTCCACCCCTTGGATGTTGGCTTTCCAGCCCTGGGGAAAGGGAACGGCGGGATACCGGCTGGCGTAGCGGCGGGCTTCCCGGTACCGGGGACTGGTGGTGGGAATGGCTCCGGTTACCAAATCCACCCCATCGGGGTTTACCATGGGCGCCATATAGAGGGTAGTGCTGCGGAACAGGATGGAAGCGGGGGTGCCGTAAACCCGGCTTCCGGTGGCGTAAGCCTGGGCATATTCCTCCAGGTATTTGAGCAGTACCGGCGTGGTGATCCATTCGTTGGCATGGTGGGCGGCGTTGTAGAATACCGAGGCAGGGCCGCTTCCCATGACCAAATAGGGAAGGTTGGTTCCCATGACGCTCTGCCCTAAAACACCGCCGCCCATAAAGGGGTACCGGGCCAAGAGCCCCTCGGTAACGAGGCCCAACAGGGTGCTGGTATAGGGGATGTTGGTGGGTACCACGGAGAAGCCCAGGGGGACGATGAGGGTCTGGCCCGCCTGGAGACGGTTGAAATTCACCATGGGATTGGCGGTGGCGATGGCCCCGGGAGCCGAACCGAACCGGCTGCGGATGCTCCTCAGGGTATCCCCTTGTCGGACGCTGTACACGGTATATCCCTTTAGATACGGGAGCAGGGCCCGCCAGGTCTGCGGTCCAACGATGCCGTCGGGGGCGAGGCCGTTCCGAACCTGGAATCCCTTTACGGCGTTTTCGGTCATAGGGCCGAAGATGCCGTCTAGGCTTCCAGGGCGGTACCCGCTCCGGGTCAGTCCGAGCTGCAATAGGGACACGTCGGGCCCTTGGCTGTAACGCCGCAGGATGGTCATGCTGCATACCTCCCCATCTGCGTGCTGTGGGCACGCTCCTACCGTCATCCTATGTGAAGGAAGGGCGATCCATGAACCCCGGTTCTTTGATTTTACCGGAGGATATGCTATACTATAACGGCTTATAACCCGGGGCTCAGGGAGCCACCCCTTCGTGAATACAAAGGTGAAGTCATGAATAAACCAAAACCGAAAGCCGCGCAAAAAAGCCTGCTGTCCTATTTCGGCAGGCGTACGCTGATCGTGTGCATCGTCATCCTCATTGGCCTGATTGCCATGACCATGTCCATGAAGATCAGCAACTGCTCCGTCCTGGTGGGGGACGCCATGTCCGCCCGGGCGGATTATATCCTGACCGGTACCCAGGAGAGCAAGGATGCTCTTAGCCGTTTCTTTACCCAGGAGTACCTGGCTTCGGGCGCCATCGAAGAGGAACGGCACCGGTACGACTCCTATAACATCAGCAACTACATCGACCTGCCCTCCACGGGCTGGATCTGGGTATGGCCCTGGAGCTCCAGCGCGTCGGTGCGGGTGTACGATAAGGTCACCAGCATCATGGGAGTGGCCATTACCGATGGGGAAACCAACGAAAACGGCGATACCACCGCCGTTGCCCCCACGCCGCCCCGCTGGCAGACCGGAACCTATAGCGTACGGGTCAAGCGGGTTCACGGCCAGTGGCTGGTGGACAGCATCAAGCTCATCAAGCTGGACGAGCAGGAGGCGGCTCCCACCCCCACCCCAGCGGCGGAGCCCACCGCTACACCGGGAGCATAAGGGCTATGGTGGATCAACCGCTGACGCTGGGCGGGCGCTCCATCCAAGGACGACTCTGGCTGGCCCCCATGGCGGGGGTGACGGATCTGCCCTTCCGGGTGGTGGCCGCCGAGCTGGGTTGTCCTTTTTCCGTTACCGAGATGGTGAGTGCCAAGGGCATCTATTACGGAGGAAAGACCCTGGATCTGCTGCAAACCCATCCCGCCCAGGGACCGGGACTGGTGCAGCTTTTCGGCCGGGACCCTCGGCTTATGGCCCACATGGCCAAGCGGTTGTTTGACCAGGGCCTCTGTCGGGACGGCGTCGACATCAACATGGGCTGTCCTGCCCCTAAAATTGTGAAAAACGGGGAGGGAAGCGCTCTTCTGCTGGAGCCACGGCTCTGCGGGGAGATCGTCTCCGCCGTCAAAAAGGCCATTCCTCTGCCGGTAACAGTCAAGATCCGCCGTGGCTTTGGAGCGGGGGAGGACGTAATCGAGGAGCTGTGTCCCATTCTGGAGGAGGCGGGGGCGGACGCTGTGGCCATCCATGGCCGAACGCGGGATCAGATGTACGCCGGTCAAGCGGACTGGGACTGCATCCGGCGCGCCAAAGCCCTCTTGCGGATTCCCGTCATCGGCAATGGAGACGTTGCCTCCCGCGGGGACGCGGAGGAACGGATGGCGGAAACGGGCTGCGACGGCGTCCTGGTGGGCCGGGGCGCCTTTGGAAATCCATTCCTGTTCTCCAAGAGGATTTTTTCGCCGGAGGAGCGCCTGGCTGTCATAGAGCGGCATCTGGATCTAACCCTGGCCCTGCGGGGGGAACGGGTGGGCGTGCCGCTGATGCGCAAGCATCTGTGCGCCTATATAAAGGGGTTTCGGGGAGGCGCCAAAGCCCGCCCCCAGATCCTCTCCGCCAACACTCGGGAGGAAATCCTGGCCCCGGTGCGCCGGGTGATGCTAGCGCCATTTGACAAAGAGGAACGATAGGATATAATAGTACCATTCACAACCCAGTTGGGAACAAAAGGACGGGTTGAAAGGACCGTTTTTTCGGGTGGAAAGCCCGGCTGCGGCGCCTTTGGGCCGTCGTCTTTTTGTTATGGAGTGCCTCTGGGAACGGCGTCAGCCGTGGTCCAGGGGCGGCGGCGTGACGATGATGCCGGGCGGGCCATAGGGCCCAGCCCAGCACGGATAGGAGGAAGCAGCATGGAGAACAGCACCATTTTGACGGCGGAGGGCGCTCAGAAGCTGGAGGAACAGCTGGAGTATCTTAAGACCGTAGCCCGTAAGGAGATTGCCCAGCAGATCAAGGTCGCCCGGGAGTTTGGGGACCTTTCGGAGAATGCTGAATACGATGAGGCCAAAAACGAGCAGGCTCGCATCGAAGGGGAGATCGTGGAACTGGAGAAGAAGCTCCGGGGCGCTACCGTTATCGATGAAAGCACCCTGGACCGTTCGGTGGTACACATCGGCGCCGCGGTGGATTTGAAGGATCAGGCCGGCAAGAAGTTTCAGTTTACCATTGTGGGCTCCACCGAGGCGGACCCTTTAAAGGGCCGCATCTCCAACGAGTCCCCGGTGGGGGCCGCCCTTTTGGGGCACCACAAGGGAGATCGGGTGGAGGTAACCACCCCTGCCGGCGTACAGACCTATACCATTCTGGCCATCAACTGAGGAGTGACCAACATGGCGGAGGACCATACCAACGAGAACAACATCATAGAGGAAACCATCAACGAGGAGGAGCTCAGCGAGCAGCGGCGTATCCGGCGGGAAAAGCTGGATGCCCTTCGGGCCGCAGGGCAGGATCCCTATCGCGTCAGCCGGTTTGAACGGACCGCCAATTCCCAGGCCGTAAAGGGAACGGCGGAGCTGATGGATGCCCGGGTGTCGGTGGCGGGACGGATCGTGTCCCGGCGGATCATGGGCAAGGCCTCCTTCTGCCATATTCTGGACGAGGCGGGGGAGCTTCAGCTCTATCTGCGTCGGGACGATGTGGGGACGGAGAGCTACCAGGGCTTTAAGGCCATGGACATCGGAGACCTCATCGGGGTAACGGGCAAGGTGTTTACCACCAAAACAGGGGAGATCAGCGTCCATGTGGAGGAGATCACCCTTTTGAGCAAGAGCCTCATTCCCCTGCCCGAGAAGTTCCACGGCCTAAAGGATACCGATCTCCGGTACCGCCAGCGGTATGTGGACCTCATCGTAAATCCCGAAAGCCGGCGGGTGTTCCGGATGCGAAGCCAGATCATCCGCGCCATGCGCAATTATCTGGACGAGCGGGGCTATATGGAGGTGGAGACGCCCATTCTCCAGACTGCGGCGGGGGGCGCCTCCGCTCGGCCCTTCGTGACCCATCATAATACCCTGGACATCGACATGTACCTGCGTATCGCCACCGAGCTTCACCTCAAGCGGCTCATCGTAGGGGGCTTCGATAAGGTCTATGAGATCGGCCGCATCTTCCGCAACGAGGGGATGGACGTGCGCCATAACCCCGAATTTACCACCGTGGAGCTGTACGCCGCCTATGAGGACATCGAATACATCATGGACCTCACCGAGGATATGATCCGCCATATCGCCAGGGAGGTACTCCCCGGGGCGGTAGCGGAGTTTGATGGCGCCACCATCCGTCTGGACGAACCCTTCCGCAGGGCTACCATGGCCGGCCTGGTTCAGGAGAAGACGGGCATAGACTTCCTCACCATACCGGAGGAGGAGGCCTTCGCCGCCGCCAAAGCCGCGGGCTTCCATGAGATCAAAGAAACCATGAGCCGGGGGCAGCTTTTGTACGCCGGTTTCGAGCAGTTTGTGGAGGATACCCTCATCCAGCCCACCTTTGTGCTGGATCATCCTGTGGAGGTTTCCCCTCTGGCAAAGCGCCGGGAGGACGTGCCCTGGCTGACCCATCGGTTTGAGCTGTTCGTCTGCGGCTCGGAATTGGCCAACGCCTTCAGCGAGCTCAACGACCCCATCGACCAGTACAATCGTTTTCTCCAGCAGGCCCAGCAGCGGGCCGGCGGGGACGACGAGGCCCATGTGATGGACGAGGATTTTGTCACCGCTCTGGAGTACGGCATGCCCCCCACCGGAGGCATGGGTATGGGGATCGACCGGCTCACCATGCTGCTGACGGGCTGCTACTCCATCCGGGACGTGCTCCTGTT
>QAND01000031.1 GCA_003150225.1 Bacillota bacterium
ATTGATAGCCTCTCCTTCTTGCCATCAATGCTTTTTGGAGTGGGTAAAAGAGCGGTCTCAGCCAAGTTGTTGACTTTTTTGTTGACATTCACCCGATTTCTCTTTGAAGGAGAAAAAAGAAAACCACCGAAAACGCTTTGTTTTCAGTGGTTTTTCCTGGTCTGGGTGAGAGGATTCGAACCTCCGGCCTCTTGAACCCCATTCAAGCACGCTACCAAACTGCGCCACACCCAGACGCCTATGCACAAGCGATATGTTACCATCTTCGGGTTAAAATGTCAACAAAAAAACCGATGCGAAAGGCGGGGGATTTCAGCGGGGAAAGCTGAATTTATAAGGAAGCTACAAAAGGGTTGACGCATCCTGTTGCCTATGCGATCTGCTGCGTGTCTTGGGAAAAGAACCGTTGAAGCCACTGTTTGACCTCGCTTGTGATGAGCTGGTGTCCCTCTTCGTTGGGATGGATACCATCATCGCAGAGATATTGGCGATAATCCTGTTTTTGTAGGAAGAGCCGACGCAAATCCAGAACCGGACAGCCCATCTCCTTGGCCACTTGGTAGGACAATTGGGAGTAAAGCTCCTGCCAAGTGTAGATACGGTGTTCCGTTACCAGAAAGGAGAGAATAGCAGCCTGGTCCAGCCCCCGGCTGATCCACTGAAAATAGCGGTGGGCGTCGATGGGGGGAAGGGTACAGATGATGGGGGAAACGTTACGGCTGCGCAAATATTCCACCGCCTGACGATAAAGCGATAGGAACCGTTCCGGCGGAACTTTGCACTTTTGCGTTTTAAAGTCCGGGTTGCTGGCTACCTGATCCCAGAAAAAGTCGCAATCGTTTCCGCCATACTCCAAAATGGCGTATCCTTCCTGGGAGGTTTTTTGACGCATGATGGATAGCCCTTTTTCAATGGTAAGGCCGAGCTTGCTGCAATTTACAATGTTGTACTGGCAGTCTGTGGCAAGCGAGGAAGAAAAACTGGCTTTGGTAAGACGGTATTTTCCGGTAGCTTCATCGAGAACTACGCCACGTGTTAGGGAATCGCCAAACAAATAGAGTGTTTTATCCATGAATATCCCTCCAACCGTAATATCTATACTCTATTATATGGTTTTTAATACTAGTTTATACAATATGATAATAACATCGTCGGATTTATTTGTAAAGTATAACAGGAGGGGAACCTATGCAATTTTTTTGTTTTGTGCTATTATGATGCTCAAATGGATGGGATGGAGGGATGATAATGGAAATCTATCATGAGGTTGCCCCCTTGCTGGAAGAATTCTCCCGAATGGGGTTGGGGGATTCCAAAGAGCTGCCTCAGATCGATCTATATATGGATCAGGTAATCACCCTTCTGGAACGGAATCTCAAGGATTTCCGTCGCGGCGAGAAGGATCCCCTTATCACCGGAACCATGGTCAATAACTATGCAAAGGCAAAGCTGCTGCCGGCTCATAATAAAAAGAAATATACCGGGGATCATGTGCTATATCTCCAGGTGATTTATTTGCTCAAGCAGGTATTGTCCACAAAGGACATCGGAGTTCTGATGGGACAGGTGGAACGGGAGACCTTTGAGGGCTTCTATGAGGCCACAAGAAAAGTTCAGCATCGGGCCTTTGTCCAACTGGAGGATGAGGTGCGGGATCTTTGCCAGCAGATGGAGGAGGATTCAGAGAGGGATCCGATGCTGATGTTGATCCTGGGCTTGGCTTCCGAGGCTTGGGCGCGCAAGCTATTGATTGAGCGACTATTGGATTCCCACTATGCATCGGCTGAAGGGGAAAAAGAGAAAGAGAATACGAAAAGATGATAAAACCCGGCGGGAAAAGAGATTCCCGCCGGGTTTTTGATCTTTGCATCGGCTATTTTTTTATGGATTGAACGGCAACGCAGCCCGGGCCACCATGGGTAATAAAAAGAGGGCTTAGGGCCAGCACTTCCAATTCTGCATCGGGGAAGTGCTGGGAGAGAAGGGATAAGGCCTCCTGGGCCTTCTCGGGTGCACAGGCATGGCTGATGGAGATACGGTAGCCAGAACCGCCTTTTGGGAGGCTGAGTGCTCCTACGATGGCCTTGAGCGCTCCTTGATAGGTGCGCTTGATACCAAATTTCTCCAGGGTTAGCCCATCCAAGCTATGGCATACCAATGGAACCACGTGGAGCATTCCGCCCAAGGTTGCAGAGACCGAGCTGATGCGTCCCCCCCGCTTAAGAAATCCAAAGTCCTGGGGAATAAGAAAGGAACGAGCACTGTTTTGGCTCGCCTGGAGGGCCTGAATGATCTCTAAGGGGCTTTTTCCGTGCTGTGCTAGTACTATGGCCTTTTCCACCAAATAACGCTGTGGGCCGCATAAAGTGCGAGAATTTAAGATATGGATGGCGTCGGGACACTCCATCATCTTCCGGGCAGCGCGAGCGTTCTGATAGGTACCGGAGATGCCATCCGCCATGGTGATATAAAAGATCTCCTCATGAGCATATTTTTGAAATACCTCCAGAGTTTCTCCTACCGATGGTTGGGAGGTGGTGGGGAAGTGTCCTTGGTTGATGATCTCGATTAAGGAAGGCCCATCCAGCTCTTCCAAATCCAGGTAGCTGCGCCCGTTGACGATAACGCTTAAAGGAATCACATCCACCCCCATGGTAATGCCCTCCTGGCGGCTTAAGAGGGCTGCACTATCGGTGATAATCTGCATGGTAATAAGCTCCTTTTAATCTAGTAATAAATACTAAATTATCATGTTATAAAATCAATGTCAACTATTTAATGATGATAGGTTGTTTGACTTTAAAAGCGAATTATGGTATCTTTTTTCATTGAGGAGGCGTTATTATGGAAGAGGGCCTGGAGAAGAAAGGTCTGGCGTTTGGAGGGGAAGTGTTGGCGTTTCACTGTCCCCGCTGGTCGGAGTTGCCCGATTTAGACCTCTATATGGATCAGGTGGTAACCTTTTTAGAACAGAGCCTTTCGGTGTTTTCCGAGGGAGAAAAGCCCATTACCGCTACGATGATCAACAACTATGTGAAGCAGCGAGTGGTGACGCCGCCGGTACGAAAGCGGTATGCGCGGGAGCATGTGGCTTATCTGATGGTGGTATTTCTGCTGAAAAAAGTGCTGAGCATTCCGGAAATCATCCAGTTGATCTCCATGCAAAGCCACGCCTATGATACGGAACTCGCCTATGATTACTTCTGCGAGGAGTTGGAGCGGGCTTTGCGGACGATGTTTTGGCAGAGTGATGATTTTCTTATCTCCACTGCTAGCAAAACGACTTATGAATCCGAAACACTGCGAGCCGCGGTACTGGCTTTTGCCAGCAAGGTTTATATTCAGAAATCCATTGCCTATGTAGAGCGTATCCGGGAAGAAGGGGTGGAAACGCCGTTGGCGTTTCCGTTGGAGAGTAAGGACTCCGGTACGGACGGATATTCTAGATAAGAGGCGTATAGGAGAAATACAATATTAAAAAGGGCTTTGACAAAATCGTCAAAGCCCTTTTTGATGCTCTTAAAACCAGTCGCGTTTTTTAAAATAACGGATGCAGCCGATGACCACCACAAGACAAAGCAGAATCACTGCTGGATAGCCCAAGGTCCAGTGGTATTCCGGCATCTGAAGATTCATCCCATACCAGCCTACGATAAGGGTCAGGGGCAGAAATATGATATTGATGACGGTTAACACCTTCATAATGCCATTGAGCCGAATATCCACCTGGGATTGATAGGCCTCTCGTAGTTCGGCGACATACTCCATAATGCTGGACACCTTGGAATACAGGCGATCCAGCCGTCCCAGAAGAATGCGGATGGATCGAACCGCCTGCCGGTCTAAAAAACCGTTTTCATTGCGTTCCATATCCTGAAAAACATCAATGCCCTTCTCGTAATACTGTTTGATGGCTCTTAGATTTTTCCGAAGGGATACGATCTGCCGGGTGTAGTCCCGGCGTGTCTTTCCCTCTAGGATGTCGTCCTCGATGCTGGCGATCCCATTTTCCAGGTCGTTTAGCGACTGATAATCTCCATCGTAAAGGCCGGCAACCAGAGCATAGAGGAAGCGGTCAAAGCTACGATCAAGAATATCGTCCTGGGCCAAGGATTGGATCAATGCTTCCACTGGTTCCAGATGGTCGGTAAATACCTGAATCCGGTCTTTTTGTAAAAAAAGATGAACCCGATAGCTGGAGAAGGGCAGCTCCGCCCTTTTGTCCCAGACCTCCAGGCAGATAACATCCAGCCCCTCCCGGCTCTCAAACCGGGTGGCGGGATTGGCCAGGGATTTTTCAAACAGGTCCGAAGGCAGGGAGCAGGGGAAGAGGGGAGAGGAAGCCTCCAAACTGCCCAATCCAATATAGCGCCCATCGGGGGCGAGAGGAGCTTCCCCATGGGGCAGTATTTTACCATCCTGTAATCGGTAAATCATAGAGCGCATCCTTTAATCCTCGTCCTCTTGGACCGGTGGCCGCGCCTGAACCTTGAGCTTAGTGATTCGCAGGTCGTCCATCTCGGTAACGGTCACGGTGAGATTCTGATAGTCGAAGGCGTCTCCCACCTGGGGATATCCGCCCAACTGATCGATAGCCCAGCCGCCAACGGTGGTGTATTCGCCATCAAAACGATCCTCATCGATGTCCAAATACTCGAACAGATCATAGATGCTCAAATCACCGCTGACCTCATAGAGATCGGGGCCAACGCTGACAAACTCATTTTTGATCTCATCGGTTTCATCCCAGATTTCTCCTACAAGCTGCTCTAAGACGTCCTCCATGGTAAGGATGCCCATGGTGCCTCCGTATTCATCGGTGACCACTGCCAGATGAAGCTTTCGGCGTTTTAGCTCCGCCAGCACCGCGGGAAGCTTCATGGTTTTATGGATGAAACAAACCTCCATAAGCAGGGGACGAATGTTGAGGTCATGCTGATCCACCACCTGCTTTAGGAAATGGTTTAGATAGAGAACACCGATAATATTATCGATACTGTCCTCGTAGACGGGGATGCGGGAATAGGGGGATCCCAGCGCCAGCTCGATGATAGCATCCATGCTGTCGTCGATGTCGATGGCCAGCATATCCACCCGAGGCGTTAAGACCTCCTGAGCTGCGATATCGCTGAATTCCAGGGCGGACTGTAAAAGCTCGCTGCGCTCTTCGTCAATAACCCCCTCGTCCTCAACGGTTTCAATGATGGCGGCAAGCTCCTCCTCGGTCACGGAGGGGGACTGCGCGTCGCCACGGCTCCACAACCGGGAGATCAAATTCACAAACCCCATGATAACGATGACCAGAGGCTTTGTCAGATACATCAAAAAGCGGAGGGGAAGAGCAACCGCACGGGAAAATCCATCGCAGTTTTCCTTGGCCACGATCTTGGGCATAATCTCCCCAAAGATGAGAATCAATACCGTCATGATGGCGGTAGCGTATCCCACTGCGCTCTCGCCGCCTAGGTTAATGGCGATGACGGTGGCCACCGAAGAGGCGGCGATGTTTACCAAGTTGTTGCCTATTAAAATGGTGGAGAGAGCGCTCGCGTAGTTTTCATAGATAAAATAGGCGATTTTATCCTTGGCGCGGCCGGATTCCGCTGCTTTTTTCAGCCGCATTTTATTGGCGGAAGCGTAGGCGATTTCAGATCCGGAAAAAAAGGCGGAAAGGGCAATGAGAACGATGATAAACACATATGGCCAGTAACTACTGCCCATGCTTCAAATCAACTCCAATTAAGTTTGCTTTTATGGATTCCTGGGGCTCCGGGGAGACGGGCGGTGTCCATTTGATCAGCAGCTTTACGATGCGTTGATGGTCCATTTTGGTGATGGTGACCATGAGGTCGTTGTAGACAAAGTGGTCTCCTTCATGGGGAATAAACTCAAAATGATCCAAAGCCCAGCCGCCCATGGTCTTGTGGGAAAAGGCCTCTTCATCGTAATTTTCATATTCCATTTCCTCGAAGGCGTCCTCCACCAGAAGATCACCGGACACTTCAAAGCGATTGCCTCCGATTTTGACGAACTCCTCCACCACTTCGTCATCCTCATCCCAGATCTCGCCTACCAGCTCCTCAAGAATATCCTCTACGGTAACGATCCCCATGGTTCCGCCGTAGTCGTCCGTCACGATGGCTAGATGCAGCTTTTTACGGCTCATCTCCTCCAAAAGATCGTCGATGCGGGTGGATTTATGGACAAAATGGGGTTCATCCAATAGATCTTTCAGATGGACATTCCCTTGAAAGCGCACATAGTTTTTTAGGTATTTACGGATCTGAAGAATGCCGATGATATTATCGATGGTGTCCTCATACACCGGCAAGCGAGAGTACTTCTGGGCTTTGATGAGGGAGAGGATTTCTCCTTCCGCCATATCCGCGTCGATGGAGACAAGGTCCACCCGGGAGGTCAGCACATCCTGAACCGTGATATCCGCAAACTCCAAGGCTGAGCGTACCAGGTCGCTCTTATCCTCGCTAAGGCTGCCTTCCTCCTCGATGGTATCGATGATTTCATAGAGCTCCTCCTCGGTGACGGTGGGCTCGTTCTTCTTTCCAAAGAGCTTGCTTGCAAGCTTGCTGATAGAGGTGAAAAGGAAGGTGATGGGGGTGAGGATTTTCATCAAAAAGTATAGGGAACCGGAAACCGAAAGGGCAAACCGTTCGCTATACGCTTTGGCAAAGCTCTTGGGAATCATCTCGCTGATCAAAAAAACAACCACCGTGATGACAACGGTGGAATAGGCCACCGCGCCAACACCCCAAAGGCGGGTGGCAATCAAAGTGGCCAAAGAAGCGCATCCAATATGCATGAGATTGTTCCCAATCAAGAGGGTGGTCAGCGCTTTATCGAAATGATTGGAGATGTAAAGAGCTTTTTTTGACCGGCGGTCCCCGCCCTCGGCATAGTTGCGTAGGCGTATCTTGTTGAAGGATGCAAAGGATATTTCCGCACCGGCGAAGTATCCTCCGCCAAGAATCAATAGGACCAAAAGAATGTATGGCAACCAACTGCCACCGTCCATCCGGACACCAACTCCTTACATACAAAAAAATGGCCAGAGCCATATAAAGATATAACAATGATACCCGATTTTTCAGGAATTATCAAGGAACCAAACGCTTCTCCGGCTTCTTCCAGGCGTTTGACACAGAATCACAGCAAGAGTGGAAGGGGAGTTCGCTTTATTTCGGCTCATTTGGGCAAAACCGCCGGAATTCCCGGGTTTTCTGCATCTGTTTTAAATTATGGTGTCCCGGAGAGATTAACTACCAATAGATCGTTTTCCTCGATGACGGTATCCCCTTTGGGAATAATGGCTTGATCCCCGCGGATCACCATGATGACCAGCTCTCCGGATTTCGGGGAAAAATCGTGGACGGTCTTTCCGATCCATTTGCTTTCCGGTAAAATGCGATGCTCCTGAAGGGAGATTGCGCTGCCTCCTTGGTATTCATGGGCGCTTAAAACCGCCACATCTCCCTCGTGGAGGAGGGTACCGCCATGGGGGATCATGGGGATATCCTTTTGAATTACCAGTATCATGAGGGTATCCGGCGGCAAAACAATATCCTGTATGGCATGGCCTGCCCAAGGATGCCCCTCACGGATGGTGAGCTTCATCAGGTGTAGATCGGTTTCATCGGTGTAATCACTGAAGGTGCGCATAACATCGATATCTTTGTCGCTCATGCCCAGCCATCTTGCAAAGGGGGATAGTAGAGAGCCTTGAAAGAGGATGGAAAGCAGAACAATGCAGAAAACAATGTGAAAAAGATCGTTATTCTGAGTGGTCTCTCCGGCTACTGCCATGATGGCAAATACGATGGATGCGGCGCCCCGAAGACCTGCAAAGGATACCAGAATCGTTTGCCGGAGACGGCACCGGAAGGGGGAAAGGCAGGCAAAAACCGCAATGGGACGAGCTGCCAGGGTGAGGAACAGCATGACCCCCAAAGCAGGCAATAAAATCTGTGGGATGCGGGAAGGGGTGGCCAATAGACCCAGCAAAAAGAAGATAAGCATTTGCATTAAGCTGGTAATGCCGTTGAAAAAATGGACCAGGGCCTTTTTGTTTTGAAACCGCGCGTTTCCTAGAATGATGCCGCAAAGATAGGTGCTTAGATAACCATTGCCCCCCAGCACCGCCGCCAGGGAATAGGAGATTAGCGCTACGCCGATGACGAAAGCCATGTCAAATCCAGCTACGGAAAAGGAGGCTCGTTTGAGAATCCACACGGCAATCAGCGCTACCAGAACGCCCACCAGTATGCCGAAAAAGAACTGGGAGAATACCATGGCTAGGATGGAACCCGCTGAGGTTTTGCCCTCCATAATGGACAACACGATTACGGTAAGCATGTAGGAGCAGGGATCGTTGCTGCCGCTCTCCAGCTCCAGCATGGAGTCGGTATGGTATCGGAGGCCCATTTTATTTGAGCGAAGGATGGCAAACACCGATGCGGCGTCGGTGGAGCTGATTACTGCGCCGATAAGGAGGCTTTCCAGCAGCTCCATTCCGAGAATAAAATAACAGAATAATCCCGTAAGGGCGGCGGTGAGCGCCACGCCCAGGGTGGATAGTAAAGCGGATTTTATGGCGACCGGCCGCGCCTGGCTCCAGTTGGTACCAAAACCGCCGTAGAACATGATGAAAATCAGCGCTACAGAACAGATCTGCTCAGCAAAACGATAGTTTTCAAATGGAATTTTCAGAATGCCATCGGTGCCAAAAGCCACACCCAGCAGGATAAACGTAAGCAGCATAGGAATCCCGATTCTCTGAGATAGCCGGTTTAGCAGGACGCAAAACAGGATTACGATGGAAACAATCAGGATACCAAACGCCATATCATTCCTCCTATGGTTATGAATCTATAAAATAGTATACGGGAAACGCTGATAGAATGCAAAATGATCAACAAGGAATGTGGGGGGAGGCTGACCCTCCAATGGAAATTAAAAAAATTCGCAAACCATTTGGTTTGCGAATTTTTTGGTAGCCCGTAGGGGAATCGAACCCCTGTTACCGCCTTGAGAGGGCGATGTCTTAACCGCTTGACCAACGGGCCACGTGATTGCTTGTATATTCTATCCGATAAGCTGAGATTTTTCAACCCCTTTTTTCAAGAAAAATGCGGAAGAAAGAAACCGGGTAAAAAACGGCATTGGCCACTGTTATGGACGAATTTAATGAAAAGAGCCAGCGCATCAGAACCGCTGCGAGAAAGCAGGGAATTGCCATGATTATAAAACCATATAAAATAGAATGAATTTCACTGGAAAAGAGGATATTTGCGGATATTTCGGGAAAAAGCGGTTGCAACCACGGGGGAAAAGCAATATACTGTGTTAGGATAAAAAGGAGGTGCAGACGTGGATAGCGACAGTTACGGTACCATGGACCATATACCAATAAGAACCGCCAGGGTATCTGGACTGCTGCGCTGCGCCTTTTAGCATAGTGCTCCACCTGCCTTGGCACCATAGTCAAGGGAGGGATTCCAATGAATGTAGAACTCTTGCGCGAACTTCTAGCGGAAAAGCGCTATTTGGAGTTAAAATCCGCACTTACCCATCTGCCCGAGATTGACATCGCTGAGTTTATCGATGAGCTGGAGGAGGAGCGGCACGTTTTGATCGTGTTCCGGCTTCTATCCAAGGAGATTGCGGCCGATGTGTTCTCCAACCTTTCGGTAGAAAAACAAACCATCATCTGCGATCTGATCCAGGATGAGGAGCTGGAGGAGATTCTCAGCGACCTCTATTTTGACGATATGATTGACCTTCTGGAGGAGGTTCCGGCCTATCTGGTCAAGCGGATTATGAAACATCGTGGCGAGAAAGAGCGCCGCTTGATCAACCAATTCCTGAATTATAAAGAGAATAGCGCCGGAAGCTTGATGACCATCGAATTCGTGGATCTACACCGGGACATGACGGTGCAGGAGGCCATGATGCGCATCCGGCGGGACGCAGAGGACAAGGAGACCATCTATACCTGCTATGTCATTGATGACGCCCGGCGGCTGGATGGCATTGTGTCCTTAAAGGATATCGTACTGGCCCAGCCAGAGGATATCATCGAGGACATCATGGAGGATGAGTTCGTATTTGTCACCACCGATGAGGACCAGGAGGAGGTAGCAGATCTGTTCCATCGGTATGATTTGCTTGCTCTGCCGGTGGTGGACCGGGAAAAGCGCCTAGTGGGCATCATCACCGTCGACGATATTATGGATGTTTTGGAGGAAGAGAGCACCGAGGATATCCTGGTTATGGGCGCTGTTACGCCCAGTACCGAGCCCTATATGGAGCAAGGCGTTTGGGCTCTGGCCAAAAAGCGCGCTCCATGGCTGTTGATCCTCATGATCTCCGCTACCCTTTCTGGCTTGATCATCCGGGCCTTTGAGGCTACGCTGGCCACCTATGTGGTGCTGACGGCCTTTGTGCCCATGCTAATGGATACCGGAGGAAACGCGGGATCTCAGTCCTCTACCACGGTTATTCGGGCAATCACCCTGGGGGAGATCGAATTCAAAGATATCCTGAAAGTGGTGTTTAAGGAGATGCGTGTCAGCCTTTTGGTGGGCCTGATGCTGGCGGGAATCAACTTTCTTCGGATCGTGTTCCTGGAGCATTATTCCGTCTCTGTGGCTCTCGTGGTTTGCGGCACCCTGATCTTTACCGTGATCTTCGCAAAGACCCTGGGGGGCTTTCTGCCCTTATTGGCTAAGAAGATTGGGTTTGATCCGGCGCTGATGGCCAGCCCCATGATCACTACCATCGTGGACGCGGTGTCCCTGGTAATCTACTTCAGTATGGCGACCTGCATCCTGGGCCTATAAAAAAAACCGGCGGAAGTTCCGCCGGTTTTTTTATCGTAATCTTACATGCCGCTCAGATTGTTTGCCATGGAGAGGATGCTCATAAGTCCCTGCATGAGGGGCATTTTTTCCATGATTTCCTCTTCATCAGTGAGGGGAGTGGCGTTGGCGGTACCGGCGGGAAGGGAAATGTCTTTCTCGTCGTAATGTACGGTTGCATCCACGGAAAGGTTGATTCCGTCTACCATGGCCAGGTTCTCCTCGTCGGCGCCTTGAGCTACCATAAAGGCTTTGTAGGCTTCCTTATCCAGCGTAACGCTTGTTCCGGCAAAACGGGAGGTATCGGCCTCTACATAGATGTGGATTTTGATCATATCCATCACCTGCTGCACGGCCTCCGCAGCTTCGTTGAGATCCTCTTGATCCAGGCCCTCCATATCGATGCCGCTCAAAGAACCTTCCAGCATTTTGTTGCCGTCTAGAACCAGCTGGATCTTATAGACGCTGCGGCCGTCAAGGGTCTCCTTGCCAATGGTTTTGATCTCGGAGCATAGGGAAGGGAACATGCTGAGCATCTGGCTGTTGCCCATGGCGCTGAGACTGTTGAGGCTGCTCAAGCTATCCTCCATTTCTCCCTCGATGGAGTACCAGGCGCCGTCGGTGCCCTCAAAATAGATCTGAGGGCTGGTGGCGCTAACATCCATATAAAGGGTGTCCTTAGCCGAAGAGCCCAGGAGATTGAAATCACAGTCGAGGATCATGGTATCTTCGGTGCCCTGTCCCTCCATGAGCATGGCCATGCCCAAGCCAGTGCCGGTGAGATCCTCGATGGAAAGATCCATCTTCATCGTGGTATAGGTAACGGGATCGGTGTTGGCAGCCGCTTTTTTCAAAAGCTCTTTTCCATCAGGGTTGCCGCCACAGGCGGTGAGGGCCAGGAGCGTTAGGATAGCCGTCAGCCCCGCAAAAATACGTTTTTTCATTGAAAGAAACCTCCAATCTAATTCGCTGCACATAGCAACATCATTATATCATAAGGGGGGAAAAGTAAAAGCCAACTTTTTTTAAAAAGGTGGTTGACAAAGCTTGGGAAGGGACATATAATATCAGAAAAATAAAGCACCGCAAAGACTGCGATGGGGAATAAGTACCGTAGAGCGCAACTTTAGAGAGCCGTTGGGTGGTGAAAAACGGCGTTGCAGCAACGGGAAACTCGCCCCGGAGTTCCTGGCTGAAAGCATGCGAGTAGGTTCAGGCGGAGGCCCACCGTTACAGGGGTAAGGCGTGTTGGCGCCTGTAGAGGGGGAGCGCAAGCTCAACCAAGGTGGTACCGCGGATGATTCGATCCGTCCTTGATAAGAGGACGGATCTTTTTATTTATTCTGAGAGTTGGAGGAACGTACAATGCCGGATTTGATCAACGTGACGCTGGGACAGTTGCTGGAAGAACAGGCACGGGTCAACCCCGATGTGGAGGCGGTGGTCTCGCCTTACCGTAACGTGCGGTATACCTACCGGGAGTTTAACGCCATCTGCGATCAGGTAGCAAAGGGGTTTATGGCTATGGGCGTCCAGAAAGGGGATCATGTGGCGATGTGGGCGACCAACTATCCCCAGTGGGTGATCTCCATGTTTGCCGCCGCTAAAATCGGCGCGGCCCTGGTGACGGTTAATACCAACTATAAGAAATTTGAGCTGGAATACCTGATGAAGCAGTCGGATTCCATGACCCTTATTATGATCGACGGCTATAAAGACTGCGATTATGTGGCCTATATCCAGGAGCTGTGTCCTGAAATCTACCAGTGTGCGCCGGGACAGCTTAAGAGCGAGGCGTTCCCGTATCTTAAGAACGTCATCTATATCCATGACGACAACGATGACCGCAAGGAGGGAATGTATAACTGGGAGGATCTCTATACCTTGGGCGATATGGTGTCCGATCGGGCGCTCCAGGCGAGGAAGGACCAGTGCGATCCTGACGACGTGGTGATGATGCAGTATACCTCGGGCACCACTGGGTTCCCCAAAGGCGTTATGCTGACCCACTATAATATTGTCAACAACGGCCGCGCCATTGGGGAATGCATGCGGTTGTCCGAAAAGGATCGTCTGCTGATCCATGTTCCCCTGTTCCACTGCTTTGGTTGTGTGCTAGGGGTCATGGCCTGCGTTAACTTCTCTACTTCTATGATTTTCTTGGATTATTTTCATCCCATTCGTTCCATGCAGATCCTACAGGACGAGAACTGCACCGCCGTCCATGGGGTTCCCACCATGTTTATCGCCATGCTGGAACATGAGCGGTTCCCAGAGTTTTCCTTTCCCCATCTGCGAACGGGGATTATGGCGGGTTCGCCATGTCCCATTGAAATCATGAAGCGTGTGGTCAATGAAATGGGCATGAAGGAGATCACCATTTCCTATGGTCAAACGGAATCCTCCCCCGTGATTACCATGACCCGGGCGGATGATCCGTTGAATCTGCGGGTATCCACGGTGGGCCGCTGTCAGCCTCATATGGAGGTCAAGATCGTGGATATGGAGACCGGTGAAGACGTCCCCTGCGGCGTTCAGGGAGAGATCGTGACCCGAGGCTATCAGGTGATGAAGGGCTACTATAAGATGCCGGAGGCCACCGCCGCCGCCATTGATAGCGAAGGCTGGCTGCATACCGGAGACCTGGGTACCATGGATAAAAACGGCTATTTTAAGGTGACGGGACGCCTTAAGGATATGATCATCCGGGGTGGAGAAAACATCTATCCCCGGGAGATCGAGGAGTATCTCTACACCCACCCCAGCGTACAGGATGTCCAGGTGATCGGCGTACCCGATCTGCGCTATGGTGAGGAGGTAGCTGCCTATATCATTCTGAAGGAAGGGGAGTCCGGTAAAGTGACGGGGGAGGATATGATCACCTATGTCAGAGAAGGGCTGTCCCGCTTTAAGACCCCGCGGTATGTGGTGTTTGTGGATAGTTTCCCCATGACCACCAGCGGAAAGATTCAGAAGTTTAAGATGCGGGAAATGGCCATTGAGGATCTGGGACTCCAGGATGCCGCCAACGTGGCCACGGCATAAGTAAAATAACCGGCGGAGGTGTGGATCCGCCGTTTCAATAGAGAAGCGGTTCTTCCCATGTGTGGTAGGAAGAACCGCTTTTTGCGATAAAGGGCGCCGGCCTAGTAATAGGAAAGAAGTAGCAGTTATAGCAGAATTTCATCCGCTCTTCCTCAAGAATTTTTCCACGTGCCGTTATGATTTCTTTGGGGCCGGATACCAGCTTTCCCCCATAATAAAGCGGAATCTTTTTGCTGGGGGTATTCCTGCGGTCTACGGGATAGCACAGCCTTTTGATTCCCATGCTTCTTGCGAGATGGAGGATCCCGCCGATGGCCTCTCTGCCAAAATGATTTCCGTGATAGGGGGCCGCAATCCAGATGCCCAATTCTGGAATTGGATCCGGGATATGGTCCAGGCTCACGATTCCCATGAACGCTCCATGGAGCGTTCCGGTAACGGCATAAACATAATTGGCACCGCATTCCCGCTGTGCGATAAACCGCTGGACTACGGCGGCTGTTTCATTGATCCCGGCAGCGGCTAGCGGTACCATATAGCGGGCGATTTCCGGTGCAAAATGATGGAAAATATCCTGAATATGGGCTTGTGAAACGGGGATTAGGTTTAGCCGCTCCGTTTCAACCGAGCGATCCTTCCATGACGCGATACGATGCATTTTTGATCCTCTAGAACTCCTCTTTGATGCTGCGCATAAAGAGATTAGAGAGCACCGTACCGGCGTCTTCTTTTCGCTGCAGGATCTGATAGACGCCGGTACAGATGGGCAGATCCACTCCGTACCGCTGGGCGAGAAGCACCATAGCGGCGGAAGTGGAAACGCCTTCAGCCAGCTCATGGTAAGGCTCCTGCCGGATGAACTTTTCCCCGAATGCCCGATTGTGGCTGTATGGAGAGAATACGGTGGCAGCATAATCCCCCAGGTGTCCCAGACCATAGGCGGTTATCGGGTTTCCGCCCATTGCACCGATGAGACGGGAGATCTCCCGAGTGCCCCGGGAAATGAGAGCGCCTTTCAGAGAGGTCAGATTGGCTCCGTCCAGCATCCCGGCGGCAATGCCGATGACGTTTTTGCTGGCGGCGCCCACCTCGTTGCCCAAAAGGTCGCTGCCGTAATAAAAACGGATGAG
The DNA here is from genome assembly GCA_003150225.1 of Bacillota bacterium. Classification (GTDB taxonomy): domain Bacteria; phylum Bacillota; class Clostridia; order Christensenellales; family QAND01; genus QAND01. The sequence goes on from QAND01000031.1 coordinate 15,050, forward strand.
ATCGCCGCCAAAAGCGTCCACCAACCGGTATTTCAGGCATCGGTCTTTGGAATCGATGACCATACAGTTGGGAATACCCGCTGTAAAATCCTGGACGTGGCCAGGACCCACCCAGACGGCTACCGGAGCTTCTGGGCCCAATACCGCTTCTACCACCTGGCTGAGCCGGAGCCCCGTGTCCTCCTCGATTCCCTTCATACAGAGGATCAAGGGAATGGTGTGGGGGAGCTGTGCGGATTTGAGTTCTGCTAAAAGAGAACGGAGGCCCTGGGCGCCGATGGAGATGACCAATACCTCTCCGTGCTGAACGGCATCGGATAGCTGGGTGGACAAGCGGACGCTGTCGGGCAGATGAACCATGCCGTTGGTACGGCTGGATTGGAAAGCAGCCATGGAGCGGCTGGAAGGCCGCCCGTAGAGTGTGATATCGTGGCCGATGTGATCAAGATACCAGGCGATAAAGGAGCCCCATCGGCCGCAGCCCAATACAGAAATCCGCATACTGAACTTCCCCTCTCAGTCTTGGCGAGGTTCGCCAATCGCTGCCATCAGTATAACATGGAACGGGCAGGAGACAAGCCATCCTCTTTCCATAATAGAATTGATGGACCACTCTCCACGATTGACACCCAATTTCCTTGAGGACTATAATAAAACGATTGCAAAAAATACCGGAAAAGAAAGAATGTTGGAATAAGATGGATAGCAATATCGCTTTTACCATATTTGGCGTCCATATCTATTGGTATAGCCTGATTATCATGAGTGGGGTTCTCCTGGGATTTTGGATTTCCACCAGATTGACCCGAAGACGGGGGTATAACAGCAATCTCATCATGGATGTGCTGCTGCTGGGTATTCCTTTGGGAATCATCGGGGCCCGGCTGTACTTTGTAGCGTTTTCCTGGGATATGTTCAAAAATAATCTGGATCAGATTTTTACCCTTCAAATGGAGGGGTTGGCCATCTATGGCGCTGTCATTGGCGGTCTTTTGGCCGTGTTTATCCTATCTAAATGGAAGAAGATCAGTTTCTGGGATGTAACCGATGCCGCCGTACCCTCTTTGATCCTGGCCCAAGCTCTGGGGCGGTGGGGAAACTTTTTTAACCAGGAGGTCTATGGCGCGGCATTGACCAGCGTTGGAGGACAGGTGGGGAGCCATCTTGCCCTGTTTCCGCCGGCGGTGTTCATCGATGCCACCCAAACCTGGCATGTGGCTTTGTTCCTATATGAATCGGTGTTTAACCTATGCATTTTTGGGGTTTTGCTGGCTTTTTACCTAAAAAAGCCCAATTATCGCGGTTGTACCACCTGGCTGTATTTTACCCTTTATTGCTTGGTGCGAGCCATTTTGGAGGGAATGCGGCTGCCGGAATATATCCTGTATTTCCTGGGGATTCCCGTATCCCAGCTGGTCAGCGGGATCATGTGCGTCATCGCCTTTATCTGCTTCTGGCGGGCGTACCGAAAGGGAGGATATGCTGCGAAAGAGATCCCCAGCAGCTATCGCTTAAAGCCGGCGGCTGATGGGGAAGAGGCATAATAAAGACTTCATTTTAACCGATGGGAGATAGAAAAATGGAACGTAATTTGACTATGATGACCGACCTATACCAGCTTACCATGATGTATGGCTACTACAAGAACAACATGACGGGCGAAGCGGTATTTGACCTTTTTTACCGTAAGCCAACCGACAACATCTCCTACGCCATTATGGCGGGGCTGGAGCAGGCGGTCGAGTACATTCAAAACCTGGGATTTACCGACGAGGACATCGAGTACCTGCGCTCCCTATCCCTTTTCGACGAAGGCTTCTTGAAGATGCTTCGGGATTTCAAGTTCACGGGGGATATCTATGCGATTAAAGAGGGACGTCCGGTGTTTCCCGGGGAACCGTTGCTGCGGGTAAAAGCGCCCATTATGGAGGCGCAGCTGGTGGAGACCACGCTCTTAACCATTGTCAACCATCAGACGCTTATCGCAACCAAGGCCAACCGCATCTGCCAGGCCGCGGGGAGCGGAGATGTGGTGATGGAGTTTGGGTTGCGCCGGGCCCAGGGGCCGGATGCCGGCATCTATGGCGCTCGAGCGGCGATCATCGGCGGATGTGTGGGTACCAGCAATGTATTGACCGGCAAGCTGTATGAGATTCCCGTTAAGGGCACGCACAGCCATAGCTGGGTTATGAGCTTCCCCACTGAAATAGACGCTTTTAGAGCCTATGCCGATGCTTTTCCGGATGCCTGCTTACTGCTGGTGGATACCTATGATACCCTCAACAGCGGTATGCCCAATGCCATTACCGTATTTCAGGAGCTGCGGTCCCGGGGGCATGAGCCCCTTGGCATCCGTCTGGACTCCGGGGATTTGGCCTATTTGAGCAAACAGTGCCGCCAGATGTTGGATGACGCGGGGTTCCCCAACGCCAAGATCACTGCCTCTGGGGATTTGGATGAGACGCTGATTGCCGATCTGATCCACCAGGGGGCTAGAATCGATAATTGGGGCGTAGGCACCAAGCTGATCACCAGCGAGGACGCTCCCTCCTTGGGCGGCGTGTATAAGATGTCCGCTATGGAGGAGGATGGGGTGCTGGTGCCGAAAATCAAGGTGTCTGACAACCCTGCTAAAGTGACCAATCCCGGTTATAAAAAGGTAGTTCGTATTTACAATAAGCACAAGCATCGCGCCCTTGCGGATCTCATTATGCTAGAGGATGAGGTCATCGATACCACCAAGCCCTTGACCATCTTTGATCCCAACGCTACCTGGAAGCGGATGACCATCACCTCCTTTGAATTGGAGGAGCTGTTGATACCGGTGTTCTTGCGGGGGAAATTGGTCTATGACCTTCCCAGCCTCAGCGAAATCAAGGAGTTCGCCGAGCAGCAGATGGAGACCCTTTGGGATGAATACACCCGTCCGCGGAACCCCCAAATTTATAAGGTGGATCTCTCCCAGAAGCTCTATGATCTCAAGGGCGAGATGATTGCAAAGTTCCGCCCATCCGCCGAGGTATAAGATGAGGAAAAAACGGTTTCGTACCGCGCTGTTCGGCTATAACAAACGAGAGGTAGAGGCCCATGTCCTGACCATGGAGATGGAGATGCAAAAGCGCTCCAACGTGGAGGACCGCCTGGAGACCCTGGCTAAGGAGAACGTAAACCTGGCGGTGGAGCTAAAGATTGCCCGCTCGGGATTTGTGGACGCCGCTGAATTGATGCAGGCGGCCAATGATAAGGTCCGGGATCTGGAGGGAGAACTGAAACAGAGCCAGGAGCGGATGAGCGAGCTATCCCTGAAGTTGGAGGAAGCGCTGGCAGCACAGCCTCAGGATCCTGCTACCGTGGAACTGATGGAGTTGCTTAACCGACAAATTGAGGCCTTGGGAGGAGAGAGCTTATCCATCCTCCGCAAGGTATTGGGGGATGCGGATCTTTTGCGCAGAGCAGCGGAGGGAGAACCGGTTCAAGGTGGAGAGGAAATGGGCTTTCGGTTTCCGGAGGGCTTTAGCCGGGAGTTGGAAACCCAGGTGGACAGCGCTCGGAGCTTGATGCACAAGATCTATCTTCTGCGGCAGCAGGAGTCGGAATAAAATGGAGTATCGGCAGGTGGTGGCGGGGAAGTTCCTTCGCCGCCCCAATCGTTTTGTGGCCTTTTGTGCGGTGGAAGGGCAGGAGGTTAAGTGCCATGTGCCCAATACCGGACGCTGTCGTGAACTCCTAATTCCTGGCCGAAGGGTTTATCTGGCGGTTTCGGACAATCCCAACCGGGCAACCAGGTATTCCTTGGTCGCGGTGGATAAGGAAGGGCTGCTGGTGAACATGGATTCCGGTGCCCCCAACCGCGCGGTGGAGGAGACAATCCTAAGCCTTGCGCTGCCAGGGATGGCGCCTTTGGCAGGTTATCGGAGGGAGGCTCGGTTCCGTCAGAGCAGATTCGATTTTTTTCTGTGGGATGAAGCGGGTAGAGAAGCATATCTTGAGGTTAAGGGCGTTACCCTGTTTGAAGGCGCCGCCGCTCGGTTTCCCGATGCGCCCACAGAGCGGGGAATCCGTCATATCCATGAGCTGATGGCAGCCAGGGAAGAAGGTTATCAGGCCTATTTGCTCTTTGTAGTCCAAGCGCGGGGACTGGAGTACGTTGCGCCCAATGATCCGGGTGGCACGGAGTTTGGGGACGCGCTTCGCTTGGGCGCGGCCCATGGCGTTGTTCCGCTAGCCTATGACTGCACCGTTGCACCCCAGGGCATGTGGCTTCACGAACCCCTTCCTGTGTGCTTGATAGAAAGGGATTTGAATCTAGAAGGAGGTTGTGAACGTTGAAAGTAGTTGCAGTAAACGGAAGTCCTAGATCCCAGGGAAACACCTATACGGCTATTCGTATGATGACCGATGTGCTGGAGAGCCAGGGAATTGAGACGGAAATCCTCCAGCTGGGCAATCAGCCCATCAGCGGCTGCACCGTATGCGGCGGTTGCCGGAAAGATCCGGAGGGGATGTGCGTACTGCCGGGGGATCACCTTCGGGATTATGTGAAAAAGATGCTGGAAGCGGATGGCATTATTCTAGGGTCTCCGGTGTATTACGGTGCCATTGCCGGCGGGATGAAGTGCTTTTTGGATCGCGCGTTCTATGCGAGCGCCGGTCAGTTCCGACATAAGGTGGGATATGCGGTTACCGCCGTGCGCCGGGCGGGAGGAGTTGCTGCTTTCCAGCAGCTCTGCAGCTATTTCAACCTTGCAGAAATGATCATTGCGCCCACTACCTATTGGGGAATTGGTTATGGAGCTTTGCCTGGCCAGGTTCAGCAGGATACCGAAGGCGAGGATACTATGAGGTTAGCTGCCATGAATATGGCATGGCTCCTTCGCATGCAGGAAACCACTCGGGATTCCCTCCCTGCCCCTCAAAGAATTGATAAACGGGGAATGAATTTTATTCGTTAAGAAATACCCTCCAGGGCTGCTGCTCTGGAGGGTATGTTTTTTGTTGCTTCCATGAGCCGATGGAATGTCTCCGTTTTTAATCAACGGGCATCATCGGCAGGGAAATGGATTCCTGTTTGCTGCCGGGCTTCCTCCATGACAGCGGCTTCGTCCAGGGATGCTTGGTCGGATTTTGCTGTATCCAGTCGGCCTGCGATGGCGTCCAAAAATGCTCTTACCTGGTGATACATGCCGTCCTCTTCCTGGGGAATGGGCAAGGGCTCCTGGGTGCCATCATTGTATTGGATGTAGGATCCGGCTAAGCGGGTAATATGGGGCATGATGATGGAACCTTTCTCGCCCTGGATTTCACTGGGGAGGGCCGAGTTGACAATCTTGCTGTATAGCGCCACTCCCTGCTTGTCGCGGTAGTTCAATATCACCGTTCCCGCGCCCTCAAATCCGGTATGAAGAAGGGTACTGGTCGCCGTTACGGAATCCGGCATGCCCAGAAGTTTTACCATCGGATGGATGCAGTATACGCCGATATCCATCAAAGCGCTATTGGAGAGTTCGGTACGGAAGGCATTTAGCAGAGTGCCATTCTTGTAGGCGTCATACCGGGAGGAGTACTTACAATAGATCGCCACCATCCGGCGCACGGCGCCGATCTTATGAAGGTTGTTTCGGATGATCTCATACCCTGGCTGATAGACGTTTCGGATGGCTTCCATGAAGATCAGGCCATGGGATTTTGCGGTATCCACCATGGCCCGTACCTCCCGCAGATTGGAACCGGCAGGTTTTTCCACCAGGACATGTTTGCCTCCTGACAGCATGGTTAAGGCCTGGGGTGCGTGAACGTAGTTGGTACTGCCGATATAGATGGCGTCCACCTGGGGGCAGGCGGCCAACTCTTCCAGACTGTCAAAAAGCAGAGGAGCTCCATAGGCTTGGTTGAATGCCTGCGCCTTTTCTACGGAACGAGAGTAAACGGCTTGTAGTCGAAATTCCGGATGCTTCGCAGCCGCGGATAGAAATTCATGGGTGATGATGTTGGTTCCGATGGTGGCAAACCGTACCATGTTGTTACGCCTCCTTGGTTGGTCTAATGGGATGCCCGGTAGCCGGTGGAACGATCCACACCCTGGATGGGTTCCCCGGCAAGATAGCGGCGGAAGTTTTCAGCGCAGATATCAAAGAGACGCGCCTTGGATTCCGCGGTGCTGCCACCGGTATTATGGGGGGTGATGGTTAGGTTTTCAAAATCCCAAAGGGGATGATCCGGGGGCAAAGGTTCTGGATCGGTAACGTCCAGGGCAGCGCCGCCCATGGGTCCGTTTTTCAAGGCTGCCATAAGATCATCGGTGACTACGGCACTCCCGCGCCCCACATTGATCAGAAGGGAATCCGGCGCCATAAGCGCCAAGCGCCGGCCGTCCATGATCCCGGTGGTCGCTGGGGTGTTGGGAAGGGAGAGCGCGACGACATTGGCGCGGGGAATCTGCGCATCCAGGTGCTCCATGGAATAGAGTTCGTCAAAGCAATCGGGCTTGTCGTTGGGGCCGGAGGTCCGCCGGATCCCGATGGTATGGCTGCCCAGAGCCTTCATGCGCCGGGCGTAGTTCCCGCCAATGTCCCCAGCGCCTACCACCAAAATGGTGGCGCTTTCCGCCGACTGGCTTCGGCCAAGGTTGTTCCAGAGATGAGCCTTTTGCTGGTCCCGGTAAAAATGGAGCTTTCGGAAGTGCATGAGGGTTACGGCAACCATGTATTCCCCGATGCTGGGACCATAGGTGCCGGTGGCGTTGGCCAAAATGATACGTTCGCTTAAAACGCCATCCTTAACATAGTTTTCACATCCTGCGCTGGATAGCTGTAGGAATTCCAGATTTTCCGAACCCTTTACCGCTTCACTGCTTGGATTGCCGATGATCGCCTGAGCCCATCGAACTTCCTCCAACGACACTTCCTCCCGGCTGGAAAACCGAAATTCCCCCTGGGGATCTAGATCCATCAGATCTTTTTTCTGTTTATCGGTAACGGGGAGGAGCACTAACACGCGCTTTGCCATTTCACATCCATCCTTTCCAATTGTTAAGGGTAATTTTGGAAAATTTCTATCTTCATTGTAACTGATCCTTTCAGGCTATGCAAAGTGTAAAAATTTGTATAACATATAGTAGATGTTGTAAAGATGCAATATGGAAAGGGTGGAACCGATTATTATGCAAAGCTGCTGTATCTGTGGAAACGTGATTCGGGACAGCGGGACGAAGATCATCAGAGAGGCGCCCCAGTATGTGGTTTGTAAATCATGTGTGCGCCCACTGAAAACCCTGATGGATCCTGAGGCTGCCAGTGAACGCTTTGAAAACGCCATGGGAAACTTGAAGGAACGCGCAATGGAAACGCTGGAGCCGGAGGTAAAAGCTCTTTTAAAACAAAGATTTCAAACGGCTCGCGAGATCATCGCGCAAAGGGAAGCCGAGCACCTTAACCGGCTGGACTATGCAAAAAAGATACTGGAGGAGTATCGCAATAACCGCTTCTTAATGACAACGGGATTTGAGTTTCAGGGATACCGTATTTTACAATATCACAAGGTGGTCTGTGCGGAAGTCGTCCTTGGCACGGGATTTTTCAGCGAATACTTAGCCGGCTGGTCCGATACGATGGGGGAGAAGAGCGGGGCTTTTTCCAACAAAATGCGGGAAGCACGGGAAGAGGTTATGGCAGACTTGGTGAAAGAGTGCGGTATTCTTGGAGGAAACGGGATCATAGGAATCGCTTTCAACTATGCTATGTTTGCCAATAACATGATTGGCGTTGTAGCTTCTGGAACCGCGGTTACAGTTGAAAAGGCGTAAGAAAAAGGCCCGGCATTTGCCGGGCCTTTTTTAGCCTCTTAATACATCATATCGGGATTGCCGGCGGCGACGGGAGCCGGAGGCTCGGGGATATCGCAAACCAGGCTTTCGGTGGTGAGAAGCATCGCGGCGATGCTGGAGGCGTTCTGCAGGGCAGAGCGGGCAACCTTGGTGGGATCCAGTACGCCGATATCAGCCATCATGCAGTACTCGTCGCTATAAGCGTTGTAACCGTAGCCGACCTTGCCCTCGCGGAGGATCTTCTCCACAACCACGGAGCCCTCTACGCCGGCATTGGTAGCGATCTGGCGGATCGGCTCTTCCATGGCGCGGGCTACGATCATCATGCCGGTGCGCTTGTCACCCTCCTCTTTTTCAGCGGCGGCTTTCACGGCGCCGATAGTGGACAGAAGGGCGGTACCGCCGCCAGGAACGATGCCCTCTTCCACGGCGGCGCGGGTGGCGTTAAGCGCATCCTCGATGCGAAGCTTGGCTTCCTTCATCTCCACCTCGGTAGCGGCGCCCACCTGGATGACGGCCACGCCGCCAGACAGTTTGGCGAGCCGCTCCTGGAGCTTCTCGATGTCATACTCGGAGATGGTATCCTCAATGGTAGCCTTGATGGACCGGCAACGAGCGTCGATTTCCTCGGGGGAACCAGCGCCATCCACGATGGTGGTGTTCTCCTTGTCGACCTTTACCTGACGGGCCTCGCCCAGCATGGAAAGATCAGCTTCCTTGAGATCCATGCCCAGCTCGTCGCTGATGACAACACCGCCAGTCAGGGTGGCGATATCGCCCAGGATGGCCTTCCTCCGATCGCCAAAGCCAGGAGCCTTTACGGCAACGCAGGTGAAGGCGCCACGGAGCTTGTTGACCACCAAAGCGGCCAGGGCTTCACCATCCACATCCTCGGCGATGATCAGAAGTTTCCGGCCCTGCTGTGCGACCTTCTCCAGAATGGGAAGAATGTCGGCCAGCATGCTGATCTTCTTCTCGGTGATGAGGATCAGGGGGTTATCCAGAACGGCCTCCATCTTATCGGTATCGGTGACCATGTAAGCGGAAAGGAAGCCGCGGTCAAACTGCATGCCTTCCACGAAGTTGAGCTCGGTCTTCATGGTCCGGGACTCTTCCACGGTGATAACGCCGTCGTTGCCCACTTTCTCCATAGCGTCGGCGATCAATTCGCCGATGGATTCATCCCCAGCGGAGATGGCGGCCACGTTGGCGATGGATTTCCGGCCCTCGATGGGGTTGCTGATGCCACGAAGGGAATCCACAGCCACTTCCACGGCGGACTCGATACCCCGTTTAATCAGCATGGGGTTGGCGCCGGCGGCTACGTTCTTAAGGCCCTCCCGGATCATGGCCTGAGCCAGCACGGTAGCGGTGGTGGTGCCGTCGCCAGCCACATCGTTGGTCTTGGTGGCCACTTCCTTCACCAGCTGGGCGCCCATGTTCTCAAAGGGATCTTCCAAAGAAATCTCCTTTGCGATGGTCACGCCGTCGTTGGTGATGAGGGGAGCGCCGTACTGCTTCTCCAAAACCACGTTGCGGCCCTTGGGTCCAAGGGTGATTTTAACGGTATCGGCCAGGGCGTTTACGCCGCGCTCCAGGGAACGGCGGGCTTCCTCGCCATATTTCAGCTGTTTTGCCATGATAAACTACCTCCTTAATTCTCGACGATGCCGATGATGTCGCTCTGACGGACCAGGATCAGGTCCTCATTCTCAAACTTGATATCGGTGCCGGCGTAGCGGCGATAGATCACCTCATCGCCCTCTTTGACGCACATCACGATTTCCTTGCCGTCCACATTGCCGCCAGGGCCCGCGGCGATGACGGTGCCAAACATGGGCTTTTCCTTAGCGGTGTCGGGGATGATGATCCCGCCAACGCTCTTTCTTTCCTGGTCCTTGGCTTTGAGCAAAACCATGTCACCAATGGGTTTGATTTTCATGTTGGATCCTCCTTGTAAATAAGATGCTTTTGATGTCTAAACTGGGTGTTAGCACTCGTCGAGATCGAGTGCTAACACCATTTAATATAGTCAAATCTACCAAAATAGGCAAATCGGTTTATGCATAAAATTACTGAAATCAGCCCAATTATCCATTGTTTTGATTTAAAATCTTTTGTTATCTATTGTTTTCGCTTATTTTCTTTGATTAAAGCTGATATGCAAAGTGCAGCACGATTCCTATAATATTGAATAGGACATGGCGTCCGGAAAGGAAAGGTGGATCCATGCTGGAATTCAAATATGACGTGCAGATGCTGCTTGAGGGAAAAGGCTTGGACGAGGACCAGATCAACGCTTATTTTCGGGAGAATCTCGAAGGAGACAGCCTTCTTGCGGTGGGCGATGATACGCTGATCAAAATCCATTTTCATACCAACGAGCCCTGGGATGTTTTGGCGTATTGCGCTTCACTGGGGGAGATCTATGATATTGTTGTAGAGGATATGGATCGGCAGTCCAGGGGGCTTCAAGGATAAGGCTTCTGAGGGAACTCTCTGGCGCCAACAGAATCGGAGGAATATGACCAATGGAATTTACAAAATGGGATCATCGCTTTATGGAGATGGCAAAGCTTGTGGCCACCTGGTCCTCCTGCTTTAAGCAGGATCGAAAGGTGGGGGCGGTTATCGTTCGGGACAAGCGCGTTTTGACCACCGGCTATAATGGCGCTCCTGCCAATACCCCTACCTGTATGGAAAAGGGAGAGTGCTTGCGGCAAAAACTGGGGATTGAGAGCGGTACCCGGCAGGAGATCTGCTATGCAATTCACGCGGAACAAAACGCGATCATCCAGGCGGCTAAGATTGGAGTTAGCATCGAGGGAGCCACTCTTTATTGCACCCACCAGCCCTGTGTCATCTGCGCTAAGATGATCGTCAATAGCGGCATCCGGCGAGTGATCTATGGAGAAGGATATCCGGATGATTTTTCCCTGGAGTTTTTCAAGGTATCGGGAGTGGAATTAATCCGATACCACGGTTGATGTCAGAACCGTCTCGTTTAAATGCGCCGCCCTGCGGGGCGGCTTTTTTGATGCCGCTTTTTGTGTAGCTGTCATAGCCATCCTTCCATGCTCATAGAGTAAGAGAGAAACCGAGGAAGGGGGGAAAGGGTTGATGAAGCGAAAAAAACGGCCCATGGGGCGGGGATACGTCAGGGGAACGGGTCTGAAAAGCGCCCGAAGCGCCCTTGCGACCCTTTTGCTGGCGGCGCTGTTGTTCTTTACAGCCGCGGGCTTTACCGGATCGTTTCTGGCAAAAAACGTAGTAGTGCCCGTCATGGGCTTTTTGGGGGTATACGAGATGCCGTCGCCCAGCCCTGGGGGTGGGGCAGCCGCGTTGCCCGAGGGAGAGACGGTGGCCGTCACTCTGCCGGGATATAGCGTTCATTATCTACAGACCGGCGCCTATGGGGTGGAAGCCAACGCCGCAGAGGCTGCGGGCCGGGTGGTCAAAGTGGGGGGAGCGGGATATACGCTGAAAGATGGCAGCACGATCCGGGTGATTCTTCAGGCCTACACCGATGAAGAGTCAGCCAAAAGCGTGCAGGCTCGTCTGCGTGAGGAGCAGGAGATGGATTCCAGCGTCTTCAGCGAAAGCAAACCGGAAACCACCGTAAACGTACAGGGGGAGGAGCCCCAGAAAGAAGCTATGGATGCGGCGGTATCCGCCATCCTGGAAGGCCAGGCGCTTTTGAACCAGGCGGTTCTGGCTGATGATGAGGATGCCGCCCGGGAAGGACTCGCTCAGGGGATGGAGAAGCTTGCCGCTGCCCGCCAGGCCCTGGAGGAGGGGTTTGGCACCCCGGAGGATGGAACTCCGCCTGGGAAGCTGTATACCTATCTAAATGATTGTATCCTTCAGTGCCAAGGTGCCGACAAGGAATCGGGTACGGTCTTTCTAAGCAAGCTGCGGTATGCTCAGGTGATGTTATATCACGGATACGGTACATTTTTGTCCTCCCTATGATTGCGGGGGAAAGCATGTTATAATAAGTAACAAATATTGACATGGGAGCGTGGCGTTCATGACCTTAAGGGAGATTCAATCCTGCCTAGAGGCCCAGGTTTGCTGTTGCGAGGATTCCCTGGATCGCAAGGTTTGCAGCGGCTGCGGAGCCGACCTAATGAGCGATGTACTGGCCTTCGTCAAAGACGATACCCTTCTGCTATCCGGCATGAACAACACCCATGTGGTGCGGACCGCCGAGATGTTGGACGTGCCCTGCATCGTTATGGTTCGGGGGAAGGTGCCCCACGAGGACGTGTTGGAGATGGCCCGGGAGGCAGGGGTGGTCATCATGTATACCCAGCTTTCCATGTTTACTGCTTGCGGTATTCTCTACGAAAAAGGGCTCCGGGGCTGCGCTCCGGCGGAATCCGGGGGAAGCCATGGATAATCACATTTTTTCTGGGTGCTTTCCCATCGAAAAGGGGGATTTTGTCCGGGCGGGGGAGGCCAGCAGCGCCATTAAGCGCACCCTTCGGCAGCTGGGCGTCAGCAGTAGCATTATGCGGCGAGTGGCGGTAGCAGCCTATGAGGCGGAGATGAACCTCATCATTCATAGCCTGGGAGGCCAGATGGAGTTCCAGGTATCCCAGGACGGGGTATTGCTGGTATCCCGAGATGTGGGGCCGGGCATTCCCGACATCTCCATGGCCATGAAGGAGGGCTATTCCACCGCCAGTGAGGAGATTCGTATGATGGGCTTTGGCGCCGGTATGGGCCTACCCAATATGCAGCGCAACTGCGACCGTTTTGATATTCAAAGCAGGATGGGGGAGGGGACCGTCATCTCCATGGAGTTTAAGCTTCAGTAGGGAAATAGGGTGCCTCTTTGCCATGGATATAGAATAGAAATGATGTTTACTGGGGGGTTGATTGATTTGGACGAGTATACCCATTCGGTGCGTTTGGAGCGGGATAACTGCAAGGGATGCACCAACTGTATCAAAAACTGCCCCACCGAAGCCATCCGTGTGCGGGATGGCAAAGCGTGGATCAATAGCCAGCGCTGCATTGATTGCGGCGAGTGCATCCGCAAATGTCCGTATTTTGCAAAGGTGGCGGTGACGGATTCCCTGGAGGATCTAAAGAGATTCCGCTATCGCATTGCGGTGCCTGCGCCCACCCTTTATGGCCAGTATAAGAACATCCGGAGCCTGCCCGCTTTACTGGGGGCGCTTCGTGCCGTAGGGTTCGATGACGTGTTTGACGTAGCCCGCGCAGCCGATGTAATTACCCGGACTTCCCGGGATTATTTGCTCCGCCATGAGATGCCAAAACCCATCATTAGCAGCGCATGTCCAGCGGTGGTGCGCTTGATTCAGGTGCGCTTCCCAGAACTCTTGGACCATGTCTTGCCGGTGATTCCGCCTAACGAGGCGGCGGCGCGAATCGCAAAGGACGAGTTTTCGCGGATAAACGGCGTGCCCAAAGAGGAGATCGGGGTATTCTTCATTACGCCCTGTGCCGCCAAGATGACCGCCAAGATGAATCCGATTGGATTTGAAAAAAGCGCCATTGACGGCTGTATTTCCATGATCGACCTCTATGGAGAGATCAACCGCAATCTGGGGGAGGCTGGTTCCGAGGGCTTTTCCCCCGATAAGATGGCCAGCAAATACGGCATCGGCTGGTCGGTGACGGGCGGCGAGGCCATCGCTATGGGCAAGGAGAGCTATCTTGCGGTAGACGGAATTGCCAACGTCATCCAGGTATTGGAGGAGATCGAGAACGGCAAGTTTACCGATCTAGAATTTTTTGAAGGCCTATCCTGTATTGGCGGATGCGTGGGCGGCCCATTGACCTTTGAAAACAAATATGTGGCAAAGGATCGAATCCGACGGATTACCGAGTCCATGGAGGAACCCAAGGAGAGCCCGGAGGATGTAAAGCGCTGGGCCCGCCGCCATGATCTCTACTTTACCCGGGAGCTGGAACCCAAGAGCGTTTTACAGCTGGACGACGATATCGCCGAAGCAATCCGGAAGATGGAGGAGATGGAGGAAATCTATGAAAGGCTGCCGGATCTGGACTGCGGCTCCTGTGGCGCTCCCACCTGTCATGCTCTGGCGGAGGACATCGTCCAGGGTGAGGCATCGGAGATGGATTGTATTTTCATTTTACGGGATCGCCTACGCCAGGTGGCCCAGGATCTGGTAAACATTGCGGATAACAACAGCCGCTAATGCGAAAAGAGAGAAAGGACTGTAACCAAATGACGGTAGGAGAGATTACCCGGGAACTGAATCTAACCCCTCTTACAAAGGGAGACCCCGATGCTCCGGTACTGGGAGGCTGTTGTTGCGATCTTCTCAGCTGGGTCATGGCCCACGGCGTTCACCAGGGGGCTTGGATTACCGTGCAGACCCATATGAATACCATCGCCGTGGCCACCCTATTGGATTTAAGCTGTTTGATCATTCCGGAGAGCATTCCCGTGGAGGAGGATGTTCTGAATAAAGCGGAGGAGGAGGGCATCGCCGTGCTGCAAAGTCCCATGACGGCCTATGAGATCTGTGGCCGGTTGTATGGCTTAGGGATTGGCGCCTCCGCCCGGACATGAAGATTGCCGCCGATCTCCACATCCATTCCTGCGCCTCTCCCTGCGGGGATGACGATATGACGCCCAATAACATCGCGGGTATGGCGGCAGTAAAGGGATTGGAGATGATTGCGGTCGCGGACCACAACACGGCGGCCAATTTGCCGGCGCTGGCCTCTTGCTGTCTCCAATATGGCATTACCTTGGTACCGGCCCTGGAGGTGCAGACCATCGAGGATGTCCATATTCTCTGCTATCTTCCAAATTTGGAGGCGGCCCATCGGTTGGACCGGGAGGTGTATGGGCGGCTGCCGGATATCCCCAACAATAGGGAGATCTTTGGCAATCAGTGGATCCTGGATCAGCAGGATCAAAAAATAGGGGAGATTGAAAAGCTTCTGCTGCAGAGTACCCAGATGGATATCGAGGAACTCTATGATTTGGTTTGGGAGATGGAGGGCATTTGCGTGCCCGCCCATATCAACCGCAATGCCAACGGTATGCTCTACTCCTTGGGGTTTATGCCCATAAAGCCATCGTTTCCATCGGTGGAAATCTATCGGTACTGCGCGGCGCCGGAGCTGGATACCTCCGGCTATCATGTGTTGTATAGTTCGGACGCCCATTATTTGTGGGATATCTTTGAACGGGATAGCTTTATTGATCTTAGGGAGAATACACCGCAGGCTTTGATCCAAAAACTGCGGACTAGAAAATAGGGCGGTACCCTTCCGTATTTTCCAGATATAGGTATACAATAGACCCAAGGAAATCAAATCCCGAAAAAAAGCGGGAAATGAGAAAAAATAAGATGCAAATTACCGACATGTGTGCTAAAATCTTGTAGGATATTGACAAAAAAATAACGATACATTCCGTGCGTTTCTGTGTAAACAAAGGGATGATCATACAACTTCTTTAGAACAATGGAGGGGGTTTTATTATGTCCAACAACGAGTTGTCCCAGGAGAAGTTCGAGGAGCTGCGTGGGTTTATTCAGGCCCATAAGGATGATAAGGGCGCTTTGATGCCCATCATGCAGAAGGCTCAGGAGATCTTCGGCTACCTCGGCGAGCCCATTCAGCAGTTTATCGCGGATGAAATGGGCATTCTGGTGTCCGAAGTCTACGGTGTTTCCACGTTCTACTCCCAGTTTGCCTTGGAGCCCAAGGGTCAGCACATCGTCAGCGTTTGCCTGGGAACCGCCTGCTATGTGCGCGGCGCTCAGAAGGTGCTGGATAAGCTGGCGGAGGAACTGGATATCGAGCCCGGCCGCACCACGCCTGACGGTCTCTTTACCCTGCAGGCTACCCGTTGTCTGGGTTGCTGCGGCTTAGCCCCGGTGATGACCATCGGCGAGGAGGTCTATGGCCGCCTTACTGAAAATGAAATCCCCGGCATCGTGGCCAAATATCGCGCGTAACCTCCGGCCATGAAGGATATTTCCCTCCATGTGATGGACATTCTCCAAAACAGCATTGCGGCAAACGCCAGGCTGATGGAGATATGCGTCCTGGCGGATACTTCGGCTAATCGGCTGACGGTTTCCATCCGGGATGATGGTAAGGGCATGGATGCGGAACTGGTACGGCGGGTTACCAGCCCCTTTACCACCAGCCGGACTACCCGGAAGGTGGGACTAGGGATTCCGCTCTTTCAAGCGGGAGCGGAGCAGACCGGCGGCAGCTTTTCCATCCAGAGCCAGGTGGGAAAGGGCACTTTGGTGAAAGCCGTCTATGTGATGGATTCCATTGACCGTCCCCCTAGGGGGGATATTGCCGGCGTGGTGTATACCGCTATCATCTGCAACCCTGAGCTGGATTTCATCTACCGGGTCGGGAAGGATGGAAGGGAATTTATCGCGGATACAAGGGAATTGAAGGCCGTTTTAAACGGCGTTCCCCTTGACGATATCGAAGTCGGCCCCTGGCTGGCCGAATACCTCAAACAAGGCGAAAATGATGTAATTGGAGGGGTTTTATAAAATGAAGTCGCTAAAAGAATTGGAAGAGATCAGAAACAGGGCTATGAGTCGTGTAAACATGCGGCATGACCGGGATACCGGAACCCGTATCGTGGTGGGCATGGCTACCTGTGGCATTGCTGCCGGCGCTCGTCCTGTGCTGAACGCCTTTGTGGAAGAGGTTCAGAAGCGGGGCCTCAGCGATGTAGTGGTGTCCCAGACGGGTTGTATTGGCGTATGCCGCCTGGAGCCCATGGCTGAGGTGTACACTCCCGGCAATGAGAAGGTTACCTATGTGAAGCTTACTGCGGACATGGTTCCCAATATCATTAACCAGCACATCGTAAACGGCCAGCCTGTGATTGAGCAGACCATCGGCTATTACGAAGAGCATAACAAATAAAATCACATCGTTTACTTGGGTTTATTGAGGAGGAAATCGACATGAATTTTTATCGCTCCCATGTGCTGGTCTGCGGTGGTACGGGCTGTACCTCTTCCGGATCCGCACAGATCATCGAGGAATTTAATAAGCAGATTCAGGCTGCTGGCCTGGAGAAAGAGGTTCAGGTTGTCCGTACCGGTTGTTTTGGACTGTGCGAGCTGGGCCCCGTGGTTATCGTTTATCCCGAAGGCTCCTTTTATAGCCGGGTAAAGGTAGAAGATGTAGCGGAGATCACCACCGAGCATCTGCTCAAAGGCCGCATTGTCCGCAGACTGCTCTATTCCGAGAGCGTAGTGGATGAGAACACCATCAAGAGCCTGGATAATGTGGACTTCTATAAAAAGCAGGAGCGGGTAGCCCTTCGGAACTGCGGCGTCATCGACCCTGAAAACATCGAAGAGTACATTGCTTTTGACGGCTACAAGGCCCTGGGTACCGTTTTGACCGAGAAGACCCCCCAGGAGGTTATCGACACCATCAAAGCCAGCGGCCTCCGCGGCCGGGGCGGTGCCGGATTCCCCACCGGCCTTAAGTGGCAGTTCGCGTCCGGCTACCAGGACGATCAGAAATATGTCCTTTGTAACGCTGATGAGGGCGATCCCGGCGCGTTCATGGATCGTTCCATCTTGGAAGGCGATCCCCATGTGGTCATCGAGGCCATGGCTATCGCAGGCTACGCCATCGGCGCCACCCAAGGCTATATCTACGTTCGGGCAGAGTATCCCATCGCGGTGCACCGCCTGGAGGTTGCCATCGGCCAGGCTCGGGAATACGGCATGCTGGGCAAGAACATCTTTGGCAGCGGGTTCGATTTCGATCTGGAGATCCGTCTGGGCGCCGGCGCTTTCGTGTGTGGCGAGGAAACCGCTCTGATGCGCTCGGTAGAGGGCAAGCGGGGCGAGCCTACCCCTCGGCCTCCTTTCCCGGCGGAGAAGGGCCTGTTTGCCAAGCCTTCGGTTTTGAACAACGTTGAGACCTATGCAAACGTACCCCGCATCATCCTCAATGGGCCCGAGTGGTTCTCCGCTATGGGCACCGAGAAGAGCAAGGGCACCAAGGTATTTGCGCTGGGCGGCAAGATCAACAATACTGGATTGGTTGAGGTTCCCATGGGCACCACCCTCCGGGAGATCATCTACGAAATCGGCGGAGGCATTCCCAACGGCAAAAAGTTTAAGGCTGCTCAGACCGGTGGTCCTTCCGGCGGATGTATCCCTGCGGAGCACCTGGACACCCCCATCGACTACGATAACCTTATGGCCATCGGCAGCATGATGGGTTCCGGCGGTTTGATCGTTATGGACGAGGACAACTGCATGGTGGACATTGCCCGGTTCTTCCTGGACTTCATCGTGGATGAGAGCTGCGGCAAATGCACCCCCTGCCGGGTTGGCACCAAGAAAATGATGGAGATCCTGGACCGTATCGTCGCCGGCAAGGGTGAGGAAGGGGATATCGAGCGCCTAGAGGAACTGGGCAATGAGATCAAGGCAACCGCCTTGTGCGGCCTTGGCCAGACTGCGCCGAACCCTGTGCTGTCCACCATCCATTATTTCCGGGATGAGTATGAAGCCCATATCAAGGAAAAGCGGTGTCCCGCTGGGCATTGCCGGTCTTTGCTTTCCTATAAGATCGATCCTGAAAAGTGCAAAGGCTGCAGCCTTTGCGCCCGTAACTGCCCTGCTGATGCCATCTCCGGCACCGTGGGCAAGCCGTACAGTATCGATACCACCAAGTGCATCAAGTGCGGAGCTTGTGAGAGCGCCTGTAAGTTCAGCGCAATCTCCAAATCCTAACAAACCGTTTTTAAAAAAGGTCCGGCAGATGCCGGACCTTTTTTTTGTGTCTGCCACGGTATCCATGTGCCGGTGCGAATAGGAACTCTATGTGGGTGCAAGCTTAAAAGGGGAATTTTGGACAATACCAAGTATTGGGTGTTTCTTTACAATTCCCAAATAATTGATAGAATATATAGTATTACCAGAAAAGGAAGGTAACACGATGCCTTTTTCCAATCCAATGCTTTGGGGTGTTCTAGTCCTGATGCTTTTGCCCATTATCGGCACCATCCTTTGGCTGCTGAAGCGGGTGCTGAAACTATCTTTCTCCGTAGGGAAGATTCTTCTATTGCTGTTTGCCATCTGGTTTGTCTTTACGGCTGTAACCGGCGGGCTGAGCGATGTGTTTGGGAATATCAGCAAACCGAAGATCAGCCAGGAGGACGGAAAGCTGACCTATATCTCCGCCTTTTCTAAAACCGATCTGGATCTTGCGGACTATCAGGAACAAAACCAAGAATACAGTGTTAACACCGCTTTTGGCTCGGTAACGGTAGCGGTGCCACAGGGGACTGTGGTTAAGCTGACCGTCCAGGGCTTTGCCTCCACCATCCACGATGGGGAGGATAAGACGACCCTAGCCTTTGGGGAAAAAGAATTGGTGGTCGGTAGTGGGAGCAACATCGTGGAGATGCGGGTCAACGCCGCCTTTATGCGGTTGAATTTCATACGAGGGGAATAGGGAAGCTATGGCCAAGACGACATACGGAGCCAGTGAGATCAGGGTGTTGGAGGGACTGGAAGCGGTACGAGTCCGCCCCGGCATGTATATTGGCACCACTGAAACCAGGGGATTGCACCACCTTTTATGGGAGATCGTGGACAATGCAATCGATGAAGCTGCCAACGGCTTTGCCGACCGGGTTTCCATCACCCTTAACCGGGATGGCTCCGCTACGGTGGAGGACAACGGCAGGGGCATTCCAGTGGACGAGCATCCTCAGCTGAAGGTGCCTGCTGTCCAGGTTGTATTTACCCAGCTTCATGCAGGCGGCAAGTTCGATAATAAGAGCTATCAGTACTCCGGCGGTCTTCACGGGGTGGGAGCCAGCGTGGTCAACGCCCTTTCCCGCAAACTTACGGTGGAGGTTGCGGTAGGAGGGATGCTCTACCGCCAGGAATACGCGTCGGAGTATGATGATGCCCAGAAGAAGGTCATTGCTGGGAAGCCGGTTACCGACCTCATGGAACTGGGGCGTACCCGGCGAAAGGGAAGTCGGATCACCTTTTGGCCCGATGACCGAATCTTTGACGACATTCGCTTCAACCGAGAGGTCATCGCCCGTCGCGTCCGAGAACTGGCATTTTTGAACCCCGGGATCACCTTGATCCTTACCGACGACCGCCTCAACCGAGAGGATGAGAACCGGGAGGTATCCTTCTGCTACCATGGCGGAATTGCCGACTACGTCAAATACGTCAATAGCGATAAAACCGTCCTGTTTGATAGCCCCATTTACTTGAAGGGAAAGCAGGATGGTGTTCTCATCGAGATTGCCATTCAGTACAACGATACCGATGGGGAAAACATCTATTCCTTTGTTAACAATATTCCCACTCCGGAAGGCGGTACCCACGAGATGGGATTCAAGGCCGCCTATACCAAGTGCTTCAACGACTATTCCCGAAGGGCTGGCATCTTAAAAGAGAAGGAAGCAAACCGGGCGGGAGAGGATTACCGTGCCGGCATGAGCGCCATTATCTCCATCAAGATGCAAAACGCACAGTTTGAGGGCCAGACCAAGAGCAAGCTGGGAAATACCGAAGCGCGGACGGCGGTGGACGGGTTTGTCAGCGAGCATCTGCCGGATTTTCTTTCCGATCTGCGGAACGCCAAGGTGGTATCGGCCATTGCGGAAAAGGCGGCTCAGGCAGCTCGGGAGCGGGAAGCCGCGAAAAAGGCAAAAACCCTTGCCCGGGAAAGAAGTAAGCTGGAAAGCGCGCCACTGGTAGGGAAGCTGGCTAGCTGCACGGGCAGAAACCCCAAAGAAAACGAATTGTTTCTGGTGGAAGGTGATTCCGCCGGCGGTACGGCCAAACAGGGCCGAGACCGGCGGTTCCAGGCGATCTTGCCTCTCCGCGGCAAGCCCCTCAACAGCGAAAAGCGCAAGATCGACCAGGTGCTGGCCAACGAGGAGATTCGCACCATCATCACGGCCCTAGGCACCGGGATCGACAGCAACTTCGATCTTTCCAGCCTCAAGTACGACAGGGTCATCATCCTCTCGGATGCGGATCAGGACGGCGCCCATATTCGTGCCATTCTTTTGACCTTTTTCTTCCGGTTTATGCGGCCTCTTATCAACGAGGGACACGTCTATATCGGCATGCCCCCCCTGTATAAGATCACAAAGGGAAATAAATCGGAGTATGCCTATGACGATGAGACCATGGAGCGGATGGTGAAGAAGCTGGAGCGCAACTATACCCTTCAGCGCTATAAGGGATTGGGAGAGATGAATCCAGAACAGCTGTGGGACACCACGCTAAACCCCGAGACCCGGACCATGATGCGGGTATCGGTGGAGGACGCTATTGAGGCGGATCGCCGTATTTCGGTGCTGATGGGGGATAAGGCGGAGCCCCGGCGGGATTATATCTACCAATACGCCAATTTCAACAAAGAGGACGCCCTCTATAAGATGGAGGTGAACCGCATTGGCCAGTAAAAAGCAGTCTGCCGCACCCAAAACGCTGGGACGGATCATCGAGCGTCCCTTGGAGGAGGTGATGCACACCTCCATGATTCCCTACGCGGAGTATGTCATTTTGGAGCGGGCTCTGCCTCGGGTGGAGGATGGGCTAAAGCCGGTGCAAAGGCGCATCCTCTATTCCATGATGGAGTTGGGCATTACCCCCGATAAACCCCACCGCAAATGCGCTCGGATTGTAGGGGATACCCTGGGAAAATACCATCCCCATGGGGATTCCTCGGTATACAACGCCCTGGTTCGTATGGCCCAGGATTTTAATATGAGCGTGCCCCTGGTGGATGGTCACGGCAATTTTGGCAGCATCGACGGAGATCCTGCTGCCGCTATGCGGTATACCGAGGCCCGCCTTACCCCAGCTGCTTTGGAACTGCTACGGGATATTGAAAAGGAGACGGTCTCCTTCTCTTTAAATTTTGATGACAGCCAGAAGGAGCCGGATATGCTCCCTGGCCGTTTTCCCAATCTCTTGGTCAATGGAGCCCAGGGGATCGCTGTGGGCCTCAGCACCAGTATTCCGCCCCACAACATGGGGGAGGCCATTGACGGCGTCATTGCCATGCTGCGCAAGCCTAGGATTTCCCTGGATGAATTAATGGAGCATATCAAGGGCCCGGATTTCCCGACGGGAGGCTTTTGTACCTGTGGGGATGACCTGAAAAAGGCCTATGAGACCGGCAAAGGATCGGTAAGCCTTCGGGCCAAGACTGAGATTGAACGGGATAAGAACGGGAAAAGCAGAATCGTCATAACGGAATTGCCCTATCAGGTGGAAAAAGCGGGCCTTTTGGGCAAAATATTGAAGCTGTGTGAGGATAGGAAGGGCATCCTCTCTGCAATTTCCGACATCCGGGACGAATCCGATAAAACCGGTATGCGGGCTGTTATCGAGATCAAAAAGGACGGGGACGCCGATAAAATCCTCAACTACCTCTATAAGCACAGCGATCTCCAGATTAACTTTAGTTTCAATATGGTGGCCATTGTAGCCGGCAAGCCCCGGCTATTAGGGCTTATGGAGATGTGCCGCCATTATGCGGACTACCAGAAGGAGATCCTCTTAAAGCGTACCAACTATGAGCTTTTTGAGGCGGAACGGCGGGAGCATATCCTGTCGGGATTGATCCTGGCGGCCCTTAACATCGATGAGGTAATCCGCATCATTCGGGCCAGCGAGAACGCCCAAGCCGCCCGAATCGCTCTGATGGACGTCTTTGCGCTCACCAGCGAACAGGCCCAGGCCATCCTGGACATGCGCCTGCGCCGGCTTACCTCACTGGAGGTTATTGCGCTTCGCAAAGAGCATGCTGAGGTAACGGCTCTCATTGAGGAGCTGCGGGGCATTGTGGAGGATGAGCGGAAGCTGGTCAATCTTCTGGTCAAGGAACTGCGGGAGATCAAATCCAAATATGCCGGACCCCGCCGGACGGTGCTTCAGGAAAAGCTGGCCATTCGTACGGTGGAGGTAAAGGAGGCGGCTGCAAGCGAGCCATGCGATGTGATCTATACCCGGAAGGGTTACCTCAAACGCATGGATAAGCGGATCGCCCAGAAAGCCGATGAATCCTATGCCGAGGACGCCTTTGTCATTCCAACTCGAACCGATGATAAACTGCTGCTGTTTACCAATTTAGGGAATATGTTGGTGCTGCCGGTATCCGCGGTGCCTCAGGGAAAGCTGCGGGATCGGGGCAGCAGCGTACATTCTTTGGTCTCTGGTATGGAGAAGGAGGAGTCCCCGGTGGCCATTCTACCCCAGGGAGATGGGCAGGGCGAGCTTCTTTTCCTAACCCGGATGGGGATGGTAAAACGCACGGCTATGGCGGAATACCGCACCAGCCGCAACAGGCTTGCGGCCTGTGGCCTCAAGGGTGAGGATAGGCTGTTTACCGTACTGCCTGCGGGGGAAGGAGACCTGACCCTCATCAGCCGCAATGGGTTTGCTATTCGCTTTGATGCCGCATCGGTGCCCACGCAGGGACGGACGGCAGGTGGTGTGAAGTGCATCAATTTGGCGCCTGGAGATGCCATCCTGTCGGCAGGCCAATGGCTGGGAGAGGAAACCTTGATCCTGGTGAGCGACCGGGGCTATGGAAAGCGGATGCAGGTACAGGAGATCGAGGTTCAAAACCGCAACGGAAAGGGCCAGAGGATCTTTGGGTTTGACCGGGAGGGTGTATACGGAGCCATACTTGCGGGGGCGGAGATTGCAGAGCTTGGAGAAACCGTTTTGCTACACCAGGAGGGGGGAGAAACCACCCCGGTTGCGGTATCCGAGATGCCCCTTGAGACCAAGCAGGGGAAAGGGGTCCCCCTGGTGTTGGCCCTGTTCGATAATATTGTGAATAAAATATCAAAACAACTATTGAATCAGTAAAAATAAAGGATATAATGGAACCGAAATACGGTAAATATCGTCTTATTTCGCAAACGACAGATCCTTGGTGAAGACATGAAAAAAATGCTGCAAAAAATATCGATATTGGGAATGGCCCTTCTTTTGATGCTCTGCGTTGCCTGCGGCGGGAACAACGCTCGCGTATTTACGGTAGAGTCCATGGCAAAGGACTTTCAGGCGGTTGGGGAAAACACGACTCAGACAATCGAAGGCCCCTTGGGATATCTTGCTTCCGTTACCTCCACGGAGCGGAGCGATAACCATGAGATCCACCTGTCCTATCCCAAAAGTGAAAACGAGTATTTCAATCGCAGCATGCGGCAATTGGCCTCCCGGGAGATGAAGATGTTCCATGCCTTTCGGAAGGACAAAGAGGGAAAGTTCACCTTGACGATGAATTATCAGGTGGCCAATCTGGATGACAGCGTGCTCAGCATTTTGCTGCTTTCCAATATGTCCTGGCCGGACGGTTCCTATCTGCACCTGGCCTCTCGGAACTTCAGTGTGAAAACGGGATACCCTTTGGTGCTGGACGATCTTTTCCTGGCGGACAGCGGCTACGATGAAGCGCTTGCCCAGCTGGTGACTGGGGAACTGATGGCTATGAGCGGCCGCGACCGGCTGGTGGCCAACGCCGGAAGCGCTGAGGAAGGAGCCCTCAGCGAAGGCTTTTCTCTTTCCCTTGCGGATCTATCCGATTTCTATCTTGAAGGGGACAGCGTCTGCTTTATTCTGGATCGAGACCGTGTGGCCGTAAAAGATGAAGGCGCTGTGGTGGTGAAGGTGGAGAAAGCCAAACTGGCCCAGTACTTGGCTGAACCGGGAGATGTTAACGGAGTGGAGCCTACGCCCATTCCCACGCCTGTTCCGACCCCTGCGCCCCATGATCCCCAGAAAAAGTACGTGGCCCTAACCTTTGATGATGGCCCCAACCCAAAAACGACCCCGATGTTGCTGGATATTCTAAAGGAGAAGAACGTGAAAGCCACCTTCTTCTGCCTGGGCAGCAATGTGGACAAGTACCCCGAAATTGCGAAACGCGCGGCCGACGAAGGGCATCTGGTGTGCAGCCATACCTATTCCCACAAGAACCTCAATAAGCTTTCCGCCGACGAAATCAAAAACGAAATGGAGCGCGCAGATCAGGCTATCCAAGCGGCTACGGGTCAACGTCCTAAATACATTCGGCCGCCCTATGGCAACGCGAACGATACCGTAAAGCAGACCATAGACCGGCCGTTGGTAAACTGGTCGGTGGATCCTGAGGATTGGAAGATCCGCAATGCCGCCCAGATCACCAGCCGGGTGGTAGCGGCGACGGAGGAGGGGGATATCATCCTCAGCCACGATATTTATAGCGAAACGGTCAACTCCGTGGCGGGCACCATCGATCAGCTTCGGGCCCAAGGCTATGAATTTGTGACGGTGGATCAGCTCTTTGCCATCTATGAGACTAATCCCCAGCCCGGAAACAAGGTATTTGAGGCAAAATAAATAAAAAGGCGGCTGCTGCCGCCTTTTTTGTTTTGGTCTTATTTCGCCTCGTAGAAAATCTGTCCGTCTATGATGGTCTTTTCCACGTGGAGCCCCTCATCCATGATGACGATATCGCCCTTCCTGCCCAGGGCGATTTTTCCTCGGTCGGTAATCCCCATGGAGATGGCGGGATTCTCCGCATACATGCGACCAACCTCTTCCAAGGTCAGCCCCATGGAAAGCGCGGTCCGCATAACGGAATCAAAGGTATGGGTTCCCGCAAGAAGCATGCCGGTAAGATCCCGCGCCATGCCGTCCTTGATCTCGTACTCCTCGCCGGTTTTGCCGATATACCGTCCTTCGGGTTTGCCCATGTATTCCGAGCCGTCGGTGATGCCCAGCACATGGTCGATGCCCTTGTTTTTGATGGCAAGACGGATAAATGGGGGCAGTACATGGACGCCGTCTACCGTAAGCTGGGCGTAAAGGCGATCCTCCAGCAAGCAACCTACCACGGCGCCGTCCACCCGGTGATTCATCTTGGGAAAGCCGTTGAACAGGTGGGAAATCTGAGTGGCTCCCCGGTCAGCTGCCTCCTTGATCTGGCCGCTGGTAGCAAGGGTATACCCCAGCTCAATGATGATCCCATGGCTCCGGGCCCAGGAAATATACTCCATGGCGCCGGGGAGTTCGGGAGCGACGCACACCATGGAGATGATGTCTAAATCCCCATCTACCATGGCGGTGGTATGCTCCGGAGAGGGATTTGTGGCGGCGGGCCCATAGTGGCTGGCATGGTTATGCGGGCTAAAATACGGCCCCTCAAAGTGGATGCCTACGATGTCTGTGCCGGGGCATCCCATCGCATCCTTGACCCCCTGTACGGATCTCTGCGCCATCTCCACATTATGTGGCGCCAGGGTAGGGAAAAAGGACGTAACGCCGTTCTCAGGATACCGGGCGCAGATTTTTCGCATGGCGTCAGCGCCGTCGCCGCAGGATACCTCAAAACCGCCATGGCAGTGCACGTCGATGAATCCGGGGAAGACCAGCTTGCCGGCAGCGTCGATCACCTGGCCGTCATAGGAGAGACCAAGGCCGATGGAGCGGATCTTGCCGTCCTCAAGGATCACGTCGGCGGAGCGAAATTGGCCGTCCATAAAGGCCCTTCCGTTTTTGATGAGCATAGGGCAGACCTCCTTATTGTGAATTGTCCATTTTCTTCATTATAACAGGGACGCCAGAAAAAGGAAGGAAAATGAAAAACCGCAAAATCGTGGACGAATTTGGAAATCTGCCAAGAGGAAAATACCATTTTGCAGGGTTCGACAATATATGCTATAATTCACTAATAAACATCTAGATTGAATCGGGTGCAATGATGAATCGAGGACCAAGACGCAGAAGGGTACGGCGTAGGCCCACCAAGCGGTTTTATATTACCATAGGGATACTGGCGGCGGTTGTGGTACTGGTGCTGTTTTTTGCCCTGCGGCGTCCCAGCTATGGAGAGTTGCAGGAAGCCACCATGACCTTTGAGCAGACCTATCCCGTGGTGCTCATTCGGGATGAAACGGTATACAGCGCCACCAACTATGGACAGGCGGTGTTTTACGCTTCGGAAGGGGAGCGGGTCAGCAAAGGCAGCAAGATTGCCGAGGTTTACCGCTGGGGCTATAACGAAAGCCTTTTTAAAGACCTGATCGCCGTTCAGCAGCAGATACGGGATTACCAGGAGAATACCGTTTGGCGCGATGTGGTGGACACAGGGCTCAATACCTTAAATAGTCAGATTGCCACCAAATTGGAGGAAGTGGCCGCCGCTGTCTCGGGGGATTCCGCTACCGACGTCATTGCTCTGGAGCGGGGGCTCAGTGAGCTGCTTAACCAGAAGAGAAACTACCTGAAGAACAACGTCAAAGCCGACGATGAGCTGAATCGCCTGTATGCCAGTGAAACCCAATTGCAGGAAAAGCTTGCCTCCTGGCGTGAGGACGTCATGGCCGAGGAAGCGGGGATGGTTAGTTTTAATTTGGATGGCCATGAACAGACGCTCAATCCGCTCAACATGGATAAGCTCACCCGAAAGGACATTGAAAACGCCAAATCCGGCACCTCTACCATCGCCTATAACAAGGATAGCACCACGCGTGCCCTTTACCGGTTGGTGAATAACTATACCTGGTATTGCGTCATCTTAGCGGACGATTCCATCAAGGAGATGAAAAAGGACGAGAAGTTCATGATGACCTTTGAGGGTTACATGGATCGTCCCCATGAGGGAAAGATCATCGGTACCCGAAAGCCCGAAGATGGAGGAATTCTCTATTTCGTGGAGATTCAGGAGGATATTGGGCCTTTGATCAGCGTGCGGAATGCAGTTACCACCATGAAGAAGGATTATACCGGTATCAAGGTCAGCAAGAAGGCGTTGTTTACCGAGGATACCGTTCTTGGAATTAAGGTGGTTGAGGGCAACACCACCGAGTTTGTGCCGGTAACGGTGGTCTATGAGGACGGAACCGATGCCATCATCCAGGCTGCCGAGGAGGGAACCACCCTCATGGCAGGCTCCAAGGTGGTCTTAAAATGACGGAGATGGCACAAAGGCTCCAGGCTGTTCATGAGGCAATAGCCGATGCAGCCCGGAAAGCAGGCAGGGAAGAAAAGGAAATCGCGCTGTTATGCGTCAGCAAGAACTTCGGCCCGGAAGCCGTTCTGGAAGCGGCGAGCCTGGGAGAAACCTCCTTTGGGGAAAATAGGGTTGACGAATTCCTTACCAAGCGTGATAATATAAACTTAAGTGTCCAGTGGCACTTGATCGGTCAATTGCAGACCAATAAGGTAAAGAAGATCATTGGGAAAACCGCGCTCATTCAGTCGGTGGACAGGCCCTCGCTGGCGGAGGAATTAAGCCGTCGGAGCATGGCCGCAGGCGTTGTAACGGATGTATTGCTCCAGGTGGATCTCAAAAAGCGCGAGGGAAGGGGCGGCGCTACCGAGGAGGATGCCAAAGCCCTTTTGGATGGGGTGCTCTCCCTGCCCGGCATTCGGTTACGGGGATTGATGAACGTGGCGCCTCTGGGAGCTTCTTCTCGGGAGATCAGTGAGAACTTTGCCCGGGTTAAAGAACTGTTTGACCGTTTTTCACAGGATGTGCGGTCCGCGGATTTTTCCATCCTCTCTATGGGGATGAGCGGCGATTTTGAGCTGGCCATCGCACAAGGGTCCACCATGGTGCGGATCGGCTCGGCGATCTTTGGGGCGAGGCGGTAGTTTTGCCCGTTTGGAGGTTACAGCGTGGCTGGTAAATTTTTTGGCAAGGTATTCGATTTTATTGGGCTGGAGGAGTCCACCCTGGACGAAGAGGAATACGGCTACGACGACGGCTATAACGATGGCTACGACGATTATGCCGACGACTATGACGACGGATATGATAATAGCCGTAGCCGCAGCGATTATTATGAGGACGACGGCTATGAGGACGACTATGAAGACGATTACGCTTCCTCTGGCAAGAAGTCCGGAAGATTGCAAGGTGGTAAGGTGAGAACCATAGGGAAGAAGCGGGATCGGGAGCCGGTGGCTGCTGCTCAGAACTTCGACAGCATGCGTGGACTCTCCGGCGCCAACAGCGGCAAAATGAAGATGGTTGTCTATCAGCCCATGACCTATGATGATACCCAGAGCATCATAGACAACCTGAAGAACCGCAAACCCATTGTGGTGAATCTGGAGAATCTGGAGATCGACATTGCCCAGCGGGTATTGGATTTCATGTCGGGCGCAGTCTATGCCCTGAACGGCAACATCCATAAGGTTACCAAAGGGATTTTCATCCTGGTGCCCACCAACGTGGACATTTCTGGAAACGTCCCTGATGAGCTTCAGGGCGCCGGCAGCTTCTATACCCTTGGCGGAAGCGGCAACCGGCGGCAGTATTAGGGCCAGGCCCGGGCCCCGAGGGCCGGGTTGTTAATAAAAAAGAAAACGATTTAGAAAGTTTAAGGGGGAATACGCAATGGTCACACCGAAGGACATACACGAGAAGAACTTTGGCGAGGAAAAGCGCGGCTATATCAAGGACGAGGTGGACGATTTTCTCGATGAAATCATCGTGGACTATGATAAAGTCCTTCGGGAGAACAAGGAGCTCCTTGCCCGGATTGACGCCCTAAACGCCCAAGTCGAGTCCTATCGGGGGATGGAAAATTCCTTGATGCACACCATGGTTACTGCCCATAAGGCTGCGGATGATATCACCGAAAAGGCCAAGCGGGAATCCGAGGAGATGATTGAGAACGCGCAAAAAGAGGCGTCCAACATCCTCAATACTGCTGATATCCGCGCTCGCGCCAAGATGGAAAACTATGAGAAAGAGATGGCCGATGTTGAGGGCAAGATCCTTGGCATCCGCAACGTGCTGAACGAGTTTAAGGCCACGGTTCTGGATTACTCCAAGGAGCTGGTGGAAGTGGTGGAGGACCTCTCCATCCCCGAGAGCGTTCGCCGTACCATTGATGAGCTGGAGCCTCAGGCTGCTGAGGAACCCGCTATGGAGGAAATTCCCGCTTTTTCCGGCAATGCCATTCCTCTTGAGGACTGATAGATGCCAAAAAGGGCCCCTGGGGCCCTTTTTTTGTGCCGTTTGATCCCAGGCTTTTGATGTTTCATCGCCCTTTTCCTGTGCTATACTAAAAAGGAAAAACTAGGAAAGCAGGAGAAGCGCTATGAGAACAGTGGTGCCGCTGAAAAAACAGATTGAAATCATAGACAACACCCTGGCGGCTCGGATCCCCGCCATTATCCCGGGAATCATGACGGAGTATGGCTTTGATATGTGGATCATCCTTTGCCGGGAATACAACGAGGATCCCATCTATCCTACCATGGTACCTTATCTGTGCTTGACTGCCCGCCGCCTGTCCTGTCTGGTCTTTACCCTGGAAAAAGGGGTGTTCCATGCCTATCACTTTGGCCGCCCCGATAGCAAAATCGCCAGGCTTTATGAACAGGCCTATACGGATATCACCCGGGATCAACTCCAGGAGTTGGCGGATTTTATCCAGCGAAAAGATCCCCGGAAGATTGGAGTGAATCTTTCCAAACTTAGCGGCATGAGCGATGGCCTCAGCCACCAGCTTTATGAGGATCTCTGCGCCTGCCTTGCGCCGGGATATGCCGAACGGCTGGCATCGGCTTACGAGCTTTCCACCCGTTGGATTGAGACCCGGCTGCCGGAGGAACTATCCCGTTATTATAGCGTCTATGCCCTCGCTATGGATATTTGCTTGGAGGCCTATTCCCGTAAGGTGATCATTCCGGGGGTAACCACCACCACCGAGGTCGAGGAGTGGATCGCACAGGAGATCAATCGGCTGGGCCTTACCTTCTGGTTTAGCCCTCATGTGGATGTGCAGCGCAAGGGCATTCATAAGACTGGAAGCACCGGCCTTGTGATCCAACAGGGGGATCTGCTCCATTACGATGTGGGAATCAAATACTTTGGCTTGTGTACCGATAGCCAGCGTATGGGCTATGTGCTCCGGGATGGAGAGCGGGAAGTGCCGGAGTACCTCCGAACAGCCTTTGCCAAGACCTGCCGCTTCCAGGATATTGTGGCGGAGGAGCATATCGCCGGCCGAACCGGTAACGATATCCTTCGTCGCTGTTTGGATCGGGCCAAAGCCGAAGGGATTCAAGCCGCTCTTTATAACCATCCCATTGGGTTTTTCGGCCATAGCGCTGGCACCATCGTAGGGTTATGGGATATGCAGGACGGTATCGGGCCCATGGGGGATTTTCCCCTGCATTACAACACCTGCTATGCCTTGGAACTCAATACCGAGAGCGAGCTCGCGGAGTGGGATGGCCAGCGAGTGCGCTTCTCCGCAGAGGAAAGCGTAGCTTTTACCCAGGATGGAAAGCTATCCTATCTGTTTCCAGGACGGGAGACAATCATTGCCATCTGATTTTATTAAGCGCTCCAGGATTGGAGCGCTTAAATATTTGGGCATACTGTGTGATGAAAGGAGGGGATTCCATGGCAACTGTCAATTTGATTTGTGCGGGATTCTTCCTTGTCTTGGCCTATTTAATATGGCGTTTCCACCTGGTTTGGCTCATTGGTGGCTACTATATTCGGGATCAGGAGCAGCGGAAACAATTTGATATGGAAGCTATTTTAAGGGAGGGAGCTCGGATCAAGCTTTATATGGCTTTGTGTCTTTTGGGATCCAGTCTCTTGATTTACTATGGCGGCATGAATCCCTTTCAAGGTGGAATGATTGGCTGGGTGCTGGCGGGAACGGTATCCTCCCTGGGCGCCCTTCGCTTTCGGGACTGGAGCCGCTATCGAAAATAGCTTCGGCATGGATTGCTTCCATCGGATAGTTTTCCCATTCATAGGGGCATGATAGTAGAAAATGGGTCATATGAAAAGGGAAGAGGTGGTCGCCATGTTGGAGGAGGAGAAAAAGCGGGAGGAATATCTGCTGGAAGAACGGCTCACCCTCTTAGAACGGCAGATAGAGCGGTTGAGCCAGAGCCTGGAGCGGACCCGGTTCTATGATTATGTGGAGCATCTTGACAGCCCCCGGCGTATGCTATGGGGTAATCTAATGGGTGGGATTGCGAAAGGATTGGGGATGGCGGTAGGCTTTGCGGTACTGGGCGCCCTTTTGATGGCGCTTCTTACCTGGCTTGCAAATGCGAATTTGCCCATCATCGGCCAGTTCATCGCCAACATTGTGGAGATGGTTAAGGTATACAGCCAATAAAGCCGCTGATGGAAGACAAAGTATGCTATAATAAACTGATATTTTTTCTTAAAGGGGTAGGGTATGCTGGAAATACTGCTAGCAGGCGGCGCAATCCTATTGGATCGGATCTCCAAACTCTGGTGCCTGGGATCTCTTAAGCAGATGCCTGGAATGAAGATGGACGTGATTCCGGGAATTGTGGAATTTCGCTATGTCGAGAACCGGGGCGCGGCCTTTTCCATTCTATCGGGACGCACAGGACTTTTAACGGTGGTCACCGCGCTTATCATCGCGGGATTGATATTCTATCTGGTGAAATATGGCCGGACAGAATCCCTTTTGGTCCGGATTCTATTGTCCCTGATCATCGGAGGCGCGTTGGGCAACTTCATCGATAGGATTGTCTATGGTTTTGTTATCGACTTTATCAACCCCACCTTTATTCGGTTTGCGGTGTTCAATGTGGCCGATATTTTCGTTACCTGCGGCGCCATTCTGCTGGTGTTTGCGGTGCTGTTCCTTCGGCCTAGCAAGAAACAAAATGGATGACTTGATTCTTACCATATCAAATACCCTTCATGGAAAACGCCTGGATGCGGCATTGAGTCAGCTTGCAGCCCTTTCTCGCTCCCAGATCGCGCAGCTGCTGTCCCAGGGCTGCGTTACATCCAACGGCGTTATGGTGGACAAGCCCAGTCGGAAAGTGAAGGAAGGCGAGACCTACATCCTCCGGCTGCCGGAGCCTAAAGTGGCGGACGCTGTACCGCAGAATCTGCCCCTTCCCATCCTGTATCAGGATGAAGATCTGGCGGTGGTCAATAAGCCAAGAGGTATGGCGGTACATCCTTCCCACGGCATTCCAGACGGCACGGTGGTCAATGCCTGCCTCTACCACCTGGACCATCTTTCCGCCATAGGGGATACCATCCGCCCAGGGATCGTACACCGGTTGGATAAGGACACTACCGGACTGCTGGTGGTGGCTAAGAACAACGCCGCCCATGAAAACCTGTCGGCTCAGCTCAAGGCCCGTACGGTAAAGCGCACCTATCTTGCCCTGGTTCAGGGGAATATAAAGGAGGACGAGGGAGAGATAGAAGCTCCCATCGGCCGGCATCCGGTCCATCGAAAGAAGATGGCAGTGGTACGGGAAGGAGGCCGGTATGCAAAAACGCTCTATCGGGTGGTGGCTAGGCTCAACGGAAAAACCCTTGTGCGCTGCTCTCTTACCACCGGCCGTACCCATCAGATTCGGGTACATATGGCTTTTATCGGTCATCCTGTGGTGGGCGATCCGCTCTATGGCGTTCGGAAGGATCCGGGAAGGGGGCAAATGCTCCACGCCTATCGGCTGAGCCTTATCCATCCCAGAACCGGGATGCCCCTGTCTTTTTATGCGCCTCCGCCAGAGGATTTCATCAAAGCCGTCCGCGCGGCCGGCGGAGAGATGAAATTGCAAAAAAATGGTGTACAGATAGGGGATGTTATGCTATAATATCAAAAATTTGTGAGAAGGGGGCCGGCGCGATGAAATACCGTGAGATGATCCACGCTGAGGGCCGTCCCGCTACCACTGTTTTTGTTTCAGGAAGCTGAACGCTTCCTTTTTTTATGCCCGTACCCACGGAAGGAGTGAGGCCATGTTTTCCAATCAACACAAGGATCTGCTGGGCCTGCGTACCGCCACTCGGGAGGAGATTACCCGGGTGCTGGACCTGGCGGAGGAGATGCGCCAGGTGCTTTTGAGCGATCATAAAAAAACATCGGATCTAGCAGGTAAAAGCGTGGTAACCCTATTCTACGAGAACAGCACCAGGACCCGCATGTCCTTTGAGCTTGCCAGCAAATATATGGGGGCCAGCAGCGCCAATATGACGGCGACTGCCAGCAGCGTGCAAAAGGGGGAGACCCTTTTGGATACCGGCGCTACCCTGGATCAGATGGGGGTGGATGTTATCATCATCCGCCACGCCATGAGCGGCGCGCCCCATCTACTGGCGAAGCATGTCAAGGCTTCTGTGATCAATGCGGGGGACGGGGTTAACGAGCACCCCACGCAGGCCCTGCTTGATCTCTTTACTTTGCGCCGCCACCTGGGGGATTTATCGGGCAAGAAGGTGGCCATCGTGGGGGATGTCCTCCATAGCCGTGTGGCTCGGAGCAATGCCTATGGACTCCATGCCATGGGAGCCCAGGTGGTGTTTGCCGGTCCTACCACCCTGATGCCTGGCGAGGATCTGAGCCCACTTCATGCCCAAGTGGCCGGAAGCGTAGAGGAGGCCGTCCGAGATGCCGACGCCGTCATGGGACTGCGCATTCAGCGGGAGCGTCAGCACGCAGGATTATTTCCCTCGGTGCGGGAGTATAGCCGTTTCTTTGGCGTAGGGGAGGAAGTCCTTTCCTTGGCCAAGCCCGGCGCGCTTCTGATGCATCCCGGACCGGTCAACCGAGGGGTGGAACTGACCACTCAGGTGGCTGACGGGGAACAGAGCGTGATTCGGGAGCAGGTGCAAAACGGCGTTGCTGTTCGGATGGCGCTCTTACAGCTATTGATTCGGAGGGAAGCCCTATGAGAACCATCATCCAAAATGGAACCATCGTAAATCCCCTTGGGAAAAGCGGTAGATTGGATCTTGTGATCCGGGATGGAAAGGTGGAAGCCATTGCTCCCAGCGTCCAATCCCAGGCCGGAGACGAATTGATCGACGCCGCGGGTAAGCTGGTATTTCCCGGTTTTGTGGACATGCACTGCCACCTTCGGGATCCTGGCTTCGAATATAAGGAGGATTTGACCTCTGGTACCCGCTCGGCGGTCATGGGAGGGTTTACCTCGGTGGCCTGTATGCCCAATACCGACCCGGTCCTGGATCATCCCGCTCTCATACGGGACCTCATTGCTCGCAGCCGGGAGCTGGGATATGCCAAGGTCTATCCCATCGCCAGCGTCACCAAGGGGCAGAAGGGAAAGGAGCTCAGCGAGTTTGGCTTGCTACAGGAGGCGGGAGCAGTGGCTTTTTCGGATGACGGCCGGCCGGTATCCAGCAGCCTCACCATGCGAAACGCCCTCAACTACGCCAAGAACTTCGGCGCCCTTCTCATCTGCCATGAGGAGGATCTGGATCTCCTGGAGGAGGGGGTCATGAACCAGGGGGCCGTCAGTGTGGCCTGCGGATTGAAGGGGATTCCCGCCTCGGCGGAGGAGATCATGTTGATCCGGGATATCATTCTGGCCCGGGAACTCCATACCAAGGTACATATCGCCCATGTGTCCACCGCCCTGGGAGTGGAACTGGTACGGTTTGGCAAAGGCCTGGGCGTGGAGGTCACTGCGGAAACCTGTCCCCAGTACTTTTCCCTGACGGACGAACTCCTTATGGATTACGATACCAACGCCAAGATCAACCCTCCCCTGCGGACCCAGGCTGATGTAGACGCGATCATTGAAGGGCTTCGGGACGGCACGCTAGACGCCATCGTTACCGATCATGCGCCCCATCATGTGGATGATAAGGCGGTGGAGTTCAACCTGGCGGCAAACGGTATGTCGGGATTTGAGACGGCCCTCCCCTTGATTCAAAAAAATCTAGTGGAGCCGGGGTACCTTTGCTGGGAGGATGTGGTTCGGGCGATGTCCGTCGCTCCCGCCAAGCTTCTGGGAATTCCGGGCGGTGTATTGCAGCCGGGCGTTGCAGCCGATGTGGTGGTGTACGACCCTAAGATGCCATGGACCGTCACGGCGGATCGGCTATACACCAAGGGAAAGAATACCCCTCTTCTGGGAAGAGAGCTCGTAGGCCGGGTGGCCTGCGCCTTTACCGATGGCCGGAAAAATGTATGGGAATATGAGGTGGCAAGATGATCATAGACCGTTTGAACCGCCGTGTGGCGGAATTGCGCAACCCCTCCATCGTAGGATTGGATACTCATCTAATGCTGTTGCCCGCCGCTATGGCGGAGCGGGTGGATCATGCGGATCCTATGGGCTCCGCTGCCGCACTGATTCTGGAATTCAACAAAGGCCTTGTGGATGCCATCGCTGACATCGTGCCCTGTGTTAAGGTTCAGGTGGCCTATTACGAGCAATATGGCTGGCAGGGGATGAAAGCCTTTTGCGAAACTCTCGCCTATGCCAGGCAAAAAGGTCTGATTACCATCGCGGACTGTAAGCGAAACGACATCGGTAGCACCGCATCGGCTTATGCTAACGCCTATTTGGGTCGTACGCCTTTCCCCCAAGGGGAAATCGCTTCCATGGATGCGGATTTTCTTACGGTAAATGGATATTTGGGCTCTGACGGTGTTCTTCCCTTTGTGGAGGCGTGTAAGACCTATGATAAAGGCATCTTTGTCCTAGTAAAGACCAGCAATCCTGGATCTGGAGAGCTTCAGGACCGTTCTTTGGGAGAGACCACCGTCTTTGAAACCATGGGTGATCTGGTCCAGGCTTGGGGCCGCGAGACGCTTGGAGAGACGGGCTACGCCGCTGTGGGAGCAGTGGTGGGGGCGACCCATCCCAAGCAGGGGGAGATCCTTCGAAAACGCCTTCCGGAGGTGCCTTTCCTGGTGCCGGGCTACGGCGCGCAGGGAGCTACGGCGGCAGACCTTTCCGGCCTGTTTGACGCCCGTGGCTTTGGAGCCTATGTGAACTCCAGCCGGGGCATCATTGGCGCCCACAAGAAGAGTGGTCTGCCCTATGCTGATGCTGCTCGTGATGCGGCCCTTGCCATGGCGGAGGATCTGCGGGGCGCCCTTTCCGCTGTCGGCCGGATGGACTATTAGGAGGGAGATCATATGATGCAGCAGGGAAGCTATCCAGTGGTCTACAACCATGGGGTTGCCCAGGATACCATGCATATGGGCCTTTTGGTGGGTAAAAATCTGGGGGAGGAGATTACCCCCGGTCGGTTTGTGAACCTAAAAGCTCCTGGCCGTCCGGATTTGATCCTCCGTCGGCCCATCAGCGTCAATAATTATGACGGTGAAACCGGTATTCTGGAGTTGGTTTACCAGGTAAAGGGCCAGGGGACTCAGGCTCTTGCTGGATGCCGAGAGGGTGAACTCGTGGATGCCTTGGGGCCTTTGGGCCATGGTTTTACTCCAAAGGGGGAGCGGAACATCTGGCTGGTGGGAGGCGGCATCGGCGTGGCGCCTCTGCGATATCTGCCCCTATACTATAAAACCGTTCGGTTTTCCGGGATCTTTGGCTATCGCACGAAGGATTGCATCTACCAACAGGATGATTTATCCGCGTCCCTGGCCTTTGCCGATTTCTATACCGATGATGGCAGCAATGGAAACCAGGGATTTGTGACCCAGGGCCTTATAAAGCGGCTGGAAAGCCAGCCCGCTCCCGACGCCATCTACGCTTGTGGCCCGGTTCCCATGCTGCGGGCCCTAAAGGAACTGATCTTGCCCACCAACATCCCCTGTATGGTATCCATGGAGGAACGGATGGGGTGTGGCACGGGAGTCTGTGTTGCCTGTACCTGTCTCATTCAAAAAGATGGGCTGGAAACCCGAAAACGGGTCTGTACTGACGGCCCTGTATTTGACATTGAGGAGGTGGCGCTCCATGGCTGACCTTTCCGTAAATCTTTGCGGCGTTTCCTTGAAGAATCCCATCATCGCCGCCTCTGGAACCTTCGGGTTTGGCCGGGAGATGGCGGGATATTTCGATCTTTCCCGTATGGGAGGGATCAGTAGCAAAGGGATTACCCGCCAGCCCCGTCTGGGGAATCCTACGCCTCGCATAGCGGAAACCCCCAGCGGGTGCATCAATAGCGTAGGGCTGGAGAATCCTGGGGTGGAGGCGTTTTTGAGGATAGAGCTTCCCTATATGAAAACCCTTCAAACCGCCGTCATCGTTAACGTTTCCGGCAGCAGCCTTGGGGAATACCGGGAGACGGTGGCCATGGTATCGGAGGCC
Source organism: Bacillota bacterium (assembly GCA_003150225.1). Classification (GTDB taxonomy): domain Bacteria; phylum Bacillota; class Clostridia; order Christensenellales; family QAND01; genus QAND01. Next base: position 52,943 of record QAND01000031.1, read on the forward strand.
GGCGCCGATATGATCGAACTAAATATCTCTTGCCCCAACATCAAGGGGGGAGGGATGGCTTTTGGCACCACGCCCCAATCCGCCGCCGAGGTGGTGCGGGAAGTGCGACCCCTTTGTAAGATGCCCCTGATGGTGAAACTGAGCCCGAATGTGGCGGACATCGCCGCCATTGCCCGAGCGGTGGAAGGGGAGGGGGCGGACGCTATTTCCCTTATCAACACCCTTTCGGCCATGGCGGTGGATCCCTATACCCGCCGGCCTATTCTGGCTAGCGTCATGGGGGGACTGTCCGGCCCGGCAGTCAAACCGATTGCCCTTCGGATGGTATATCAGGTAAGCCAAGCGGTTTCCATACCCGTTGTAGGGTTGGGAGGCGTAACCACCGGCTTGGATGCGGCAGAATTTATGCTTTGTGGAGCCACTGCGGTGATGGTTGGAACGGCAAGCTTGATGGATCCGTATTCTTGCGATAGAATAATAGCTGAGTTGAACGATTATCTGGATGGGATGGGCATCGCCGCGGCGGCGGAGCTCACCGGCAGCCTGATGGTCTAAAGAAGGAGGTAAGGACGATGAATATCGAACGGGTTTTTGAGATTTTCCGGGAGACAGGTGTGATGCTGGACGGCCACTTCCTGTTTACCAGCGGCCGGCATGGGGATAAATATATGCAGTGCGCCCAGCTATTCCGGTTTCCCCAATACACCGATGAGATTCTAGAGGATCTTGCAAAGCGGTTTGAAGGGGAGCAGATTGATCTTGTGATCGGGCCCGCCGTTGGCGCTGTTCAGATGTCCTTTGCCATGGCCAGGATTCTGGGGTGCGAGAACATCTTTGCCGAGCGTGAAAACGGAGTGATGACCCTGCGCCGTGGATTCCACATTGAGCCGGGCCAGAAGGTGCTGGTGGTGGAGGATGTAGTGACCACCGGCGGCAGCGTTCAGGAGGTCTTGGAGCTGGTCCACAAGGCTGGCGGAGATGTGGTAGGGGTCTGCGTGGTGGTGGATCGTACCAACGGCCAGATTGATCTTGGGGAGCGCCTAGAGAGCGTGGTTTCCCTGGATCTGAAGTCCTATGCTCCCGATGAGTGCCCTCTTTGCAAGGAGGGGATCCCCTTGGTAAAGCCGGGCAGCCGCAATTTGCCCATCAAATAGTAGGCCACCATTAGCCCGAATTGGCCGGATTTGGCCGGAAAGAGCCGGTTTGGGGCTGCAAAAAAGGCAATCAATGAAAAAAGCAGGGCGGACATCGCCCTGTTTTTTGTTTCTTAATTGTAAACCTAATTATAATATATATTGACAATTCTATCAAAGGCCGGTATTCTAAGAAAAACCGGGAAGGGGAATCAACATGCGACATGAAACCATCCGTAGTCTGGTCCTCTGCGGTCTCTTCGCCGCCCTCTGCTGCGTCGGCGGCTGGATCACCCTGCCGCTGCCCCAGTTATCCATCACCTTGCAGACCCTCTTTACCACCCTGAGCGGCCTTGCACTTGGAGGGAAGAGAGGAGCCGCGTCGGTAGCGGCGTACGTGGCGCTGGGCCTTGCGGGTTTGCCGGTGTTTTCCGGAGGAGGGGGAGGCGTGGCCTATGTCATGAGACCTTCCTTTGGCTATTTGCTTGGAATGATCCTAGGGGCCTATGTGGCAGGCAGCCTCTATTCTCGCTGGCGGCTTCGTCCCTGGGGCCCGGCCGCGGCCAGTGGATTGGGATTCCTAGCGGTTTATCTACCGGGCCTGCCATACTTCTGGCTGATGAGCCGGGCTGTGGGCATACCCATGACGGCGGACGCCGCTCTGATGACGGGATGCCTCCTTACATTGCCGGGCGATATTGTGAAATGGGCGCTCTGTCTGGTGGCGGAACGGGGGCTGCGGCGGATTCTAGAAAACGAAAGGACGGCATAGCGCCGTCCTTTTTGCTGTGTTGTGGATGCTATTCCTGTCGATCCGCTAAAAGGGATTTCACCAGCTTTTCATCGGGGGTGATGAAATAGGTCTTTTGTTGGGTAAAGATCACATAGCCCGGCTTGCTGCCCGCCGGCTTGCGAACGTTTTTGATGGCGGTTACGTCCACCGGCACGTTGCTGGAATTCCGCCCCCTGCTGTAGTAGGCGGCGATGTTGAGGGCCGCCACCATGGTATCGCTGGGGAGAGGCGCCCGATGGCGAACCACCACATGGCTTCCCGGCATTCCCTGGACGTGAAGCCAGATGTCGGTGCTCCGGGCGATACGCGTGGTCAGAAGATCGTTCTGGCGGTTGTTGCGTCCCACCAGGATTTCGATCCCATCGGGGGAGCGAAAGCGTACCGGCTGGGACTGCTGCTGTTTTTCCCCTTTCTTGCTGCCGGGGGATTGGCGGAGATAGCCTGCCTCCCGCAGCTCCTCCCGAATCTCTCCCAGCTCAGTGGAGGTACCCGCGGTGTCGATGGAAAGCAGCACCGACTGGAGATACGCCACCTGGGGCTCGATCTCCCCCTTCTGGGCTTGGGCCGCCTTGGCGGCGGCCTTCTTCCGGGCGGAACGCTTAAAGTACCGCTGGGCGTTCTCCTGGGGGGTCTGAGTAGGGTCCAGTTTCAATGCTCGATCCTCCCCCGTCAGGTAATCGTTTACCACCCATCGATCCGCTCCCCGGGGAATCTCGTGCAGATAGGCCAGAATCAATTCCCCAAGGTGCTGCTCCTCCTCTTGGTTTTGGGAGGAGAGCAGAACATCGTTTTGGATGGATAGGCGTTTATAGAGCCGGTCCAGATGGTCGGATACCGAAGCGGTGAGCGCGGCTTTGGAGGAAACAAGCTGCTTTTGGGCCAAGCATTGGGTATAATAGGCGTCATAGGCCTGGCTTAAGGTGGGATAGGGAAGAAAACCGTAGTCTGGCACCGGCTGGGGAAATACCGCCAGCCATTCCTCCCCGTGAGTTAGGATGCCAGGTTCCAGTTGGCTCTCCCGAAGACGGGAGAAGAAGGCTGTGCAAGCGGCAGAAAGGGCGCCGGCATCCCCGGGGGAAAGGGGAAGGGAGGCATCGGGCGACAGGCCGGCCAGCTGGCAAAGCATCCGGGCGGTGTGTGGGGATACCCCTAGGCAGCCGGCGGTTAAGGCTGCTGCGGCCCGCTGGCCCCATTGGGAATGCGCTGCCAGGTAGGCGGAGAAGTCCAGGGTGAGGGGAGAGTCCTTCTCCTGAGAGGGCGGGGGCAGGTAATCGTCCCCCGGGAGCACCGTCCGTACCCGGGACATATCGGCGTAGACCCGTTTTGCGGCGTCGATGACCGTTCCCTTCTCGTCCACCAGGATGAGATTGCTGTGCTTGCCCATCACCTCTAAAATCAGACGATATGGGCAGAGGTCTCCCAGCTCGTTGGCGGAAAGCACCTCAAGCGTGACCACCCGGTCCAGGGTGTCCATGGCGATGGAGGTGATCCGTCCTTTGGCCAGATGCTTGCGGAGCAGCATCAAAAAGGGCGGAGGCGTTTGCTCCCGGTTTTCCGCTCCTTTTTCGGTGAGATGAAGCCGGGCGGATTCGGGATCGGCGGAAAGCAGCAGCCGATGATTTTTGTTGTTGGCCCGAACCACCAGGGTATACTCGTATTTGCCGGAGCGGGAGATGCGTTCGATCCGGCCGTTGTCCAGGGTCTTCATCAGCTCCTGGGTCATGGCGTAGAGAGCTACGCCGTCCATATGGGTCATAGGATTCCTCCAAAGAAAAGCATTGCCTTGTATTCCACATGGATTATAATATAAGAACCACAAAAAAACAAAAGAATGGGAGAATGCTCGTGGAAGCCTTACAGATGCGTCCAATCGCCTTTACCATGGATTACCTGAAAAACGCCCACGCCAGCTGCCTGGCGTCCTTTGGGAATACCCGGGTTCTGGTGTCCGCCATGGCGGAAGAGGGAGTCCCGGAGTTTCGGATGGGAAAGGGCGGATGGATCACGGCGGAATACGCCATGCTGCCCGCTTCCACCCCTCGGCGCAAGCAGCGGGATGGCCTGCGCAAGGACGGACGGGGCGTGGAGATCTCCCGGCTCATCGGCCGGAGCCTTCGGAGTGGATTTGACCTTTCCGCTTTGGGGGAGTATACCATCCGGGTGGACTGCGACGTTTTGGACGCCGACGGCGGCACCCGCACCGCAGCCATATCGGGGGCCTATTGCGCCGTGTATGATCTTTTGCGGAAGCTTCATGAGGCGGACAAGCTGCCTCTGCCGCCCAACGACCGGAACATTGGAGCCGTCAGCGTTGGGATGGTGCAAGGCGGTTATGTTTTGGATCTCTGCTACGCGGAGGACAGCAACGCTGAGGTGGACCTTAACGTGGTTATGACCCGGGATGGGGGGATTGTGGAGGTTCAGGGGACAGGGGAGCAGCATCCCTTTACCTTTGTGCAGATGACCGAGATGCTAGCCCTTGCTAAGGGCGGCATCTTTGAGATTTTTGAAGCCCAGGACCGCGCGCTGGGCAAAGTGGGGGGAGCAAAATGAGAAAAATATTCATAGCCAGCAACAATCAGGGCAAAATAAGGGAGATCAAAGCCATACTGGGTGATTTTTACGATGAGTTCTACACCCCACGGGATATGGATCATCCCTTTGAAGTGGTGGAGGATGGGGATACCTTCGAGGCCAACGCCGTCAAAAAGGCGGTGGCGGGCCGCATGTCTTTTGGCATGGACGCCCTCGCCGATGACTCCGGCCTCTGCGTGGACGCCCTGGACGGGGCGCCTGGGGTGTATTCCGCCCGGTATTCCGAGGAGGGTACCGATGAAGCGAACAACAAAAAACTACTGGAAGCTCTTGAACGCGTACCTGTCGACCAACGTCAGGCTCGGTTTGTTTCGGCAGTGGCTCTCGCGCAAAAGGGAGGACGATTGATCGTGGTACGGGGAGAGTCCCCCGGCGTCATCCTGACGGAGCCCCGGGGAGCGGGCGGTTTTGGGTACGATCCTCTTTTCTATGATGAAACCTACCGGCAGACCTATGGCGAAATGGACGAGGAGACCAAAAACGCCATTAGCCACCGGAGCCGCGCGCTTCTAGCTCTGCGCGAGGAGCTGATGAAATAATGGGAGCTACCTACGGGGTTGTCCTGGTTTCCGATAGCCACGGAGATGAAAAAGCCCTGCAAAAGCTGTTATCCCGCATCGCCGAGATGGAGCGCCGGCCTGACGCTATCTTTCACATGGGGGATTTTGTTACCGATGGCCGTTATTTGGAGGAGGAAAGCGGCATCCCCGTCGTTTCTGTCCGGGGGAACTGCGATCTTTGGGCTGCCGAAGAACCGGAGGACCGGCTTTTGAACATCAACGGATGCCGCGTGTTTTTAACCCATGGACATCGCTATCGGGTGAAGGCCGGGTACCTTCAGCTGACCCTGGCGGCCCAGGAGCGGGAAGCGCGGGTCTGCTGTTTTGGCCATACCCATCGCGCGGATTGCTTTGTTGACGGCGGCTGTCTGTTTTTGAATCCCGGCAGCCTTTTATCCCCCCGGCAGGGGAATCCCGGCTATCTTTTGCTGATGGTGGACCGGGAGGGAAACCCATCCGCGGATTTTTATGAGATATAGCCCATAAATTTCATTGACAGGTTACCGGGTTTGTTTTATACTAACGTGCGTAGCTTGTGCGCCTGTAGCTCAGTGGATAGAGCAACGGCCTTCTAAGCCGTGGGTCCGGGGTTCAAATCCCTGCAGGCGCGCCAATTTGCACATGGTGGGTATAGCTCAGCTGGTTAGAGTGCCAGGTTGTGGCCCTGGAGGTCGTGGGTTCGAACCCCACTACTCACCCCATTTTTTCTTTGGCAGACAAGCTTCCAAGATGTGCCGCTGGTGGCGGGTATCTCTTGAAACCCCAGGCCGCTAGAATCCTTCCCTCACCGTGGGGTGTAGCCAAGCGGTAAGGCACGGGACTTTGACTCCCGCATGCGTTGGTTCGAATCCAGCCACCCCAGCCATGGGATCCATTAGCTCAGTTGGTAGAGCACCTGACTTTTAATCAGGGTGTCCGGGGTTCGAGTCCCCGATGGATCACCAGCGGCAACTTGCCGCTCCCAATTCGCAAACCGCTTTTTTGCGGTTTGCGAATTTTTTTCGGTGGGAAGGACGGCATTCCGTGAAAAGGGCTGCCAGAGGGATTGGATTTACAATGGGGCTTTTCTTTTTCATAATGTATGATAAAATAAAGTGATATTTTTGCCAAATGAGTTGGGAGATTTTCAATCGGATGAAATGCCCGCAATGTAAGCAAAAAGTGCCCAAAGACGTGGATCGGTGTCCCGGATGCGGTGCTGAAATAGTGAAAAAGTCCCATTTACGGAAGTTTATCGTTTTGGGCGTTGTGCTGGCGCTGTTGGTGGCCGGCGTTATTTTGATCACCTCTTTGGACAATCCTGTGGACGCCTGTATGGATGCTTTTTTAAACAATCGCTTTGAAGAGGCTACGGCCATCTATCAGCGGGATATTGAGAAGAGCAGCCGGCGGGTAAACGAAATTACGCCGTTGATCCAGCAGCGCCTGGAGGAACTTGTTTCCGCCTATCGCACGGATGAAACCAGGTATGAGGAGATCAAAACCATTTTGTCTGACATGCAGGGATTTCCACTGTTGAATGATCAGATTCAGCAGGCCCTTTATTTTGTGGAGTCTCTCCACAGCTCTCGCGCAGCTTATACCGAGGCGCAGACCCTGTATGGGGAAGGATATTATGCTTTAGCGATTCTGGAACTGCAGAAGATGATTCCCGAGGACGAGAATTATCAGCAGGCCCAGAAGGATGTTGCTGACTACCAGGAGAAGCAAAACCAGTATGAGGCGGAAGCTGCCGCCGCGGCGGAGCAGCAGCTGGCTGCCGTTACGGACGCGTTGATCGTGACTCCTGATGAGGAGAGCGCGGGGCCGGTTCTGCGGATCGTTTGCAAAAATCAGGATCCTGAACGGACCATCCAGGCTGTGACGTTTGCATATACTTTGACCGACGAGAAGGACGCCAATATGAAGTTCGTGGATGGGGTGGGCCCGGTCTATTTCAACAGCCGGGAATGTGTGCTGGAACCGGAAGATTCCTGCGGCGATGATATGGATATTCCGCTGAACAAGGATGTAACGGGCGCATATCCCCTAAAGGCCAAGGGATGCGTGGTTAAGGCGACGTTTTCGGATGGAACCGTCTGGGAGAACCCCTATTACAGCTATTGGCTTAAGGATTCTCTAACCCGGGAAGAATATAAGAGTTATCAGGAAAGCCAGCAGAAGGATCACGGCGACGGCGGCGCCACTGGCACGCCTGCGCCCACCCCTTCTCCCAGTCCCGCGCCTTAATAAAATCGGGCGCGAAGCGGGATGCTTGCTATCATAATGCGCCGCTGTGGTGGAATCGGCAGACACAAGGGACTTAAAATCCCTCGGGGGCGACCCCGTATCGGTTCAAGTCCGATCAGCGGCACCAGCAGGCTGAGCCTGCACTCAATATCGCGAATCATCTTTGGATGGTTCGCGATATTTTTGTATTCAAATCCAAGTTTGTTGTTATGAGATTCGTACCAGGCTGAGCCTGGACGCAATTTGCGCTCAAGGTTCAGCTATTTGTCTGTTCCTTGCGTTTAGTGGAGGTGTCTTTTTCGTCAACGCTTCTCAGAGGCAAGTTGCTGCGCCCGATATGGCAATTCCTCAAAGTGGAGTGCCATATTTTGATGTCTGCGCGAAAGGGCGGGCGTCTTTTTGCATAGCATCGCTAGGTGGAACCTGTGTCCGCTTTTGGGGCGCGCCTTGCTTTGTTAAGCTAAGCGGAACATGCTTTGCGTGCCTGGTGATAATGGGAATCGCCCTCCTATTTGACTGTGTGGGAAGGGGCTGTTATGATGAGATTCTCTGTAAAGTGGATGTGGAAACGAAAAAGGAGGAAGGCGGAGGATGCGGATTGCGATAATCGGGTATAGCGGAAGCGGAAAGTCCACCTTGGCCGCTTTTCTGGGCAATCGTTTTGGCATCCCGGTACTCTATCTGGATACGGTTCAGTTTGAGGCCAACTGGAAGGAGCGAAATCGGGAAGAGGGCGTTGCTATGGCTGCGCGCTTTATGGAGCAACCGGAATGGGTGATCGATGGAAACTACCGTCAGTTCCTGCAGGAGGAGCGGCTGGCACAGGCGGATTGGATCATCTTCCTTCGATTTTCCCGCTGGAGCTGTTTTCGGCGGGCCTGGTCCCGGTATTGCCGGTACCGCAACACCACCCGGGAAAGTATGGCGCCTGGTTGTCAGGAGAAGTTTGACCTTGCCTTTGCTTGGTGGATCCTGTATCGGGGGCGGGATAGGGCTGCCCGGGCCCATTATGACGAGATTCTGGAACGATATGGCGAAAAGACCGTGGTGTTAAAAAATCAGGGGGAGCTGGATGCGTTTATGCGAGCCCCCTTTGACAGGGGGGACCCCCTTTGAGATCAATAAGGTGATGGTAGCAAAACGGAAAGTACAAGGATCCAGGCTATTTTATCGGCATTTGGGCTATTTTGCCGTTCTTGCGCTGGCTTTTTATCTATTGAAGGTTATGGGAATCGGTTGTCCGTTCCGGCGCGTTCTGGGGATTCCTTGTCCCGCCTGCGGTATGACCCGATCCCTTGGAGCGTTGCTGCGGCTGGACTTTGCCGCGTCCTTTGCGTATCATCCGCTGACCCTTCCATTGCTAGCCGTCCTTTGGCTGGGGTTTCATCAAGGGCTGTTTCCGCGTTATCAGCGGGCTATCCACTGGGGAATGGGATTTGTGGCGGCCCTGATGATCCTCGTCTACATTCTGCGGCTGCTCCAGCTATAACTTTATGAATACTTAATGGTTGCTAGACAGCGCTTATGTTATGCTATTAACGGCGATAGGAAACGCCGAAGCTGGAGGAGGGAGTTCTGTCCTTGGATAAGCAAAAAGTCGATTTGTATTTGATGATGAACCAAAAGTATTTTCCGGCGGAGCGGATCATGTTTCTGCGGGAACGGCTGCTTCAGATGGATGACGATACCTTTATGCGGATGTCCATGGTTCAGTTGAAGGATCCCACCGTAATTTTGATCGTATCGCTGTTCGTGGGAACGCTGGGTATCGATCGGTTTATGTTGGAGGAGCCCGCCATGGGAGTGCTGAAGTTGCTGACTGCCGGCGGATGCGGTGTTTGGGCCATTGTGGATTTATTTCTGGTGATGAACAAGACCAGGGAATTGAATTTTAGCAAAATAATCGCCCTGTTATAGGGATAAAATAAAGGAGAGGCGTTGCCTCTCCTTTATTTTATATATGCTGTATATGGCGTTGTACAATCGATTATTTCGCAACTATGCTGGGGAATGCGCTTGGATTTAGGCGGATACTGCATGTAATCCCCATAGATGTGTTCCAGCAACAATTCAACTTTTTCCGGAACGCGAATTGTGATGCTTTCAAAGTTGATTTCTCTACCGTTTCCATAATACTCTTTTGGGACCACTTCTCTTTTATATATGGAATCGTATAGGCTTCCTACGGCGGCACAGGCATCATACCCGTACTTTTGTATCATAGCCTCTAGGCGATAAGCGGCTTTCTTCGGAGTCATTGTTCTTGAAAAGAGCTTCATAATCTTTCCAACCAATTCGGTTTTTAAAGGACGTTTTTCTGGTGCGGTACGATGATAGAATCCTTCGTCAATTCTATCTTCAAACATGATTTTTTTAAATTTGAATAAGATTTCGTCAAATTTTGAATAATTATATCCATCCAGAGGAAAAACATCGATGTATATTCCATGGTTCATGTGTAGCTTCATTGCGGCAGTTTCTATAAAAGTGGTATTGGAATTGCGTATTTTACTAAAACCTCTGAGGTAGTCTGGATCTGTATCCAAGGTCTGAAGAAAATAATGTTTGGGTAAAAGCTCCTGTGCATGCTTGAGAAAGATTTCATAATCTGCACGCGGGAGAGCAACGTCGATGTCATCATCCCAGGGGATAAATCCCCCATGCCTGACAGCGCCTAAAGCAGTACCATCAATAGCAAAATAACGCAAATGAAGGAGTTCGCAAATTCGGATAAACTCCTTTAAGATATCCAACTCAATTTTCTTCACTTCATCCAATTGGTAGTCACTTTTTTTCATACCACACCTCAGCAGAAATAATGCAGAAATAGTTTATATGAAATAGGTCAAAATATCCAGTAGGGAATTAATCCCTAGAAACAATTCTTACATCAGGGAGTGAATTCTCCGGTATTTGCTATGATTTGACTGCGATGGTATAATTTGATCAAAAGTTTTGAATTTGAATAAGGAGCGATTTTTGTGGAATTTAAGGAAATCACCCTGGCTGATCGGGAGGTCTTGGGGGAGTATCTTGGCATGTGGTCCATGGATAATGCGGAGCATTCCTTTGCCAACCTCTATATGTGGCGAAAGGCCTATCAGATCAAGTTCTGCATCAAGGACGAGGTCTTGTACATCCGGTTTCAACATGAGATCGGCAATAAACCGCCTATTCTGTTTTCCCCGCTACCCAAGAATTGTGAAATCGACTATTGCAGGGTGATGCAGGATACCATTGCTTACTGTCACAGGGAGGGAATCGAGTTTAAACTGCAGAGCGTGGTTCAGAAGATGGTGGACTATATCCGGCTTAATTGCATGGATATTTTTGAAATCTCTCTTGACCGGGATTATAGCGAATACGTTTATAACGTATCAGACTTGGTGAACCTATCGGGGAAGAAATATCACAAGAAACGGAACCACATCGCCCGATTCTTGGACAACAATCCCAACCATGAATTCGCCCCTATTACCCCCGATGATATCGATGATTGCAAGGCGATGTATCAGGAGTGGCGCGCGGCTCGGGAGTCTGAGGGCATGGAGGATTTGGACTTGGAGCAGTTTGCCATGTATGAGGCCCTGGACAACATGGATGCCCTGAGCCTCACGGGCGGACTGGTTCGCATTGACGGCAAGGTGGAAGCCTTTACCCTGGGGGAGCGCATCTCGGAGAAGACGGTGTTGATCCATATTGAGAAAGCGAACCAGGATATCCAGGGGCTGTATCCCTTCATTAACCGGGAGTTTTTGCGGCACTTTTACGCCGACATGCAGTTCGTGAACCGGGAGGAGGATATGGGGCTGCCTGGGCTCCGTCGGGCAAAGGAAAGCTATTACCCCGCCTTTATGATCGACAAATATATGGTTACCCTGAAGGAGGGCATCACCTATGAGACTTTGCACCCTGAGGGATGAGGCGGATTTAAGGGAGATTTGGCGGGTTTGCTTCGGCGACCCGCCTACCTATATCGATTACTTTTTTGAAAACCGGTTTGATCCCCAGAACACGGTATGCCTGGAGGAACATGGCCGGATTCCTGCCGCCATGCACATCGTTCCCTATGA
>QAND01000005.1:0-32320 GCA_003150225.1 Bacillota bacterium
AAAGACCAGGAACTCATCCCCGCCCAAGCGGCCCACGATGTCCTCATGGCGCACTTGGGACTGCAGGACCTCTCCCAGCTCCATCAGCACCCGATCCCCCACGTAATGGCCATGCTGGTCGTTGATGCTCTTGAAATCATCCACATCCAGGATAAACAGTGCGCCGCCCTGGAACTCCGGATCCGCCAGGGCTTCCCGGACGGCCTGGCGGCAGGCTCCGGCATTGAGCACCTGAGTAAGGCCGTCCCGCTGGGCCTGTTCCTTCCACATCTCCTGGGCTTCCCGCTCGCTGCTGATATCCATGGCCTTGCCTAGGGCGTATACGGCATTGCCATCCTCATCCCGTATGATGTTGGCCACCACCCGGAGCCAGCGGAAATCATCTTCTCCCAGCCGAACCTGGATATCAATGGGCGTGCCGCCCCCTTGCTCCAATCGCTCCAAGAGGTCGGAAAGGGAAAGCGTTCCAAGGTCCATCCGATCCTTCACCCGGCGGGAAAACCCCTCTAATGTGGAGGATACCCCAAAGAATTGGCCGCCCTTGTCCGACATGGTAAAACGGTCACGCGGAATATCGTATTCAAAGAGGATCTCGTTGGATAGGGCACTGAGCTGCTTATACCGCTGGTTGGCCAGGGAGATCTCCCGGTTAACCCGAGACCGGCGGCGTAGGTACTGCAACAGCAGCAAAATGATAACGCCGCAAACGGCGAGCACCCCCACCATAACCGCCTGCCAGTTGGATGCCAGAAAGACCTCCAGGGTAACGGGGCCGCTCTGAAGTCCGCTGTTTTGATAGATGATCGCCTGAAGCTCCCCCTGGGATACCCCTCGCTGGGCTTTATTGAGGATGGAGAGCAGCTCCGGGCTTGCGGAGCGTACCACCCCCACGCAAAACTCCTGCAATATGGCAGCCTGGGGGATTAGGTTAAGGTTGGAGTAGTACCGCTGATTGGTGATGGCCTGCACGGTGTACACGTCCCCAAAGAAGTAATCAGCCTCTCCCACGCTGTTGACGGCTTCCAGGCATTCCTCAACGCTGGGATATAAGCGTATGGGGCTGTTGTATACGTTTAAGAAGTCATAGCCCTGGGGCAAAGCGATGATTCGCTCCGAAAGGCCATCGGCCTTCACGCTCTTGTTGACCGCTAAAACCACCTGGGCGGAGATTACGGGCTGGCTCAAGGATACGCCATAGGAGCCGGCCAGATCATAGTCATGGTAAAACCCCGCCACCAGGTCCACCTGCTTCTCTTCGATGGCGTCCCGGAGCGCTCTGTGATCCTCCATATAGACAAATTCAAAGGTGAGGCCGATCTTCTCCCCCACCAGGCGGAGATAATCGGGCAGGATGCCCAGAGCCTCTCCCTTAACGCTGTCATAGCGCTGAAGGGGGGATTGAAAGGGCCAAAGAGCCACACGCAGGGTGGGATGCGCCTTTACATAGTCCGCCTCGTCCCGGCTCAAATGGATTTCATCTCTTTCAGCGTTGAAGTATTTGGCGTACAGAGAGGCTGCAAAATGGGGATTGCTCTCCTGAATATTCAAGATGGCTGCGTCCAGCTGGCCGGCCAGGTCGGTGCGGCCCTTGGTACAGGCAAAATAGTAGGGGCTGGGCGCAAACCGAGCCACAGCCCGCATGTCCACAGGCATGCTGATATCCTTGGTCAAAAAGACGTCGGCCTTTCCCTCCCGGACGGCGTTTGCGCTTTCCTCCATGGGCCCGCATTCCACATATTCCAGTGAAAGGCTCTGGGTATCGGCAAAGGTTTCCAGCTCCTGGCGGCGCATTACGCTGCCCCGATACAGGGCAACCCGCAGATTAGGGTAATGCCGGTAGCTGACTTCGTTGATCTCAGCATTCTCCTCCAAGGCGCTCAGCACGGTATAGGAGCTGCCATAGCTGTTGACGGGGTATTCATAGCGTTAGGCCAGCTGGTCGATGTACACCATACCTCCGATAAGATCGGCGTCTCCCCGCGCCACCAATTCGCATGCCGTGGTCAAATCTTGGTTGATGTCCCCGGTATTGATGACGATGAACTCAAATTCCCATCCGGTATACTGGGAAATTTCCTGGAGAAATTCATAGCTGTACCCAGAAAATCCCCCTTTTTCATCGTATTGGGTCAGGCCCCATTGTACGGGGTAAGCCACCCGGATCACCTGTCTCTCCCCGTCCTGCTCCTGGGCTTGTGCAACACAGAAAAAAGGCAAGGATCCCAAAGCCATTGCCAAATAAAACGCCATCCGGCGGAAGATTCCAATGCGGTCAAATCGTCTTTTCATCCAAACTCCATCTGCGTATAGCGGTGAGTTAGCCTCAGTATACGCTCCTCTTATGGGAAAGGCAAATGAATACAGCGCTCTCCTCCAATTGTTTTCCAGGTCAAAGCCGCCCTATTCTCGCGAAAAATCATCCAATGCCGGGAATGCCGTTGAAACTTCCCCCGTGGGATACTATAATGAAAAAGCCTTTATTATCGTTATAAGGAGTATCTATTTGGAAACCGAACACGTAGAATTCGAATCCCTGGATCAAGTGATGGACACCGTCGGCCCAAACGACTGCCACCTGAAGGCCATCGAAAAGGCCTTTGGGGTCGCCTGCCATATCAGCGCCACCGGCGTCACCGTGTCGGGGAACGATCCCGCCGCGGTTCGCAGCGCCGGGTCCGCCTTCCGCATCCTACAAAAAATGCGGCGCACCACCCCCGTACTAACCTCCATGATGGTGGACCAAGCCATGGAGCTCGCTACCGGTGAGGGCGGTGTGGATGCCGATCAGGCGGTGGAGGCCATGACGGACGTAGTGGCCGTCACCTACCGGGGAAAGCCCGTAAAATGCAAAACCATCGGCCAGAAAAACTATATCAAAGCCATCCGGGACAATACCGTCACCATCTGCATCGGCCCGGCGGGTACCGGCAAGACCTATCTCGCTATGGCCATGGCGGTAAACGCCTTAAAGCGTAAGGAGATTTCCCGGATCATCCTGACCCGCCCGGCGGTGGAGGCCGGTGAGCGGCTTGGCTTTCTGCCTGGCGACCTTCAGCAGAAGGTGGATCCCTATTTGCGCCCCCTCTACGACGCCCTTTACGACTTCCTGGGCCAGGAGCAGGCGCACCGTTATCTGGAAACCGGGGTCATCGAGGTGGCGCCCTTGGCCTACATGCGGGGCCGCACCCTAAGCGATTGCCTGGTGATCCTGGATGAAGGGCAAAACGCCACCCTGGAAACCCTTAAAATGGTCCTCACCCGCTTTGGAGAGGGCGCCAAGGTGGTGGTCAACGGCGACGTCACCCAGATCGACCTGGGCCAGGAGCGGACCAGCGGCCTGCGCCAGTGCGCCGAACTGTTAAAAGGCATTGAAAGCATCGCGGTGGTACGGCTCACTAACCGGGATGTCGTCCGTCATAAGCTGGTAAAGGAGATCATCAAGGCCTTTGAAAAATATGAGGAGAAGGAGTCCAAGTCTCCGCGGCCCCAGAGCCGCCCTCCCCGCAAACGGAGCTGATCGCTCCTTCCCAGCGATGCTTCCTTAAAACAAAAACCCGCGTATCGCGCGGGTTTTTTGCTACTCATAATAGACCGGCGTACCCAGGGTTACCGCCGCTTCGATGTAGACGGTCACCTCCACCTGGCTCCCCTTGACGGCGCTGCGGACCAAGGTATCCCGCACCACCGCATGGGTGGGCACCTGCCGAAGGGCCAGCTCCTCCGCCGACGCTTTTGCCTCCGCCTCAGCGGCGGTGAAATCCCCCTGCTCCGTCACCACCGTCACCTCCCGGTACCGCTTGGTGATAACCTGAGCCGGGAAAAAACTGCCCACCACCGGGGTCCGGGATACCTCCTCCACGGTGTACTCCTCATACGGGGGCGGCTCCTCGGTAAGATCCACCTCCCAGCCGCCCAGCTCCATGGTGCGGACGGTATATTCATTGCCGGTGGGCTCGGTGCGAACCGCTTCCAAAGAGGCGGTAGCGCTGGCGCTGTACCAAACCCGGCCCAGTATCTTGCCTCTAGCCGAGACATACCGAGGTTCCTCCTCTTCGTTGCGGAAGAAGGACCCCTCGATAAGCACCTGCCCCTCCTTGACCACATCCCCTGCTTTTACCTTGGGCGTGCCTTCATAAGCGGCGATCTCCAGGATCACCGCAGGGCGGTCGGCTACGATGTCGCAGTGGCGGGTAGCGTCCACAAAGGGTTCAGGCTCCACCGCCAGATATAGCTCCCCCTTCAAGGTCACCCCCTGGCGCTTTAGGATCAAATAGGCCAGGGAGGGGTTATCCAGCATCAGCCGGTTGTTGATGGCATCCAGGTCCAAGGACCTCCAGAGGGTTCCCCGTTCCACCCCCATGGAGGCCAACTGTTCCAAAACCTGTCCTCGGAAGGGCTCCGCCCCCGAAAGATCCACAAACCAAACAAACTGGGACAATACATAGGCGGCGACCAAGAGCAGCGCGGCGCCCAGCACCATGCCCCGGCGGGACGCCACCCGCAGCAGGAGGGGAACCACACCCCGGTACCCCAGGTCCTCCACCTCCACCCTGCTTTCCTCCGCCCACATAAGGAGTTTTTTCATGTGGCTCTGGGGAATGCGGCATCGGACGGACATGCTGCCCTGGCGTTCCAGGTCATAGAGGCGGATACCTCGGTTTCGGCATCCATTGAGAAAGGCCAGAATCCGAGTGCCCTTCAGCCGCACCCGGTGATAACCCACAACATACCGCCAAATTCTATTCATGGGCGCCGCCTCCGCCCAACAGCTCCATCCGATGGACCCGCCCCCCAACAACCACGGTGCCGCCGTCCAGTTCCATCAGGGTCAGAGAGGTGCCGGAGAGCACCAATTCCCCCTCTTGAACCCGCAGCCGTACGCAGTCGTCCGCGTAATCCAAAATGCCCCCGTGATTTTCCACGATGGTCCTATCATCCCCGTACATCACCAACCGGAACTGCCCCGTCAGGGTATCCAGCGGCAGGTTCAGGCCGGCAGCGATTCGCTTGGCGGTCTGTGCAATCTTTTTCACCCCATCCACCTCATGTATTACATTATGAGGCCCCCTCTACAAATAGAATCCCAGAAACGCTCATAAAAAAAGCTCCCCATAGGGGAGCCTTCCTTTTAATACTTTCTCTTTCTAGCCGCCTCAGCTTTTTTCTTTCTCTTCACACTGGGCTTCTCGTAATGTTCCCGTCTGCGCACCTCGGCCATGGTCCCAGACCGTGCGCACTTCCGCTTAAACCTCTTAAGAGCACTCTCGAGGGATTCGCCTTCTCCAACATGTACTTCAGACATCGATTTTTCCCTCCCTCCGTTGCCACTCTATCGTTAACATATAAGCATTATATCCAATCCATTGTTCCATGTCAACCAGGGAACGATGCATTTATACCGTCATCAACCGGGAGGCCACGCCAGCTTCCGCTTTCCCAGCAGATGGATGTGAAGATGCCCCACCGTCTGGCCGCCGTCCTCTCCGGTATTGACGACGCACCGAAAGCCCTTTTCCAGCTCCAGCAGCGCCGCCACCTTCTGCACCGCGCGGAACAGCGCTTCAGCCTCCTCAGGACTAGCGGGGTCTAGTATGCTCCCCAGGTGGCGCTTGGGTATCACCAGCACATGGACGGGGGCCTTTGGATCCAGGTCGTAGAACGCCAGGGTCCGGTCATCCTCATACACCTTGCGGCTGGGGATTTCCCCCGCCACGATCTTACAGAATACGCAATCCATGGTTTTCCTCCTTTTCCATTGTCTCAATCCACGGGACGGCAGAGTGCTGTACCCCGCCGCTCCCCGATGATCTCCACCGTTCGGGACCGCCCAAGCTCTCCCCTCGCCCCCGGAGCGGATACCCGGATGTAGTTACCGGTGTAGCCCACAAGGGCGTCCCCTTCCCGGGTCTCGAACACGGCGCGCAGCTTCTGCCCTAGAAACCGCTGGACAAACGCCGACTCCAGCTCCTCTCCCAAAGCGATGAGCTCCCTTGCCCGTTCCTGCTTCACCTGCCGGGATAGATGTCCCGGCAGACCGGCAGCCACGGTGCCGGCCCGCTTGGAGTAGGGGAATACATGAAGCCTGGAAAAGCCCACCTCCCGAAGGAATCGGCAGGTGGCCCGATGCTCCTCCTCGGTCTCCCCCACAAACCCACACAGCACGTCGGTGGTGATGCCGGCATCCGGCATGGCGGCCCGGATACCGTCCGCCACCGCCCGAAACTCACCGGTGGTATAGCGGCGGTTCATGCGGTGAAGCACCGCATCGCAGCCGCTCTGAAGGGATAGATGAAAATGGTGGCACAGCTTTTGCTCCGCGGCGGCACGGCGGATAAAGGCCCCGTCCACCTCATCGGGGTCCAGGCTTCCCAAACGGATGCGCTCCACCCCCGGGAGGGCGGCCACCGCCTCCACGGCGTCCATAAGGCTCTCCCCCCGATCCCGTCCAAAGGAGATCAACCGAATACCGGTGAGTACGATCTCCCGAATGCCGCTCTCCGCCATGGCTCCGGCCTCTTTCACCAGGTTATCCATCTCCCGGCTCCGCACCGGCCCTCTAACCTTGGGGATGATGCAGTAGCTGCAATACCGATCGCATCCATCCTGAATCTTCAAATATCCCCGGGTTCGATGGGTGGCCGCCACCCCCATCTCCTCGAAGAAATGGGAGGGCTCCTCCACCAGGTTCAGCTTTTCCCCTTTCCTGCCCTGCTCCACCGCAAAGAGAACCGCCTCCCGGTTGCCGGTTCCCAGCACGCAGTCCACCTCGTCCATCTCAAGGTAGGATTCCGGATCCCGCTGGGCGGAGCATCCGCACAGAACCAGCAAGGCGTCCGGGTATTGCTTTCCCATGCGCCGCAGAGTCTGACGGGTCTTTCGGTCGCTCTCCTCGGTGACGGTGCAGCTGTTCACCACCACCGCTTGGGGAACCTCCCCCCGGCCACAAGTGGGATACCCATGGGCGGTCAGCAGCGCTTCCATGGCGCCGGTATCGTATTGGTTGGCTTTGCAGCCCAAGGTAACGTATCGAATCCCAGCCATCCTACTCCATCTCCCCGTAAACGCACAGCATGGCGGAAAGCACCGCCATGCCCGCGGTCTCGGTCCGCAGGATCCGAGGCCCCAGGGTAACGATGCCCCCTCCAGCCTCTCGAAGGCTGTGGGCCTCCTCCCGGGTCATGCCGCCCTCGGGCCCCACCACAATGCCATACCGCCCTCGTCCAGCCCGATCCAGCAGTCCCCGGTAAAGGCCGTATCCCTCCGCCTCCTCATAGGGGCAGATGAGGCATTCCCGGGCCTGGAGCAGCTCGGAAAACGGAATGGCCTCCCCAATGCGGGGAATCACCGCCCGGCCGCACTGCTTGGCGGCCTCCCGGGCGATCTTCCGGTATCGGCCCAGGCGTTCCGTGCCCAGATCCCGCACCTCACAACGGGAAAAGACCACCGGTACAATGGCTCCAATCCCCAGCTCCACGCACTTCTGGATCACCAGCTCCATCCGGGGCGCTTTCGTAAGCCCCTGATATAGGGTGACGGATACCCTGGGCTCGGTGCCGGCGGGTACGGCGGACAGCACTCGAAGATCCACCTCCCGGCGGTCGGCCCTGACAATCTCGCATTCCAGCCGGTTGCCTAGGCCATCGAAGGCAAAAACCCGATCTCCCTCCCCCCGGCGCAGGGTTTTGACGATGTGCCCGGCGTCCTCCCGGATAAGGGCCCGCTCCCCCTCCAGATGGTCCAGGAAAAACCCCGGCATCAGGCCCGCTCCAGAAGGAGGGCGACCCACTCGCCCATGCCCTTCCGGCCCCGCGCCATGAAGCCGGCGTCCTTCGCCGCCGCCAACACTTCCTGTTCCCGATCCCGGATGATACCGCTGACCACCATTTGGCCTCCGCCCGCCAAAAGAGGCGCCGCCTGGGGCAGCAGCGCCAGGATCACATGGGCCACGATGTTGGCAAAGATCACGTCGTAACCCCCCTTCGCCCGGTCAGCAAGGTTCCCCTCCACGCAGAGAAATTCCTCCTTACAGCCATTGAGGGCGGCATTGTGCCGAGCAGCGGATACCGCCACTGGATCCATGTCCACGCATAGCACCTCCCGGGCTCCCAGCTTGTCCGCGGTAATGCCCAGAATGCCGGTGCCACAGCCCACGTCCAGCACCCGTTTGTCCAAAAGGTCCATCTCCTCCATCAGCTCCAGACACATGAGGGTGGTCTCATGCTGCCCGGTGCCAAAGGCCGCTCCCGGCTCCATGGTCACCACCGTCCGCCCCTCCTGGTTGGCATAGGCCTCCCATTCTGGCACAATGGCGAGCCGGCGGCCCACCTCCAGAGGCTTATAGTACTGTTTCCAGTTGTTGGCCCAATCCTCGTCCCGCATCTCCTGAACGGATACCGAAAACGCCCCCAGATCCAAGTCAGGGTTTTCCTCCCGGAACCGGTCCGCCGCCGCCCGGATGGCGAGAAGCTTTTCTTCCCCGTCCTCCTCCTTGGAAAGATATACCCGGACGCAGGGCTCCTCCTTCCCCATGATCTCCTGAGCGCTGGCATAATCCCAGTATTTGCTGGTCTCCAAGAGAACGGCCTCTACCGCCTCCTGATCCTCAATGATCTCCAGATTCTCGTAGCCCAGATCACTCAAAAGCCCTTGGGCCACCTCCCGGCCCAGGGCATTCCCTAGGATGGAAACCCGTATCCACTCCATCGTCCTTGCTCCTTCACACTAAGGTGGAAAAGCTCCGGCACAGCCCGACGCTTTCCCTTTTCACTGGGTCAATTATACGGGATGCCCTCCCATTCCGCAACCACAGGGCCGCCCTTTTCTGCCCATCTCCCACCGCCAGATTCCCGTTCCCCTTTCCAACGGCCAAATCAAAAATGCCGCCGCATGATTGCGACGGCATTTTACGCCTCTACTCCTGATTAAAGATCTTATCAAACAGGCCCTTGCCCTTTTTGCCCTCCTTGGTGGAGTGGCCGTCAAACTCCCGAAGCAACTCCTTCTGCCGTTCCGTAAGATTTTTGGGAACTTCCACCTTAAGGGTAACGAATAGGTCCCCCTGCCCGCCCCGGATGCGGGGCATCCCCTTGCCCTTAAGGCGTACCACTGTGCCGGGCTGGGTGCCCTCCGGCATCCGGTATTTTGCGTCCTCCGTGAGGGTAGGCACCCGGAGCTCATCCCCCAGAGCCGCTTGGACAAAGCTGATCGGCATCTCCATGGATAGATCGGCGCCGTTTCGCTTAAACAAACGGTGAGGCTTCACCGAAGCCACCACATATACGTCGCCGTTGGGGCCGCCCCGCTTGCCGGCGCTCCCCTCCCGGGAGAGGGTGACGTATTGCCCGTTGTCGATGCCGGCGGGAATCTTCACCTTGATCTTCCGCTGACGGCGGACGGTACCCCGCCCCCGGCAATCGGCGCAGGGGCTGTCGATGATCTCCCCGGTGCCCCCGCAGGCGGTACATACCGACGTGGTCATAAACCGGCCCAAAGCGGTCTGTTGCGCCCGGCGAACCTGGCCGGTGCCCCCGCAGACGGTGCAGGTCTTAGGCGACGTGCCGGGTTTGGCGCCCGATCCATGGCAGGTGGGGCAGTTCTCGCTCCGACCCACGGTAATCTCCCGGGTCACACCGGTAAAGGCCTCCTCCAGGGTCAGGCTTACATCCACCCGGATGTCCTCCCCCTGTTCCGGCCCGGTTGGGTTTCCCCCAAAGCCGCCGAATCCGCCCCCGCCAAAGATGGTATCAAAAATATCACCAAAGCCGCCGAATCCGCCCCCGCCAAAGCCGCCGCCATAGCCCGCGCCGCCTCCGCCCGATGCGTTCTGGGTATACGCCTCATGGCCATACGCGTCGTACTGGCTGCGCTTCTCCTTGTCGGACAGCACGGAATAGGCCTCGTTCACCTCTTTGAACTTGGCCTCGGCCTCCTTGTCGTCCTTATTGATATCGGGATGATACTGCTTGGCTTTCTGACGGAACGCTTTTTTGATCTCCTCATCGCTGGCCCCGCGGCCCACCCCTAAGATGTCGTAATAATCCCTCGCCAAATGAATCACCTGTCAAGCATACGGGAGATAACAGGGAAAAAGGCAACGCGCGGCTGCCTCTCCCCTATATCCCTATGCGGATTTACCGGTTTCGTTCCGGCTTATTTCTTTTCGTCGTCATCCACCACTTCGTAGTCGGCGTCCACGCCGCCGGCCGCTCCGGGGCCAGCCTCAGGACCAGCGCCGCCCGCAAAGCCGGGGCCGCCGGGCTGCCCACCCTGGGGCGCTTCCTGCTGATACACCTTTCCAAAGACCTCATAGCTCTTCTGGCGGAGGGTTTCGGTAGCGGTCTTGATGGCCTCAATATCGCTGCCGTTCAACGCACTCCGCACGTTGCCGATCTCATCGTTCAAGGCGCTCTTGTCGGCCTCGTCGATCTTGCCCTCCAGATCCTTCATGGTCTTTTCAATCTGGTATACAATGCTGTCGGCGTCGTTGCGGGCGTCCACCTCTTCCTTCTTCTTCCGGTCCTCATCGGCAAACCGCTCGGCCTCGTCCATGGCCTTCTTGATCTCGTCGTCCGACAGATTGGTGCTTGCGGTGATGGTCACCTTCTGCTCCTTGCCGGTGCCCAGATCCTTTGCAGATACGTTGACGATGCCGTTGGCGTCGATGTCAAAGGTCACCTCGATCTGGGGAATCCCACGAGGAGCGGGGGCGATGCCGGAAAGCTGGAACCGGCCCAGGGTCTTGTTATACTGGGCAAACTCCCGCTCACCCTGGAGCACATGGACGTCCACAGCGGTCTGGCCGTCGGCCGCGGTGGTAAACACCTGGCTCTTCTTGGTGGGGATGGTGGTGTTCCGCTCGATGAGCTTGGTGAACACGCCGCCCATGGTCTCGATGCCCAAGCTCAAAGGCGTCACGTCTAAAAGCAGAATATCGGTTACCTCGCCGCCCAATACGCCGGCCTGGATGGCGGCGCCAATGGCCACGCACTCGTCGGGGTTAATACCCTTATAGGGCTCCTTACCGGTGATGCGCTTTACGGCCTCCTGAACGGCGGGAATCCGGCTGGAGCCGCCCACCAGGATTACCTTATCGATCTGCCCGGCAGAAAGGCCGGCGTCTTTAAGGGCCTGGGTGGTGGGGCCAACGGTCTTCTCCACCAGGTCAGCGGTCAGCTGGTCAAACTTGGTACGGCTGAGGCTGATGTCCATGTGCCGGGGGCCATTTGCGTCCGCGGTGATAAAGGGCAGGTTGATAGAGGTCTCGGTGGTGCTGCTAAGGTCGATCTTAGCCTTCTCAGCGGCCTCCTTCAGCCGCTGCATGGCCATGTTGTCCCGGCTGAGGTCGATGCCATCGGACTTTTTAAACTCCTCCACCAGGTAATCCATGATCTTCTTGTCAAAGTCATCGCCGCCCAGGCGGTTGTTGCCGTTGGTGGCCAGCACTTCAAACACGCCGTCCCCGATCTCCAGGATGGAAACGTCAAAGGTACCGCCGCCCAGGTCAAAGACCAGCACCTTGCCGGAGCCGTCCTTGTCAAGGCCGTAGGCCAAAGCCGCGGCGGTGGGCTCGTTGATGATCCGCAGCACCTCCAGGCCGGCAATGGTGCCGGCGTCCTTGGTGGCCTGACGCTGGGAGTCCGAGAAATAGGCGGGCACGGTGATGACGGCCTGGGACACCTTCTCCCCCAGATAGGCTTCGGCGTCCGCCCGGAGCTTCTGCAAAATCATAGCGGAGATCTCCTGGGGCGAATAGGTCTTGCCCTCAGCGGTTACCTTCCGATCGGTCCCCATGTCCCGCTTGATGCTGGCGATGGTGTTCTGGGGATTGGTGATGGCCTGGCGCTTGGCAATCTGGCCCACCAGGCGCTCCCCGGTTTTGGCGAAGCCCACCACCGAAGGGGTGGTGCGCATGCCCTCGCTGTTGGGGATAACGGTGGGGTCTCCTCCCTCCATAACGGCCACGCAGCTATTGGTGGTTCCTAAATCGATGCCGATGATCTTTGCCATAGTGTTTTCCTCCTGTATTGGTCAAAATGTTGTGTGCAATTCTTGTGTCTAAATGTATGTCAACGCCCCTAGGCGTAAACAGCTACCATACTGTGGCGTAGCACCTTTCCGTGCAAAAGGTATCCCACCTGAAGGGTCTGGGCCACCTTCCCGCGGAGGGCGTCGTCCTCGGTGGGGGTCTGCATCACGGCGTTGTGGAGGTTTGGATCAAACTCCGCCCCGTCCGATTCAATCCGCGCAAACCCATGCTTTTCAAAGGCCTTTAAAAAGGAGTCCATGGAAAGCTGGATGCCTCCGGCAATGGCCTCGTTTTCCGCTTCCTTAGCGGCGGCAAGGGCCCGCTCCATGTTGTCCATCACCTTTAAGAATTCCCCCAAAGCATAGGCCATGCCCTCATTATAGGCGTCGGCCACGGCAACCTGGTTCCGCTTCTTGTAGTTTTCAAAATCCGCCTTCAGCCTAAGATGGCTGTCGGTCAGCTCCGAGAGCTTTTTCTGGCTCTCCTCCAAATCCTTTTCCAGCCGCTGTTCCTGCTTTTTTTCCTTCTTGGCGGCCTTCTTTTCCTGGCGGGACTGTTCCTGGTCCCGTACCTCCTCGGCCTTCGGCGTTTCGGCAGCGGTCTCTTCCGCCTGGGCGGTCTGCTGATTCTGTTCCAGTTCGTCCTTCTGGTTCATGTATCTGTCCTCCGTCTATTTTTCCTGCTGATGCAAAAAGTCAATAAAAAAGGAACCCAAACTCTGCATAATGGACACCACCCGCGGATAGTTCATCCGCATGGGGCCGATAACGCCAAAGCTGCCCACCTGCTGGCCGTCCACGCTGTATGTGGCGGTTACCACACTGACGTCATTGAGATCCTCCCGCCCATTCTCCATGCCGATGGAGATGGAAAGGGAAAGCTGGTTGGCCCGATTCAAAATATCGTAGATGGTATCCTGGGTCTGAAGGGCGGTAAGGATGCTCTTCGCCCG
This sequence comes from Bacillota bacterium, assembly GCA_003150225.1. Taxonomy (GTDB): domain Bacteria; phylum Bacillota; class Clostridia; order Christensenellales; family QAND01; genus QAND01. The sequence continues at coordinate 12,978 of QAND01000005.1, forward strand.
TTCCACATCGGTAAACTCCGGGTAGCGGAACAGGTTCTGGGCCCCGTCAAAGACGATGCTCTTGGCGGGCACGGCGTTCTCCGACGCGGAGATCACCTCGATGAGGGATTCAAATACCTTCCCATGGTACTGCATCTCCTCCATCATTCCCTTGGCGGTTTTCTGCAATTCCGCCACCGATTTTCCCTCCATCAAAGAGGTCAGCGCATTGCTGATCATATCCAGGCTGGAGTCATCCACGTCCTCAGGGATGTTGATAAAGAGATCGTTGACAAATCCCATGTTGGTGACGATGACCACCAGAGCGCGGCCCCGGGTAACCGGCACCAGGCGGATCTGCTTAATGAGCACGTTCCGCAGCTCCGGCGCCATGGCGATGGAAACATAGTTGGTGCTGGCCGAAAGGGTCTTGGCCGTCACCGATATGATCTCCCCAATCTGGTCCATCCGGCTGGTGAAATAGCGCTTAATCTGCTCCATCTCCCGCTGGTCCACCCCGGGCACATGGAGCATCCGATCCACATAATAACGGTAGGCTTTCTGGGAAGGCACCCGGCCCGAGCTGGTGTGGGGCTGGTTCAAATAGCCCATTTCAAAAAGGTCGCTCATCTCGTTGCGGATGGTGGCCGGGCTGAATTCTCCGCCCCACAGCTTGGAGATGGTACGGCTGCCCACGGGAATGCCCGATGCAATGTAGTCGTCCACAATGGCCTTCAGAATCCGAATTTTCCGTTCACTGAGTTCCAAGCTGTTCACCTCGCTTCTTTGTTAGCACTCTCAATACTCGAGTGCTAACCACAGACAGAAGCATAGCACTGACCCCTCGGTTTGTCAACGGATTCCAGAACAAAAAAGCGGAAAATCGATATGATTTCGTAACTATTTGAGGTGATGCATTTTTCCCGCCGCGTTGTTGCCATGTTCCCGCCATAGTTTTCTCCATGAGCTGCCCATGCTCCCTCGTTTTTCTCCCAGCTCCCATCCAGCTAGGGCTGAATGGCCCAAAAAGAAAAAGCGCCCTTTTGCCGGATCTTCCCGGCTAAAAGCGGCGCGTTTCGGCCAATTTAGGCCAAAAATGGCCGGATAACAAATCCGTATGAGGCCCGGCCCGCCCTCAGCAATCCCTCATAAATTTCATGAGAATCCCATTTTGTAAATCCATGCCCCGCGGGGTTAGGGCAAGATACTCCCCCCGCTCCATCAAAAGATTCCCCTCCAAAAGCGGCTGAATAACCCCAGGATAGGCATCCTCCACCCGGATTCCAAACTCCCGGCAAAATGCCGTTCGGTCCAATCCCCTAGCCATTCGAGTGGAGAGCATCACCGCCTCAAACATCCGCTCCGCCCGGCTTAGGTACCCCCGGTTGGGAAACCGCTTTTCTGGAGCCGTCTCCAGCTCCTCCCGGTATGCCCCAAGATCATTGGCATGGAAATAACGGAACCATCCTCCTTTTTCCCAAAGATACCCATGGGCTCCCGCCCCGATGCCCAAATAGGGCTTCCGCTCCCAATAGACGGTATTGTGCCGGCTCTCCTGCCCGGGCTTAGCAAAGTTGCTGATCTCATAGCGGCGATATCCCGCCTCATGTAGCATGCTGACCGCCAAATCCCCCATATCCGCCTGGGATTCCTCCTCCAACGCCAGAGTTCCGAGGGCAAGCCCACGAGCAAGCGGTGTCCCCTCCTCCACCGTCAGGGCATAGCAGGAAAGATGGGGCACATCCAGCTCCAGTATCCCCTTTAAAGTCTCCTCCCACCCTGCCAGCGTCTGGCCGGGATAGCCGTAGATGAGATCCAGGCTGATGTTTTCGATGCCCGCCTTCCGGGCGGCTTCCACCGCCCTTGGCACGTCCGCCCCGCGGTGCCCCCGTCCCATGGCGGCCAACACCCCATCCTCCAACGACTGAGCCCCTAGAGAAATCCGGTTTACTCCCACCAAAGCCCAGCGTTCCGCCAGGGCGGGGGTAAAGGTTTCGGGATTGGCTTCGCAGGTCACTTCCGCTCCCGATCGCAGCCGCACCGACTGCCGGACGGCAGCCATGAGGCCCTCTACAAACCCCGCCTCCATGCAACTGGGGGTGCCACCCCCAATGTACAGGGTAGGCGCTTCAACGCCCAGATCCTCCAGCCCGGAAAGCTCCCGCACCAATAGGGGCAAATAGCTCCTTTCCCCGCCGTCACGGGGGACGGAGAAAAAGGAGCAATAAGCACATTTATGGGTGCAAAAAGGCACATGGATGTAAAGGGATGCTTCCATTTCTAATCCATCTTCAAAACGGCCATAAAGGCCTCGCTGGGTACCTCCACGCTGCCCACCTGGCGCATGCGCTTTTTGCCCTCCTTTTGCTTTTCCAACAGCTTCTTCTTTCGGGTGATGTCCCCGCCGTAGCACTTGGCAAGCACGTCCTTGCGCATGGCCTTGACGGTCTCCCGGGCGATGATCTTTCCCCCGATAGCCGCCTGAATGGGCACCTCAAACATCTGACGGGGAATGGCGTCTTTGAGCTTCTCGGCGATAGTCCGCCCCCGGTTGTACGCCTTATCCCGGTGAACGATGATCGAAAACGCGTCGCAGAGATCCCCATTTAACAGAATATCCAGCTTCACCAGGTCACTGCGTTTATAACCGGTTAGTTCGTAATCAAAAGAGGCATACCCCCGGCTCTTGGACTTGATCAAATCAAAGAAATCATAGATGATCTCATTGAGCGGCATCTCATAATGGATGGATACCCGTCCCCCCTCCAGGTACTTCATATCCTGAAAGGTACCCCGCTTTTCCTGGCACAGTTCCATGATGGGCCCGGTATAATCGGATGGGGTCATAATGGTAGCCTCCACCATGGGCTCCTCCATGTATTCAATCTCGGCAGGGTTTGGCAGATTGGTGGGATTATCAATGGTCAGTTCCTGGCCGTCGGTCTTCTTCACCCGGTAAATGACGCTGGGAGCGGTGGTCACGATGGAAAGATCAAACTCCCGCTCCAGCCGCTCCTGAGCGATCTCCATGTGCAAAAGCCCCAGAAACCCGCAGCGGAACCCAAATCCAAGGGCCACGCTGGTCTCGGGCTCAAAGGAGATGGAAGCGTCGTTGAGCTGCAGCTTGTAGAGGGCCTCCTTCAGGTCCTCGTAGTCCCCCCCATCGGCGGGATAGATGCCGCAAAACACCATGGGAACCGCCTTCTTGTACCCCGGCAGCGGCGTCTGGGCGGGCCGGGCGGCGTCGGTGATGGTATCCCCCACCCGGGTGTCCCCCACCGACTTGATGCTGGCGCAGACGTACCCCACCTCCCCGGCGGTGAGCTCCTTCACGGGCACCATGCCGGGAGAAAACACCCCCACCTCGGTAACGTCGAACTCCCGTCCAGTGCTCATCATCCGCATCCGGGTCTGATTGCTGATGGTACCGCTCATAACCCGGACATAGCAGAGAGCCCCCTTGTAGTTGTCGTATACGCTGTCGTAGATGAGAGCGGTCAGGGGCGCGTCGTCATCCCCCTCCGGTGCCGGGATATAATCCCGGATCACCCGGAGCACCTCTTCCACATTGAGGCCGGTTTTCGCGCTGATGAGAGGGGCCATGGAGGCGTCCAGGCCAATCTCATCCTCGATCTCCTGGCGGACAGCCTCGGGCATGGCGCTGGGCAGGTCAATCTTATTGATGACCGGCACCACCTCAACGTCGTTGTCCAGGGCCAGATAGACGTTGGCAAGGGTTTGGGCCTCGATGCCCTGGCTGGCGTCCACCACCAAAAGGGCCCCCTCGCAGGCCGCCAAAGACCTGGAAACCTCGTAGGTGAAGTCCACATGGCCGGGGGTGTCGATTAGGTTATAAACGTATTCCTCCCCATTTTCATCGGTATAGAGCATCCGTACGCTTTGGCTTTTAATGGTGATGCCCCGCTCCTTCTCAATATCCATGTTGTCCAAAAGCTGCTCCTGCATGTCCCGGGATGCGACGGTACCGGTCAGTTCAATGAGCCGGTCCGCCAGAGTGCTTTTGCCATGGTCAATATGAGCAATGATGCTAAAATTTCGTATTTTATCCTTTTCGATTCTCGCCATAGAATCCTCCACACTCCGCACTGGGCCGATGTACCGGCCTCTTCATACATATGATATCCAAAGAGATCCCCCCGCGCAAGAGAGACGGCTGCCGGTCCTCAGTCCCCTTTTCTCAGATCCCAGCCGCCTCCCGGACTTCCCCCTTGGATAGCCGGAAAACGTCAGCCAGCATCCGTGCCGCTCCCTCCTCGTCATTGGTGAATTCCGTCACCAAATCGGCCGCGGCCTGCACTTCGGGACTGGCATTGCGCATGGCGACCCCCAGGCCGGCATACTGGATCATGGGAATATCGGTCCTGGTATCCCCCACCGCCATCGCCTGTTCCCGGGTCAATCCTAGAACCTGACACAGAGCCGCAACCCCGCTTGCCTTATCCACCCCATGGGGTAGAATCTCGACATAGGTCGGGCTGTTGAGATAGGCATCCGCCTCATGGGACAGCTCAGTCTGGAGAAAAGCCGCCAGCTTAGCCAGGCCCTCGGCCGTGCCTAGGGGCAGTATCTTGCTGGCTCCTCGGCCAGTTCGCTCCCAACACTCCATCAGATCCCCGTAATCCGCCACAGTTGGAACCACGCCCACCGTAGCGCTCTCCTGCTGGGCATAGGCGTCCATCTGGGGCACATACCAATTTTCATCCTGATACAGGCTGATATGCACCCCAAAATCCTTCCCCTTTTCCACAATTCGCTTCACCGCAGCCGGGCGGATGTATTCCGCCCGTACCGCCTTGCCGTCCTGAAAGATCGATCCGCCGCCATAGGCGATCATGGGGCCGGTGAGCTCCAGCTCCTTGTGAAACCGTTCCATGGCCTGGGGCATCCGAGCGGAGACCAGCGCCACTGCTACTCCATCCCGTTGGAGCCGCCCGATCACCGCTTTCGTGTAAGAGGTAATCTCATGATATGGGTTTAAAAGAGTGCCATCCAAATCCAGGCACACCAAGCGATACTGCATGATACGATTTCCTTTCAAACTTTATTGGAAAGGCCGGGACAGGCCCGGCCCATTTCCTTTCTCGGATCACACTTTAAGGCCAAACGCCTGGACAAGAGCCCTCGCGGCGCCATCCTCCTCATTGGTGAGGGCAACCATGTCGGCAGCGTCCTTCGCCGCCTGAGAAGCATTTCCCATAGCGATGCCAAGGCCGGCGTATTCCAGCATACAAGCGTCAGTAGCGCCATCGCCGACGGCAACGATCTCCTCCCGAGGGATCCCCATGCTTTGGGCCAGGAACGCCACGCCGCTGGCCTTGTCCACCCCATGGGGCAGAATTTCCAAATAGGTGGAGATGGAACGGTAGGTATCGGCCTCCTCGGCGGTGTGTTCCACCAGCCACTCATAGAACCGCTGGATGTCCTCCGGTTCCCCGATGCACATGATCTTACAGGCCCCTTTCCCAGAGGCCCGCCAGGCTTCCAGCATAGTGGGATAGTCCTCCAAGATGGGCTCCATATTCACCATGCCGATCTCCGCATCGATCCAATGATCCCACCTGGATACAAACCAGTGGCTATCCTGATAGAGGTTGATATTAATGCCCATCTCTTCCCCGGTCCGGGCGATCCGTTCCACCGTATGGGGATGGATATACTCCGCCCTTAAAACCCGTTCCCCATCCCACACGGTGCCTCCGCCGTAGCAGATCATGGGGCCCTTTAGCTGAAGCTGCTGGTAATAGGCTTTCATAGCCTGAGGCATCCGAGCTGAAGTCAATGCCACCGTTACGCCGATTCCCTGAAGCCGGGCTATGATGTCCTGGGTATAGGGAGTGATCTCCTTACGGTCATTTAAAAGGGTTCCGTCCAAATCCAAGCATACCAAACGGTATTGGCCCATTTCAATTCTCCTTCTGTCGTCCATGATCTATGGTGCTAATTGAGGGACTTGCCGCATTTCCTGCAGAAGGACCAATCCCCCTCCGTACGAGCGCCGCAATAGGGACAGAATCCGCCTTCCCCCTGGGGCTTGGAAGGTTCCCGGCGTCGGGGATCCAGGGGATCCCCCTCCTCCGATTCATCGGTGATATCAAATAGGGACATCCGATCCTTGCCGGTAGCGTTCCGCTTGTGGTACAGTCCCTGTACAATGGCTAGCACCACAAAAAAGACGCCAAACAATGGAAAAAACCAAGGCGCGCCCATGGAAATGGCCGCGATGGTCCAGATCACGCCGAATCCGGCGGTAAATAGGCTTCCGATGGCCCCCATATAGGAAGGGCCGCGGCCCGGCTTTATGCTTTTCATGGCTTGCCTCCCTCCGTTCCAACAGTACAGTATTATGCCATAGGCCATCGCATCCGTAAAGAAAAGCCTGTGAAAACAGGCCGCGGCTTATCCATATATGGATGGATACGCTCCGCCAGAAAAACAAACATCCGCCCCCATGGAAATCAAAAAGGAGGCGCACGCCTCCTTTTCCTTTCTCACCCAAGCCCCAACGCGTGGGGCAAATACAAGGACCCAGCCACCAAAAGTACCCCATTCTGGGGGCAAAGCTCCCGAGCCCGGGACAGGGCGGCTCTGGGATCGGAAACCGCTTGGGCCTTTTCCCCGTAGAACGCCGCCAGCCTCTGGCAATCCAGGGCACGGGGCGCGTCCACCTGAGTGGCGATAACCCGGTCTGCCAGCGGCGCTAGCTGGGCCGCTACCCCAGAGGCGTCCTTGTTGCTCATCATAGCGGTCAAAAGCACCAGGGGCTTTGAAGGGTACGCATCCCGGATCGCCGTGGCAAGGGCGGCCGCCCCCTCCGGGTTATGGGCTCCATCCAAGAGCAGAATGGGCGTTTGCTCTATCAGTTCCAGCCGCCCCGGATGGCGGGCAGCCATTAGACCCTCCCGAATGGCATCCGGGGTGATCCCATATCCCTGCTCCATCAGCGCCTGGGCGATGAGCACCGCAAGAGCGGCGTTATAAGCCTGATGCCGCCCCATGAGGGAAACTCTCGTGTCCAAAAGGGATAGGCCGGGGCGGCGGATATCCACTCGCCAGCAGCCATCCTCGCCGGGACGCAGCTCCAGTTCCCCCGGTTCATAGGCAAGGACGGGTGCCCCTACCCGGCGGCAGTGATCCCGAATGGTCCGTTCCACCTCCCCGGGATAGCGGGGGTATAGGGCCATGGGAACCCCTGGCTTTGCGATGCCCGCCTTTTGCAGCGCGATCTCACAAAGGGTGTCGCCCAGGATCTCCCGGTGGTCCATGCCAATGGTAGCGATAGCCGTCACCTGGGGCAGCAGAATGTTGGTTGCGTCCAGAGCGCCCCCCACGCCGGCCTCCATCACTCCAAACGCTACCTTTTGCCGGGTATACCAGCGCAGAGCAGCGTACAGATATCCATCAAACAGCCGTAAATCAGGATACCGGGCGTATATCTCGTCCAGATAGGCGGTCAAAACCTCCTCCAAAATAGGCGTTCCGTCCACCAGGATCCGCTCATTCTCCCGATAGAGGTGCGGGGAGGTAAACAATCCCGTCCGATAGCCAGACGCCATGAGGATGGCGGCCACCATAGCGCAGACCGACCCCTTCCCGTTAGTTCCCGCCACATGGACGGTGGGAAAACCGGTAAAAAGCGGGGTTTCCAGCCCCAGGGTCTGCGCAACCCCGGACAGCCGCTCCCTCTGCGCGTCGTCCCAGATGCGCAGAACGCGCCCATAATCCGTCATGAGAACAGCGCCTTCTCCATAGCAATGGTCCGCTCCAGCATCTGCCGGAACTCATCAAGCTTCATTCGCTCCGCCTCCACCACCTGTTGCGGCGCCTTCTGGGCAAAACCAGGATTGTTAAGCTTTCCTTCCGCCCGCTTGATCTCGCTTTCCAACCGAGCCTTTTCCTTGTCGATACGAGCCCGCTCCTTCTCCAAATCCAGCAGCTCGCCTACGGGCAGATAGACGGTCCCCAAGGGGGACAAAGCGCTAACCCAGCCCTTCTCCGCCTCCTTTTCACTGGTAAGGAGGCGTACCTCGCTGGCCATGGCCTGACGGGCAAAATAGCCGGGCAGAACGGCAAAATCCCCCTCTTTTCCGGCGGCGGGCAGGATATAAAGGGCGGATCGCTTGCCCCCCTGGATGTTCAGCTCCCTGCGCAGGTTCCGAACGCTGCGGATCATCTCCATCATGCCCTGGGTCCGGGCGGCGGACGCCTCGTCCCCCAATCCGCTTACGCTGGGCCACTGGGATACCACGATGCTGCCCTCAACGCCGGGCAGGCTCTGGTAAATCTCCTCGGTGATGAAGGGAGTAAAGGGATGGAGCAGCTTTAACGTGCGCTCCAATACATAGAGAAGGACGCTCACCGCAACGGCCTTTTCCTCCGGACTTCCATTCAGCCGGGCTTTGCTCATTTCGATATACCAGTCGCAATAGTAATCCCACAGGAACTCATACACCGACTGGGCGGCCAGCCCCAGATCAAAGGCATCAATGTTGCGGTTCACATCGGCAATGGTCTCATCCAGCTTCCGCAAAATCCACCGGTCCTCATCGGCTAAATCCAGCGTGGCTGGATCCATGGGAACAATGCCCTCGGCGTTCATCAGTACAAACCGGGCGGCGTTCCACACCTTGTTGGTAAAGTTCCGGCAACTCTCCACCTTCTCATAATAAAAGCGCATATCGCTTTCGATGCTGTTGTTAAGCACCAGAGAGAACCGGAGCGCGTCGGTGCCATAGGTATCGATGATCTCCAGTGGATCGATACCGTTGCCCAGGGATTTACTCATCTTCCGTCCCTGGTTATCCCGGACGATGCCGTGGATCATCACCTTGCGGAAGGGAATATCCCCCATAATCTCCAGGCCGAACACAATCATCCGAGCCACCCAGAAGAAGATGATCTCATGGCCGGTCACCAGGGTGCTGGTGGGATAGAAATAATCCAATTCCGGGGTCTTCTCGGGCCATCCCAAGGTGGAAAAGGGCCAGAGGCCGGAGCTAAACCAGGTGTCCAGCACATCCTCATCCTGATGGAGGCGATGGCTTCCGCATTTGGGACAAGTCTCCGGCGCCGTCCGGGCAACCGTCACCTCTCCACAGTCATCACAGTAATAGGCGGGAATCCGATGCCCCCACCAGAGCTGACGGCTAATGCACCAATCACGTACATTCTCCATCCAGTTGAAGTAGATTTTCTCAAAGCGCCTGGGTACAAACTCCACCCGGCCGGACCGCACCGCTTCGATGGCGGGCTCCGCCAGAGGCTTCATCTTTACAAACCACTGGTCCGAGGTGATGGGCTCCACCACGCTGCCGCAGCGATAGCAGTGGCCTACGCTGTGGGTGTAATCCTCCACCTTCACAAGGCAACCCAGCTCCTCCAGTTTTTTCACCACCCGGCGCCGGGCCTCCAGCCGGTCCAGCCCCTCAAACGGGCCGCCGTTCTCATTGACCACGCCGCCGTCATCCAATACCCGGATCACCGGCAGGTTGTGGCGGATGCCCACCTCAAAATCATTGGGATCATGAGCAGGAGTGATCTTCACCACGCCAGTGCCGAACTCCATTTCCACATACTCGTCGGCCACAATGGGAATCTCCCGGTCCATAATGGGCAGAATCACCGTCTTGCCAACGAGGTCTTGATACCGCGCGTCGTCAGGATGAACCGCCACCGCGGTATCCCCCAACATGGTCTCAGGCCGGGTGGTGGCCACAATGACGCTGCCGCTGCCGTCCGCGGCGTCATAGCGGATGTGCCAAAGATGCCCGGCCTCCTCCTCATATTCCACCTCGGCGTCGCTCAAAGCGGTGCGGCAGTCGGGACACCAGTTGATGATCCGGTTGCCCCGGTAGATGAGGCCCTTTTCGTGCAGCCGTACAAACACCTCGTTTACGGCGTGGCTGCATCCCTCATCCATGGTAAACCGTTCCCGATCCCAATCGCAGGAGGCGCCCATCTTCTTCAGCTGTTCCACAATCCGGCCGCCATACTTCTCCTTCCACTGCCAGGCCCGCTCCAAAAAGGCCTCCCGGCCAATGTCGTTTTTGGTAAGCCCCTCCTCCGCCATATTCTCCACGATCTTGACCTCGGTGGCGATACTGGCGTGATCGGTGCCCGGAACCCACAGGGTGCTGAATCCCTGCATTCTCCGGGTACGGATGAGGATATCCTGCAACACGTTATCCAGCGCGTGGCCCATGTGAAGCTGCCCCGTGATATTGGGGGGCGGAATCACAATGGTATAGGGCTCCTTGTCCGGGTCCACCCGGGCGGAAAAACACTTTTCCCGCAGCCAAAAGTCGTACAGGCGGTCCTCCACCGCCTTGGGATCATAGACCTTCTCGGGCAAATTCTTCATGGGTATGCTCCTTCCCTTTTCTGAAAAATCAAAAAGGGCTCCGTCCCAAAGGACGAAGCCGGCTTCGTGGTACCACCTTATTTTACGGAGGGGCTTTCCCCCCGCCTCTTGGGATTAACGCTCCCCCACGCGGCCGGCTGACGCGCTTCACCGGCCGAGCTCCCGGGCGACCTTCAAAGGCTTTCTCCCAGCGTCCTCCCACCATGGAAGGATTCCCTTCCCGGACGCCTCTCTTGAGGGACCAATGCCTCCTACTCCTCCCGATCCTCGCAGATATCGGATTGTTAGCTATTTTACCAAAGGCTACCCCGGCTGTCAACACGCCGGTCAGAGGGGCTCCGTCTCGTTGTCCCAGCGCCAAAAATATGGTATCCTTTTTTTGCTTGGATGTTTAACCAGGAGGAATCCCCATGTACCCTCGATTAAACCGCGTCTTGAATCTCCTCATCGGCAGTTTCATCGGTGTCTGGATTGGACATAGCCTGTATCTCCTTTGGGACTACCATGCCCATCCTGGGCTATACGCCCTGGGATCCGCCCCCTGGTATACGGGTATTCTGGTGAACGGCCTTTGTACCGCTGGCTTTTTGGCCGTTGCTCTCTTGGTTAAGTACATTCTCCATAGAAAAGGAAGATCCGTCTCCCGGGAAAAATAGTAAAAAAGGGCCGTCCATGAGGGCGGCCCTTTTGTGTTGAGCTTATTCAGACGGCTTTCCAAACAGATTCTTAATGGCGCTGTTGACGTATCGGGCAAAGGCAATCAGGGCCACCACCAGCCCCAGATACAACACATACATGTTGTAGGGACGCAGCACCTCAAAGAAGGTCATCGCCAGGCCCATGCTTAAAAAGTAGGTAGCTGCCTTGCCAAAGATATCGGAATATACCACGATATCCTTCTTGCGCAGCAGCACCAGCGCGCCGATACACAGGATCAGATCCTTGGCCACAAAGATCGCCACAAAGAAGGTGGGGATGTAGCCCACCAGCATAAAGCAGATCAATACCGAGAGGGTCATAAGCTTGTCTGCCACCGGGTCCATCAGCTTGCCATAGGTGCTGATGGCCTTGTATTTCCGCGCCAAATAACCATCGACAAGGTCGGTAACCCCCGCCGTAGCGCAAATGGCAAAGGATAGCATCCGCCCCTCGAAAACGGTGTCGGGATTCCAAAATGCCCACCAGAACAGCGGCACCATCAAAAAGCGCAACGTGGTTAAAATATTGGGAATTTGCTTTTTATACTCATTCATTTTCGTATCCCTAAGGCTTTCCGGCGCATTGGATTGGATCGGCTTCCTACCGCCGCCGGCGCTCATCGTTATCTTATCATATTTTGTTAAAAAGTTCACTAAGTTTTTCACAAAAGGATCAAGAATTTGGAAAAAGGGTCCTAACCCCACAAAATGGGAATATGCTTTACGGAAGGAGGTTACCGCTGTGGAACAATGCTATCCCTTTGAGGCGCTGCCGCTGCCCTATCCCTATGATGGCCTGGCGCCCTATTTAAATGCAGAAACCCTGACGTTTCATCACGATAAGCACTACCAAGCCTATGTGGAGGGGCTCAACCAAATTTTAGAAAAATGCCCCCAGTACCAGTCCTGGTCCCTTAACCGGCTGGTGACGGAGTACGCCCACCTGCCCCGAAGCATTCAGGAGCCGGTACGAAACAACGCAGGGGGCGTTTACAACCACGGCCTTTATTTTATGGGGCTTTGCCCGGGCGGCTCCATGCCGGGCAGCCGCCTGACGGCGGTCATCGAGAAGGCGTTTGGTTCCTTTCAAAACCTAAATGACGCCCTCATCCAGTGCGCCATGAGCCAGTTTGGATCGGGCTATGCCTTTTTGATCAGCGATGCCTGGGGCCGGCTGGGGCTGGTAAAGGCCCCCAACCAGCAGGTTCCGCTAAGCAGCCGCATGTGTCCGCTCCTCGCGATTGACGTATGGGAGCATGCCTATTACCTCCAGTACCAAAACCGCCGGAAGGACTATCTTACCGCCCTTACCCAGGCCATCGACTGGTCCTTTGTGGAGCATCGGTACGCCGATGTAATGGACGCCACCCGCCGCCGGGGACAGCGGGGTTAAAATCCGAGAAAACGCAGATACTATCCCCGAGGTGATAAGGATGAGCAGCGACTTACCACAGGGGTTTATCATGGCTCTGGCCGATAACCTGGACGCGACAGCCTACTTTGCGTCCCTTAGCCAAAGCCATCAGAACACCATCGTGGATCATGCCCGCCATGTCAATTCAAAACAGGAGATGCGCCAATACGTCAACAGCTTTTTCAAAAGCTAAGGCGGGGAGGCGTTTCTCCCTTTTTGGCCTAGAATCCGATCCGCTCCAAAAAGGCCGCTACTTTCGCTTCATACGCCTCCGGAGACTGCAGATGGCTGGTGGCATGATACGCGCCCGGGACCAGAAACAGCTCCTTTTCCCCCTGGTATGCCTCAAACATCTCCCGCGCCATTCGGACGGGAACATAATCGTCCTCCGCGCCATGGATAAACAAGATGGGAATCGTTGCCTTTTGCAGCTGATGGATAGGGCTGTTGTCCCGAAAACGGCTGCCCATGCGGCGGCGATACAAAAGGCTGGCCAGATACATCACCGGAAAGGGCGGCAGATGGTACTGGCGCTTTAACTGATAAACCAGTTCTTCCCAGGCGGAACTATATCCGCAGTCCGCCACCACCGCCCGCACCTGGGGTGGAGGCGACTCTCCCGCCGCGTTCAACACCGTAGCGCCTCCCATGGAGACGCCATGAAGGAGGATGCGGGCCTCCTTTCCCAGTCTCTGGATCAGATACGCCGCCCAATCCAAACAATCCAGCCGGTCGGCCCATCCGAACCCCACATAGCGGCCGCCGCTTTTGCCATGAGCCCTGTTATCGGGCATCAAGAGATGGAAACCCATGCGCTGATAGAAGGCCGCAAAGGGTCCAAAGGTGGAGATGCCATCCCCCCGGTACCCATGGATGCACAGGGCAACCCGGCAGCTGGGCTCCTTGGCCGGAAGAAACCAGCCTGTAAGGGAAACCCCATCCTGAGAAGCCGTGATTTTCACCCGTTCCATGGGCTGGGTGGAAAGCCATTCCTTGGCTTCCAAGATGGATGCCGTCCACCGCCGGCCCAGCGGGGTCATCCTCTTGGGATCCCGCTTCCGTCTGGGGCCGTCCGTATGATAAAAGGCAATCCATAGCAATAGCTCCGCCATCAGATAGCTCAATAGGCAAACCGCCAAAGCCGCTATGGCTAGTATCTCCCACCAAGGCATGGCCATCCTCCTTTCCTCTTCATATATATCACCGAAAAGGAGGGGATTCAAACGAAAAAACCACAAAACGGAGCATTTTCAAAAAAGTTCACGATTTCTTATGGATTTCTCCCTCTTTCCCAGGCGTTGCTTTTGGGACTAAACGCTATCGTCTCTTCCGCCAACACTAGAGCTTTTCCTCTTTCCAAGGGTTGGAATCCAGAAAGGCAAAAATTGAAAGAAGGAATTTCCAATATCTGTGTGATTTAATTCCATTTCATGGTAAAATTGAGTACAAATGAAACAAAAAGTGTAGTTGCTATTTCATAAAAGAATTAAATTAAAGGAGGAATGGAGTATGACCTATCAACACCTGCGTACCGAAAGCGACGTCCGCGCGGTAGCCATGGAGAACCCGGAGGGGCAGCCCGTCCGGCTTACGCCACAGGCGGTGTACGATATCGCCTGTGGGTTCGCTCGCTTTGTCTCGGAGAAGCTGCAAAAACCGCTGGAGCAGCTGCGCATCGCCGTGGCGCAGGACTGCCGGCTGTCCGGCCCTCTTTTGATGCCTCGTCTCCAACAGGGACTGGCGGATATGGGCGTCCAGGTGTTTGACTGCGGACTCTCCACCACCCCCAGTATGTTCATGAGCACCGTCACCCCGGGATTCCTCTACGACGCCGCCGTCATGATGACGGCCAGCCACCTGCCACCCGATCGCAATGGTCTGAAGTTCTTCACCGCCCAGGGCGGCACCAGCAACGAGGATATGATCCATATCCTCGCCCTGGCGGAGGATGGCTGCACCAAAAAAGCAACGCCGCCCAAGGCCGCCATCCAGGTGGACTTTCTTTCAAAATATGCCCAACAGCTGGTGGATCTGGTTCGTAGAGGTGCCAATGCCCAGGACTATGACCATCCCTTGGCCCCCTTCCGCATCCTGGTGGATGCGGGCAACGGCGTAGGCGGTTTCTTCGTGGAACAGGTGCTAAAACCCCTGGGCGCCGATCCAACCGGCAGCCAGTTTCTAGAGCCGGACGGCCGCTTCCCCAATCACATGCCCAACCCGGAGGACGACGACGCCCTTTCGTCAGTCAGCCAGGCCGTAACGCGAAATAGCGCCGATCTCGGCATCATCTTTGATACCGACTGCGACCGGGCTGCTGTCATCAACCGGGACGGGACCCCCTTTGCGCGGAACGCCCTTGTAGCTCTTATGAGCGCCATCGTATTGGAGGAACATCCCGGCACCACCATCGTCACCTGCTCCAGCACCTCCAACCACATCCGTTCCTTTATCGAAGCCCGCGGTGGCAAGCAACGCCGGTTTAAACGGGGCTACCGCTTTGTTATAGACGAGGCCCTTCGCCTAAACGCCGCGGGAACCGACAGTCAAATGGCCATCGAAGTCAGCGGCCATTGCGCCCTAAAGGAAAACCACTTTCTGGACGACGGCGCCTATCTGGTGGCAAAGGTTCTCATCAAAATGGCAAGGCTACACCAGGAGGGCAAGCGGCTGGACAGCCTCATTGCCGATTTGAAGGAACCTCTGGAAGCCCTCTCCTTCCCCTTCCACTTTACAGTGGAAAACCCCAGGGAATATGGCGATATGCTCCTGCGGGACCTTTTCCAGTTCGCCAAAGAGCAGGGAATTGCACTCAACGAAGAACACGTAGACGGATTTCGTGGCGAGTTTCCCCCCGGCGACGGAGATGGCTGGGCCTCCAGCCGGCCCAGCATGTATAATCCCCTGATGGGATTCCAGGTGGAGAGTGAAGAGCTAGGCGGTGCGAAACACATCGCAAAAAAATTCATCCCCTTCTTTACCCGTTATCCGGAGCTAAATCAGGAGGATCTAGCTCCCCTGCTGGCCCTTGCCCAAGAATGATTCCCGAATGAAAAAAACGCCGTCTCCTCAGGGATGGCGTTTTTTGTAGCACGCCATTTTATTTCATCTCAAGGGATGCAGTTTTTGCAACGGCCCGGCCTTGACGGCTATGGAATATTATGGAACAATGGATCCTAAAGTGTACTAAATTATACTAAATTTAAGAAGGGGCGCCCATGAACTACAAACAGGTACAAACCAGGTTGAATATCCTCGATTTTCTCATCGTCGGAGGTCTCACCGGCGGCTCCTATCTGGGCATGGTGCTGCGCGCCGCCGGCCTCTCCAGCATGGCTCTGGGCACGGTATTGAGCATCAATTCCCTGATGGCGCTCCTAACGCCGCCGCTGTTTGGAATGATCGCCGATAAAATCGGTTCACCCCGCAAAACCATGTGCATCACTCTTGCTCTCACCTGCCTGGTCTGGCTGGGGATTCCCCTCACCCTTAACGTCAAAATCGCCACCTTTCCTGTGGTAGTGGTATTTGTCATCTGCGGCGCTTGGGTGCGGTCTCCCGTCAATTCTCTGACGGACAGCTATCTGATGCAAGTCCAAACCGCCGATTCCCGGATTGTCTACTCCCGGGCCCGCAAATACGGCTCATTGGGCTACGCCATTATCGCTCTGTTGTCCACCCCTCTTATGGCGGCTCTGGGGGTTGGCGTCATGTTCTACGTCCCTCTGTTGATCCTGGGGCCGGTTATTGTCATCACCCGCCAGGTTGGCGATGTCAAACCCAAGGACGCGCCAGATTCAGGCCAGGGAGCCAAGCACAAGCTGCAGATCGGCCGGGCTTTCAAAAGCTATTACCTGGTCTGCCATATCATCTGCCTCATGGTGGTTTGGATGCCCTTCATGCTCCACGGCACCCTGGTGCCCTTTCTGCTGGAGGCCATCCACGCCGATTCCTCTTTACAGGGAATCGCCTTCGGCATCCGGGCTTTCATGGAATTTCCCTCCTTCATGTTGGTGCCCTTTCTTCTGCGGAAATACAATCCGCAAAAGCTGCTTCCCCTCTGTTTTTCCTACTATGCCGTCGAATGCCTGGTTCTGGCCATGACCCAACAGGTCTGGGCCCTATATGCCATCATGGTATGCAGCGGCACGGTCTTTGCTATGATCATCGGGGTCAATATCAACTACGTTCACAGTCTGGCCCCCAGGGGGCTGGAATCCACCGTCGTAACGGTAAACGCCGCTGCACAGTCCCTAGCCGGGGTATTGGGAAACCTCTTGGCCGGCGCTTTGGTGGATAGCGTGGGCATCCGCATGACCTATCTCATCATCGCGGCAATGGTGGTGCTGGCATCCCTTATGATGTACTTCCTGGCTGGGCATGGGCGCAAGAAGGGAATTCCCCTGAATGCCGAAACAGCGATTCAATGCCCTTAGACCAGCCTTGTGGACAGAAGCAAAACGCAAAAACGCGGTCCCCTTGGATCGCGTTTTTGCTATTCGCCCGTTGCCCCTTTTGTTTGCACCATATAAAAAACAACCCTGGAATCCTTTCTTCCAAGGCCGTTTCGTTAATGAAGCATTACGATAATACTCCTCCCATTTTATGCAAAAAATATCGCAACCCACAAAAGCGGATTGCGATATTGAGCGCGGCAACTTACCGCTGGTACCCCCTCAGGGATTCGAACCCTGGACACCCTGATTAAGAGTCAGGTGCTCTAGCCAGCTGAGCTAAGGAGGCATATTTGGAGCGGGTGATGGGAATCGAACCCACGTAGCCAGCTTGGAAGGCTGGAGCTCTACCATTGAGCTACACCCGCAAGTGGAGCGGTAGACGAGATTCGAACTCGCGACATCCACCTTGGCAAGGTGGCACTCTACCACTGAGCTACTACCGCAGATGGTGCGGGCGAAGAGACTTGAACTCCCACGCCTATTGGCACTAGATCCTAAGTCTAGCGCGTCTGCCATTCCGCCACGCCCGCAGGGCTTGGCCTGCAAAAGCAACGTCTCACTCTTGCATGCCTTGTGATTATAGATAGTATCTCCAAAATTGTCAAGCCCTTGTGAGAAAAAACCGCTCCTAAAACTTCCACAAAAGGAGGAAGCATCCGCCCTTGAATATATTGGCTCCATAAGAGCACCGCAAACCGCCGAGGAGGCTCTGCTCCTCTCCGGCCAGCAGCATGCTACTGAAGCAGCCCCAGTTTCTCCTTCCATAGGAGGACTCGCAGCACCGACGCATCCAATGCCTCCTCGCTGATCGTTCCATCCTTAACCGCCTGAACCACGGCGGGTATCTGCTCCTTATAGTCGGTTCCACAGATCATATCATTCCCCGCTTGAATGGCCAATACCGCCGCATCCCCTATGCCATATTCCGTGCGGATGGCGTCCATATAGAGATCGTCGGTCATGATCACTCCCTGAAACTCCAGCTCCTCCCGAAGAATCTCATGCACCTTAGGGGATAGGGATGCCGGAAGATCTGGGTCCATGGCCTCCACCACGTTATGACTCACCAGGACGCTATCGGCTCCGGCCGCAAAGCCAGCGGAAAAGGGCAGAAAATCGCTGGAGCGGAAGGTCTCCATGGGGCGCTGGTCATGGGCTACCCCGGTGTGAGTATCCCGGTTATTGCCATAGCCGGGGAAATGCTTTAGCACCGATCCCATACCCTCGGCATCCATCACCTCCACCACCGTTCTTACATATTCCGCGGTCTGGGCGGCGTCCTTTCCAAAGGTTCGGGCATAAATATAGTCCCCGCTATCGGTGGAAACATCGCAAACCGGCGCCATGTTAACATTGATTCCAAGTTTTTTCAAAAACTGTGCCTTTTCCTGGGTATCGCTGCTTACCAATTCCAACCCCCCTGCTCGGAACAGCGCCTGAGGGGAGCGGAAGGGGGCGGAACGAAACTGGGGCAGTTGGCTGATGCGGTTCACCAATCCCCCTTCTTCATCCACAGCAATCAGCATGGGAATCCTGCTGGCCTTCTGGTAGGATGCAATCTCCTCCTTTAAGCCGGCTGGCGTCTGGCTTTCCGTATTGGGCTTAAACAACACATATCCGCCCAGATGGTAGTCTGCAGCGTCCTGAGCGGCTCCCTGGGTCGGGCACCGCACCAAGAACAGTTGGCCCACCTTTTCCTCCACACTCATGCCAGCCAGAAGGTCGTCCACCACCCGATAGCGCTTGGCTTCCTCTCCCGGCTCCACCAGGGTGATCACCAGGGCTTCATAGGGATTCCGGTGCTGAACCTCCACCCGGTCTCCCTCCATCAGGCGATATCCGTTCAGCTTCAACTGCGCGTTCTGCCGTTCAAAGGTATGGGTTGCATCCTCTGTGGTTTGAATGGTGATAATCTCCTCCGTTACCTCCACCACCTTGCCCACAGTGGCCTCCACGGGCTTAGGAGTGGGAGCGGGCTCAGCCGCATTGCCGCAGGCGGCGCACAGCATACAGATACAGCAGATGATTCCAATTACCGCTTGTTTTTTCATAGGTTCACCCGATCCTTTTTTGCCATTTGTTTTATTATATCAGATCATCGGTGCCATAAAAAAGTCAATGTTCGGATGCATTCCTCCTGGACAATGCAATTGACGGAGCAAGACATCTATACTATAATATCCAAGGAATCGGCCGAAACCGGCATTCACGGGGTATAGCGCAGTTTGGTAGCGCGCTTCGTTCGGGACGAAGAGGCCGGAGGTTCAAATCCTCTTACCCCGACCAGCGGCAAGTTGCCGCGTCTAATATCGCAATCCACTTTTGTGGGTTGCGATATTTTTATCCCCGCCCCATCTTTCCCTCCTTTCCGCATTTCAGCCAGCGGTAGGTTGCAGCGTCCAATATCGCAATCCGCCTTT
>QAND01000005.1:33927-107489 GCA_003150225.1 Bacillota bacterium
CGCGACATCCACCTTGGCAAGGTGGCACTCTACCACTGAGCTACTACCGCAGATGGTGCGGGCGAAGAGACTTGAACTCCCACGCCTATTGGCACTAGATCCTAAGTCTAGCGCGTCTGCCATTCCGCCACGCCCGCAGGGCTTGGCCTGCAAAAGCAACGTCTCACTCTTGCATGCCTTGTGATTATAGATAGTATCTCCAAAATTGTCAAGCCCTTGTGAGAAAAAACCGCTCCTAAAACTTCCACAAAAGGAGGAAGCATCCGCCCTTGAATATATTGGCTCCATAAGAGCACCGCAAACCGCCGAGGAGGCTCTGCTCCTCTCCGGCCAGCAGCATGCTACTGAAGCAGCCCCAGTTTCTCCTTCCATAGGAGGACTCGCAGCACCGACGCATCCAATGCCTCCTCGCTGATCGTTCCATCCTTAACCGCCTGAACCACGGCGGGTATCTGCTCCTTATAGTCGGTTCCACAGATCATATCATTCCCCGCTTGAATGGCCAATACCGCCGCATCCCCTATGCCATATTCCGTGCGGATGGCGTCCATATAGAGATCGTCGGTCATGATCACTCCCTGAAACTCCAGCTCCTCCCGAAGAATCTCATGCACCTTAGGGGATAGGGATGCCGGAAGATCTGGGTCCATGGCCTCCACCACGTTATGACTCACCAGGACGCTATCGGCTCCGGCCGCAAAGCCAGCGGAAAAGGGCAGAAAATCGCTGGAGCGGAAGGTCTCCATGGGGCGCTGGTCATGGGCTACCCCGGTGTGAGTATCCCGGTTATTGCCATAGCCGGGGAAATGCTTTAGCACCGATCCCATACCCTCGGCATCCATCACCTCCACCACCGTTCTTACATATTCCGCGGTCTGGGCGGCGTCCTTTCCAAAGGTTCGGGCATAAATATAGTCCCCGCTATCGGTGGAAACATCGCAAACCGGCGCCATGTTAACATTGATTCCAAGTTTTTTCAAAAACTGTGCCTTTTCCTGGGTATCGCTGCTTACCAATTCCAACCCCCCTGCTCGGAACAGCGCCTGAGGGGAGCGGAAGGGGGCGGAACGAAACTGGGGCAGTTGGCTGATGCGGTTCACCAATCCCCCTTCTTCATCCACAGCAATCAGCATGGGAATCCTGCTGGCCTTCTGGTAGGATGCAATCTCCTCCTTTAAGCCGGCTGGCGTCTGGCTTTCCGTATTGGGCTTAAACAACACATATCCGCCCAGATGGTAGTCTGCAGCGTCCTGAGCGGCTCCCTGGGTCGGGCACCGCACCAAGAACAGTTGGCCCACCTTTTCCTCCACACTCATGCCAGCCAGAAGGTCGTCCACCACCCGATAGCGCTTGGCTTCCTCTCCCGGCTCCACCAGGGTGATCACCAGGGCTTCATAGGGATTCCGGTGCTGAACCTCCACCCGGTCTCCCTCCATCAGGCGATATCCGTTCAGCTTCAACTGCGCGTTCTGCCGTTCAAAGGTATGGGTTGCATCCTCTGTGGTTTGAATGGTGATAATCTCCTCCGTTACCTCCACCACCTTGCCCACAGTGGCCTCCACGGGCTTAGGAGTGGGAGCGGGCTCAGCCGCATTGCCGCAGGCGGCGCACAGCATACAGATACAGCAGATGATTCCAATTACCGCTTGTTTTTTCATAGGTTCACCCGATCCTTTTTTGCCATTTGTTTTATTATATCAGATCATCGGTGCCATAAAAAAGTCAATGTTCGGATGCATTCCTCCTGGACAATGCAATTGACGGAGCAAGACATCTATACTATAATATCCAAGGAATCGGCCGAAACCGGCATTCACGGGGTATAGCGCAGTTTGGTAGCGCGCTTCGTTCGGGACGAAGAGGCCGGAGGTTCAAATCCTCTTACCCCGACCAGCGGCAAGTTGCCGCGTCTAATATCGCAATCCACTTTTGTGGGTTGCGATATTTTTATCCCCGCCCCATCTTTCCCTCCTTTCCGCATTTCAGCCAGCGGTAGGTTGCAGCGTCCAATATCGCAATCCGCCTTTGTGGGTTCTGGTATTTCTATCTTCCTTCATCCATACCATTCACATTCGGTTGTATCGCAAGATTCTCATAAAAAGCTTGGCTGATTCATAAGCGCAAGATACTTTTACATCGTTGTCTCGCTTATTCCCTCCGTTTTCTCCCAAACCGCCCTATATGATCCCGCAAAAAGCTGGCAAATCCTGCTATGTTTTTGTCCATGCCCTTGACAAATCCTGCAAAGACTGATAAAGTATTTTTCGTATTCAAAGAGGTATCAATTGTACTCACAGGTATTGTAAGTCATTGGCTCCATTCTTGATTTACACCTGTGGGTTTTTTGTCTCTTATGGGTGCAGATTCTTTTAGGAGGTACCAGTTATGAACAATGGTACGGTAAAATGGTTCAACGATAGCAAAGGCTATGGCTTCATCTCCAACGATGAGGGCGGCGAGGACGTTTTCGTTCATTTCTCCGCTATTCAGGGCGAAGGCTTCAAGACCCTTGCGGAAGGCCAGAAGGTAACCTATGATACCGAGGTCGATCCCAAGAACAGCAGCAAGACCCGCGCCATCAACGTCTGCCCTCTATAATTGGAAGTACCACGAACAGCCGCTGCTGTTCAGCCTTTCAACATACGGCAAAAGAAAGCGCCTGTCATCTGACAGGCGCTTTTCGTTTCTTCAAACCACATCGGAGCCAAAAGGCATCAGTGCCAGCTTGGCGATTTTAAAGTGTTGCTTTCCAAACGGGATTCCCACGATCGTCATACAGAAAAGCACTCCGGTCACCGCGGAGCAGATGGCAAGTGGAATCCCGCTGAAGATCAGCCATAGGACATTGAGCAAAGTAGCCCCTACTCCCCCGGCATAGATGATTTTTTTCCCGAAGGGAAAGAATGTCAATTTGGCAAACTTAAAGCACTGCATTCCCAGGGGAATACCCACCACGGTGATGCTCCAGAGCACCCCTGCCAAAATCCAACCAAGGCCGATCTCCAGCCCGCCAAATACAAACCAGATAAGATTACCAAATATTCGCATGATATGCTCCCTCTTCCCCTTCGTTAACCTGATGATACCCGATCTTCCTATGCTTCTCATAAAGAAAAGCATAATAAATCCTTAACTCGTTCGCCTCTGCAGCGCCATACTTTTCATGCGCTTCTGACGCCTTGTACATATCGGACTGCAAAAAAAGTCGCATCCTCCAATAGAAGATGCGACTTTGGGTGCTGCAACTTGCCGCTGGCAGAGTCTTACGATTTGGCTCTTTACTGTCGGGAACAAAAATATCGCAACCCACCAAAGTGAATTGCGATATTGAGCGCGGCAACTTGCCGCTGGAGCCACTGAGCGGATTTGAACCGCTGACCTGCTGATTACGAATCAGCTGCTCTACCACTGAGCCACAGTGGCCTGAATGCGGATGCATTATAGCATATTTGGAAAGAGGCTGTCACTACCCAAATTATCGATACCGGCGAAAATACATATATAGATCGCATCGAATGCTGCCATTATACAGCTTGCGACGCTTGTTTGCCCGCGCCCCAAAGGATCTTTCAAATCCCCGATCCTCGCTGATAGCAAATACACCCCAGCGAGGGTTCGCCTCCTTGAGCCGGCCCAAAGCGCCGATGGCCTCCCGATCCACCTCCATGCGAACGCCGTAGGGGGGATTGGTGACGATGACGCCGCCCTCGCTGGGCAGAGACAGGCTCTTAACGTCCCCCTGAACGGCGTTGATAAACCCGTTGACCCCCGCCCGCTTTCCGTGGCGCTGGGTCATGGACACCATCTTAGGATCGATATCGCTGGCGTGGATATGGGCAAATCCCCTTTCCCTCCGAAGATCCCGAGCCTCCTCGCGGCAGCGCTCTCCTGTCTCCCGCCAGTGGCTCCAGCTATCAAAGGCAAATTCCCGCATCAGTCCAGGTGCGGTGTTGCTGGCGATCATAGCCGCCTCAATAGCGATGGTACCAGAGCCACAGAAGGGATCCAACAGAATTTCCCTGCCGTCATAGTGGGAAAGATAGACCAACGCAGCGGCCAAGGTCTCCCGGATGGGAGCCTTTGCGGACAGGTCCCGGTATCCCCGGCGGTTGAGCCCGCCTCCCGATAGATTCAAGCCGATGGTAGCTACATCCCGGAGCATGCCAATCTCAATGTTATACCGGGGCCCGGTCTCGGGACAGCGGGCATATCCATAATGGGCCATCATGGACTCGGCCACAGCCTTTTTGCCGATGGACTGCATGTCCCGTACGCTGACCAGTTTGCTGAGCGCTCCCTTTCCGGTGATGTACAACTCCGCGTTGAAGGGCAAAAGCTCCCCAAACCCAATGGCGCGGATGCCCTCAAAGAGCTGATCAAAGGTCTCGGCGGGAAAGGACCCTAACTCCAGAAAAACCCGGTCGGCGCACCGGAGCCAAAGGTTAGCCCGAACAGCGTCCTCCTGTTCTCCCTGGAAAAACACCCGGGCGTCCTCCACCCGCTCCACTTGAATGCCAAGCTCCCGGAGCTCATCCCGTACCAGAGCTTCCATTCCAAACCCGCAGGTGGCATAATACCTCATCAGTTTTCCTCCCCTTGGCCGGATTTGCCCGGCTCGGTATGGCGGTTTACATATACATCGTTGATCCACAGCTCAAACCGACAGCCTAAATAACGGGCAGCGGCTTCCGTCAGCGTCATCCGGCTCATATAGATGTCCAAAAACTCCTTGATGGAGGAGCCATTCTCCATCACGCAGGAAAAGCGGATCACCTTGGCCTCCCGATCCACCGTAACATTGGTCTTCTGGATGGAATAGTTCACCCGGTCGTGGATATCATTGGGATCATACTTGTTGCGCCGAACCCGGACCCGGTGGGCGTCGATCTTATCGGCAATGATCAGAGCGGAGCTGATGGCGCTGACAGGCTTCCCATATTGCTCCTCGTGGTTTCCCACCGCAAGACAGATCTCGCTGGCCTCGTCCGGATCCATGCCGGCCTGCAGCAACATAGGAAACAGCAAACACGCCCCGGTGAGTCCATGATATTCCCGGTTGACCATGTTTCCCACGTCATGAACCCACCCGGCAATGGCGCCCAGCTCCACCGTGCGACTCGGATACCCCAAGCTGGAAAGGATCTCCGCGGTGATGCGGCTTACATAGCCCACATGCTTGGGCCCATGATCGGTATAGCCTATGGCCTCCAAATACCGGTTGGCGGTTTCTATCATGGCTGATATGGCGGGATCCCGCCGAATATCCAGCAATACAATCTGCGACATACTATTCTCCCATCGTTCTCATCAATTCATAATCCTGATCTCCGTAGAACTCTCGTTCCACATCCAGGATAGCGCCTAGGCTTTCAGCGGCATCCCGCATGGCAAGATAATCCCCATAGCGCAAATTGGGCGCCTGCATAGCGGTTTTGAGAGGTTCCACCGCCCGGGCATCCCCCAGCCGCATCAGACACTGGGCGTAGAAGGCGTCCGGACAATCCAAAAATAGGTTCAACAGGGCTTCAAAGGTTCCCTCCACCGGGAGATAGCTCAGGATATCCCCCAGCCGCCGCCGGTTCTCCGGATCCATAATTCCGGGCAGGCGATCTTGGATCAACCGGGCGGTCTCCAAATCCCCCAGAGCGATGACGGCCTCGGCTGCGGCGTCGCTGAGGCCGGCGTCGGCGTCCTCATCCAGCAGGATCTCCCGGTAGCGGGTAAGCGGCGCCCTGCTCTCCAGATCCATGAGCAACCCGATGACCGCCACCCCCTCGCCAGGGCTGAGCCCGGTATCCGCAAGCGCCTCGTGAAGGGCTTCCTCCCCCTGAGAAGACGACAAAATGGCGTCCATCAGATAATCGGTCGGGGGGATTCCCTCCCTTGCGCAATCCAACAGCTCCTCTACCAGCATATAGGCGTTCTTTTCGGAAAAGTACTCCTCCATGGTTCGGCCGTCCAATTCGGGGAGCGGCGTGTGAAGGAACCCATGGTACAGCTCCTCCGCCCGCTCCTCGATCTCCTCCTCGGTGGCGTCCTCCGACACCTTGCCGTGCCGGGCGAAATACTGCCGGAACAGCCCGTCAAAATCCACAGCCATATCAGTGATGCTCCTTCCCATAGCCCAGGGCGCCAAGGCCCCGGTTCAGGCCGTCATACCGAACCCCAAAGATCCGGCAGGCCTCCTTCTTCAATAGGGGTTTTCCCCGCCGGAGAGCAGCAAGATAAGCAAGGGCTGCGCAGAGGTCCTCCTTCTTCATCCCGGTGATCTCCTCCATTCCATGATCCCGGATGTATTCGCAAAACACAGCCACCATCTCGTCCACCAGGGCATCCTGGCCCTCCTCGCCCATACGGCTAACGGCCAAGGCAATCACCTCTCGGTAAAAGGCTTCCCCATCCTTTGGAAAATCATAGACCGATATCTTAGCCCGGACCACCGAGCCCTCCAGCATGGCCAGATAGGGCTCCGGCTCCCCCGCATGGTAAAGGGCCATCAAAAGCTCATTCTTTGTCTCGTCGTCGTAGAATTCCGATAACAACATCCCCCGCAGTGTCAGAATGCACTCTTGGGTAGCCACCATGGAAAGGATCTCAATACAAGCGCTCCGCACCCGCTTATCGGAAAGCTCCACACCCCACAGAGCATAGGAGCGAAACTCCGCGTCCTCCAAAAAGGCGCTTCGGGTAGCCCGGGGACCCTTGCGCAGCACGCCGTTGATCACCGATACCCGCCGGGCTGCTTCCGTAAGGGGCACCTGGTACTGATAGGCCAGCCACAGCACCTGAGGTTCCTCCTTCATGGCCTCCTGGGCAAGATTCCGATAGTATAGGGAGATACTGTTTTCCCATTCCCACTTGGACAGCTCCCCAAAATGCCGGAACGCCCGGCCGTATTGTCCACTGTTATAGGCGGCAATACCGGCAAAATACAGCATCCGCTCATCCCATTCAAACTGGTTCATAGCGGAACGAAATACCTCATACGCTGCGGCATCCCGGTGATTTTCTCCCAGGGCCAAACCCAGCCGCAGGGCATCCTGTTCATTCTGGGGAACCAGCTTTTCGATCTCCTCCAGCTGCTCTATCGACCGCTCTACATCCCGAAGGGTCTGGTAATATAGGAGCAGATTGCAGTTTGCAAAGATATTCTGAGGCTCCACAGCGCGGACTTGCTCCACATCCCGAAGCGCTCCCTCCACATCCCCCAGGGCATACTGGCAGATGGACAGATTATTCCGTGCATACACCAGAGAATCGTCCTGCTCCAGGCATCGAGAGAACCGTTCCGCCGCCCGGGAATAGTCCCCCTGATCCATGGCCTCCCGCCCTTCTTCCGCCAGCTTTTCGGCGGGGGTCAGTTGTTCCATATCCTCCAGGTATTCATAGATGGAGAGGATCATATCCTCCGCGTCCTCTGCGTATTCTCCCTCGGGCTCTGCATCCAAATACCCCCGCAAAAAGCGAAGGGCCTTGTCATACTGTCCCATATTCATCTGGTTGTATCCCAGATAATAGGCGCATTCCGCCGCCTCATCTCCTCCCTCCTCCAGAAGTCCATAGAGAATTCTGCAGCTCCGATCATACATCTGCAGCCGGGACAGCACATCGGCCAGCAAAAGCTGGTATTCCCTGTTTCCAGGCTCCCGATTCAGGGCACGCCGAAGGTTGGCCATGGCCCCTGGCAGGTCGTCCCGGTCCAGATTGCGGATGGCCAGCTTGCCGTAGAATTCCCCCGGCTGATGATAGGTTAAAATCTTGCTTTTCTCTCTGGGTAGTGCCATAGGCTCCTCATCCTACCGATTTCGCGGAGGCCTCTCCCAACAGGCGAAGCAGCTCCTCTTCGGTAAAGCAGTACTTGGTGCCGCAGAAGTGACAGGTGATTTCGCAGCCATGGTCTTCCTCCACCATCTGAACCAGTTCAGCCTCCCCGATGCTGATCAGCGCCCGCTCCATGCGCTCCCGGCTGCAATTGCAAACATACCCGCAGTCCTGGCGCTGGGTAATGCGGTAAGCAAGACCGCTAAAAGCCATTGCAATGGAATCCAGCAGGGAGGAATCCTTCAGCATATTGGTAAAATCGCTGTATAAAGGCGCCCCCAGCTCCAGCTTCCGGATGGTCTCCTCCGGACATCCAGGCAGGGGAAAGATCCCGATGCCCCCCGCCGATAGAATGCTACCATCGGTATTCACCAGCACACCAAGGTATAGCAAGCAGGGCTGCTGCTGGCTGGTGGCATAGTAGTAGGCCATATCCTCAGCGATCTCCCCGCTTACCAGGGGGGACTGTCCCACATAGGGTTCTCCAAACCCAAGATCCCTTACCACAGCGATGCGCCCATTCTTGCCCACGGCGCCTCCTACGTCCAGCTTGCCGTCGGCCCGGGGTGGCAGCATCACCTCTGGATGATCCACACACCCCCTAACCTCCCCCTTGGGGTTGGCCACAGCGATGATGCGGCCCAGCGGGCCGTCCCCCTGGATGGTCACCGAAACGTCCCCTCGATCGTCCTTGATATCGGAAGCCATAATAAGGGCGCCCATGAGGGTGCGCCCCATGGCGGCGGCCGCTACCGGGCTCAGGCCGTGCAGGTTTACCGCCCGCTGAACGATCCGCGTCCCGTCAATGCAGACCCCGTAGGCCGCGCCGTCCTCCAGCATGGTTTTGATCAAATTTGCCATCGATCCTATCTCCTCGCTATCATCATGATACGCTCATCCTGGGGCTTTATATCCTCCACCGTCAAAAAGGAGAAGGCCTCCACCTGGGAAAACCCCGCGTCATACAAAGCATCCGCCAGATCCATGGGATCATGGACAAACAGAAAATGCTCTTCATAGCCCCGTCTATAATACTCCCCTTGTTTGAAAAAGAGAGTCAGCTCCATGCTGCATCCCTCCTTCTCCCGGTGGGTTACCAGGATATAGGCGGAGTCGTCGTTCTCATCGGCAAAGGTATTGTCCCCCAATGCCGTTAGGAGCCGGTATTGGGTGCTGAAATCAAAAAGCAGGAGCCCCTGAGGCAAAAGGGCATCATAAGCACAGCGAAAAAAATCGTCTCGGGCGTGGTGCGTCAAGTAGTTGATTCCATCGCACATAGCGGTGATGCAGTCCACCCCATTGATCAGGGAAAAGTCCGTCATATCCATTCGGTAAAAAGGAACTCGCTGCCCCCGATCCCTGGCCTTTTCCTGGGCTCTTTGTAGCATATCCTGACTCAAATCGCCGCCCATCACATCATATCCCAATGCAGCGAGCCCCAGGGAAACGGAGCCGGTACCGCAGCAAAGATCCAGCAGACGCCGGGCCCCGGGGCGCCGGGTTTGAATCAAGCCGTGGAGATAGGCGCACCAGTCCCCATATGGAAGATCGGCCATAAAACCATCGTAAACCGTGGCAAAGTCTCCGTACACCGCCTCATCTCCTCCGGTTTGCCCACATTTTCAATGCCCTTTCCGGGCGCCAAGCATAGTATGATATATAATTGTATCATGTTTGTCAACGCGGACGGCAGAAAGGGGTATAAGAAACCCAGGATGCCGTTGACAACCCCCCTAGCGCAATGCTAAAATCATCATAATTACATACGGAGCAGGACAGAGGTGCGGTTTGCATCAGTAGCAGCGGCCAGGGCGCGGAGCCCGCTAACGCGCTGTGAAAGGGTAAACTGCCGAAGGGAGCGGGTCTGCCGCGGACGGTTCCCTGGCTGGTTGGATGAACAATCTCCCGGCTGTCACCCTCGGGTGGAGCGCTGACTGCCCTCATACCGCGTTTTGCGGTTTGTTGGGCGGCGCGCTGAGCGCCGTTTTTTCATTATCTAGAGGAGGAAGCAACGATGAAGAAGTATCAGGTGGCCGTAGTAGGCGCGACCGGCATGGTAGGCCAGCGGTTTGTCACCCTTTTGGAGAACCATCCCTGGTTCCAGCTTTCGGCAGTGGCGGCAAGCGGCCGTAGCGCTGGCAAAACATATGAAGAAGCAGTGGGCGCCCGTTGGGCCATGGCCACCCCCATGCCTCAGTCCGCCAAATCCCTGGTGGTGCTGGACGCCAGCCATGTGGAGGAGGTCGCCAGCCGGTGCGATTTTATCTTCTGTGCCGTGGATATGCAGAAGAGCGAAATTCTGGCTCTGGAGGAAGCCTATGCCAAGGCCGAAACCCCGGTAATCTCCAACAACTCCGCCAACCGCATGGTAGCCGACGTTCCTATGATCATTCCGGAGATCAACCCCGAACACGCCCAGGTGATCCCCGCCCAGCGGAAACGGCTGGGCACCCGGACGGGGTTCATCACAGCCAAATCCAACTGCTCCATCCAGAGCTACGTTCCCGCCCTATCCTGCCTTATGGACTTCGGCGTAAAGGACATCCTGGCCTGCACCTATCAGGCCATTTCGGGCGCGGGCAAAAACTTTGCCACCTGGCCCGAGATGGTGGATAACCTCATCCCCTATATCGGCGGTGAGGAAGAGAAGAGCGAGCAGGAGCCCCTTAAGATCTGGGGCAAGGTGGAGGATGGCAAGATCATCCACGCCGCTTCTCCCCGGATCAGCGCTCAGTGCTACCGGGTGCCGGTTTCCGATGGCCACACCGCGGCGGTGTATGTCAATTTTGACCGCAAACCCGCCCGGGAGGAGATCATTGCCCGATGGCAGGAATGGACCCCCCTGCCCCAGCAATTAAAGCTGCCCAGCGCCCCGCAGCAGTTCCTCACCTATTTCAATGAGGATGACCGGCCCCAGGCTAAGCTGGACCGGGAGCTGTATGGCGGCATGGGCATTACCATGGGCCGTCTCCGGGAGGACAATATCTTCGACTACAAATTTGCCTGCTTGTCCCACAACACCCTTCGCGGCGCGGCGGGCGGCGGCGTGCTCTGCGCCGAGCTGCTCTGCGCCCAGGAGTACATTCCCCATAAATAAAAGGAGGTAGCGCCATGACCCTGTTTACCGGCTCCTGTACCGCTATGATCACACCCTTTACGGAAGACGGCATCGA
Organism: Bacillota bacterium; assembly: GCA_003150225.1. Classification (GTDB taxonomy): domain Bacteria; phylum Bacillota; class Clostridia; order Christensenellales; family QAND01; genus QAND01. The sequence continues at coordinate 44,922 of QAND01000005.1, forward strand.
CTTCGAGGCCTATGGCCGGCTCATAGACTTCCAGATAGAAAATGGCACCGACGCCCTGTTGATCGCCGGCACCACCGGAGAACCCCCCACCATGACGGCCCAGGAAAAAAGCGATCTCATCCGCTTCGCCCTAGATCGGATCAATAAGCGGGTGCCCGCCATCGTCTCCACCGGCGGCAACAATACCGCCGCCGTCATCGAGGCCAGCTTGGCCGCACAAGCGGCGGGTGCGGACTGCCTTCTGGTGGTAACTCCCTATTACAACAAAGCCACCCAAAAGGGCCTCATCGCCCATTACAACGCCGTGGCCGACGCGGTGGATACTCCCATTATGGTCTATAATGTGCCGGGCCGTACCGGAGTCAACCTGCTTCCCGGTACCTTTGCGGAGATCGCCCGCCACAAGAATATCGTTGCCATGAAGGAGGCCTGTGGCAACGTAGCTCAGGCCCAGGAGACCCTGCGGCTCAGCCGGGGCCAGGCGGATCTGTACTGTGGCGAGGACGCCATCACCGTACCCTTGATGGCCATGGGCGCCAAGGGCGTGGTATCGGTGGTCAGCAACATCCTGCCCCGGGATACTCACGAGATGTGCGCCGCCGCCCTGCGGGGGGATTTCACCACCGCCGCCGAGATGCAGCATCGGCTAAACCCCGTCATCGACGCTCTGTTCTGCGAGGTAAGCCCCATCCCCGTCAAGACCGCCGCCGGTCTCATGGGCTTGTGTAGCGATCGGGTTCGGCTGCCCCTCTGTCCCATGGAGGAACCCACCAAAAACCGGCTGATCCGCGCCATGCGGGACTACGGCATCCAGTTCTGACATCACACAAAAGGGCCTACGGGCCCTTTTTTACAAAGGATCTAACGAGGTGTTACTATGATCGATGTTTTGTTGACCGGCGCCCTCGGCGTCATGGGTGGCATAGTGCGAGACGCCATCTCCCAAACCCAGGATCTGCGCATCATAGCAGGGGTGGACATCGCCCCCAACGACAGTCTTCCCTTTCCCGTCTATCCCTCCTTGGACTCGGTTCGGGAGGCCCCCCAGGTGGTGCTGGATTTCTCCCATTTTTCCGCCCTCAGCTCCATTCTGGACTACTGCCTAGAGCGTCAGCTTCCGGTGGTGATCTGCGCCACCGGGCATACCATGGAGCAGCGGCGGGAAATCCAGCGGGCGGCGGAGCGCATTCCCGTATTCTTTTCCGCCAATATGAGCCTGGGTGTAAACCTCATCAAACATCTAAGCCAGGAAGCCGCCAGCCTTCTGGAGCCAGCCTACGATATCGAGATTTTGGAAAAGCATCACAATCGCAAAATAGACGCGCCCAGCGGCACGGCCAACATGCTGGCCGAAGCCATCAACGAAGCCGTAGCTCAGCCCAAGAGCTTTGTTTATGAGCGCCACAGCAAACGGGAGCCCCGGAAAAAAACCGATTTGGGCATTCATTCCATCCGGGGAGGGACCACGGTTGGAGAGCATTCCGTCCTCTTCTACGGAGAGGACGAGGTGGTGGAACTAACCCACATCGCCAATTCCCGGCGGATCTTCGCCACCGGAGCGGTAAGCGCCCTGCGGTACATCGCGGAAAAGGGCCCCGGCCTCTACTCCATGGACAACCTCCTTGCCGAGGACCAGGCGGTGACGGATATTCGGAGCCTTTCCCACCAGACCCTTTTCAATCTAGCGGGAAAATTGAGCCCCGACGCCTTCCTGGAGATCTTTGCCGCCATTGCCCAGGAAGGAATTCCGGTGGACGTTATCACATACAGCTTTAGCGGCGTGATCTCCCACCTAACCCTTTCGGTGGACAACGCCCACAGCGCCGTGGTGACCGCCGCCATCTCCCCCATTCTAGACCGCCATGGCCTCTCCATGGATCTGATGGCAGACCTCAGTAAGATCACCATCCGGGGGCCCGGCATGGAGTTCGAGGCTGGCGTGGGCGCCAGACTCTTCCGTCCCCTGATTCAGGCGGGCATTCCTCCCCTGTCGGTGGCCACCAGCGAAGAAAAAATCGTTCTCCTGGTGCCTGGCAAGATGGAGGAGCAGGCCCTTTCCCTTTTGGCCCAAGAATACGCCCGGTAAAGGCGCGTATCGACATCAGTTCCTATATTGATAGTGCACATAAAAAGGCTCCCAGGGGGGAGCCTTTTTATGTACTGCAGAATCCTCATTTTCGAGCATAGGCAGCAGGTCAGTTCGCATCTTGCGATTCTCAGGTTCTTTTTCATACGCGCCCCCATAGATTCATATTTCTCTTCCCGGTTCTCCTTTTCCATCCTGCACAGCCTTTAGCAGAACCCCCGGCAATTCGCCTTCCTCTGGAACTACTCCATGGCCATTTTCACAATATAGCAAAAAAGGAGCGCATAAGCGCTCCTTTTACAGTTCTTGTTACTGTTCCCCGCCGAACTTAGGCCGAGCGGTGTAATGGGTGTGCAACAGCTCGTGGGCCTTGTGGCTGCCGGGCTCCCCGAAGAACTCCTTGTAAACCCGCTGGATGGAGGGGTTCTGGTGGCTCTTCCGGATGACCTTGGCCTCGTCCTCGTCGTAGATAGCCTTGGCGCGGAGGGTCCGCACATCCTTCAACATCTTTACATTGGCAGGTACGATGGGCTGGCCGCCGCCGTTTACGCAGCCGCCGGGGCAGGCCATAACCTCGATGAAGTGATAGCCAGAGTCGCCCTTCCTTACCTTCTCCATGAGCTTCCGGGCGTTGGCGGTACCATGTGCAACGGCAACCTTAATATCCATACCAGCCACGTTGACAGTGGCTTCCTTCACACCCTCAATGCCCCGCACATCATTGTACTCAATGGTCTGGATATCCTGGCCGGACAGAATGTCCGCCACGGTACGGAGAGCAGCCTCCATGACGCCGCCGGTAGCGCCGAAGATTACGGCAGCGCCGGTAGAATCGCCATAGATCTGGTCGAAGTCCTCATCGGGCAGCAGGTTGAACTCAATGCCAGCCTGCTTGATCATCTTGCCAAGCTCACGGGTGGTCAGAACAGCGTCGATATCCTGATAGCCGCAGCTATTCATCTCAGGCCGCTGAATCTCGTATTTCTTGGCGGTGCAGGGCATGACGGATACCGAATAAATATCCTTAGGATCGATGCCCGCCTCCTGAGCATAAACGGACTTCACAACGGCGCCCATCATCTGCTGGGGAGACTTACAGGAGGAAAGGTTGTCAAGAAGATCATGGTACTCATGCTCACAGAACTTGATCCAGCCGGGCGAGCAGGAAGTGATCACTGGCAGCTTACCGCCGTTCTTAATCCGGTCGATGACCTCAGTGCCCTCCTCCATAATGGTCAGGTCCGCGGCAAAATCGGTATCAAAGACCTTATCAGCGCCCAACCGCCGGATGGCAGCGGCCATCTTCCCGGTCACCCGGGTGCCGATGGGCAAACCAAACTCCTCGCCCAGGGCCACCCGGACGGAGGGAGCGGTATGGAACACCACGTGCTTGGTGGGATCGTTGATGGCGTCCCACACCTGAGCGGTGGAATCCTTCTCGTAAAGGGCGCCCACGGGGCAGGCCTGGATGCACTGTCCGCAGTTGACGCACTTGGACTCAGCCAAGGGCCGGTCAAAGGGCACGCCGATATCGCTCTTATAGCCGCGGTTCCGGATGCCAATAGCGCCGATCTGCTGTACCTCGTTACAGGCCGCTACGCAGCGCTTGCACAGAATGCATTTATTGGGATCCCGCACAATGGAGGGAGACGCCAAATCCAAAGGCAGGTTCTTCTTGGGCATTTCATACTTGATATCGTCGATACCCAGCTCCTCGGCCAAAGCCTGAAGCTCGCACTTGCCGTTGCGGGGGCAGGTGAGGCAGGCCCGGTCATGATCAGCCAGGATGAGCTCTACCACAAACTTCCGGGCCTTGCGGACCTTATCTGTGTTGGTATAGATCTCCATCCCCTCGTTGATGGGCATCACGCAGGCGGCGGCAAGAGCTCTTGCGCCCTTGATCTCCACCAGACAAACCCGGCAGGCGCCAATGGCGTTCACATCCTTCAGGTAACAAAGGGTAGGAATTTTAATCCCGTTTGCACGGGCGGCCTCCAATACGGTAGACCCCTCTGCCGCCTGCATCGGAACACCATTGATTTTGATGTTAACCATGCTTCATTTCCTCCAACTCTATCGCTTACTTTTACGCCATAATCCCCTCTTTATGTCGCAGAGCCATGGCGGAATGTCAACCTACAAAAAAGGACAAAACAAGACCTTTATGTGAAAAAATAGCCAAATAGAATTATAGTATTTTATATGTGCTTTGTCAAACTGAAACCAGCCCAAATAGTGAAAACTCCGCCGTTTCGTCCCTTCATTTTGAAGGGACGAAACCGGTTTTTCCCATGGGCGGAGATATTTAGCAGGTTTGCTTTACGCCTTGGGGGCGTCCATCTCAATCACTTCGGTTTTGTTCATGCTCTCCATATACGCAAGATACGCTTCCTTGGTGAGCTTGGGAGTAAAGCCGTCCTTTAACTCATGAGCCAGCTTGGCGCCGTCCTTCAAAAGATGATAGGCGGTCAGCGCGAAGATCTTAGCGGTAACAATATAGGCCAGCTCCTCATCTGCGATGTCATAATTCACCTGATGCCCGCCGCCGCATGCGCCGCCGGTGCGGAACTCCATGGTAGGCATGATATGGGTCAGGTCGCCTACATCGGTGGAGCCAGTGGAGTGGTCCTTCTCCCCCGCCCAGGTCATCTCATAGGGATAGGCCTCCTTGATGGTCTCGGCGGCCTGGTTAAGCGCGTCGATATTCTCCAAGGGGATGGTGGGCAAATACCCCGGCATGGTGACGATCTCGCATCCCGCGCCCACGGCAAGGGCGCCCGCCCGGAAGGCCCGATCAGTCTTCTTATCGGCGTCCATAACCATCTCCATGGTGTTGGCCCGGACCAAGGTCTCCACCACCACGTCATCGGGGATCACATTGACCAAATCCCCGCCCCGGGTGATGATGGGATGAATGCGGACGGTATCCTTATCCTGGAAGGTTTCCCGCTGGAACTGGACGGCAGTGATGCCCAAGGTCGCGGCATTCAGCGCGTTCACGCCCTTGTGGGGAGAACCTGCCGCATGGGTAGCCACGCCCTTATAATTGATGGTTTTGGCGGTAAAGCCATTGTTGGTGGCCGACCCAATGATGACCTTATCCTCGGTAACGGTGTGATGCACCACGTTGATGTCCACATCGTCAAAAGCACCGATGCGGATCAGCTCGCACTTGCCGCCCAGGTAGCGGATAATGCCCTGATCCATCAGACTCTTCTTAAAGTCCACCTCGCCGCACTCCTCGCTGGGTACAGCGTAGAACACCACCCGGCCAGCTAAGGCCTCGGCGATCTCCGGATCCGTCAAGGCGAGCGCCGCGCCCATAACGCCTGCCATCTGGGCATGGTGGCCACAGCAGTGGGCGGCGCCGGTCTCGGCCCAGGCATGGGCATGGTTGGGAATGGCAAGGGCGTCCAATTCCCCAATGAGGGCTACGGTAGGGCCCTCCTGTCCGCCGGACAGATACCCCTTTACGCCGGTCACAGCCAGCTTCTCCTGGATCTCGGTGATGCCCGTATCCCGAAGAGCCTCCACAAACTTGCCGGCGGTACGATACTCCTTGTAGCCCAGCTCGGCGTGATCATAGATATCCCGGGCAAAGGCGATGATTTTCTCCCGGTTCTGGTCAATGCGTTCCAGTATTTTTTGTTCCATCCGATCCATGCGCTTCATCCTCTTTTCTCATAGTTTATCGGCATAGGCCATCAGCGCCTCCAAAAAAGCGCTAAAAACAAACCCCATTTATAGATAGTAAATTCCTATAAATTATAGCACCCTTTCCCACCATTTTGTAGGCTCTTTCGCATTTAAAAGAATTCCGAATTCCATTTGCGTTCCCGCCGGTCCACACGACGGGGTACGTCAGCCTTCCTCTTGTGCCGGCTTGCCAATGACGATAAAATAAAGAAAAGGAGGGAATTCCATGTCTAAAAAGATTCTTGTGGTAACGGGTAGCGCCCGTCGGAATGGCAATAGTGACCAGCTGGCCCAGGCCTTCGCACGAGGGGCGCAGAAAGCTGGACATCATGTGACGCTCTTTTCCGCCGCACAAAAGCGCATCGGAGGTTGTCTCGGCTGCGATCTATGCTGGAGCCAAGGCCGTCCCTGCATCCAGAAGGACGATATGACAGAAGCCTATCCGCTCTTTCAAGAGGCAGATGTTCTGGCCCTGGCAAGTCCGGTGTATTTCTCCTGCCTCACCGCCCAGCTAAAAGCCTTTTTGGACCGGACCTATTGCTTTGGCTCCCTCTCCGAAGAGCATAAATCCCATATCCGGGAAAGCGTTCTTCTCCTGACGGCCGGGGACGCCCCCGAAAGCGCCGTCTTTGACGCTCCCCTCAAAATCTACCGGGATACCATCCGGTTCTGGAAGGTCCAAGATCGGGGCATTATCAAGGCCGGCGGCCTGGGAGAAAAGGGAGCCATTCAAGGAACCCATTGGCTCCAGGAGGCGGAAGCCCTTGGCCGCTCCATCTGAGATGGAGATGTGGAGCCCTTGGCACGGCTGCCATAGGATCAGCCCGGGCTGCACCAACTGCTATGTCTACGCCCGGGATGCCGCTTACGGCAAGGATAGCTCGGTGGTGGAAAAAACCAAGTCCTTTGACCTCCCCCTCCGCCGGGATCGGCAGGGCAACTATAAGCTGCGTTGCAATAGTCCGGTATTCACCTGCGGCACCTCGGATTTCTTTCTTCCAGAGGCGGATCCCTGGCGGCTAGAGGCCTGGAGCATGATCAAAGCTCGGCCGGATCTCACTTTCGCCATCATTACCAAGCGTCCTCAACGGTTCTACGTCAATTTGCCCCTGGATTGGGGCCAGGGCTATCCCAACGTACGCCTCTATTGCACCGTAGAAAACCAGGCCGAGGCGGATCGCCGCCTGCCGGTATTTTTAAGCCTTCCCCTCCGCTACCGGGCCATCAACTGCGAACCCCTTTTAGAGAACCTGAACCTAACCGCCTACCTTAACCCCCAGCTTCTGAAAAAGGTATCGGTGGGCGGGGAATCCGGCCCTCATGGACGGGATCTGTCCTATCAATGGGTGGTGGCCATCCGGCAGCAATGTCTTGCCTATGGTATTCCCTTCGCCTTCAAGCAAACCGGCACCCATTTCATCAAAAACGGACGGCGTTATACCATCCCGCGGCGGCTTCAACACCAGCAGGCAATCCGGGCGGGACTGGACCATCCAAAACCATAAAAGCGGCCCGAAGGCCGCTCTTTATTTATTGATCCATATGTTCCAGCAAAACCGTCCGCTCCCGCCGGCAGGCAAAAGCCGGCAAATCCTTTCCCATCTTACGGGCCGTTTCCATGTCCCCATGGATCACCCGGCTCAGCTCGTCAAATCCGGAAAAGCGCTGCTCTCTCCGAAGCCGTCGGATGAACCCAACCTCCAGAAGCTTGCCGTAGAGATTTCCCTCAAAGTTTAGGATATGGGTTTCCACCGAGAGAAATCCCGTCTCCCCCACCGTAGGATTCTGGCCCAGGTTGGTCACCCCTAAAAAGGCCCGGTCGCCCAACCAAACCCGGCTCAAGTACACTCCGCCCTCCGGCAGAAGGCGTCCCGTTATCCGCAGGTTAGCGGTGGGAATCCCCAGCTTTGCCCGGCCCACCTGCCGTCCATGGATTACCCGGCCATAGATGGTATAAGGCCGCTCCAAGCGTTCTCCCACCGGTTCCACGTCCCCTTGCCGTAGCAGCTTTGCCAGGGGCTCTTTGGGAGAATCCTCTCCTTCCCAGAAAAGCCGTGTTTCTTGATAGCCCATTCGGGACAGCATATAAAACGCCGATCGGAGGGAATACATCCGCTTCCCCTCGGCAGAAAGGGGCAGATGCGCCACGGTCTCCCCCGCTCGCGCTCGCTCCCCTAGGGCCCGCACCGCTTCCGGCAGCAAAGCGTCCAATCCCGAAATCACGCTGGGAATCTCCTCATTGTTTGGTATCCAAGCAACCCGCACCCGGATTCCTCCTTTTTTCGTCGCTGTCCTTTATTCTACCACAAAATACAGAAAAGCCCGATGGGATTTTCCCACCGGGCCGTTCCAAACTCGCTTATTTGTAGTTATCAGCTTTGATGGCGAAGTACGCTTTGGGATGATCGCAAACGGGGCAGATCTCGGGGGCGGTGTCGCCGGTGTGGATGTGGCCGCAGTTGCCGCAGATCCAAACCACAGGCTGCTCCCGCTTGAAGACGCGGCCCTGCTCCATGTTGGCGATGAGGGTGTTGTACCGCTCCTCATGCTCCTTCTCAATCTTGCCTACGGCCTCAAAGAGGTAAGCCAGCTTGGTGAAGCCCTCTTCCTTGGCCTCCTTGGCAAAGGTAGCATACATATCGGTCCACTCATAGTTCTCGCCGGCAGCAGCATCCTTCAGATTGGTGAGGGTATCGGGCACAGCGCCGTCATGAAGCTGCTTGAACCAAATCTTGGCATGCTCTTTCTCGTTGGCAGCGGTCTCAGCGAAGATATTGGCGATCTGCTGATACCCCTCGCTCCGGGCCTTGGACTCATAGTAGGTGTACTTATTCCGGGCCTGGGACTCCCCAGCAAAAGCGGCAAGCAGATTGGCTTCAGTCTTGGATCCTTTCAATTCCATGGTTTGTCTTCCTCCTTAGATTGTTTTTTTGTTCCGTACGTTATGTTACAGGGCAGCTTTCCACAGGCCGTGGAGGTTGCACCAAGCATAAACGTCCAGCACCTTCTCGTCGGTATAGAAGTCGGCCTCAGGGGCGGCGTCGGGGCTCAGGTTCTTCCGCAGAACGCCAGTGGGCGTCACCAGGGAGATCCACTGGATGCTGTGCTCCGCCGTCATGGGATGGGCCACATCCCCCACGCTTACATGAACCCGGTTGCCATCAATGGTAACCACGGGCACATGCTTTTCGGTAGCCGCGTCGGTGGTATTGGCCACCAACAGCTCCATGTCCTGTCCACAGCAAACCAGCTTGCCGGGGCCAGTTACCACTTCTTCTACGATCTTCTTACAGAGATTGCACCGATAGTAGTTCACTTTCATCTTAATTCCCTCCATTGATTTTGTCACGACATTTTTTACATAAACCGTAAAATATTACCTCATGGGACCGTAATTGATATCCGCAGGCTTCCTCCGCCCGCCGGATCAACGCTCCCTCGGGTTCCAGAAAAACGTCGGCCACCTCACCGCAGGACTGGCATACCGCATGGTAATGCGGCCTGGTATCGCCATCGAAGTGATCGGAGCTGTGGGGAGTGGTCACCTTGCGGATCACGCCCTCCTCGGCCAAGTAGTTGAGGTTTCGGTATACCGTTGCCAAACCGATCCCGGTTCCTCGCTCCTGCAACATTCGATAGACCATATCCGCCGTAGGATGGCCGGTGGTGCTGTTGACGGCATCCAGAATCAGCCGCCGCTGTCTGGTCATTCTCCGTTCCATCGGTCCTCCTAACAATAATGAGAATTATTTTCAATTAAAGTATATCCATCCTCCGCCCTCTTGTCAACCCCTTTTCTACCAATTTTTCCAGCTTTTCTAGTCTAACCATTTGGAGGGAAAGCCATTCTTTTGCGCAAAATTTTCGTTCCCTGCCCTGGTATCACATCCCGCCAGCTATCCTCGGTTGCGGCAAAAAGGCTTTGGGCTTATAATATAAGTATCATTTTCCAGATTGTGACGACCCAATAAAGGAGGATTTCCATGCAAAACAAGCAGCCCCTGATTTTGGATGCGGAGCACCATGCGGCGCTCTTCGGATGCCTTGCCCGCTGTACCCTTTCCACCCTGGAGGAACAGGGCCCCGCCGCTGTACGGGAAGCGGTCATCCTATACGGAAACCAGCGGGGTGCCCGCATGGCCATGCGGGCCAAAGCCGCCGGCCTGCCCCTGGACATGGCCACCTATAACGCCACCCGGGAATGGCAGGTGGTCACCCCTGGGGCCGCTCACCAGCATCCCGCCTATAAAGCCGACCCCATGCCGGCTTATTACGTTTCCCTGAGCTCCAGTTGCCCCTGGCACGCCGCATGGGAAAAGCACGGCATGCTGGAGGAAGGCCTTTACTACTGCAACGACGTGGATGTTGCCCTGCTTCACGGCTTCAATCCGGAGCTGCGTCTAACGGTCACCAAGCTGCTGACCCGGGGAGACGGCTGCTGCGAGATGCACTGGCAGGACGATCTTGACCACAAGGCCGCAGAAGAACTCGTCCAAGAGCGGGCGGCAGCTGCCGGCAAGGTCATGGGGTGGGACTATCACATGTGCCACCTTTACTGCTCCTTCATTTCGGTGCTCTCAAAATACCCCCAGTGCCGCTCCATCCTGAACGCCGCCCGGGAGATGTTCGAGGGGTTGTACGGCGTCGGCGCCTTGGATGCCCTAACGCCCTGGATGACCTGCAACTTTGCTTCCCTTCCCAAAGAAGGATAAGAACTTACCAAAAAGAACGGCCCCCTGCGTGGGGCCGTTCTTTTTGGGGTCTTCTCGCCCAACATAGTCCTATACCCGAAATCATTGGGCCCTTTTAATCACCTTTATATGCCATCCTACATCTGATATAATCAAAATAAGTTACGATTTATAGGTAAATTACATGAACATCGTAGAGGTAAAAGACAGAACCAACGTATTGGTTGAGCAATTACTAAAAGTTTGGGAAAGCTCCGTTAGAGCAACGCATCTATTTTTATCTAACGAAGAAATTGAGAATATCAAAAAATATGTCCCACAAGCACTAAAAGAAATTTCTTATTTAATTCTTTTCAACGACGAAAGCAACAGACCCATTGGATTCATGGGGATCAATCATCAAATGTTAGAAATGCTATTTATTGCAGCTAAAAATAGAGGACAGGGAATTGGAAAACAATTATTAAATTATGGAGTTGAAAAGTTCAATATAAATGAACTTGCGGTGAATGAACAGAATCCTCAAGCAAAAGGTTTTTATGAACATATGGGATTTAAGGTCTATAAAAGAACTGAATTAGATGAGCAAGGAAAACCATATCCGCTTTTATACATGAGAAGGGAAATTTGATTTTTCTCTGGATTAATGCTTTAGCAAGAACGATTCTTTTCTATAATTTATCATTTTTAGGATTGTCCATTTTCATTCGGATTATCCTTTAGAAAACCTGTCTAGAATTTTTTTCTTTTTGAACTTATCTTCGGCTTTCCATTCGGATGCTGGCAACATGCACGGAAATCCAGTAAACTATAAAGAATAGTATGTATCTACCAGGAGGAACTCGCCCATGGGATTGCAAATGGCCCAATACATCGACAGCTACCTCCCCGCTGTGGATGGCGTCGTAACAGTGGTAAAAAACTATGCTCGGGTATTGGATGAAGCATATGGCAGCTGCTGTGTGGTGGCCCCCCGAATGCCTGGATACCTGGACCAGGATCCGTTCAACGTCTACCGGTTCCAGTCCATCAAGGTCCCCAAACGGGACCCCTACCGGTTTGGCTTGCCCAGCGTGGATGTTGCCTATCGCCGCTATATCCGGGACGTCTCCTTTGATATCATCCACGCCCACTCCCCCTTCGGAGCCGGCCGGGAGGCCGCGCGCCTAGCGCGGAAGCTGGACGTGCCCCTTGTGGCTACGTTCCACTCCAAGTTTTACGATGATTTCAAAGAGGCTACCGGCAGCGATCGGATGGCACGGCTGGGAGTCAAATACGTCATCCGCTTTTTTCACTCCGCCGACTACGTATGGAGCGTCAATGCCGCCACCGCCCAAACCCTCCGGGACTATGGCTATCAGGGCGAAATCACCGTGGTGCCCAACGGAACCGATGTGGGCGTTCCCGCCGATACCAAGGAGCGCCGGGCAAGAGTACGGCAGGAATTGAAACTGGGAGAATTGCCGGTGTTTCTATTCGTAGGACAAATGATTTGGCAGAAAAACCTGCGCCTCATCTGCGAAAGTCTTGCACGCTATAAGGAACTGGGCAATGACTTCCGCATGGTTTTTGTGGGTACCGGGGTAGCGCTGAGCGACCTCCAAGCCCTCTGTCGAGAGCTGGGACTGGAGGAAAATACCATCTTTACAGGAATCGTTTTGGACCGCGATTATCTCCGCAGCATCTTTGTAGCTGCCGACCTCTTTCTCTTCCCCTCCATCTATGACAACGCGCCCCTGGTGGTTCGGGAAGCGGCCGCCGTCTGCACCCCATCCCTATTGATTGCCGGATCCAACTCCGCCGAGGGGATCGCCCATCTTGATAACGGTTTCCTCTGCGCAGAAACCCCTCAAGCCATCTGTGATACCCTCTGTGCAATCGCAACGGACCGGCCCCTTTTGGAGCAGGTGGGCCGCCGGGCCAGCGAGACTCTGCCCCTGGGTTGGGACAAGGTGGTGAAACAGGTTTATAACAACTATCAAGAGATCTTAAAGGATTGGAACGGCCGCCGGAAATAACCGTAACGTACAAAAAGCGCCCATGAACCCTCTGGTTCATGGGCGCTTTTTCGGTTCGGCTTACAGAAGAGCCGCTGCCTCAGCATCCGCCACCACAATAACATCGGGATGCTTCTGCAAAAGGCTTGCGGGCACCTGCTCCGTCACGGGGCCGGTAAGCGCCGCCTTCAGGATCTCGGCCTTTTTCGCTCCCCGCACCATTAAAAGGATGGTCTTGCTCTGCAAGATGGTATAAAGGCCCATGGTGATGGCCTTATGGGGCATCTCCTCGGGAGAATTGAAGTTGACGCTGTTGGCGTCAATGGTGCTCTGGGTCAGCTCCACTACATGGGTCTTCTGATCGGCGGAAGTTCCGGGTTCATTAAATCCGATATGGCCGTTCATTCCCATGCCCAAGATGGCAAAATCGGCGTACCCTCTAGCGGCCAGAGCGTTCTCATAGTCCCGGCTCTCCTGCTCCATATCCGCCGCCATGCCGTTGGGCAGATGGAGGTTCTTGGGATCGGCGTCGATATGCCGAAACAGCCGGTTCTCCATATAATACCGGTAGCTGTTTACATCGGACGCGGGAAGGCCCACATATTCATCCAGGTTATAGGAATGCAGATCCCGGAAGGACACCTTTCCCTCCTTGCACCGTTTTACCAGCTCATCATAGACCGGTTCCGGAGTGGACCCCGTCGCAAGGATCATGGTGAGGTCGGGCTTTTCCTCCACTGCTTTCTGAATCTCATCCGCCACCGCATTGGTCCATTTTTCTAGGGTTTCACATACCACCGTCTTCACTGCCATCACCGTTCCATTTCTTTATTGATTCTTCCGGGACGCCATTGGCTGTCCCATCTAAAACAATAGCACAAAAATCACCAAGAAACAATACCCATTGTTTGCTCTTGTGCGTTTGATTGGTTGTTGCATTTACAGGTTTTCCATCGTTCCTTGTTTTTTCCCTGTTATTTTCCAGAAAAAAAAGGGGGCCTTTTAAAGGCCCCCTTGTCTCGGCTGACTATTTGATGCGAACCCCGTTCTCGTCGATCCGGCCAATGATGCCCTCAGCGGCTTCCTTATCCATCAGCCAGGTGCAGTTGGGATGCAGCTGCAGAATGCTGGCGGGCACCGCCTCCGTCACCGGTCCCAGAATGGCGTTGGCTACGGCTTCCGCTTTGCTGGTTCCTACGGTGATGGGCAGGGTGATCTTGCCCTGCATGAAGGTCTTCAGGCCCATGGTGATGCCGTTAAAGGGGCCATATTTTGCGGCGTCCAGATCAAACCGGCGGCACATGTTGCCGGTAACGGTCTCGGACAGAGCGGTTACATGGGTGGTAGTGCCGAAGGAGGTGCCCGGCAGACAGAAGCCAAGGTGCGCATCGGGGCCCACACCCAGCATCTGCAGGCCGATACCGCCTACCGCACGGATCTCCGCCTCATACTTTTCACACTCGGCATCCCAGTCCTCGGCCAGCGGATTGGGAAGATGGCAATGGGCGTCGTCCATGGAAAGAGGGCCCCACAGATCGCCTTCCATCCGGGGCCGCATGGAGCACACCACGCCGGCATCCTTGGGAGAGCAATACTCATCGGCGTTAAAGGTATGGAGGCCGGAGGCATCGAAGGGATTCTTCTTGTACATTTCAGCCACGATCCGATGGATGGGCTCGGTGGTGGTGCCGGTGCAGACGCCGATTACCGGATTCTCATGGTTCAGGGCGTACCGCATAAAAGCCCATGCGCCGGCGACCAGGCACTCTTCGCGGGAGTCGTAAATTTTAATTTTCATTGTGGTTCTCCTCCTATTGTATATGGTTATTTGATGCCGTTATTTAATACGAACCCCATCGGGGGTAATGCGGCCAATGATGCCCTCAGCGGCCTCGCGGTCCAGGAGCCAGGTACAGTTGGGGTGCAGCTGCAGAATGCTGGCGGGCACTTCCTCCGTCACCGGCCCCAGAATGGCATTGGCAGCGGCCTCAGCCTTGTGGGAGCCCGAGACTATGGGCATGGTAATCTGCCCCTGCATAAAGGTCTTAAGACCCATGGTGATTCCAGAGAGCGGCAGCCATTTGGGATCCACTCCCTCGTTCTGCACCATATCGTTCTGGATGGTATCGGACAGCTTCACCACATGGCTCACGCTATCAAAGGGGGTCCCAGGGAGACAGAAACCCAGATGGGCGTCAGGACCCACACCCAACATCTGCAAACCAACCTTCAGTTCCCGCACGCGTGCCTCGTAACGGGCCGCCTCAGCTTCCCAATCATCGGGGTCGGGATTGGGCATATTGGCCCGGTCGCCCTCGATGCCCAGCGCATCCCACAGTCCCTTCTGCATCCGGGGGCGCATGGTCAGAAGGCCCTTGTCGTATCCCTTAGGGGTAAGGAATTCGTCTGCGTTGACGGTATGAAGTCCGGACGCGTCGAAGGGGTTCTTCCGATAGATTTCGGAGATCATCTCATGGATGGGTTCAGTGGTGGTTCCTGTGCAGCAGCCGATGGTTCCATCGGGATGGGCAAGGGCGTATTTGATAAACGCCCAGGCTCCGGCGGTAAGGCACTCTTCTCGGGAATCAAAAATCCTGATCTTCATGGGTGTCCTCCTTATATTTGGTTGTTCCAGGCGAGCGGATTTCTTCTTTCCCCCGCCAAATCCATCATTTGATACGGACGCCGTTCTCATCGATGCGGCCAATGATGCCGGCTGCCGCCTCCCGGTCCATATACCAGGTGCAGTTGGGATGCAACTGCAAAATGCTGGCAGGGACCTCCTCCGTCACCGGCCCTAAGATGGCCTTTTCCACCGCTTCCGCCTTGCTGGCGCCAACGGTGATGGGTAGCAGCTCCCGGCCCTGCATAAAGGTTCTAAGGCCCATGGTAATGCCATAGAAAGGACCCCATTTGGGATTTACCTGGCGGGTCCCCCCTACAATGCTGCTCTCGGTCAGCACCTGGGAGATGGGGGCGACATGGGAGATGGTGCCAAAGGGGGTTCCAGGCAGGCAAAAGCCCAGATGAGCATCGGGACCCACACCCAGCATCTGCAGACCAATGCCTCCGATCTCCCGGATGGTGGCCTCATACTTCTCCGCCTCGGCCTCCCAGTCCTTGGGATTGGCGTCCGGCATATGGGCATGGTTCTCATCGATGCCCAGCACCGACCAAAGGGTTTTTTCCATGCCGGGGCGCATGGTGATGATGGGACCGTCATACCCCTCGCCCTGGGGAGTCAAAAATTCATCGGCATTGACGGTGTGAATGCCCGAAGCGTCAAAGGGATTTTTCCGGTAGATCTCAGCGATCATCTCATGGATAGGGCCGGTGGTGCTTCCAGTGCAGAGGCCGATGGCGCCGCAGGGCTCCTTTAGCATATAACCGACGGCCCGCCAGGCCGCGGCAGTCCTGCACTCTTCACTGGAATCAAAAATACGGATTCTCATGACTGAACTCCTCCTATTCACCCGGCAAACGGGCGTTATTTCATGGGGGTGCCATCGGGATTAACCCGGCCGATGATGCCGGCCGCCGCCTCCCGGTCCATATACCAGGTGCAGTTGGGGTGCAGCTGCAAAATGCTGGCGGGAACCTCCTCCGTCACCGGGCCAAAGATGGCTTTCTCAGCCGCCTCGGCCTTGCTGGCGCCGCAGACAATAGGCAGCATCTCTTTGCCCTGCATAAAGGTCTTCAGCCCCATGGTAATGCCATAGAAGGGGCCCATGGAGCGATCGAACTTATACTTGTTGACGATGATCTCCTCGATGGCCGGGGAAACCGCCCGCTTATGACAGACGCTGTCAAAGGAGGTTCCCGCAAGACAGAAACCCAGGTGGGCGTCGGGGCCCACACCCAGCATCTGCAAGCCTACGCCGCCTACAGCTTTGATGCGCTCCTCATATTTGAGGGCCTCGGCGTCGCCATCCTCGGCGGTGCTGTCCGGAAGCATGCCCCGCTCCTCATCGATGCCTAGGGCGTCAAACAGATCCTTTTTCATGGTGGTACGCATGGTCAGGGTGACAGGGCTTCCCTTGGGGGTGAGAAACTCGTCGGCGTTTACGGTGTGCAGCCGGGAAACATCGAAGGGGTATTTCCGATAGATATCCGCCACCATCTCATGGATGGGGCCGGTGGTGGATCCGGTGCAGAGGCCGATGGTTCCCTCCGGGTTGTTGAGGGCATACCTGATAAAGGCCCAGGCCCCCGCCACAAGGCATTCTTCCCTGGAATCAAAGATGCGAATTTTCATCCGTTACCTCCATTGGGACCGTCTACCAAACCGGTCCTATTTTGATAAATTTATTATACTATGAGGCTCCCGGGAAATCCACCCATTTATACCAATCAAACAAAACCATATTGGTGTTTTTTGTAGGTTCTGCCGGTCTTTTCCCGTGTATTTTATGGTATACTAATAAGGTTATCGAAAAGAACGGAGGAGATAAACATGAAACAACTGGACTATACCCAGACGGCCAACCGGGTTTTGGAGGCTTTCTCCCAGGGCGGAGCCTTTCTCACCGCCGGAAAGATGGGGGATGCCAATCCTATGACCATCGGCTGGGGTGCCGTGGAAATCATGTGGAACAAAGGCATCTTTCTTACGGTAGTCCGGCCCCAGCGGCATACCTTTCCCCTACTCCGTCGGGATATGGAGTTTACCGTCAGCGTGCCCACAAAAAATCCTTTGAAAAAGGAATTAGCCTATTGCGGCACCAAATCCGGCCGTGACGGCGATAAATGGGCGGCAACCGGTCTTACTGCCGCTCCTGGACAGGTGGTAAAAACCCCCATTGTAGCACAATGCGGCCTGCATTTTGAGTGCAAAGTGGTAGCATGCCAGACCTTCGAACCCATGCTGCTTCAGGAAGAGATTCGGGAAAAAAGCTATCCTGGCAACGACTATCATACCGCCTTCTATGGGGAGATCGTAGCCTGCTATACCACCGATGAAGAGTAGCGCGCAACCTCGTGCAAAAGGGGCCTTTGGGGGCCCTTTTTTCATGGATTTTTCTTGACTTCAGCCAAAACAATGGTATGATTTATATGAAAAGTAATACTATTCTTACCATTGGAGAGATGTATCGTGGAGAACAAGCGGCAGCCGGAACCCTATATGGGCACCGTAAAGCTGGGGCCCAAGGGGCAAATCGTGATTCCCAAGGAGGTTCGGGAGATGTTTGGCATTGGGCCCGGGGATTCCCTCTTGCTGATGGCTCACCCAGGACGGGGAATCGCTATGCACCGGCCCTCCTTCTTTGCCGCTATGGCGGACGCCATCTTCCAGGGAACCTATCGAGAGGAAGCCGCTCCAACGGAGCAACTTGCAAATTTTGCCCAGGTGGTCCAGGAGACCGTCCGGGAGGAGGAAACCAAATGAACGCCCTAGAGATTCGTGCCCTTACCAAGGTGTACGAACAGCATACGGCGGTAGACCACCTGACCCTTGACATCAGGGAGGGAGAGCTCTTCGGCCTGTTGGGGGTCAACGGCGCCGGCAAATCCACCACCATTAAGATGCTGTCCTGTCTATGTCGCCCCACCGCGGGGGACGCCCTTCTATTGGGGGACAGCATTCTTACCGCTCCCCACCGGGTAAAGGAGAAGATCAACGTCTCCCCCCAGGAAACCGCCGTTGCCCCCAATTTATCGGTGGCGGAAAACCTGGCGCTCATGGCCGGTATCTATGGAAGCCCCGGAGCACAGGCCCGGGAGCGAGTCCAGGAAATGCTGGTTTCCATGGGACTAACGGAGGTGGAAAAACAGAAGGCGAAAACCCTCTCGGGAGGCTGGCAACGGCGGCTTAGCATCGCCATGGCGCTGATTACCCGGCCAAGGATTCTATTCCTGGACGAACCCACCCTGGGCCTGGACGTACTGGCCCGCCGGGAGCTATGGGGAATCATTCGCAGCTTAAAAGGCCGGGTCACCGTCATCCTGACCACCCATTACATGGAGGAGGCTCAATCCCTATGCGACCGGATCGCCGTCATGGCACGAGGACGGCTTCGGGCGGTGGGCACCGTGGGTGAGTTGATGGCGCAGACAAAGGCTCCCAACTTTGAGGAGGCCTTTGTATCCCTCTGCGAAAAGGAGGAATCTCTATGAAGCTCATAGCGTTTGCATCTCGCAACTGGAAAGAGCTGATTCGGGATAAGCTAAACTTGATATTCGGCATTGGCTTTCCGGTGATCCTGCTGCTGCTGTTGACGGCCATCCAGGCCAACATCCCGGTTTCCTTGTTTACCCTGGATCAGCTTACGCCCGGCGTAGCGGTCTTTGGCCTATCCTTTGTATCCCTATTTTCCGGCGTACTCATCGCTAAGGACAGAACCAGCTCCTTTATGCTGCGGCTGTTCATCTCCCCCCTTCATCCGGGGGAGTTCATCCTGGGTTACATCCTTCCCCTTCTGCCCATGGCCGCCGCCCAGATTCTCCTCTGCTTTCTGGTGGCGGGTATACTGGGGTTGCCTTTAACCGTTAACGTCCTTTGGAGCGCGCTGATCCTGCTTCCGGCATCGGTGCTGTTCATCGCACTGGGGTTGCTGTGCGGCTGTCTTCTCACCGACAAACAGGTGGGCGGTATCTGCGGCGCGCTTTTGACCAACATCACCGCCTGGCTGTCCGGCACCTGGTTTGATCTCAACCTGGTAGGAGGTGTGTTTTCAGGGGTAGCAAATGCGCTGCCCTTTGTACACGCGGTGGAGGCGGGCCTGGCAGCCCTTCATGGAAACCTTGCTGGCGTATTTCCCCACCTCTGGTGGGTGCTGGGCTACGGCGTCGCTTTTCTGGGGCTGGCGGTCTGGGTGTTCACCCGGCGGATGAATGGGGATCAAAAATGATCCTTGCCACCAAGCGTTCCGGATGCTTTCCATGATATAATTAATAAACACTATATCAATCGGGAGATACAAGAATGGCACAGAAATACACCATACCCGCTTGCTGCGGACGGGCAATCGACGTACTCATGGGACAAACCATAACTGTAATCGATCTTGAGGGAGGACAGGTTGTAGATTTCTTTGCGGAGTCCGCGGAAAATCCAGAGGAGTTTCTATCCCCCGGCGTTACCATCGACTGCAACGAATCCCTGCGCATATCCGTTGGGAACCATCTCTATTCCAATCTTTACCGCCCCATGTTTCAAGTGCTTCAAGATGAGGTTGGTGAGCACGACCTTTTACATCCATGCTGCCGGCCGGAAATGTACGATTTTTTCTACCACAACGGCGCAGGACATCCCAACTGTCTGGAAAACATCAATGGCTGCCTAGGAAGGGCAAGGCCGATCATCCATCCCATCAATCTCTTTATGTATACGGAGATCCAGCCAGATGGCAGCATCTGCGTCAAACGCCCCCTCTCCAAACCGGGCGATCGGATCGTTTTCAAAGCGGAGATGGATCTGCGGATCGGCGCCGCGGCCTGCAGCGTCTCGGAAAGCGACTGCAACAGCGGGAGCTGCACGCCCATAAAAATCCTGATTACGGACTAACGCCGCATCAAAAAAGGCCGCCCTGGGGCGGCCTTTTATTTGGTCTCCAGAAGCTTTTCCGGAAAATGCCACAAGCCACAGCAACTCTGTAAAGGATCCGAAGCGTTGGCATGCGGATACAATTCAGTGCTTCTATTTCGCCTATATAGGCACGGCTGAGTCCCGAGGCTTCTGCCGACTCCTCCTGTGTATACCCCGAAAGCTTCCGGTAGTGGCTTATGTTGAGGTCAACTTTTAATAGAAAGCATTCCTCCTCTTTAGAAAGCATTTTCCCCTCAATGGATAGACAATGAAATGGCAGAAACGATTTACCCCAAACCCACTATATCGCAGTTTGCTGTTAAAATGCTGATTTCGCCTAAAGTAGGAGAAAGTGGGATAGCTGGCAATAAAAAAACGGCGGGTTCCAGATTGGAACCCGCCGCGGGCCATCGCAAGGGGCGCTACACCTCAAAGGCGATGATGCCGATGAGACCTGGTCCGGTATGAGCCCCCAACACGGGGCTCACCGCCGAGATGAAGGATTCCTTCACCTTGGCAACCCCCCTAAGCTCCCGCTCCACATCCCGAGCCAGGGCTTCCGCTCCGCCGTGAACCACCGCCAGCTCCACCTCTTTACCGGTAAAGCGGGCCTTGAACTCTTTTTTCATGCTCTCCAGGGATTTTCGATACCCTACCGTTTTGCTCATGGGATAGTAGACGCCGTCATCGTTGACGGAAATCACCGGGCAGATGCGCAGCAACGTGCCCACAATGCCCTCCACCTTGCCGATTCGTCCGCCCTTACTGAGGTATTCCAGCGTGCGAACCACATAGGCCGCCAACATGCTCCCACGGATCCGATCCATCCGTGCGATGGCCCTGGGGATGCTGCCGCTCTTTTGAATCTCTCGGGCAGCGCTCAATACCATGAGCCCCAAAGCCATAGACAGGGTTCGGCTGTCATACACCGTCACCTGCATCCGGGTGTATTCCTCGGCGCACATCCGCATGGCGTTATAGGTCCCCGAAAGGCCCGAACTGATGCAGATCTGCAGCAAATGGGTGTAGCCCTCATCCGCGATGGCATCCCAGGTGGCGGTGATATCATCGAGGCTGGGCATGGAGGAGGTGGGTAGTTCCTCATCCAGGCGCTCGTACACATACTGCGCATCCACCTCTACCCGATCCCGGTACTCTCGGTCCGCATACACAATCCGAAGCGGAATGATACTGATCCCATACTGGGCCAAAATCTCATCGGATAGATCGCAGGAGCTATCGGTGGCAATGGCAATTCTCTGATCCATTTCCATTGGGTGCCTCCAATCGGCAACAGATTATATTCCCCTATACCGGCCCCT
Source organism: Bacillota bacterium (assembly GCA_003150225.1). Lineage (GTDB taxonomy): Bacteria > Bacillota > Clostridia > Christensenellales > QAND01 > QAND01. The sequence continues at coordinate 66,239 of QAND01000005.1, forward strand.
CCGGCCAATACACAGTCGATATGATAAATGATACCAGATGCCCTGGTTTTTTGCAACAAATCTAACCGACCACAAGGGATTTCTACTTCATTCTATCCATGAAAGGGCAAAAAAAAATCCACTTTCCCAAAAATTTCTCTGGAAAAACCGGTGCACATCGTATATACTGTCATAGTACTGCACTATTGCTGTACTATGCTAAATTATATTTGGGAGTGTACGCTGTGATGAAAAAGTTGAGGTTCACCGCTCTGTGCGCAGCCGGCATGATGCTGGCCGCCCTCACCGCCGGATGTGGCGGAGACAATCCCGCCGATACCAGCGCGAAGACCTATGTGGTGCTGGAGGATTCCCTGGACGCCGAACAATACGGCATCGGCTTCCGCAATGAGGATATCGCTCTGGGACTGGAGGTACAAAAGCATCTGGATGAGATGATCCAGGACGGCACCGCCGCCGAGATCAGCAACAAATGGTTTGGCGAGGATATCCTTCTGAAGGATCAGGCCTATCTGGAGGAATCCACTGCCCCCAGCGGAGACGATTCCCTGACCAAAATCCAGAACAAGGGCAAGCTGGTTCTGGGCTTGGACGACAGCTTCCCGCCCATGGGCTTCCGGGATGAGAGCGACACCATCGTCGGCTTTGATATCGACCTTGCCACCGAAGTTGCCAAGCGCATGGGGGTTACCCTTGAGGTGCAGCCCATCGATTGGGACGCCAAGGAGATGGAACTCAGCACCGGCCGCATCGACTGCATCTGGAACGGAATGTCCATCGATGACGACCGGCTAGCCGCCATGTTCTTCGCCAAGCCCTATGTGGCCAACCGCCAGATCGTCATCGTGCCCAGCGATTCCGATATCAAAACCGTGGCTGACCTTGCCGGCAAAAAAGTTGGCCTGCAGAAGGGTTCCACCGCCCTTTCTGCCCTCAAGAAAAACGCCGTCTTTGAGCAGGTGGCCGAGGTTGTGGAGCTGGCCGACAACGTCACGGTCTTTATGGATCTGAAAGCCGGACGGGTGGACGCCTTTGTGGTGGACGAGGTGGTAGGACGGTATATCATCTCCACCGACCAGGGAGAACAGGAATAACTTTAAATCGTATTCCCCATTATTAGAACGGTTTCGCGGGGCTTGCGGCTTGGCCGCAAGCCCCCGTGCTGTCATAAAAGGAGTAAGACGCTATGAGCGCCCAATACCTGTTACAGCTGAGCGCCTCCCTGGCAGGGGGACTAAAATACACCATCGGGCTGTTTTTCATCACCATTCTATTGTCCATGCCTTTGGGGCTAGCACTGACCTTTCTACGGATTGGCAAAAGCCGTGTGCTGAAGGCCATCACCGGAGGGTATGTATGGATCATGCGAGGCACCCCTCTTTTGCTACAGTTATTTTTCTTCTGCTATGGCATTACCGCCATTCCGGGCATCGGCCCCTACTTGGTGATGGACCGGTTTACATCGGCCTGCGTGGCCTTTGTTCTCAACTACGCCGCCTATTTCTGTGAAATCTTCCGAGGCGGCATTCTATCGGTGGACAAGGGCCAATATGAAGCCGCAAAGGTGCTGGGCTTTTCCCGCTGGAAGACGACACGGCTCATCGTGTTGCCCCAGATGCTCAAGGTATCCCTGCCCTCCATCAGCAACGAGTGCATCACCCTTGTGAAGGATACCGCCCTCATCACCGCCATCGGCATCACGGAGGTTTTGTACTTTGCCAAGAGCGCCGTAAACCGGGACGTCAACGCCCTGGCATATCTGGTGGCCGCGGGCTTTTATTTGATCATGACCTACGGTCTAACGGTGCTGTTCCGCCGCTTGGAGCGGAAATACAACTATTAGGAGGCGCCCCTATGGAGATGATCCGTGTAACCCAGCTTGGAAAATCGTTTGGCTCGGAAGCGGTGCTGCGGGACGTCAGCTTTACGGTGGAAAAGGGGGAAACCGTGGCCATTATCGGAGCGTCGGGTGCGGGTAAAAGTACCATGCTTCGATGCCTCATCGGCCTGGAGCGAGCCGACAGCGGCTCCATCCTGGTGGAGGGCGAGGCCATTTTGCGGGACGGCAGCTATCAGGATGAAAAGACCTGCCGCCGTATCTGCGGCAAGATGGGCATGGTGTTCCAGAGTTTCAACTTATTTCCCCATATCTCGGTGCTGGATAACCTCATCTACGCACCGGTTCATGTGCGCAAGGAGAGCAGGGCCTCCGCGGTGGAGCGCGCCATGGAGCACCTTCGGATGGTAGGCCTTGTGGGCAAAGAAGCCGCCTATCCCGGCCAGCTTTCCGGAGGGCAGAAACAGCGGGTAGCCATCGCCCGGGCCATGATGATGGATCCCGATATGCTGCTGTTCGACGAGCCCACCTCCTCCCTGGATCCGCAACTCACCGCAGAGGTTTTAGCCGTCATGCGGGACCTGGCCGCCCGGCGCATGACCATGGTGGTGGTCACCCATGAAATGGGATTTGCCCGGGAAGCCGCGGACAAAGTGCTGTTCATGGGGGATGGCTGCATCATCGAAGAAGGGCGGCCGGAGGAGCTTTTCGGCAATCCCAAAGATAACCGGGTAAAGGAATTCATCCACAGCATTCTATAACTGGAAGGGCCTGGTTTTACCGGCCCTTTTTCTTGCACCGGTTTTTATGGGCTGGTATACTCAAATGTAAAAAGGAGGAAGAAGTTCTTGGCCATCCGTGAGATCCGCACCCTGCCCGACCCCACTCTGCGAAAGAAATGCAAAGCCGTTCCAAAGGTGGATGACGATATCCGCTCCCTTTTAGCCGATATGGCGGAAACCATGTATGCTTCCCCCAACGGCGCTGGGCTGGCCGCCAATCAGGTTGGGATGTTAAAACGGCTGGTGGTGCTGGATATGGGCCAGGGCCTGATTCAGCTGGTAAATCCTCGGATCGTGCATCGAGAGGGCAAGCAGGAGGTTCTGGAGGGATGTTTGAGCCTGCCCGGCCGATGGGGCAAAGTGGTTCGTCCCAAAATCGTAACGGTGGAAGCCCTAGACCAAAATGGAGCGCCTCTGCGCCTGGTGGGGACTGGGAATCTGGCCAAATGCTTCTGCCATGAAATCGACCATCTGGATGGCATTCTTTTTTGTGATCGGGTGATCCAATGGGTCGCCATGGAATAGGAGGATTTATAATGATCAAAGATCTGGTACAAAAAAACCGCAGTTACCGCGGCTATGATGAAAGCCGCAAAGTCACCCGGGAAGAGCTGGTTCACCTGGTGGAATGCGCCCGCCTGGCTCCCTCAAGCGTCAACATGCAGCCGCTGCGCTATTATCTCATTCATACCCAGGAGGAGCTCGATCTGCTTCAGCCCCTCACCAACTGGGCACGGGCGCTGCCGGAGCTGACCCTTCCCCATCCCGGCCACTGTCCCACCGGCTTTGTGGTGATCTGTCAGGACACCAACCTGAATCCCTCCATTCCCCGCTTCCAAAAAGACATCGGCATTGTGGCCCAGACCATGCTCCTTGCCGCCGTGGAAATGGGGCTGGGTGGTTGTATGATCGGCAATTATGACGCCGGAAAGGTAAAGGCCGCGCTCAATCTGGCGGAGAACCTAGCGCCCGTCCTCATCGTAGCCATCGGAAAGCCCGATGAAACCATCGTTCTCACCGATGTGGGCCCCAATGGCGAAACCAACTACTACCGGGATGAAAACGATGTTCACTACGTTCCCAAACGGAGCCTCGACGACCTCATCATCAACAGATAGAAACGGCAAAATAAAAAAAGAGCCTTAGGCTCTTTTTTTATTTTGCTTGGGCTAACCGCTCCAAAGCTTCCTTCTGGGTGGATAGGAAAAAGAAATCCCTTCCCTCGTTGCTCTCATAGATAAAATCCCGAAGGGGCTTGCTGGTATAGCCGGAGTAATCCCCATAAACCGCCAATTTCATCCCGTAGTTCTGGTATTTCTGAAGAATTTCCCCCAATAAGCCGGTGGATAGCCGAAAAAAATCCTCCGAAAAAGCCTCCTTGGGAAGGGCCATGCGATTACAGCCCGTCTCATACCGCACCGCTGCCATGAGATCCAGCGCGGATTGCCCATCCGCAATGGGATCACAACCCTCTATCAGAGCGATCTCCCGATCCCTATAGACGATCTTTTGTATGATCATCTCGTTTCTCCTTTAAAAGGGCCCGCAAGTACCGGGCCAAGGTCTTCTTTATATCCCCTGAAACAGGGATACCACACCGTAGGAGCCCAAGGTCATGATGACTCCTGCAATGAATACCCCCAGCACAATCGCCGGCAGGGCATACTTCATCCGGATATCCAACAGGGCAGCGATGATGGCTCCGGACCACGCTCCCGTTCCCGGCAAAGGCACCGCCACAAAGAGGCAAAGGCCCATCACGGAATACTTTAAAGCGCTCTGCGCCTTCCGCACCAACTTTTCCTCATAGCGGTTGAAAAAGCCGCCAAACCATTTGGTGCCCTGAAGCCAATGCAAGATCTTCCTGCCAAAGACGATCAAAAGGGGGACCGGCAGGATGTTTCCAATCAAAGCGATGAGGAAGGTGGTTCCCCATGGCATGCCCAGGGCGGCGCCCAGTGGAATGGCTCCCCGCAGTTCCACAATGGGTAGCATGGACACGATGAACAGCGCCCCCTCCTGCCCCAGGAAGGAAAAAAAATTTAAAATATCCATAAAAAGAATTCCAGCAGCTTTCCTTAGTTTTACCGGGCATGCCAGCAGCATTTTTCATTTTACACAAATTTCCGCTGGGATACAATTAATTTTGTCTTAAATCAAGGAGCGGGGCTCAGCCCCGCTCCTGTTCTTCCATAGCAATATGCAATTCCCGCAGTCGCTTATCGATGCCAATGATCTCCGCCATTGCCTCTCCATAGGCCCCTGAGCCATGATTCTGGCAAAGGACGTTTTTAGCCGTCAAAGCATATAGCCGCTGCCGGCGGGCCAAAAGTGCCGTCCGCTCCTGCTCCAAGGCTTCCCAAGCGGCCGAAGCTTCTTCCTTCATGGGTTAATCCAGCTTGGCGCCGCACTGGGGACAGAATTTGGTAGCCCCCTCCAACTCCGTTCCGCACTGAGGACAGGCTTTGGGCGCCGCCGAGGCAGCCTCCTCCGTCTTCGCGCCGCACTCAGGGCAGAATTTCGCCCCCTGCTCCAGCTGAGCGCCGCAGGCTACACACTTAGCTCCAGCGGCTGGAGCGGGCTCCTCCATTCTGGTTCCGCACTCGGGGCAGAACCGCGCTCCCTTTTCCAGCTTGGCGCCGCACTGGGGACAAATCGGGCTATTGGCAGCCGCTCTGGCCTGCTGCCGTTCCCGAATCTCGGCGATCTGCCGCTCCAAATCGGTAATCTTCTGGTACTCTTCCTCGATAATTTTGCAGATATTTACGATGGATTCATCCAGGCTGCCGTCCTTTTGATACAAATTCCAGACATATTCTCCCAGATCCGCCTTGCTAGCGGCAATTTTGCCCTCCTGGCTGCGAATCTCACCGTTTAACTTGCTGATCTCGATGGATTCCCCCGTCTTATCCGCTACGCCCTTGGCGAAGTTCCCCATCTTCTCAAAAAACGCCATGGTTCCCCCACGCTCCTTCACTTTTCTGTCTCCATTATAGCCCATTTTTGTCCGGACAGAAATAGCTTTTTCCCCTTTTCCCGGGATCAAAAAATATTGATAAAAAATGATCAATATCTATTGACACAGAAAAAAAACTTGCTATAATCAAAGTGTGTTAAAAAATGATCAATCTTTGCAGGCTGCTCTGCCGAGATTGCGCACCTTAAGATAGAGACCGGAAGCGGAACGATGGGAACCTCTCTTTTGCATTTTGTTTCAACTCCAGACCGGGCGGATTGAATTCGGCTCAGGTTCCCAGAAACGCGTAGCGTTTCAGCCTATCCTTCCAAAGCAGATTATTCCCATCCCCACCAAGCGTGGCCCTGCGCTTCCAGCGAAAGCCTCTGCCGGCCGGACCGGCGATAAAATAGATTATTTCTTTCCCCTTTTTTTCATCCTTCAATACAGCAAAAGCCCCCTCGGGGGCTTTTGCTGTATCTCCAACTGTTAAAAGGTATCCTGATAGCGCCGAATGAGCGCGTCCCAGGTGGCCGGCCCTACGATGCCATCCGCCGCCAGGTTGCTCATCTGCTGGAAAGCCACCACCGCCGCACGGGTTCTAGGACCGAAGATGCCGTCCGGTGTAACGGAGGGAATCTGAGGATACACAGTGGCCAGATCCGCCAAATACTGCTGCACCAGCCGCACATTCTCCCCACGGGAGCCTTCCCGAATGAGGTAGCCGGGATAGGGGCGAATGGGGACGGTACCTACGCCGGGGGACTCCCCCTCGCTGTTAAGAGCGGCAAGGCGTTTGACCGCTGCATAGATATAGGACAGCTGATACCAGGTGGCACGGCCCACGATGCCATCCTGCTGGAGATCGAAAATCTGCTGAAACTTCCGCACTGCGGCCTCGGTCTGAGGGCCAAAGATGCCATCCGGCGCAACGTACGGGATGGCGGGATAGTTCTGCCCTACCCTGTTGAGCTGCTGCTGGATGATCCGCACGTTCTCATCCCGACTGCCCCTGCGCAAAAGATAGCCCGGATAGGAGCGTTCAATGCCGCGAATCTCGTTGGTCTGTACCAGCTCCACATCCCGGCCATAGTAATATTGGAGCATCTGGAGCGGATTATAGCCCTGGTTGGCCAAGCTTACCGTCCCCCACTGGGATAGGCCGCTGCAAGTCGTGGTGGTGCCGTTACAGTAGGAGGAAAACAGCGGCTCCAGATGGCCCAGGCGCCGGGGATATACGTTGAAAATTTCATCCACCAGCCGGCTGATGTTATCAAAGATATTCCGTCCCTCCACGAAGGATTGGTCGTAGGCCGTGGAGTTGGTGATCTCAAAATCATAGCCCCGGCTTGGATACCATTCGGTAAACACCCGGTTGAGGACAAATCCCACCTGGGCATGGATGTTGGCCCGGAGAGCAGCCTCGGGCCAAGTGGGATAGATCTCACTGCTGGCTACATTTTTGATATAGTCAATAAAGGGAACTCTTACGTTCCGGGCGCTGGCGCTGGGGCGCCCCAAATGCACCGTAATGAACTCCGGTATGTATACCCTGGTGAGGATTCTGGCATTGGACGGAGGGCCCTCCGGTTCTCGCTCTTCGCTGGAATCCAGGCTGTTCGGCGGAATCTCAATGACGATTTCCTCCTCGCCGCTTCGGGCTCGGCTGGAAGCCGCAATCAAGTCCACCGGCTGGATGGTCTCAATCCCTGAAAACACCTGAATTCCCCGCACCGATACCGGCGTATAGCCCTCTTTTCTTACATCCACCTGAAAGAGAGAGTAGGGAGTGATCAAACTGTCCGGGTCCAAACTGGCGGATAGGGGCGGCGTCTCCACCCGGATGACGGGTGTACGCCCCGACTCGTCGGTTACCAGTTCCATGGCCTCGCCATTGGCCAGATCGGTAAGGAGCACCGACGCCCCTTGGATGGGCAGCGCCCCCTGGCCGGTGGTAACCTCCACAATGATGGTTCCATGATCGATCTGTTCCATCTATCATCGTCCTTCCCTTGGCCTTGCGGCCCATGATTTCTCCCTATCCTATGCTTGCCCTGCCCTTTCTGCCACAAAAAAGCGTCCGGCAAACTTGCCGGACGCTTTCAATGCTTTTTCTAAACGCCGCTATTCCGTCAAAAAGAGGACCCCTAGGGTATTGGGCCCGCAATGGGAGGAGATGGTACAGCTGGCCTGGGTGATATGGATCTCATCAAAGAGATTTTGTTCCCGCACAATGCGTTCCACCAGAGCGATCCGCTCCGGAGCGATGCCCGAATGGGTGATGAACACGCGGTCCCGGCGATAGGAGGGATAGCGGCTCAGCTGTTCCTGGACGTACTTTTTCAACACCCGATCCAGCTTGCCCTTGTACTTTTTCCCCACCTTCATAGCCCCGCCATGAAGGTTGTCCACCTCAATGCAGGGCTTCAGGTTCAGCATATTTGCACCCAGAGCTACCAGGGCAGAGCAACGCCCTCCGGCCTTCAAAAACTCCAGAGTATTGAGAATAAAGCTGGCGTGGCTCTTGGGCACCAGCGCCTCCACCTCCTGGGCAATCTGCCGGGCGGGCATACCCTGTTCCGCGCGGATAGCCGCCTCCAGCACCAAAAGGCCCATGCCGGTGGAAAGGTTTTGAGAATCCACCACATAGACCCCGCGAAGCGCTTCGGCGGCTAGGCGGCAGTTCTGATGAGTGGAGGATATGGCCGATCCCAGATTGATGTGAATCACCTCATAGCCATCGTCCACCCAGGGCTTGAAGTACTCGTAGTATTCCTTTACATTGATGGCGGAGGTTTTGGGCAGAATCCCCCTCTTCTCATAGGCAGCATAGATATCCTCGGGGAAGATGTCCACGCTGTCTATGAACTCCTCCTCACCCAGGGCGATATGAAAGGGAAAATAGTGGATATGATACCGCTCCTTGAGTTCGGGTCCCAGATCACAGGTGCTGTCCGCGCTGATGATAATCTTCTGCATAACCCTCTAACTCGCTTTATAAATTTTCAGTCCACATCGGTGGACGGATTTCATAATTGGTCCATGCTTAGTTTATCCCATAAATCCGTAGGAGCATGGGAAATATTATAAAAAATTATGAAGGTTTTCTAGGCTGTCTCCCTGCCGTCCGCTTCCATGATCCTCTGGTTGATCTTCATCATCTTTTCATCTAAAAGGCTGATCTGCTCCGCACAGTAAAGAAGATCCTCCGACACCCCCGGCAGCACGCGTCCCTCATGCTTATACCGCAGCTTGTGCTCCAAACTAGCCCAAAAATCCATGGCAACCGTACGGATCTGCACCTCCACCCGGACCCGCTCCATCCCATTACTAAAGAATACCGGAATCTCCACCACCAAATGCAGGCTTCGATACCCGTTTGGCTTGGGGTTTTTGATGTAGTCCGTCCGCTTGACGAGCGTTACGTCGTTCTGTCGGATCAGGGTGTCCGCCACCATGTAAATATCATCCACAAAGGAACAGATCACCCGGATCCCCGCGATATCGTTTAGATTCCGCCGGGCGGATTCCACCGACAGGGGCAGTCCCTTGCGGGCCAACTTTTTCAGCATGCTGGCAGGAGTCTTGATCCTGGACTTGATGTGTTCGATGGGGTTATCCTGCCGAAGAGAACTGAATTCATCGTTTAAAATTTCCAGCTTGGTGCCCACCTCTCGCAGAGCAGATTGGTACATCAAACGTATTTTGGTAAACTCCTCCACATAGGTTTCCACCTCGTGGGAACTCAGCTCCAATATGGTTTCCTTTGCTTCCATGCTCTCCCTTTCTATGCCAGCTCTCCCGTCAAGAGACGGAGTACAAACACCACCGTTAGACCGCCACCCGGCCGATTTTCCGCCCAAATCCGGCCTTTATGGGCCTCGATGATCTCCTTACAGATAGCAAGGCCCAACCCCGCCACGCTGCGGCTTTCGTCGGAGGTATAAAGGGCTTCAAAAATGCGGTCCAGATTCTCCTCAGGAACCCCAACGCCATTGTCGGATACCGCCACACGGACCCCGTCTGGAACCTGATCCACCGTCACCTTGATGAGGCGGTCCGCTCCCTTCATATGCTTAACGCTATTGCCGATGATGTTGCCGAACACCCGCCGCAGCTTGCTAATATCCACCCACAGGAGGGTTTCAGGACAATGGTCTTCCACTCGCAAAGCGATGCCCATGCCATCCAGCTCCTCCTGGTTGTCCACAATCACCATGCGGCAAAGATCCGCAACCGCGACCTGTTGGCATCGCAGGGAGCCCTGCAGATGGCTGGAAAGATAGTCGTCAAACTCGTCGATGAGGTCGCGGATAGCGAGAGAACGATCATAGATGGTATCGATATACCGCTCCTGCCGCTCAGGGCTTAGCCCTCCCCTGCGCAGTCGTTCCGTGTACCCCATCACCGAGGTAAGGGGCGTTTTGATATCATGGGAGATAGACGCGATGATCCTATCCTGCTTCTGCCGCTCCTGGTCAAGGCGTTCCGTCATATCCACAAAGGCGTTGTGAAGATTCCCAATCTCATCCGGCCGCTCCATCCGAAGCAGGCGGCTTCCCTTGCCATAGCCTGTAATGGCTTTCTGAAGCTGCTCGATGGGTTTGATATACAGAAGATAGATGATCACCATCATCACCGCTAGGATGATGGGAAGGGCCATCATCTCCCCCCAGAAGAGATATCGGATGGTGTTGGTCCCCTGTTTGCCCACCGGTATGGGCCGGGCCACCTCCACAAAGTAGGTAACGCCTTCCAGTTCCACCGGGGCCATAGCGTTGATGGCGTATAAGCCCAGACCAAGGTCTCCCTCTTCTCCTGTTAGGGTTCTGCCATCCATATTCTTAATGCGGAGGATTAGATCCTCCTTGGTACAGCTTTCCATCACCGTCTGAAAGCTCTCCCCCGCTTCCAGCCTATCCGATATCTGGTGCGCCGTCTGGTTTAAGGACTGCTCCAGCGCCGTCTGATTGGAAGCGAGCTGCCTGGTAATAAAAATGTTGTAATAGCCCACCAGCAGCAGGAGGTTCAAGCAGCAGGCCGTCACCACCGTAAGGGTGATCTTCCATCTAAGCTTCATCCAAATCCTCCGTGGGTTTTACAAATTTATAGCCCACACCCCACACCGTTTTGATGTAACGGCTGTCGGGATCAATCTTCTTCCGCAGGTTCTTGATGTTGACCGTCACGGTGCGAATATCCCCATAATTCATCCCCCAGACCCCGTTGAAGATCTGTTCCCGGGTCAGCACATTGCCCTGGTTCCGCATAAAGTATTCCAATAGTTGAAACTCCCGGGGGGTCAGTTCCACCCGTTCCCCCTTCAAAAACACCTCATAGCTTTTGGCATATAGGCGGATGTCCCCCACCGCAAGGCAATCGGGCTCCTGATCCACATGGCTGCTGCGGTTTTCCCGCCGGAGATGCGCTTTTACCCGGGCCACCAGTTCCTCTACCACAAAAGGTTTGGCAATGTAATCGTCGGCCCCCATCTCCAGGCCCAGCAGGGTATCGATGGTCTTGCTCTTGGCGGTTACAAAGATGATTGGGCAGGATACCACATCTCGGATCCTGCGGCACAGCTCCAGACCGTTCATCCGGGGCATCATGATGTCCAAAAGGATCAGGCTTACATCCGGGTTCTGCCGCACCGCTTCCTGGGCGGCAGCGCCGTCCCGGCAGAGGATCGTCTCATAGCCTTCGTCCGCGAGGGCATCTGACACCAATTCTCCAATGGCGCGATCGTCATCCACGATGAGTATTTTTTCCACAGTGGCTTCCCTCTTTTCCATAGGCTCCATTCCTTCCGGCTCCAGTATAACACAGCATTTCAGACCAATTCTAACGTCAGTATAAAATCAAAAAGTGATGGAGTAACCCACAACCCATGAAGAATTATGAAAGCTCCTTTCCTCTTGACATGCCGAGTTCCATTGGGTATGCTGAAGCAAAACCATAGGAATTGGAGTTGAAAGCATGTTCGATTGCGCTTGCTAACATGATACCCATCATGGGGCCCGGAGATCTCTTGGCCCGCCGGCAAGGAAATCGTCATGCTTTTTCCATTCGTATCATATAAACGCCCAGGGGCGTTTCCTAGGGGGATGCGGGACGCGGAAAACACGGTTTTCTTGCGTCCCTTTTTGTCGATAGGAGGTGCCCAATGGCACAGATCCGCATATCCCATCTTACCTTTGCCTACCCAAGCAGCTATGATGATATTTTTACCGACGTCTCCTTTTCCCTTGACACCGATTGGAAACTGGGATTCATCGGCCGTAACGGCCGGGGCAAAACCACCTTCTTGCAGCTTCTCATGGGACGGTATCCCTTTGAGGGCTCCATCACCTCACCGGTGGACTTCGCCTACTTTCCCTTTTTGGTAGAGCATCCCGAGGAGTGGACCCTCAGCATAGCCCAGGATCTCCTGCCTTGTCTGGAAACCTGGGCTCTGTGCCGGGAACTCTCCCTTCTGGAGGTGGAAGAAGAGGTCCTCTACCGGCCCTTTTCCACCCTGAGCCAAGGGGAGCAGACCAAGGTGCTCCTGGCCCTTATGTTCTTGATGGAGGGCTGCTTTCTCCTGGTTGACGAACCCACCAACCATCTGGATCTCCACGGCCGGGAGGTTGTCAGTCGTTATCTATCCCGGAAGCATGGCTTTATCCTGGTATCCCATGACCGGTCCTTTCTGGATGGCTGTGTGGACCATGTCCTCTCCCTCAACCGCACTGGACTGGAGGTACAGCAGGGAAACTTTTCCTCCTGGTGGAAAAACAAGGAATACCGGGACCAATTTGAACAGGGCGAACAGGATCGGCTGCGGAAGGACATTGGCCGCCTGACCCGCGCCGCCGGCCGCACCGCTGGATGGTCCCACCGGATAGAGGCCAGCCGTACAGGCCAAGGCCCGGTAGACCGAGGGTATATCGGCCATAAATCCGCCAAGATGATGAAACGAGCCAAGGCCATCGAACAACGACGGGAACGGGCAATAGCAGCAACCACCGACCTACTTCAGGATCTAGAGTCCGCCGAAGCCCTCAAGCTCTTTCCTCTCCGCTATCACAGCGCACGACTGGCGGAGTGCCAAGACGTCACAATCATGTATGGAGAAAGAGGGATAACCAATCCCCTGTGCGTTACCATCGCCCAAGGGGAACGGCTGGCCGTCACCGGACCCAACGGCGCGGGAAAGTCCAGTCTATTGCGCCTGCTTGCTGGGGAGGAAGTCCCTCATCGGGGAAGCCTTCGTCTGGGGAGCGGCCTAACGGTCTCCTATGTTCCCCAGGATCCCTCCTTTCTGCATGGAAACCTTCTGGAATATGCCCGGGAATGCGGGATAGATCAGAGCCTGTTTCTAACCATCCTACGAAAGCTGGATTTCAGCCGGAGCCAGTTTGAAAAGAATATGGAGAATTTTAGTGCAGGGCAAAAAAAGAAGGTGCTCATTGCCCGGAGCCTATGCGAAAAGGCCCACCTCTATCTTTGGGATGAGCCTTTGAATTACTTGGACGTATGGTCCCGCATGCAGGTGGAGGAGCTGCTTTTAGACAGCCAGCCCACCATGGTGTTTGTGGAGCATGACGCAGCCTTCTGCCAAAAGGTCGCCACTAAACGATTAGCGCTCTAGGCGCCGCTTCCGTTTCCGACGGCGGAATACCAAGCCGCGCATTGGCGCGCCTATGACAAAACCTTTTGAGAGCAAGGCCGATATGGTTTACCCGTTGAGCAGTTCCATAAACTCCTCGCCGGAGATGGTCTCCTTCTCCAATAGATGCTTGGCCAGCAGATGGAGTTTTTCCTGATTGTCCTGAAGAATACGGGCAGCCTTGGCATGGGCCGATTTAATGATGGATAACACCTCGTCGTCGATTTTGGCCGCCGTCTCAGAGGAGCAGGTCAGGCTGGTATCCCCCGAAAGATAGGGGTTATTTACCGTTTCCAGAGCCATCATATCGAAGGCATCGCTCATCCCCAGCCGGGTTACCATGGCCCGGGCGATGCGGGTGGCCTCGGCAATGTCATTGCTGGCGCCGCTGGTAAAGGTGCCAAACACCAGTTCCTCCGCCGCCCGGCCCCCGGTCAGGGTAGCCACCTTGTTCACGGCCTCCTCCCGGGTCATGAGAACCTTTTCGTCCTCCTCCACCTGCATGGTATATCCCAGGGCTCCCGAGGTCCGGGGTACGATGGTGATCTTATGAACCGGCGCGGAATCCGTCTGCTTGGCTGCTACCAGGGCATGGCCGATTTCATGATAGGCTACGATCTCCTTTTCGCGGCCGGAGATCACCGCGCCCTTGCGCTGGTATCCCGCAATGACCACCTCTACGCTCTCTTCCAAGTCTTCCTGTGCCACGGCGTGCCGGCCGCAGCGCACAGCCCGGAGAGCAGCCTCGTTGATGATGTTGCTAAGCTCCGCCCCCGAAGCCCCGGCGGTGGCCCGGGCAATGGCTCGAAGATCCACAGCGCTCTCCATCCGCACCTTTTTGGCATGAACCTTCAAGATGGCCTCCCGTCCAGCCAAATCCGGAAGCTCCACCGGGATGCGACGGTCAAACCGCCCCGGCCGCAGAAGAGCCTTGTCCAGCACCTCCGGCCGGTTGGTAGACGCAAGAATTACCACGCCCTTTTTCCCGTCGAAGCCATCCATCTCGGTAAGGAGCTGGTTTAGGGTCTGTTCCCGCTCATCGTTCCCCCCTGGCATCCCGGTATCCCGCCGTTTGCCAATGGTATCGATCTCATCGATAAAGATGATACAGGGCGCCTTTTCGTTGGCCTCTCGAAATAGATCCCGTACCTTGGCGGCGCCCATTCCCACAAACATCTCCACAAACTCCGAACCGGAAATAGAGAAAAAGGGGACTTGGGCCTCCCCCGCCACCGCCTGGGCCAAAAGGGTCTTACCGGTGCCGGGAGGGCCCACCAAAAGAGCGCCTTTGGGCATACTAGCGCCGATCTCCTGGTACTTCTGGGGATTATGGAGGAAATCCACAATCTCCTGAAGGGCTTCTTTGGCTTCATCCTCCCCCGCCACATCGGCAAACGTCTTTCCGGCGGTATCCTTTACATATATTTTTGCGTTGCTCTTCCCCAGGTTCAGGGCATTTGGCATATTGCCTCCGCCCATCCGCTTCATCATGGAACGCATCATCAGCTGACCCAGGAAAGCGAAAAGAGCAATGGGAAGCACCCAGGACAAAAGGAAGCTCACCAGCGGGGAGTTCTCCTTGGGAATCACTCTGCCAAATTCGATCTCGGCCTGATTCAGACGCTCCACCAACCCTGGATCGTCCATGATGCCCGTCACATAGGCTACATCGTTGCCGGTATCCCGGGTGAGGTAGGCAATCTGGTTTTCCTGAATCTCCACCTGGGTCACTTGGCCGGCTTCCACCTGATCCAAGAAGGTGTTGTAGCCTACCTCTTCCACCTTCTGCCCTCCCAGGAAGGGAAACACCAGGGCGTTGAGCAATAGCACCAGGATCAGTACAATACAGTAATAATATAAAAGGGATTTCTTGGGATTTTTAGGATTCTGTTGTTCGATGGGCATGGAACCCCCTTCTTTCTTCATTGGTTTCCAGTGTATCTTTATTTTATCTGTCGTCTATGAACCAATCCCGAAAATATTATAAAGAATCATAAATTTTTGAATCTATAAAATTCATATGAAAAAGGACGGCGCATAGCCGTCCTTTTCTGCCGTTTAAACGGATTACCGCATCCAAGCCAGGGCGCCCATGGGATCCCAGGGCGGCAGAGGGATGGGCTCGCTTTCATAGGCGGAAAGCTCTTCCTGGCTCAGATACTTCTTGTGTACCACCACCTGATAGGTGAACTGAGAAAACCAATCATCCGACATGATATAGACCCCCTTCTCCCCGGACTTGGCGCCCCAGCTGTTCTCCACCCGCCAACGGTCCGGCACGCCGTCTTCGGTTAAGTTCACCCCGGTAAATACCATGGCGTGGGTCATCAGGCTCTCACCATAATCTAAACGCTGGGCCTTGGTCATGGGGAACCGAGTGGAAAACAGGTTTTCAAGAGCGAAGCCGTCAAGGTCCATAGCCCCTGTGGTGCGGTTTAGCCACTGGCCCACATCGCATCCAAACCAAACCGCATGGCCGTCCTGCATCTGGGCAATGGCCAAGCGCTTTAAACCCTCCACCGGAAGGTTCAGATACCGGACAGGCGCGCCATCCACAGCACTGCCCAGGTAGGTGACGGTGTAACTTCTGCCGTAGGGCTTATCGGCTGTAGGCGCATTGATAACGCTGACATAGTCCGACAGCTCCCAGCCCACATACTCCCGGTAGAAATCCTGGGGCGTGATGGGCCCAATGCGCAGGAACTTGTTATCCTTGTCCCGGGTCTCATAGACAAAGGTCTCCGGAGGCTTGCCCAAAGCCACGCACAGCATATGGTAGATGGTATACAGCATTTCCTCCTTCATTCCCCGGAGCTCCCCCAGCGGCGCGCCGGCGCCATGTGCTTCCCGGAGGGTGCAGGCAAATCCCCGGAGTTTTAAGGTCAGGTAACGGTTCAGTTCCGCCGTAGCTGAGGAGGAAAAGGACTCGGGCATAGCATCCTTTGGCACCACGCCGTACTTCCTTACCAATCCGGCAAACATATCCCACTGTCCACCATCCTGAACGGGGGCGGACAGCAAGTGGGATATCAGCCGGCCGGACAGGGGTTCATCAAGGGTGGAAAGAATGCTCTCTAAAAAATAATTGGCCTTCTCCAGCTTGTCATAGAACAGCGGATAGCTCTGGGATAGCTCCATGGTCTTGAGGTTCAGCTTCTGCATCACTTCCAGCCGCATGGTATTAAGGGCAGCAAACATCCAACAGCGGCCTGACCGCTTCTGGTCCGTCACCTCTCCCGCCTCCAGCTGAAGGGAAAAATCGTACCGCATGCGCCGGGCTCCAGCGTAGTCCGTAGCGGCAGCGCTGATCCCATTCTTAACGGCGGCGTTCATGGCAACCTGGGCAACCTGGTTTTCATCAAACCGGGCGGAAAATCCTGTTAATAGCTCAGATGTGATCGCAACTTCCATACCGTTCATCCCCCTAGTCATTTCGATATTCCGATTATACCACCAGGCACTCGTCCCCTACAATCCCGGCCCGCTGCATGTTTTATCCGGGAAAGGCATATGTACTCATAGAACAAGGAGGGCCCACATGGAGCAGTTTCTAACCACTCTGGATTCGGCGAATCGCGCCGTCAACAATTTTGTATGGGGGCCGCCCATGTTGATCCTGCTTCTAGGAGCCGGCGTCTATCTAACCCTGCGCACCCGGTTCTTTCAGCTGTCCAGGATGGGGCTATGGTTTAAAAGCACCCTTTTTGCCCTATTTTGCAACAAAGAGGTACGGGATGGAAGTGATCCCGGCTCCATTAGCCAATTTCAAAGCTTTACCACCGCCCTCGCCGGCACTATGGGCACCGGCAATATCGTGGGAGTCGCTACCGCTCTTACTGCCGGAGGGCCAGGAGCCATCTTCTGGATGTGGGTCTCCGCTTTATTCGGCATGATGACCAAGTACGCCGAAATCGTGCTTGGCATCCTCTTCCGGCGGCGGGGGAAAAACGGTCAATGGAAGGGCGGCCCCATGGCCTATCTTGAAAAGGGGCTTCACTGCAAACCCCTGGCGGTTCTTTTTGCTCTTTTCGCCAGCTTGGCCTCCTTTGGCATAGGGAATATGACCCAGGGCAACGGCATCGCCGACGCCATTCACCGCAGCTTTCCAGTGATCCCCAAATGGGCGGTAGCGGCAGCCGTCATGGCCCTTACCGCCCTCTGCATTTTAGGCGGCATCAAGCGGATAGCCAAGGTCACCGAAGGGCTCATCCCCCTTATGACGGTTTTATACCTGGCGGGTTCCCTGGCCATTCTGGTTCTGCACTTCCGCCTGATTCCCGCCGCGCTGGGGCTGATCCTGCGCGACGCCTTTTCCCTACAATCGGTGGGCGGTGGTGTAGGTGGATATGCCGTTCTGCGGGCCATCCGATACGGCACCGCCCGAGGAGTCTTCAGCAATGAAGCCGGCCTGGGCTCCTCGGTGATCGTCCACTCTGCCGCACAGGTCAAGGAGCCGGTGATCCAGGGCATGTGGGGCATCTTTGAGGTGTTTGCCGACACCATCGTTTCCTGCACCCTGACCGCCCTTTGCATCCTTACTACCGGAGTGCTTTCCACCGGACTTACAGGAGCCTCTCTTGCTATGGCGGCCTTTTCCAGGGTATTCGGCTCCTGGGGGGAGCTGTTCATCACCATCTCCATCACGCTCTTTGCCTTCTCCACCATTTTGGGATGGAGCTATTATGGAGAGCAAACGGTGGAATATCTTCTGGGGCCTCGGGCCATCCCCGGCTATAAGCTTCTCTATATCCTGCTGGCTGGAGTGGGCTGCGTAGCTTCCTTAGAGTTGGTCTGGGACATCTCCGATACCATGAATGGCCTCATGGCTCTACCCAACCTCATCGGGGTTCTGGGACTCAGCGGCATGGTGGTTCGGGCCACAAAAGACTTTCTTTCCCGACGTGACAAGGGCCAATACCGGGAACTGGCCCGTACCTATCGGGATTTTATTAAAAAGCGGTGAGGAATTCCTCACCGCTTTTTAATAATTAATTTAGTTATTGTCGATGTTTTTTACAGTCAAAGCAGTCACCGGCTTCTTCCTCGTCGCCTCAAGGTAGCATAATGCTAACATTAGAGAAAAATAAATGGAGGCATTGGGCCGCCGCAATAGATAACCTGTAAAAATGGAAGCTCCAATTTGCAATGCCACTGTTAAAATAATTGCAAAATTGTATAAGGACATCGCATTTCTAAAATCCGTCAAAACTTTCTTCAACACTTTGGAAAAAATAAAAAGTAAAAGTATAAGGTACAGTCCTGCCCCGATATAACCATAGTAATAGAGAATACTCTCCGCGTCATTCTCTAAGTCAAAATTATCATTCGGCGTACGCATCCTTGTTTCTTCAAAGCCAACTAGCTTCGTAAGGAAATCGCTTTCTTCCCATTGCAATTGTCCAAAAATTCTTTTTTTTAACCGCATATCAAGCAATTGGGATGCCGATGGATCTCCTCCATAAGCTGCCAAAACACGCTCAAATCCAAATCTAGCAATCAAGTCTTGATTGAATTGATTTTTATAGTCTTCATTGGACGATAATTCAGTTGGGCCATTTGAAGAAGGTGTTTCAATGTTACTTAGTTGTTGCTCCACCTGATTCTGACCGTGAATCTCAGTATTGCGTCTTTGTTTATATGGAGTATATGGTAAAATAATATATGTGACAATCAGCATACTACAAAGAACAACTATTATAGATCCACAGAATTTTTCTCCTTTTCTTATATTTAGAAAATACTTAAATAACAAAAATAAAATAAATCCTAAAAACAGAATGATCAATGTATAAAAAGTAGTTTTCGTCCCATTACTTAGCAACAAAAAGGTAAGAATAGCAACACCAGTAATCAATAACCATTTATTATTTGACTTAATAAAGGTATAAAGAGCAAATGGAGCTAGGCTAATTATAACAATGCTCTGGGAATTTGCCTCTGCAAACCATCCAGTCAAACCCAAGTCATAATCTACGTAAGTATATCGACCCGTTCCTGTAATCCATGCAAGTATCACCACCAAAAATATCAATAATAGATTTACAAGAAATCCATATTGGATTTCTTTTGACATTAATTCATAATCTTTTTCTTTTCTGTGATTAAAATAAAAAATAAAGCTTATTGCAAGTATTGGCATATACCACGTACGAATAAAATAACCCATATCCTCAAAAAAAGAAATATAGCCAACGCGAAACGAATTTGCGCAATGCAAGAGGCCTAACAAAGCAATCGGAAGCAATGAGAAAAGAAAACCTTTTTTATAGGATGTCTTTATGAAAACAAAAATTGGAACTACAATTACAAAAGCTAGGCGCAAATATCCTGCCATAGTCCCTATCGGATTATTATATTGAATATATGCAATTATATCCAAAATAGGCTGCATGACAATGCATAAGAATAGCGGACTTTTAATAACTTGTTTTATTGTAATTCGATTTACTGTCACGTTCATTCTCCCTACCCACAATCATTGCTATAGACTAAAAAATCTTATTCTTGAATATACAGGTAAGATGCAAATTATCCATCATATTTTCGGACATAAAACACCATTACAATTCAATGTTTTATTTTTGCGCTTAATAACAAAAGAATTCGTGAAAGGGAATGTAAGCCCATAGCATTCATCTTTGCAACGATTCTTCGGTTCCTTGGCATATTAAGAAAAGCTTCATCCCTCTGAAATTTTGGGTACTTATTTTTCACATAATGGCGCAATTCAGCTATAACCCTATTTTTCTCAGGATGCTTTTGTCTTGCCACCCGATTAATCGTAGTAATCAAGACATGCTCAAGTACGATGTACTCAATATCCTTCTCGTATTTATCATACAAGAAATTCCTCCTCGCAAAATCAAGAATATCATCAACCGCTACAATGATATCAAGATTTTTTGGAGAATTATGATTATTCATTGTTGATACAGTGCGACTATGACAATGATAAAAAAACTCTGCACAATATCCTATGCACTCTGTCTTCATCAGAAGTTTTGTCGTAAAATTAAAATCTTCATACCAAATACCGTCCATAAAAGTTTGATTTCCTATCAAATTTTTAGAAAAAAGCTTGTTACATGCAGAAGGAGTCTGCATAAACTTATTTTTTGCATGGTTTGTATCATAAGCTATCACTTTTCCATTGGAAAAATGATCATCCAAATTACATACTACAATATCTAGCATTTCTTTTTGTGCAAATGCTAACATAACTTCATACATGCTGGAGTCAACCCAATCATCGCTGTCAACAAATCCAATATATTCTCCTTTAGCATATTGCAGCGCATAATTTCGCGCACTAGCTTGTCCAGCATTATCTTTAAAGTATGCTTTTAAGCGCTCTGGATAACGTTCGGAAAATTCTCGAACAATTTCTGTACTTCCGTCAGTTGAACCATCGTCAACCACTAATATTTCTAAATCCTCTAAAGTTTGCGCAACTAAAGAATCAAGACACTGTTTTAAATAGTCCTTAGTATTATAAACAGGCACGATAATACTTACTTTCATAATAATTGTCTTCCTTATAAATTCTTGAGCTTAAAAATTAATCGAATAAGTTTATACATTTTATGACGTAGTAAAAAGAAAACCAATCGTTTATTTCTTCCCAACAAATTCAAATAAGGATTTCTATTATAATCAGGAAAGCTATTCTGCATAAAGGCACAAATTTCTTGAAGAAGTTGATGTTTAGAATCCACAAGAATAATTCTAACAGAAGCAGCAATATAAAGATGGAAAATCGCTAAATACTCTATTTCATGATAGTATTTTTCCCAAAGATTATTACTCTTGTAATAATCTTGAATATGACTAAAAGCTAGAGAGACACTTCGATTTTTCTCTGGATCTTGACTTCGCATAGCAGAAGAATTTCTTTGTATATAGTGATAAAGCGGCGCATCCCCCTCATATACAAAATAGCGGCAGTGAGGAAGATATGCCAAGAAAAAATCCAGATCCTCCGCAATAGATAGACTAGGACTAAACCGTATAGAAAATCTTTCAACAATTTCTCGAACAAACAACTTATTCCACATAGCGGGCTGAACCAGCATTACTTCAGAATAATTATCAAAAAGGAGTGCTTTCTGGACAGGGAGCTTCTCATTCATAATTTTAAGCGGGGTCCCGTCTTCTGATTCCGCTATTGCGCTACAAATTACACATCCTATCTCAGGATGCAAAGCACTACATTGGTACAAACGTGCTAACATATCAGGCTCGATATAGTCATCACTATCCAGAAAGGCTAGATAGGTCCCGGAGGATTTCTTTATTGCATAATTTCGCGCATTGGAAACGCCATTATTAGAGATGTGAAATACCTGAAAACGGGGGTCTATTTTCGCAAAAGAATCACAGATTTTACCGCTTTCATCCGTGGATCCATCATCAACAATAATCACCTCAAAGTTCAAAAACGTTTGAGCAACTAATGAATTTAAACATCGCTCCAAATATTTTTCAACATTATAAACTGGGATAATTACACTGATCGCAGGCATGAAAAATCCTCCCACTTAAAAACTACAACCTTTACTAATGCATAGAAAACAAAATTTTGTTTGCCACGACAAATTTAATAGCATCTTGCTTCCCAAAATCGCACATAGGCTTCGATTGTAATACAAAAAACAATTTATCCATACCCACAATTGCACAAAAATACCGAAAAAATGGGTCAGATATATGTTTACATTCTACCCGATTCTATGTACATCAGCAACTATGAAAACAAAGGGCTCAATTTAAGTGCATAAAATTAATTTATTATTTTAACACCATTCTATCCCAAAAATAATCAAGTAACCCAATCGCCTATTCCATCTTGGTCAAGCAAGCATCCCGATCTACGGCATTCACATGGACGATTTTCACGTCCACGCGATAGACGCTGGAGAGCAATTGCTCCGTCAGCACCTGGCGGGCGAGGCCCGCTGTCATCCTGCCCTCTCGGTCCAAAACGCCCACGGTATCGTCCAGCATGATGGCATGATCAGGGTTGTGGGTGGTCATGACTACAGCATAGCCCCGTTGAGCTAAGGAACGGATCATCCTTATCGTCCGCAGCTGATTGCCAAAGTCTAGGGAGCTTGTGGGCTCATCCATGAGGATAATCTTGGGCTCCTGGGCAATGACGCGGGCAATGGTCGCCTGCTGGCGCTCTCCCCCGCTGATATCGGTATAGGGACGATCCCTAAGATGCTCAATTCCCATGATTTCAAGGGCCTGATCCGCTTTTTCAAAATCCTCCTGTTTGGGGAGCTGCATGGTGCTGATATAGGGGGCGCGTCCCATCACCACAAAATCCCGAACGGTATAGCCATAGGTGGGATCCTGGCTTTGGGGTACATATCCTATCCACTGGGCGACTTCCCTGCGGGAAAGGGTATGCATGGGCTGCCCGTTTAAGAGGATTTCTCCCTTTTGAAGGGGAAAGAGATTGGCCAGGCAGTTGAGCAGAGTGGATTTCCCCGCGCCATTGGGACCTAGAATACAAAAGACTTGTCCCGCTCGCAGAGAAAAGCTGACGTCTTCAAAAATCACAGGGCCGTCATGATATCGAAAAGCTCCCTGCCTTATTTCCAACTGTACATTTCCTTCCATCATTTTATCCGCATCCTCTGTTTGGTAAGCATCCAGGCATATAGCGGCGCACCGATGAAACTGGTTACGATACTGAGGGGCAGCTCGGCCACCGTCACGGTACGGGCAAGGGTATCCACCACCACCATAAAGGCCGCTCCCATCACCAGGGAGAAGGGGATGGCCTGCGTATTGTTTGGGCCGGCCAGCATCCGGCTAAGATGGGGCACCACAAGGCCCACCCAACCGATGGTCCCGCTGATGCATACAGCACAGGCCGTCAAAATGGTGGAACAAAGCACCATCAAGCCCCGAACCGCGCGTATGTTGACGCCCAGGGTCTTGGCCTCTCCGTCCCCCAGGGACAGAAGGTTGACCCGCCAGCGCATGCGCAGCAAGATGACTGCGGCAACAGCCATGGCAGGGAGGACAGAAAACACATCCTGCATATTGGCCCCAGCAATGCTGCCCATGGTCCAATAGGTGATCTCCGCCAGCTCGGTCTGGGGATCGGCAACAAACTTGATGATACCCATCACCGCTCCAAAAAAGCCGCTGACGATAATGCCCGAAAGTACCAGCACCATGGTGGAACGATTTTTTAAAAGCCGTGGCAGCATGGTGGTCATCAGCACGGCCAATAAGCCGGCTATTAGGGCCAAGATTTGGATGCCGGTGCCTCCCAGGCCCAATAGAATGGCTATGGCTGCTCCCACGCAAGCGCCTGAAGAAACGCCCAATAGATCGGGGGATACCAGGGGGTTCTTAAAGATTCCCTGATAGACCGATCCCGAGAGAGACAAAGCGCCTCCCACCATGGCTGCTACCAGCATACGGGGCAGGCGGATCCGAAAGACCACGTTTTCCATGGTAGGCGTCCAGGTGGATTCCATGGGAATGATACGGGAAAGCAGGATCTTAACAGCCTCCAAAGGCCCGATACCATACCGTCCCACGCAGAGAGAGCCGATGCAAACCACAA
Source organism: Bacillota bacterium (assembly GCA_003150225.1). GTDB lineage: Bacteria > Bacillota > Clostridia > Christensenellales > QAND01 > QAND01. The sequence continues at coordinate 90,047 of QAND01000005.1, forward strand.
GGGCTATCACACATACGGGTATGAAAAAGTGGGAACGCCAAAGGGCGTTCTCACTTTTTCTTTTGCTATGTTGCTTTTGGATTTCCATAAAGATGCTCCAAACTTATTCTATTGGGGAAGCAGCTCGGTGCGCAGAAGCTGATCGACCTCCTCGTCGGTAAGCTCGCACTGTTTGAAGTCCTTATAATATTTCTTGGTCTCTTCCTTGATATCGAAGGAAACCTTGTCGGGATGCAGAATGGTTGCGGCCCACAGCGCCTGCAGAGGGGTATCGCCGCACAAACGGCCCCACCAGAAACAGCCCTTGGGGATGCAGTAAATCCTGTTTTCCTTGACGGCGGTGATGTCCTGCCACTCGGGGCTGGCCTTCAGAGCGTCACGGACTTCCGCAGCGTTATCCCCATCGATCATGATATAGTCGGGGTTGGTGGCCAGGATCTGCTCAGCGGTAACGTCCTTCAAGCCCATGCCCTTGCCTAAGGCCGCAGTGGAAAGCTTGCCGCCAGCGTAGTTGATCCACTCTTCGATGATGCTGCCGCCGCCAGCGCCGGAATAGAGCTTGGTGGTATCGGAGGTCATGATGTAGTGAACAACGGGCTTGTCCTCCTCCTGAACGTCCTTCAGGTCTTCCGCCAGGGTGTCGGTAACCCATTGGGTGTAGTCCACCAGAGCCTTAGCACGCTCCTCGTATTCGCCGCCCAGGATCTGGCCCAGGATGGTGGTGGATTTCTGGAAGCCCTCATAATCGGTATACATGAGGTTGATGGCGTTTACCCCTACGTCCCGCAGCTCCTTCTCCTTTTCGGTGCTGGTGACGATGACCATATCGGGGTTCAGCTCCAAAAGCTCCTCAGCGGTGGCCTTGGAATAATCCGGCAGATCAGCGATTCCAGGGAAAACCCGTTTGCTCCAATCGGACACAGCAGCGGGATGTCCAGAAACCAGCAGCTCGCCGGCGCCCAGGTTAAATAGGTTGTCCGTAGCGGCAGACCAGGTATCCACGATGGTCTTCACTTCCTTGGGAAGGGTAACCTCCACTCCCCCCATGCCGGTTACGGTCTGGGTCTGAGCCTCTTCAGAAGCAGGGCCGCCGCAGCCGGCGGTCATGAGCATCAGAGCAGCCAGCATCAGCGCCAGCAGAAGGCTTGTCTTCTTTTTCATTCCGTCCTCTCCTTATCCTTAAACATTATTTTACAGCAGCCATAGGCCACGGCTGTAACAAAAAAAGAACGCGCAGAAAAATCCACGCGTACAGAAAACTGCGCCGATCTTTCTTTTCAAACACGGAAGGCGGCGCCGTTTCCGGCGCAACCCATTGGCAGCGGACCATAGCCCATCGGGCGGTAGGCGTCGCTTGCTTGAAAAATCGCGGTATGATTCGTATGGTTCACTGGGTCAGGTTGGAATCATAGAAGGCCCCTGGCCTCTGCGGTATAGAAATCCGCAACAGGATTATGGTTTAACATTCGGTCCTTGGCAACCAAAACGGTACAAGGAGCGTTAGCATACTGCAAAAATAGACTGTCGTGCCCGACGCATAGGCCTACCACAACGTTGAACTCGGTATTGGCCTCGTTAAGCACCATGGCTTGGCCGATAGGATCACAGATAGCCCGCGGTTTGACCTTTTCCGGCGGATGAAGCCGTCCATCCGGGCTCCGGAGATCCCTGCGCTCGGGAAGGGATTCCCGCATGGGGCAGGGCCCGATGAGCTCCTCACTGGAAAATCCACCCACCTTGCAGCCGGCCGATACGGTTTCAAAGCCTTCTTTTTTGAACAGGGCATTGACGATCCGTCCCTCCCGCAGCATGCCGCTGCAATAGGCGATGCCGATGGTATGATACTTCATCAGCCTGCAGAAATTAATGGTCTCCATCAGCCGGGTCAGACGGGCAAAGGATTGCCGCATGCTCTCCACGGAGGCCTCATAAAAGGTATGGATATCCGGCTTCTGATACTCGGCCAGAATGGCGTCAAATAACGCCTGATCCTTCATGGGGCAATCCGCACCGCCAGGCTGTTTACACTGAACCTGACAGTTCTGAACGAGACACTCCGCGCAATGCATAGGATACTCCTCCTTCATCTTTCGACACAATTTGCCAAAAGCATAGCCATTCTATCCCATTTTCAAATCTCTGGCAAGGGGACTACTGCCGGGCGACAGCCCCTTTCTCTTTCTGAAAAACATGAAATACGAAAGCCGGATCTCCTCAACGGCACATCCAGTTCTTCCATTAACGGCACTGGCTAGCGCCGCTCCAGCTCCAAACGGCGCCTGGAGGATTCACAAAACCGCTCCATGAGCCGCTCCTCATCCTCCTTTTTGATGGCCTCCTTCAATTCTTGGAATTGCATCTCAAAGTCCTCCATGGCCAATAGCAAATTCTCCCGGTTCCCCAGGAAAAGCTGGGACCATAAGGGCCCGTTGATATTGGCGATCCGGGTCAGCTCCCGGTAGCTGTCCCCCACAAAGGAGCTGGTTTCCTGGGGATGGCGATCGCTGTTGATAAGGGCTACCGCCAGCACATGGGGCAGTTGGGAGGTAAAACCGATCATCCGATCATGCTCCTCCGGTGAGATGCGCCTGATCCTGCCAAACCCCAGCTCCAGAACCAGATCTTCCACCAATCGGATGCTCTCTTCCCGGTTTCCCGGCCGGGGAACGATGAGATAGTTGGCTCCAAGGAATACCTCCGCACTGGCAAAATCAATGCCCTCTTTTTCCCTTCCGGCCATGGGATGGCCTAAAACAAAGTCCACCCCTGGAGCCAGAAGGTCATCCAGTTCCCGGCATAGAGGGCCTTTGATGCCGCTAACGTCGGTAAGGACGGTGCCCGGCCTCAGGCAGCTTCCATGCTCCCGTAAAAAGGCAGGTACATCCTTAGGATACACCGCCAATATGGTAAGATCCGCGCGGGGCAGTACCGCCTCGGGATCGACGCTGCCCTCCCGAATCATTCCTCGGCAAAGGGCCTTTTGGATGGTATCGGGATTCCGGTCCACTCCAAAAACGGTGTGGTCGCTTTTCTCCAACAGGGCCTGGGCGAAGGATCCCCCAATAACCCCCAAGCCAACAATGGCAATGTTCATGTCCGTTTTCCTTTCAGATGATGGTTCAATGTGTAAAGCGCCAGGATATAGCCGTATTCCCCCAGTCCGCAGATCTGGCCCAGACAGACCGGCGCCGTCACCGAGCGGCTCCGAAACTCCTCCCGAGCGTGGATATTGGATAGGTGCACCTCCACCGTGGGGATGGATACCGATTGAATGGCGTCATGGATGGCATAACTGGTATGGGTATAGGCGCCGGGATTTAGGATGATCCCATCCACCCCGTCATGGTAGGCCTTCTGAAAAGCATCGATGATGGCGCCCTCGCAGTTGCTCTGAAAAAACGCCATCGTATGGCCCAGCTTCCGAGCCTCCTCCTCTATCCGAGCGTTGATCTGCTCCAGTCCCACGCTGCCGTAAATCTGCGGCTCCCGAATCCCAAGAAAGTTCATATTAGGGCCGTTGATCACCAATAGGTTCATCCGATTCCTTCCTCCTTCAGATAGACCAGGATGGCGGCCACCGCCGCCTCCTGGGTCGCATCGTTTTGAATCACCGCGTCCCCGGCCGCCCGGTACAGGGAATAACGGTCCGCATAGAGCTGATACAATCGATCCATTCCATCCCGCAGCAGCGGACGGGTGGATCGGTCAATATCCCCAGCGATATGGGCCAGGGGCCTATCCAGGAACAACACAGGCCCACCGGCTTTCAGAGCGTCAATGTTGCCAGGGGTTAGGACTACCCCCCCGCCGCAGGCCACTACCGTAGGCCTGTCAACGCTGGATAAGCGGGCACAGACCCGGGCCTCCCATTGGCGGAATACCGGCTCCCCTTGGGAAAATAGCTCTGGGATGGTGCGTCCCGCCATATCCTGGATGGCGTCGTCCATATCCACAAAATCCCATCCCAATTCCCGCGCAACCAGCCTTCCCAAAGTGGTCTTCCCACTGCCCGGCATACCAATTAGAGACAGGATCATCGCCGATGCCTCCCCTCATGCAGAGCGCCCCAGGCCTCTTTATAGGCCGCTTCCCCAATCCTTTGGGGAATGTCCCGCTCCTGCCAAAGCTCCTGTGCCCGCACCGCTTGGCTTACCAGCATCCAAAGCCCTCCACAGGTGCGCTTGCCCAGCGTTCGGCCCAGTACCAGAAGCTTGGTCTCCAGAGGATTGTAGATTAAATCCACAATATCCTCATGCCGCTCGATGACGGTGGGCCCCACCGGGCAGGCGTCCGTATGAGGATGCATTCCAACGGGGGTACAGTTGACCAGCACATCCCCTTCCCAGCGTTCCAGTTCCCGGTAGGAGCGTTCCCCCTCTCGTGGCGTGCGGCTCACCAGGGTCACCTCCCCACCTCCATCCCGGATGGCCGTGGTCACCGCCCGGCTGGCACCTCCCGTTCCCAAAACGGTAAACCGCCGGCCGGACACGCCGATGCCCTTCTGCGCCAGCATGGCCAGAAATCCATGGTAATCGGTATTATCCCCGTATAATAGTCCATCCCGCAAAGCGACGGTATTGATGGCCCCGATGCGTTCTGCCTGGGGAGAAAGAACATCCATCTGCTCCATCACCGTCCGTTTATAGGGGATGGTAACGTTGACTCCTCGGATGCCAAGGGTCCGGATAGCTTCCCCAAGGCCGCCGATGCGGCCGCGGGGAACCTCTATCAGATGATAGGTGCCGGGGACGCCCAACTCCTTTAAGATGCGGGTATGAATCAGGGGGGACAGGCTATGGCCCAGAACCTCCCCGATCAATCCATAACATTCCATAGATGCTCACCAATCCTCACAACGACTGTGGTTTTTAGCCGCCTAAAGTTCGTCCTCCCATTTTATGGGCCTGATAGATTCCCAGCAGCCGCCAATGTTCGCTTAGGGACTGGGCAACCATTTCCGCCTCCTGGAAGTTCTCCCCCAAATCCCCGGAAAAATCCCCGTAAAAGCGGTATTCAAAGGGGCGGTGAGGGATGGGCCTCGACTCGATCTTGGTCATGTTGATGCCCCTTTGGGCAAAGACAGTCAACAGCTGTGCTAGGGTGCCCGGGCGGTTCTTTAGGGTGAATACCGCCGTGGCCTTGTTCCCCGGCCCCCTCATGGGTTCCCGGGTCACCACCAAAAAACGGGTGTTATTGTCCCGCACATCGTTGATGGCCTCCGCTAAAATCGTAAGACCGTAGAGGCTTGCCGCCCGTCGGCTGGCAATGGCCGCCCGGGTTTGGTCGCCGCACTCAGACACATATTTGGCGCTGGTAGCAGTATTGTAATAGGGAATCAGCCTCCACCCAGGGTGGGTATGGAGGAACCCCGCGCACTGAGCGATCCCCTGGCTATGGGAATAAACCTCCCGGATGTCGTCGAGGCGAGCACCCGGCAGAGCGAGAAGGTGCTGCTGCACCCCGATGACCCGCTCCCCCACCACGCTGAGGTTATACTTCTCCAAAAGGTCATATACCTCAAAGACCGATCCTGTGGTGGTGTTTTCCACCGGCAGGACCCCGCAGGGGACTTCCCCACCCTGTACCAGCTGGCAGAGCTCCTCAAAGGTATCGGTTCGCCGGACGGGGACCTCCTCCCCAAACAGTTCCCGGAGGGCCTGTTCTGAGAAGGACCCCGGAACTCCCTGATAGGCGATGGCTCCCTGCGCTCTCAAGGGGGAAAGCTCCTGGCAGGATTGCCGCTCCTCCGACAAAAGCTGGCGCTGATAATCCTTGCTGATGTTCATAAGAGCGGTATACAGTTCCCGCACGCCGGCATCATAGGCGTGGTTCTCCAACAACGCCTGTACCTTTTCCAGCACCTGGGCCTCCCGGGTTCCCTGGAAAACCTCCAGGTTATGGGCCAGCTTATACCGGGCAACATCCAACACCACATCCATCCGCTCCTCAAAAAGGGCGGTGATCTTCCGGTCAATGGCGTCAATTCGATTCCGATATTCCGTCAAATCCCCCATGCCGCTCTCTCCTTTAACAACTCCACCATGGCCATAGCCGCTACCCCCTCGATAACCGGTACCGCCCGGGGCACGATGCAAGGATCATGACGACCGCCCGTCTGAATGGGCTCCTCACGATGCCGGACGAGGGATACCGTTTGCTGCTCCCGATGGATGGAAGCGGTGGGCCGAACGGCCGCCCGAAACACCACCGGCATGCCACAGGTGATGCCCCCCTGGATACCGCCCCCTCGATTGGTACGGGTTTTCACTGCGTCCCCTTCCAAATAGAATTCATCGTTGCACTGGCTACCCCGCAGGGCCGCCATGGCAAATCCCAATCCGAATTCTACTCCTTTGACGGCGGGAACCGAAAACAACAAATGGGCGATCACCGATTCTGCCGAATCAAAGAAAGGAGCGCCCAGCCCCGCAGGAACCCCGAAGATTCCGCACTCGATGACGCCCCCTAGGGAATCCCCCTCCATGCGGGCAGCGTCAATCGCCTGTTCCATGGGCTTCCGTTTGGCTGGATCCAGCAAGGGCAGCACCTCCTTTGCCAGCTCTGGCAGGCGGGGATCCCCCGTTGGCACATCCAAAAGCCGCGCGTCCTGAATCCCCCCAAGGGCAGCCACATGGGCGTAGACGTCAATCCCATGGCGGCGCAGGATCTGTTTGCAGACCGCCCCACAAAATACCAAGGGTGCGGTGATCCGTCCAGAAAAATGTCCCCCGCCATGATGGTCCTCAAATCCGCCATACCGTACATGCCCGGTATAATCGGCATGCCCCGGACGGAGCAAATCCAACTCTTCCCCGTAATCCCCGCTATGGGCGCCGGTATTGGCAATGGTAGCGGAAAGGGGGGTGCCGGTGGTCCTCCCCCGATACAGGCCGCTCAAAATCCGGGGCGTGTCCGCCTCCTGGCGCTGGGTGGAGAGCGAATTCCGCCCAGGCGCCCGCCGTGCCATCTCAAAAGCAATGGCATCCAGATCCAGGGGCAGCCCACTTGGCAGGCCGTCTATGGTGATGCCGATGGCCGGGCCGTGGGACTCCCCGTAAATGCTTACGCGCAGATAATTACCCCATTGTCCACTCATCCGCTTTTCCTCCTAACGCCGTAAAATCCCGGAAAAATCCCGGATAGGACTTCCGTACACAGGGATAGTCCTCAAGGTAAATGGGCTCCTGGCAGACCGTGGCGGCCACGGCCAGCATCATGGCGATGCGGTGATCCCCGTGGCTCCACACCGTGGCACCCCCGGCAAGGCGCTCCACCCCCTGAATAAGAAATCCATCGGGAGTCTCCTCAATCCTGGCTCCCAGCTTGCTCAGTTCCTGGGCGGTAGCCGCCAGCCGGTCGCACTCCTTGATCCGCAGACGGGCCGCTCCGGTGATTTTCGTTTCCCCATGACAAAGACAAGCCGCCAAAGCCGCAATGGGCACGATATCGGGGCACTGGCTGCCATCGATATGAGTGGCCGTGAGCCGCTTTGGCGGAAGGACAGCGCCTCCATCCATCCGGCAGCCCATTCGAGAAAGGATATCCAGGATAGCCCGATCCCCTTGGGCGCTGTTGGAATCAAGCCCTGTCACCGACACACGGCTGCCCAACGCATCGGCAACCAGATAAAAAGCGGCCTGGGAATAATCCCCCTCTACCGCCCCGTCCCGGGGCCGATACCGTTGCCTGCCAGGAATATGGAATCTCTGATACATCTGGTTTTCCACCTGGATCCCATGGGCAAAAAGAGCCGAAAGGGTTAGATCCAAATACCCCTTGGATTCCATAGGCGTGGTGATGACCAGATCAGAATCCCCTTCCAAAACAGGCAGGGCCAACAGCAAACCGGTGATGAACTGGGAGCTGATGTCCCCTGGAACGGCATAGGTTCCCGGCGTCAGCCGTCCCTGAACCAGCAAATCCAGGTGTTCCCCCCGCCCTTCCTCATAGCGGATGTCCTGGGCCCGTGCGATATCCCGATACACCGTCATGGGGCGCTTGTGAAGGTTCCCCCGGCCGATGAACCGCACCGGCCTATTTTGCGTCAGCGCCAGGGGTACCAGGAACCGCAGGGTCGAGCCCGACTCGTTGCAGTCAATGGTAATTTCCCCATCGCCGGTCCCGGTCTGGATGCTAGCTCCGTCCAGAATAAGGGTATCTCCCTCAAAGGTCCATTCCGCTCCCAGGGCTCGAAGGCCCTTGAGGGTGGCCAGGATGTCGTCAGACGGGTCGATGCCGGTGATGCGGCTCTTCCCCTCCGCTAGGGCGGCACAGATGCACAAGCGATGGGCCATGCTCTTGCTGGGAGGCGCCGGAACGGTCCCGGCTAGGAGCCCAGGCTGGATTCTCATGGTTTTCATGCTGATAGCTCCTTAAAAAAAGCTGAGGTGGTATCGTAGAGATAGGCCTCCCCGATTCGTTTCAATAATACCACCTTTAGCACCGATCCCAAATTCTTTTTATCCCGGGCTACGGCGGCTAGTATTTCCTTGCCGTTCAATAGAGGATGCTCTACGGGCAGATCATAGACGGAAAGCACCCGCCGGATGCGGTCCGCTGTCCCTCGAGGAGTGAGGCCCTTTTTCTCCGCCAGACGGGTGATGGCTACCATTCCAACGGCCACCGCCTCCCCATGGGTAAGCCCCTCATACTGCTCTATCGTCTCAATGGCATGGCCCAGGGTATGGCCGAAGTTCAGCGCCATCCGCTCCCCCCGATCCCGGGGATCCCGCTCCACATAATCCCGTTTGATAGCCAAGCACCGGCAGATGATCTCCTCCATCCTTCCCCATAGGGCCTCTGGGCCCTGTTCCAGTAGGGAGAACAACTCTCCATCCCCGATGCAGCCATACTTTACGACCTCCCCCATGCCGTCAGCGTATACCCGCTGGGGCAGGGTGGAGAGAAGACCGGGATCCACGAACACCATCCGAGGCTGGTAGAAGCTGCCGACGAGGTTTTTCCCCTCCGGCAGGTCCACCGCCACTTTGCCTCCAATGGAGCTGTCCACCTGAGCCAACAGGGAGGTGGGCACCTGGATGTACGGCACCCCCCGCAGATAGGTAGCGGCGGCAAAACCCGCCAGGTCGCCGATGACCCCGCCCCCTAGAGCCAGCACCAGATCCTTCCGGGTGCAACCCAGAGCCAGAAGATCCTCATAGATGCGGGGTAGGTTCCCAAAGGACTTGGTGGCTTCTCCCGCCGGAAGCACCGTCCGGCCCACGGTAAAACCGTGGTGCCGGAGCTCCGCTTCCACCCGGTCCCCGTAAAGGGCGCTCACATGGCGGTCGGTCACCACCAGGATACGGGCCCCGGAATATTCCTCCCTGAGATGCTCCCCCATCCGGTCCAGCATGCCGTTCCCCAGAAGAATGGGATAGCTTTCTGGCCCCAAATTTACATGGATGCGCCGTTCCCCTTCCATAACCGTCTCCTTATAGCTCCCGGCCCACCGCCTGGGCGATCACCCGAAGTTCCTTCACTAGCTCATCCAGCACGCAGGGCTTGATGGACTGCTGGCCATCGCACAGAGCATGGGCGGGATCGTTGTGTACCTCAATCATCAGCCCATCGGCTCCCACCGCGATGGCCGCCTTGGCAAGGGGGGATACCATCCACCACTTGCCGGTGGCGTGGCTGGGATCCACCAGGATGGGCAGGTGGCTCAACCTCTTGATGGCAGGCACAGCTCCCAAGTCGGTGGTATTGCGGGTGTAGGTCTCGTAGGTGCGAATGCCCCGTTCACAGAGGATGACATTCTCGTTGCCGCCCGCCATGATGTATTCCGCAGACATCAGCCACTCCTCGTAGGTGGCGCAGAGACCCCGCTTTAGCAGGATGGGCTTGTGGATCTTGCCCAGCTGTTTCAAAAGATCGAAGTTCTGCATGTTCCGGGCGCCCACCTGGATGACATCTACATCCCGGACGAAGACGTCGATGTCATCGGGGGACATGAGCTCCGATACGATGGGCAGGCCGGTGATGGCCCGGGCCTCCTTCAAGAGCTCCAGGCCCTGGTATTTCAGCCCCTGGAAAGCGTAGGGGGAGGTACGGGGCTTGAAGGCGCCGCCCCGGAGGAATCCCGCCCCAGACTCCTTGACGCTCTTTGCCACCGATACGATCTGCTCCTCACTCTCCACCGAGCAGGGCCCGGCAATAAGGGCCAGCTTCACGTCCCCGATGGTCCGATCCCCCACCGTTACCACGGTGTTCTCGGGATGGAAGCTGCGGTTGGCTTTTTTGAAGGGTTCCGCCACATGCATGACCCGCTCTACATTGCGGTTGGCCTCGATGCGGGAGGGATCGATCTTGCTGGTATCCCCCACCAAGCCCAGGATGATGAGCTCTTTCCCCACCACGGGGTTTACCTCCACCCCCTGAGCGGAGAGCTGATCGGTGAGTTTGTCGATTTCCTTCTGCTGGGTTCCCTGTTTCAATACCACAATCATGACATTCAACTCCTTAAAAAATGATAAAACAAAAAGGAGAGCCCTTTTATGAGCTCTCCTTACGTTCCCGGTTCTGCTATCCCTGGCGGCTTATGCCCCCAAGGCCATAGGATGGCTACATAAAAGGATGTTTTTTGGGAAGCGGAAAAAGCCGAAGCTAAAATAGCTCCGGTAAGTAAAGCCGAAAAAGTTAACGCTATGGGCTTTACCCGCCAATCCTTTCATAACATCCTCCAGGCCATGCCATGTGATTGATGTTATTATATGCAGGCGAGCCGGTCATGTCAACGAATTTTTGCGATTTTTTCAGCTCAGTTTTCGGGAATCCCTTTGTTCCCAGCAACCCTTGGCTTATAATGGATGGGATAACGATGCCGAAATTCCGGCAGAAGGAGCCGTCATGCAATCAATGGAGATTCTTGCCCCGGTTGGGGGCCAGCAACAGCTGATCGCCGCCGTGCGGGCGGGGGCCGACGCCGTATACCTGGGCGCTCAGGGCTTCAACGCCCGGCGCAATGCCCAGAACTTTGACGAAACCGCCCTTCCCCAGGCGGTGGCCTATGCCCATGGCCGGGGGGTGAAGGTCCACGTTACCGTCAATACCCTTGTGACCGATGGAGAGCTCCCCGCCCTTATGGAGGAAATCCGCCGTATCGGGGAAGCGGGACCGGACGCCGTCATCGTTCAGGATCTGGCGGTGGCGGCCCTTTTCCGCCGCCATCTGCCCACCATGCCCCTCCACGCCTCCACTCAGATGACCATCCATAACCTAAGTGGGGCCAAAGCCCTCATGGATCTCGGCTTTCGCCGGGTGGTCCTAGCCCGGGAACTAACCCTTCGCGAAATCGAAACCATTGCCCGCGGCGTGCCTTTAGAGGTGGAGACCTTTGTCCACGGTGCTCTGTGCATGAGCCTCTCGGGCCAGTGTTATCTCTCCTCCCTATTGGGGGGCCGCAGCGGCAACCGAGGGCTTTGCGCCCAGCCCTGCCGGCTCAACTACCAAGCAGGAAGCCGGGAATACGCCCTCTCCCTCCGGGACATGTCCTACATCCAGCATATGAAGGAGCTGTCGGAGGCGGGAGTGGTCTCCCTGAAAATCGAGGGACGGATGAAACGGCCGGAGTATGTAGCCGCCGCCGTCACTGCCTGCCGAGCCGCTCGGGAGGGGCGGGAACCGGATCTTGCCAGTTTGGAAGCGGTATTCTCCCGCAGCGGCTTTACCGACGGATACCTCACCGGCAAGCGGGACCTTTCCATGTTTGGACGTCGGACAAAGGAGGATGTAGCGCGATCAGCTCAAGCCCTCCGGGGCCTAGGAGAGCTCTACCGCCGGGAATACGCCCATATCCCGGTGGAAATGTCCCTGACGGCAAAAACAGGGAGCCCCGTGACCCTTCTGGTCACCGATGGACAGCACTGGACAACGGCGGAAGGCGCGCTGCCCCAGCCGGCTCAGACCCGGCCCCTGGATGAGGCCTACGCCCGCCGAAGCCTGGAGAAGACCGGGAACACCCCCTTTGTCCTAGGCCGGCTGGAGACCCAGATTGAGCCGGGCATCATGGTACCCCAAAGCCAGCTCAACCAGCTGCGTCGAGAGGCCCTGGAGAGCCTGCTAAAACTCCGCAGCGTCCCGACGGACCATCCCTTTGTGGAGGGCGCCGTTCCCCATACCGTGGGCAAGCGAAGCGCGGAGGAGCCCCGGCTTCATATCCGCTTGGAAACGCTTCACCAGCTCTCCCCTGCCCTTTTAGAAGCGGAGCGGATCGTCCTTCCCATTGGGGAATTGGAGCAGGATCCATCGCTGATCCAGGTCCTGGGAAGCCGGCTGGTGTGCGAGCTTCCGGCCCTGGTGTTTCCCCCGGAGGAGGAGGGGCTCCGGGAGCGGCTGGTCCGGCTCAGGGAACAGGGGCTTCAGGCGGTCTGTGTCCACAATTTAGGAACCCTCCATCTGGGGCGGGAGCTGGGGTTCCGGCTCCACGGGGGCTATGGGCTCAACATCTTAAATTCCGCGGCACTCATGGAATATCAATCCCTGGGGCTTGCGGACGCCACCCTGTCCTTTGAGTGCGCCATGGGAGACGTCCAGCGGATGGATCATAGCATTCCGACGGGAATCCTGGGATACGGCCATCTGCCTTTGATGCTGTTACGGGCCTGTCCCGCCCAGGGTCCAAAAGGCTGTGGAAGCTGCGATGGACGCCCCGCCCTTGTGGATCGTTTGGGCGCTTCCATCCCTCTTCTCTGCCAGGAAAAGCGCTATACCGTACTGCTAAACCCCATCCCCCTGCATCTAGCCCATCGAAGGATCCAGGGGATGGCCTTCCTTACCCTCTATTTTACCAAGGAAACACCGGAAGAGTGTGTCCGCGTCTGGGAGGACTACCAATCGGGACGGGCATACGAGGGGCTCCGCACCGGCGGGCTCTATTACCGGGAACTGCAATAGGAGGTCCTATGAACAAACCTGAATTATTGGCTCCTGCCGGGGACATGGAAAAGCTAAAAACCGCCCTTTATTTTGGCGCAGATGCCGTCTACCTGGGCGGGCCGGGGCTCCATCTCCGGGCAGCCTCTGCCGATTTTACCCTGGATGATCTCCAAACCGGGGTGGAATATGCCCATGGCCTGGGAAAACGGGTATATGTCACCGTCAACGCCTTTGCCCGGAATGGGGATTTCGAAACGCTTCCAGAGTATGCCCAGGCCCTTTCCCGTATGGGCGTAGACGCCGTGTTGGTGGCGGACATCGGCGTGCTGGCCGCCGTAAAAAAAGCGGCGCCCAGTCTTCCGGTTCATATCAGTACCCAGGCCAACTGTACCAACTATGCGGCAGCCAACGCCTATCACGACCTGGGTGCCAGCCGGGTGGTGCTAGCCCGGGAGCTCTCCATGGAGGAAATTGGGGAGCTGCGATCCAAAATCCATCCCGGCCTGGAGCTGGAAGTGTTCATTCACGGCGCCATGTGTATGGCCTATTCAGGACGATGCCTCATCAGCTCCTATCTCACCGGCCGGGATTCCAATCGAGGCGGCTGCGCCCAGCCCTGCCGCTGGACCTATGCCCTCATGGAGGAAAGCCGGCCCGGGGAATATTTTCCCGTCTATGAGGAGGATGGCTTTACCACCATTCTAAGCTCCTGTGATCTCAACACCATGGCATTTGTGGACCAGTTGGCGGACATGGGCATCGACTCCCTGAAGATCGAAGGACGGATGAAGTCTCCCTACTACGTAGCCACGGTGATCAACGCCTATCGCCGCCGATTGGACGGCTCCGCGCCGGTGGAGCAGTTAGAACAGGAACTCCTCTGCGCCAGCCATCGGGCGCAATCCAGCGGCTTTTACTTTGGGGAGCTCAAACGCCATACCCCCGATCCCGGGATCTACCATCAGAACTGCCTTTTCATCGGTCCGGTGCTGGAACAACACCATGGGCGCATCCTGGTAGAACAGCGCAACCGGTTTGGCATCGGCGACCGGCTGGAAGTGCTGTCCCCCCATTCCCTAGGAGACTCCTTTATGGTGGAAGGACTTTGGGATCGGGACGGCGCCCCACTCTTGGAAGCCATCCATCCCCAGGAGGCTGTTTGGGTCTCCTGCCCGTTCTCCCTCTCCCCCGGTGATCTGTTGCGCCGGCGCATCTCTGATTGAGTATCTGATTGTTGAAAAATTGGACAAATATAGATCATTTAAATTATTCGCTGGTATAAAAAAAACCCCGGAGCGCACTCCGGGGTTTCTCTTTTCCCTTAAGCGTTTTTATTCTTGATGTACTCGTCGATGGCCGCGGCGGCATGCTTGCCGGCGCCCATGGCCAGAATCACGGTAGCAGCGCCGGTAACGGCGTCGCCGCCAGCATATACGCCCTCGCGGGTGGTAAGCCCACTGTCATCCCGGGTAATAAGGCAGCCCTTGCGGTTGGCCTCCAATCCAGGGGTAGTGCTGCGGATAAGGGGATTGGGGCTGGTACCGATGGACATGATCATGGTATCCACATCCAGTACAAATTCGGAGCCTTCCTTGACCACCGGACGGCGGCGGCCGCTCTCATCGGGCTCGCCCAGCTCCATCTCTACGCAGCGGAGGCCGCCAACGTTGCCCTCGCCATCGTCAATAACCTCAACCGGGTTGCTCAGCAGCTTAAAGATGATGCCTTCCTCCTCGGCATGCTCCACCTCTTCCTTCCGGGCGGGGAGCTCCTCCATGCCGCGGCGGTAAACGATGTAAACATCCTCGGCGCCTAGGCGCTTGGCACAGCGGGCCGCGTCCATGGCTACGTTGCCGCCGCCAACCACAGCCACCTTCTTGCCCCGCTTGATGGGGGTCTTGCTGTCCTCACGATAGGCCTTCATCAGATTGACTCGGGTCAGGAACTCATTGGCGGAGTAAACGCCGTTGAGGCTCTCGCCGGGGATGCCCATAAACATGGGAAGACCGGCGCCCGAAGCGATATAGATAGCCTCATTGCCCATCTCAAAAAGATCGTCCACGGTAAGGACCTTACCGATGACCATATTGGTCTCCACATCCACGCCCAGGGCGGTGAGGTTGTCGATCTCCTCCTGAACGATAGCCTTGGGAAGACGGAACTCGGGAATGCCGTAAACCAGAACGCCCCCCGCCAGATGCAGGGCTTCGTAAATGGTCACCTCATAGCCCAGCTTGGCCAGATCCCCCGCAGCGGTCAAACCGGAAGGACCGGCGCCGATCACCGCAACCTTATGGCCGTTGGGAGCGGGCTTCTGAGGTTTCTCCTTGCTGTTGGCCCGATGGTAGTCGGCAACAAACCGCTCCAGCCGGCCAATGCCCACGGGCTCACCCTTGATACCCCGGACGCAGGCGCTCTCGCACTGGGTTTCCTGGGGACAAACCCGGCCGCAGACGGCGGGCAGGGTGCTGCTGGCGGACAAAATCTCGTAGGCACCCTCCATATCCTCTTCCGCCACCTTCTCAATAAAGGCGGGAATATCGATCATTACAGGGCAGTGGGCCACGCAAGGCTTGTTGGGGCAATGAAGGCACCGCTTGGCCTCGTTGACCGCCATCTCATAGGTATAGCCCAGGGCCACCTCGTCAAAGTTCTTATTGCGGACATTGGGATCCTGGGAAGGCATGGGACACTTCTTGGGATCCATATTACGCTGTACCGCCATCTCACTCAACCTCCTTGGTAAAAAGCTTACAGGCTTCCTCCCGGGCATGGGCCTCTGCCTCATGATACATGGTACCCCGCTTCATAGCCTCGTCGAAGTCCACAAGGTGGCCGTCAAAATCCGGGCCGTCCACGCAGGCAAACTTAGTCTCGCCCCCCACCGTCAGCCGACAACCGCCGCACATGCCGGTGCCGTCGATCATGATGGGGTTCATGCTCACGGTGGTCTTGATGCCGTATTTCTTGGTGGTTAGGGTGACGAACTTCATCATGATCAAGGGACCAATGGCGATGACCTCGTCATACTGATTGCCCTCATTGATGAGGTTCTCCAGGGCTACGGTAACCACGCCCTTCTCTCCATAGGAGCCGTCATCCGTCATCACCACCAGTTTGTCGCTGACGGCGTTGAACTCATCTTCCAGGATCAAAAGATCCTTATTGCGGAAACCGATGATCGAATGTACCTCACAGCCCAGCTCATGGAGCTTTTTCGCGGTGGGATATGCGATGGCGCAGCCCACGCCGCCGCCTACCACAGCAACCTTTTTGAGACCCTCCAGCTCGCTGGCCCGGCCCAGGGGGCCCACAAAATCATGGAGGCTATCCCCCACAGACAGGCTGTTGAGCTCCATGGTAGCGCCGCCCACGATCTGATAAATAATGGTAATGGTGCCGTTCTCCCGATCATAATCGGCAATGGTCAAGGGAATCCGTTCGCTGTCCGCCTTGGACCGCAGGATGATGAACTGGCCCGGCTCCGCCTTCTTGGCGATAAGAGGGGCTTGGATCACCATCTTGGTAACGGTTGGGTTCAATGCTTCTTTGGATAAGATTTTATACATGAGTCCATCCATCCTCGCTTTTAAATTAAATTCACTAGTGTTTATAATAGCGGCCAAAGCGCAAAGTTGCAAGGCAACTTTGCGCTTTGGAAGAGTTTACATTTTAGATATGCAAATCATGAAAGAGCTCTCTGCCGTTCCCGATTAAAAATCGATTTTCTTGCCGTCGTAGATGTAGCGGAACAGCTTCTCCATCTCCACAGGGGTGATAGCCCGGGGATTGCTGCCGGTGCAGGCGTCGCCCACAGCCAGCTCGGCAATCTTGGCGATCTTCTCGTTAAACTCCTTCTCCTCGATGCCGAATTCACGCAGGGTCTTGGGGATGCCCAGCTCCACGTTGTAGGCGTCGATCTTGTCGCACAGGGCCTTAACCAACTCATCGTCGGTGCTGCCGGGCAGCTTCACAAACCGGGCGATGTCAGCATAGCGCTTCTTGGCGGTAGCATCCTTGGCGTTGTACTGGATGACATAGGGCAGATAGATGGCGTTGGCGCAGCCATGGGGGATGTGGCCGGTGCTGAAAGCGGCGCCGGTCTTATGGGCCATGGAGTGCACGATGCCCAGGAGAGCGTTGCTGAAGGCCATGCCAGCTAGGCACTGAGCGTAGTGCATCTGCTCGCGGGCATCCATATCGCCGTTGTAAGAAGCGGGTAGGTTCTCGAACACCATCTCGATGGCACGCAGGGCCAAAGGATCGGTGAAGGGGCCGTTCATGGTAGATACATAAGCCTCGATGGCGTGGGTCAGCGCATCCATACCGGTGTGGGCAGTCAGGGTCTTGGGCATGGTCTCAGCCAGCTCAGGATCCACCACGGCCACGTCGGGAGTGATGTTGAAGTCAGCCAGAGGATACTTGATGCCCTTGGCGTAATCGGTGATAACCGAGAAAGCGGTCACCTCGGTAGCGGTACCGGAGGTGGAGGGGATGGCCAGGAACTTGGCCTTCTGCCGCAGCTCCGGGAAGGAGAAGGGCTGAATGATCTCCTCAAAGGTGGTGT
>QAND01000012.1 GCA_003150225.1 Bacillota bacterium
TGGGAGAGCGGAGCCACCAGTAGCCCGCGCTATTGCCATAATTGGCAATACGCGCATTGTCATCGGTAAAACCGTATGCGCTGTTTTCCGCTTCCTCTGCCGAGAGGAAAAATACCTTGTCCCCGCTTAAGGAAGATACTCCATACGCATAGCCGAAAGAGGTGCTTGTATACGCGCTATCGCTTTTCGTGGTTGCCAAAACCGCGTTTTGCTCTTTACTGCTGAAATTATTACTGTAAAAGTTTTTACACCACGTTTGCGCCGTACTTTTTTGCCATACATTGCTGTTGTTTCCGCTATTGTCAAAATACACGCCTCCATAAGTACCCGTCCCAAGCAACACATCGGAGAGCAGGAACAGACCTTCGTTTTGGGTGTTGGTCTGCTCGTCCAATACCCGCCATTTTATGGGGCTATTGTCCCATTCGCCGTAATAGATATAGTCATATCCATTTGTACTGTCATAGCCGCTGATGTTGCTTGCGCCAAGCTGAATAGCCTTATCGTTATTGGCCGCAAAAGCCGCTGTGGGCATAATCCCTACTACAAGGCAGATTGCAAGTAGTAAACTTAAAATCCTTCTTTTGGGTTTCATTGTGCCTCCTCCTGTCCTTCTTCATATCATTTATGCGTTCATGGGCATTTCGCCCAGAATAGCCGTTACTTCCCCTTTTGGGGTTTTTGTCAATACGAAGCTGCCATAAGGATTTTTCCGCTTCATCACTTTCACGATATCCAGCTTGTCGATCTTCTCGATCAGTGTGCCGTAGAATGTTTCCAGTGCTGTAGCAATACTCTTGCAGAGGCCTTGAAAAATTCATCCATAGACTTTGACCATTCATCAAATTCCATGTCGTCCCATCCGGCAGATCCGAAAAAATTATCGCGCATTTTCTTGAGATTTGTATCTCTTTTCTTCATGAAATTGCCAAGATTGTATGGTGGATCAGTAACGATCAAATCGATAGATTCCGCATCAATTTGTTTCATGGCAGCAATGCAATCCTGATTATATAATGTTATTTCAGCCATATTAACAGCCCTTTCCTTTGCAGAATTTTACCTCATGGCGCTCTTCCCACTTTTTACCCATGCGTCCAGTTCGGAGCGTTTGAACTTCCATAAGCGCCCAATTTGATGCGCAGGGAGGTCTGTCTTTTGCTTAATCCACTTCCGTAAAGTTACTGGCTTGATGTTCAAGTATTCAGCTGCTTCTTCAAGGCTGATATAGTTGTCATCCATTCTCTCGCTCATAGCGTTCACCTCTCAAGCTACCAAAAGACATAGTAATACAGATAAAATTATAGCAGATCCCTTGCTGTTTTTCAAGCCCTTTTTGAGTATCTTTTAATATTTACTGATATTAAGTGATATTTAAGCTGGCAGATTCTCACGCTCTCTACATCTTAACGATAGCCCTACTCTGTAACGATAGCTTTTCTATCGTTACAGAGTACCACTGAAGAGGGAGATTCACCCTGGCAAGGATGCCGTTCTGCCTATGCTGCCACAGTGCCGGAAAATAAAAAACCGCCCAGAAACGGCGGATTTACGGCATTTTTGAGGGTATGGAATTGTATCAATCTCGGCGTGGTTTTGTCACTAAAGCCGGAAATTTGGGCCTTTCCACTCCATACCGTGATTTTTGTCTCCATGGATGTTTCCTCCTTATAGGATACCGTCCAGCATCAGGTTCACCTTTAGCACGTTGACGGTCTCCTCTCCAAAGATACCTAGGAAGCGGTGCTGGGTACAGCGCTCGATGATCTCTCGGACAGCGTCCTCGGTGATTCCATTCTCCCGAGCCAGGCGTTCCACCTGGTATTCCGCCGCCGCCAACGAGATGTGGGGATCCAGGCCGCTGCCCGATCCGGTCACCAGGTCCACCGGGATGGGGGTATCCTTCTTTTCGGGATGAGCCGCTTTGATCTTTTCCACCCGTTCCGCTACCAAAGCCTCATATTCCTGGCTGGCAGGAGACAGGTTGCTGGGGGCGGAGTATAGGAGCCTATTCCCCTCCTCATCGGTATAGGTGCTTACATCCAGCTTCATAATCCGGCCCCACATATGGGCATCATCGGTATACTGCTGTGCCAGCAGCTCGCTGCCGTATTTCTTTCCATCCACCTCGATGATGCTGCCGTTGGCCTTATCGGGGAAGAATACCTGTGCAATGCCGGTTACTACGCCGGTGTACAGCACCCCGCAGATCAGGATAAAGATCAAGAGGAACAGGGCGGACCGGGGCAGCAGTTTCATAGTCTTTGTGGTGGTTTTCACGGGAATCTCCTCCTTTTATACCAAAGCCAGCGCTACCAGGATCATATCGATGATCTTGATGCAGAGAAAGGGAGCTACGATGCCGCCCAGTCCGTAAACCAGAAGGTTGCGGGACAGCAGCTTCCCTGCCGACACCTCCCGGTATTTTACCCCTCGGAGCGCCAGAGGAATCAAGGCGATAATGATCAGTGCGTTGTAGATGATGGCCGACAGCACCGCGCTCTGCGGGCTGTGCAGCCCCATGATGTTAAGGGCAGCCAATCCTGGATACAGGCCCAGAAACAGGGCAGGAATGATGGCAAAATACTTGGCCACATCGTTGGCGATGCTGAAGGTAGTCAGACTTCCCCGGGTCATCAACAGCTGTTTTCCGATGCGGACGATGTCGATGAGCTTGGTGGGCGAGGAATCCAAGTCCACCATGTTGCCCGCCTCTTTTGCGGCCTGCGTGCCGGAATTCATGGCCACGGCCACATCGGCCTGGGCAAGGGCAGGAGCATCGTTGGTACCGTCGCCGGTCATGGCCACCAGGTGGCCCTGCTTCTGATATTCCCGGATCAAGGCCAGTTTCCCCTCAGGGGTTGCCTCTGCCAGGAAGTCATCCACCCCGGCTTCGGCGGCAATGGCGGCGGCGGTGATGGGGTTATCCCCGGTGATCATAATGGTTTTGATGCCCATCTTCCTAAGATCGCTGAACTTCTCCTTTACGCCCTGCTTGATGATATCCTTGAGGTGAATTACCCCTAAGATGCGGTTGTTCTTGGCCACCACTAAGGGCGTCCCGCCCTGGTTGGCGATGGCGGTAACGGCCTTCTCGCAGGCCTCGCTGTAAACGCCGCCCTTGGCTTCCACATAGGCCCGAACCGCGTCAGCGGCGCCCTTTCTGATCTCGTCCCCGCCAAAGTCCACACCGCTCATGCGGGTGGTGGCAGTAAAGGGAATGAAGGTCATATTCTGATCCGACAGGCTGCGGCCCCGGATGCCAAACTGTTCTTTGGCAAGAACCACCACACTGCGGCCTTCCGGCGTTTCATCCGCCAAGGAGGACAGCTGGGCGGCGTCGGCCAATTCCATCTCGCTGGTTCCATCCACTGGAACAAAGGTACAGGCCTGGCGGTTGCCCAAGGTGATGGTGCCAGTCTTATCCAGCATTAGGATATCCACATCCCCTGCCGCCTCGATGGCCCGGCCGCTCATGGCCAGAACATTGGCCTGGTTCAAACGGCTCATACCGGCGATGCCGATGGCGGACAGCAGAGCACCAATGGTGGTGGGCGCCAGGCAGACCAGAAGGGCCACCAGGGTGGTGATGGAGGTGGGGTTGGCAATTCCCGCCTGGTTTGCGGAAAACAGGGAGTAACCGTAAAGGGCCAGGGTTACCAGGAGGAAAATAATGGACAACGCCACCAACAAAATCTGTAAGGCCAGCTCATTGGGGGTTTTCTTTCTTGATGCCCCCTCTACCATGGCGATCATCTGATCCAGAAAGCTTTCGCCCTCCTGGCTGGTAACCCGGATCACAAGATAATCCGAAATGACGGTGGTGCCGCCGGTAACGGCGCTTCTATCGCCGCCGCTCTCCCGGATTACCGGGGCAGATTCCCCGGTGATGGCGCTTTCGTCCACCGATGCCGCGCCCTCAATGACCTCCCCATCGGCGGGGATCTGCTCCCCGGCCTGGACGATGATGATGTCGCCCTTTTGCAGGGAGGCCGAGGGGACTAGGGTAACCCGCTCTTTCTCCTCAACCGAGGGGATTACATGGGCCTCCACATCCTTTCTGGCAGCTCGAAGGGCATCGGCTTGCGCCTTGCCCAGCCCTTCGGCGATGGCCTCGGCAAAGTTTGCGAACAGAACCGTAAACCAGAGGATGATGGCGATGGCTAGGGTATAACCCGCCATCACGTCCCGAATTCCAAAGAGGGCAATTGCCCAAAGGACGGTAGTGAGGATGGCGGCGATGTATACCAGCAGCATCACCGGGTTTTTCACTTGGATCCGCGGATCCAGTTTGACAAAGGAATCCTTGATGGCCCGCGCCACCATCTTTCGATCGGCTAAGGCAGTTTTTTTCGTGTTGGACATATCGATCAGCCTCCTAGTGGTTACAGCATGCCCAGATGCTCAGCGATGGGCCCTAGCGACAGAGCCGGGAAGAAGCTGAGAGCACCCACCAGCAAAACCACCATGATTAATAGGAATACAAACATCGCGTTGCAGGTAGAGAGGGTTCCCGCTGTGGTAGCGATCTTCTTTTTCTTTGCCAGGCTACCCGCAATGGCAAGGGTCCCAATGACCGGAATAAACCGGACGAACAGCATTACGATCCCCAGGCTCACATTGAGGAACACCGTGTTGGCATTGAACCCCGCAAAAGCGGAACCGTTGTTGCCGCCAGCGGAGGAGTAGGCGTACAGCATCTCCGAGAATCCATGGGCACCGGCGTTATTGAGGCTGTCCGCCACCTCGGGGACCAGCGCCGCAATGCCGCTGCCCACCAGAATGGCGATGGGGGTAGCCAAGCAGACCAGCACCGCCCATTTCATCTCATAGGGCTCAATCTTCTTGCCAAGATATTCGGGAGTACGGCCCACCATCAGTCCGGCGATGAACACCGTTAGGATAGCAAAGCCCAGCATTCCATAGAGTCCGCAGCCGGTGCCGCCGAAGATTACCTCGCCCAACTGCATCAGCAGCATGGGGACCATTCCGCCCAGGGGCGTATAGCTATCATGCATGGAGTTGACGGAACCGTTGCTTGCCGCGGTAGTGTATACCGCCCAGGTAGAGCTGGTGGCAATGCCAAACCGCGCTTCCTTGCCCTCCATATTGCCGCCGGGCTGGTTCATCACAGTGAGATCCACAGCGCCGCCCTGCTGTAACTGGGGCGTGCCGACCTGTTCGCAGAAAGCCACCACCGCAAGGGCGATCACCAGCACGATCATCATGGCGATGAAGATGGCCCTGCCCTGTCGTTTATCCTTGATATTTCTTCCAAAGGTAAAGCAGAGGGCTGCGGGAATCAGCAGAAGGGAGATCATCTCCAACAGGTTGGTAAAGGCGTTGGGATTCTCCAGAGGATGGGCGGAGTTGACGCCATAATAGCCGCCGCCGTTGGTGCCGGCCTGCTTGATGGCAATCTGGCTGGCCGCTGGGCCTAGAGGCACGATTTGCTGGGTCACAATCTCCGCGTCCGCAACCACCTGATCGTTCAGGGTCACGGTACCGGTATCGGCGTCCACCACAGCGCCCTCCAGAATGTTGCCCTCAGCGTCCACCGCCACGGGCTCCAGAAGATCCACTTGATCGGCAGGCCGCAGGTTCTGGGAAACCCCCTGAGAAGCCAGACAAACGGAGATGACCAGGCAAAGCGGGATCAACACATAAAGGATAATCCGGGTCATATCCACCCAGAAGCTGCCCAACCCCTGGGTCTTAACCCGAATGAAGCCCCGGATGAGCGCAAACAACACCGCAATGCCGGTGGCCGCAGAAACGAAGTTCTGAACCGTCAGCCCCAGAGCCTGGATCAGGTAGCTGGCCTGGGCTTCTCCGCTGTACGCCTGCCAGTTGGTGTTGGTCACAAAGCTGGAAGCCGTATTGAAGGAAAGGTGCCAGGACATTCCTTCGATCCCCTGTGGATTGCCGGGCAGCACTCCCTGGAGCACCTGAATCAAAAATAGGACGATAAATCCCGTTAGGCTGAATAGCAGCACGCTTGCAGCGTACTTCTTCCAACTCATCTCCTCATCCACACGGACATGCATTACCCGGTAGATGAACCGCTCACAGGGGACCAGTGCGCGGGAAAGAAATACCCGTTCCCCATTCATGACTTTCCCCATATACCTGCCCAATGGAATGGCCAACACCACTAGAATGACCAGGTACATGCCATACTGTAAGATTGCTTGGGTCATTGCCTATCACCCCGCATTAGAATTACAAAATAGTAGGCCAGAAGTGCCACGCCTACCAGACCGATGACGGCAGTAATCACCTGCATGCCGCATCCCTCCTTCGGAACAAGAATGCCAGAGACCAGTTAAAAATGGCGTTAGAGGAGCTTCTGACGGTATAAAAAAGTCTAAAGGTATTCCCTTCAGACTTTTCCCCTTCATGCTTCCCTATTTGCTGGCGTCCGTCAGCGGGTGATGGCCTTGATGTCCTGGCGGTTTCCCATCACCATCAGGGTTTCATCCGCCGAAAAGATATGGTCAGGATGAGGCTGCGGGAAGATCTTGCTCCCCTTTTTGGTGGCCAGAATGCTGATGCCATACCGGGTGCGGATCCCCTTTTCCAGGATGCTTTTCCCGATCCAGGAGGCGGGAACGGCAATTTCATAGATGGCATATTCCGGCGTCAATTCGATATAATCAAAGATGTTCTTACTGCCGTATTTAATGGCCAGGCGTTCCGCCATTTCCCGTTCGGCATAGACCACGTGATCCGCGCCGTTGCGCAGCAGCAGCTTTTTGTGGACATCCCGGCATGCCCGAGCCAGAACGTATTTGGCACCCAGATCCTTTAACAGCACCGTGATCTCCAGGGCCCGCTGGAAGTTATCTCCGATAGCCACCACGCACAGATCAAAATTATTGACGCCCAGAGACTGTACAAAATGCTCGTTGGTAGCGTCCCCAATTTGGATATCCTGAAGGATATCGATGGCGGAATCCGCACGCTCTTCGTCCTTTTCCACCGCCAGGACCCGGTTCCCATCCTTGATGAGCTGTTGGGCCATATGGCGTCCAAACCGGCCCAGGCCGATGATAAGCACATTTTTCATTGCAACATTCCCCTTCCGTTATCCAATCTGAATCTTTTCCAAGGGCAGTTTACTGGCCGCTTGGTTTTTCTCGGAGGCAAAGGCCAGGAGGATGGTGATGGATCCCACCCGGCCAAAGAGCATCAGCCCCGCCAGCAGCGCTTTAGAGAGCATCCCAAGCGTTGGAGTAATGCCAAAGGATAACCCCACCGTACCGATGGCGGAGGCGCATTCAAACAGGGCCGACAAAAGCGGTAATCCCTCCACCCGGGAGATCACCATGGCCGCCACCAAGGAGAGGGTAAGATACATCATAAAGACGCAGCTTGCCGACCGAGCCACCCCGTCCTCCATCCGGCGGCCAAAGGCCTCCATGTTTTTTCGTTTCCGGAAGATGGAAAAGATGGTCATCACCATTACGCCAAAGGTTGTGGTTTTGGTACCGCCCGCCGTAGATCCGGGAGATCCGCCGATCATCATCAGGCAGATCAGCAAAAACTGGCTGGACTGGGTCATAGCGGATAGGTTCAGAGTATTGAACCCCGCTGTTCTGGCGGTTACCGACTGAAACAGGGCTCCAGCCGCCTGCTCCGACAGGGTTTTACCCGCAAAGGCCTCGCTCTCCTGCTCCATCAAAAAGATCCCCAGAGCCCCTATCAGGATGAGCAGCAGGGTGACGGATAGGACCATCTTGGTGTGGAGACGCATCCTGGAAAACCGAAACCGGGTATCCAGGAGGTCCTTCCAGACAAAAAAGCCCAGTCCGCCGATGACAATCAGCGCCATGATGATGCCTGTAACATACCAGTTGCCCACAAAGCCGGTCAGCGAACTGTACGGCCCAGTGACATCGCCCATCAAATCAAACCCTGCGTTGCAGAACGCCGACACGCTGTGAAACACGGCAAACCAGATCCCTTGCCACAGACCGATCCGGGGGCAGAAATAAAATCCCAGCAGCAGCGCCCCGATCCCCTCCACCAGAAGACTGCCAAGGAGAATAAATCGGGTCATCCGCACAATTCCCCCTACATGGGGCGCCGCGATAGAGTTTTGCATCACCACTCGAGTGCCCAGTCCTATCTTTCGCCGCATGAGAGCAATGAGGGCGATGGCGTAGGTCATGAATCCCATCCCGCCAATCTGAATCAACGACAAAATGACCCCCTGCCCAAAGGGGGACCAATGGAGATAGGTGTCAAACCGGACCAGGCCGGTCACACAGGTGGCAGAGGTAGCGGTAAAAAAGGCGTCGGAAAACGATGATGGCTGCCCCGTTCGGGTAGCCGCCGGCAGGGAAAGCAACAGCGTCCCCATGAGAACGATGACACAGTACCCCAGAAAAATGATCTTCATGGGGGACATACGGCGCAGCCGCCCAATGATTTGGTTCACCATTCATCCTCCCGTTCTGGCATACTCAATTAACCTCACTATACGGAACATCCAGTTAAGAGAATATCAAAATCCATTCTAGAACATTAAGATTGTATAAATATAGCCCAGTCCCTTAATGAAATCTTTGCAGCGCGCTCCCGTTCATAATGCCCTCTTTGTAAAAAAGCGCCTATTCTAAGGATAGAAAGAAGGTGGCGGATATGAGGGATATCCTGCTGGCTATGGCTTTGTTGCTCTTTTCCATCCTGGGATATTGGCTCATGGGCCGAGTGGACCGTTTTCTGCAGAGCGGAGGCATACAGCCCATCCCTCAGAGAGACGCCAAGCACAAACCCCGAATGGCTATCTTACGATCGTTACGGAACAAAAGCGTCCTTTAGGTCCACAGCAAAAAACGCCTTCCAAGGGAGGGCGTTTTGTTTTACTAGAATACCGTTTTTAGGCGATATGGGCCTTTGTTATCATGCCCCACGCCGGCAGCATCGCACAACAAAAAAGCGGCGGTATGGCCATACCGCCGCTTTTTTACGATTGTATTTTAAGATTCAAACCGCTTTACAGGATGTAAGCGTCATCGGCTTTGGGAGCATTTTCCATTTCCTCCCGTTTGGCCTCATAGCCCTTGCGGCCAAAGAGGGCGTAGGTGGCGTTCTTTCCTTCCTCAACGCCGGGCTGGTCAAAGGGATATACCCCGCACAGCTCGCCAAAGTAGGCGGTCTCGATGAGGAACAGCTGCAGCAGCTGGCCCAGGGTAAACTCGTTGACCTCCGGCAGGGTGATGGTCTTATTCATCCGGCCCGCCCGGTTGAGAGCATAACAGGTGGCAAACTGCTCGGTTTTGGTCAATTCGCCCATGGTATGGCCCGCCAGGAAGGCGATATCCTCAATCTCCGGGAAGGAGTTAGGAATCACCACGTCGCCCCGATAGTCATCTACGCCGATGACGGTGATGACCTTATCATAGGGGCCTTCCACGTAGAGCTGAATCTGGGAATGCTGATCGGTAACGCCCAGAGCTTTGACGGGGGTTTGCCCTACGTTGATTCCCTTGCCGTAGCCGTTTTTACGGCCCAGGGACTCCGCCCACAGCTGCGCATACCAATCGGCGAAGTATTTGAGAGAGTCGGCATAGGGCATCATGACGGAAACGTTGGCGCCCTTTTTATAGGCGATGTACTGGAGCGCGCCGTCCATATAGGCCATATTGGTCTTATAGTCGGTACCCTGGCACAGTTCCTCCATATAGGCAGCGCCGGCCAGAAGGGCTTCGATATCGATACCGGCCACCGCCGCGGCCAACAGGCCCACGGGGGTCAGCTCGCTGAACCGCCCGCCGATGTCGTTGGGGATCACAAAGGTCTTGTTGCCGTACTGCCGGGCGATCTTCAAAAGGTTGCCTTTTTCCTGGTCGGTGGTGATGACCACATGCTTGCCGATGTCGGCACCCGCCTTTTTGAGAGCGTCGGCAATCACCATAAACTGGCTCATGGTCTCGCTGGTGGTACCGGATTTACTGATGACGTTGAAACAGGTCTTGTTTAGATCCAGCACGTCAAGAAGCGCCAGCATCCGCTCGGGATCCACGTTATCCTCCACATAGATGCGGGGATACTTCCGGCCCTCAGGGGTCAGCTCATTGTACCGCAGATGGTTGAGGGCAGTCTGAACGCACAGGGGGCCCAGAGCGCTGCCGCCGATGCCCAGCACCACGAAGGTATCGAACTCCGCCTGGATGTTCTTGGCGGTAGCAAGGATATCCACAGTTACCTCAGGAGCGCGGGTGGGTAGGCTGCGGAAGCCCATATTGGCTTTCTTCTCGGCCATCCGCTGAGCGGCAGCGGCCAGCTCCCCGTCAAACGCCGCAAGCTCCTCGGGGGTGATTCCCTTATCCCCGATGCGCTGGGACAGCATGTTGTTGTAATCCAGACGAATCTTTTCTTTGCGCATATGCGTACCTCCTGTACTGCCTTTTTATTGATATCATCATTTATTTCGCTCGACCATGGCCGCCAAAGTTCGACAGCTCCGAGCTAGATCATTGTAATCCCCATAGTCCTGATTGTAAACTTCCAAAACCACATCGCCGTCATATTCCTGAGCACAGAGCCGGGATAGCAGCTCCTCCATGAGTCCAGGCTGCTCCTCCGGCATACAGGTGGCGATGGATCCATCGTTCCGAACCCGGGTTCCGCATATATGGACATGCCGGAGCTTCTTCCCCATCCGTTCCAGATACGTCCACGGCGTATACCCCGATTGTACCGCCTGCTTGACATCCAGAGTATAGCCCAAGGTTACGCCATCCACATAAGGATCCAGGGCCTCTAGAGCGCAGGGATCGGACAGCATACACCAATGAACGTTTTCCAGAGCTAAAAGCACCCCATGATCCGCCGCCATCCGGCCCAGGTCTCCAAGCCGTTTTCCCGCCGCTTCATAGTTGATTCGGCTTCCCCGCCGGGCTTTTACGATTCCGTGCATCACATAGCATCCGGCGCCCAGAACACGGGCCGCCTCCAACACCCTGCAATATGCCTCCTCTGCCGATCGGCACAGCCGATCATGCCGGGAAAAGAGCTGCGGCTCAAACTGGGTGGGCAGAGCATGAACCCCCGCGCAGGCCATTCCATGGTTGTCCAGGATGCTTCGCAGGCCTCGAACGTACTCCGGCGCGTATTCATACTCCCCTTCCAAGAAGATCTCAACCCGCAAAACTCCCATGCGGCTGAGTACGGCAAGGGCGTCCTCAGTATACTCCCGGAGAAACAGGCAAGCGGTGGATACGCCAAACCTCACGGCCGGGCCTCCGTCTCCGCCCGGTACCGGCACATACAGCAGTATACATAGCTGCTCAAAAGATTCAACTCCTCCACAAGATCTGCCCGCTTTTCCCCGAAGGCCGCCACTGCCTGCCGTTCCGCCTGCCGAACTTTGGTTCGCAGGAGATTCAGCCAGCAAAGGGGCTCATCGGCGAGCCGAGCCCCGAAAAAGTGGGGAACGCCAAAGTACGTCATGGGGTCATGGGACATGGCATGGGGCTTCTCGATCAAGGGATATGGGCTCTTGTCTAGAGGCGTTCCGCTGTATTCAGCAGCAAAGATGCCATCACACCGGCGAGCCACCTCCCGCGCGCAAACGGCTGGGACGCTGCCATCGGGGTACTTTATCGCGATGAGCTGCGCCAGTGCGGACAATTCGTCCAATCCACCCCGGAAGACGATGATGGGATGGTCCTTTGCCGCCCGCTCCCCGCCCACAAGGCAGGTGGTATGCTGTTGTTTTCTGGTGGATTCCATGGCCGCACCCCTTTTATTTTCATTATATAACAGATATTCGGCGATAAAAAGCAGCTTTGCCAAGAAAATTCAATACAGCTTCCCCATCTAAGGCAGCGTTTGGGCGTGTGATCCGTTCATTTTGGGCTTGTCCAATTCCCCAGAGGTGAAAATCCCAATAAAAAAGGCCGGTACAATTTGTACCGGCCTTTGGCGTCGTTATTCCTCAGAGGCTGGAGCCTCCTCCTGAATCCTTCCGGCTCTCTTCACCGTAAGCTCTCCATCCTCTGCGGATACCTCCACTATATCGCCCAGGGAAATATGGCCCGCCAGCAGTTCCTCGCTGAGGCGGTCCTCCAGCTTCTGCTGGATGGCACGCCGCAGGGGCCGGGCGCCGTAGGTGGGATCATACCCCTCCTTGACGAAATAGGCCACGGCGGCATCGTCGAATTTGAGTTCCACATTCCGCTCCCGAAGCCGCTTGCCAAGGCTGTTCAGCATCAGTCCAGCGATGGACTTGATGTCCTCCTCGGTAAGGCTATGGAACACGATGATATCGTCGATCCGGTTTAGGAACTCCGGACGGAAGGTGCGCTTTAATTCCTCCATGACGTTTTCCTTCATGGCGTCATAGTCAGCCACGGATTTGGCGTCGTTGTTGGCGCCGAAGCCCATGGTGCGGTTGCGGCCGATGGAGTGAGCGCCCACGTTGCTGGTCATAATGATGATGGTATTCCGGAAATCCACCGTGCGCCCCTTGCCATCGGTAAGCCGGCCATCCTCCAGAATCTGCAGAAGGGTGTTGAACACATCCGGGTGGGCCTTTTCAATCTCATCAAACAGCACCACGCTGTAAGGCCGACGGCGAACCGCCTCGGTGAGCTGGCCGCCCTCGTCATAGCCCACATAGCCCGGAGGAGACCCGATCATCCGGCTGACGGAGTGCTTCTCCATGTATTCGCTCATATCCAAGCGCACCATGGCGTTTTCATCTCCGAACATAGCCTCGGCCAGGGCACGGCTCAATTCGGTCTTGCCCACGCCTGTGGGGCCCAGGAAGATAAAGCTGCCGATGGGACGATTGGGCTCCTTCAGCCCCGCCCGGGCACGCCGGATGGCGCGGGATACCGCCACTACGGCCTCCTCTTGACCGATGACCCGCTCATGTAGAATCTTCTCCAGATTCAAAAGCCGCTGGCTCTCGTCCTCGGTGAGCTTTTTCACCGGGATGCCGGTCCAGGCCGCTACGGTACTGGCGATCTCCTCCTCGGTGACCACCAGCTCCCGGCTGTCCTGCGCCTCCTGCCAGGCCTTTTTCTTCTCCTCCATCTCTCGGTTCAGTTCCTGTTCCTGATCCCGCATCTGGGCGGCTTTTTCAAAGTTCTGGCCAACGACAGCCTCCTCCTTCTCCTTGCGGATGGATTCCAGCTTCTGTTCCAACTCCTTCATATCCAAGGGAGCGGTATAGGCGTCGATACGAACCTTTGCAGCCGCCTCGTCCATCAGGTCGATGGCTTTATCGGGCAGAAAACGATCGGTGATATACCGGTCGGACAGCTCTACCGCCGCCACGATGGCGTCGTCCTGAATCTTTACCTTATGATGGGCTTCGTACCGGTCCCGGATCCCCTTTAGAATCTCGATGGCCTCCTCCCGGCTGGGCTCTCCCACCGTCACCGGCTGGAACCGGCGCTGGAGGGCGGCGTCCTTCTCAATGTGCTTGCGGTATTCATCAAAGGTGGTGGCGCCGATGCATTGCATCTCTCCACGAGCCAAAGCGGGCTTCAGGATATTGGCGGCGTCCATGGCCCCTTCGGCGGAGCCGGCGCCGATGATGTTGTGCAGCTCATCGATGAACAGGATCACGTTACCGGCGCGGGTGGCCTCCTCCATGACGGCCTTAAGGCGTTCCTCAA
Source organism: Bacillota bacterium (assembly GCA_003150225.1). Taxonomy (GTDB): domain Bacteria; phylum Bacillota; class Clostridia; order Christensenellales; family QAND01; genus QAND01. The sequence goes on from QAND01000012.1 coordinate 13,638, forward strand.
ACTCACCCCGGTACTTGGCACCGGCCAGCATGCCGGCCAGATCCAGAGAGATGATCCGCTTGTTTTTCAGGCTTTCAGGGATGTTGCCCGCTACGATGCGTTGGGCCAACCCCTCCACCACAGCGCTTTTCCCCACGCCGGGTTCGCCGATCAAAACGGGATTGTTCTTGGTACGGCGGCTTAAAATCTGGATGATCCGCTCCACCTCGTTTTCCCGGCCGATGACGGGATCCAAAGCCCCCTCCCGAGCCATCTGGGTGAAATCCTTGCCATAGTCCTTTAGAACCTTAAACTCCTCGCCGCCAGGGGCGCCTGCCTCTCCTTGCGGCGCGCCGCCCGCGGTAGGGGCGATGTTCTGCAGGATCTGTACATTCATGGTGTTGAGGTTCACTCCCATCTCCATGAGCAGCCGGGCGGCGATGCCGTCTGACTCCCGCAGGATGGCCAGCAAAATGTGCTCCGACCCCACATAGCTATGGCCCAGAGAACGGGCCAAGGCCACGCTCATCTGTAGCACCCGCTTGGTGCGGGGGGTATAGTCAAACGCCTGGGTAAATACCCCGTCCCCCTGGCCCACCAGCCGATAGACCAGATCCTGAACCCGTTCCGGGGTGATGTCGTTTTCGCGAAATACCTTTGCGGTAACCCCTTCCTCCGCCTTTGCCAGGCCCAGCAGCACATGCTCCGTACCCACATAGTTATGTCCCAGCTTCTTTGCCTCTTCCTGGGCAATCGCAAGGGCTTTCTGGGCGCCCTCGGTAAACCGTTCGTATTCCATATCCTTTCACCTCTTACTTCTGTTTTTCCTGTTCCATGGAGACCAATAGATTGCGGACGGCCTCCGCACGTCTGGCGTCCACCGGCATTTCCTGGTTCCAGTCCCCCAGGTTGAGTTGGGAGGGCTGGCCGGCGTTCAAAATTTCTTTCATCCCGCGGGCGGAAAGCCCTTGTTCCTCGGCCCCCATCATGCAATCGCTCCACAGTCCCATAAATTCCTCATAGGACAAGCGGCGGGCATACCGCAGGATGCCGTAGGCCCGGCCCATGCGGTCCGAAAGGGCCAGTCCCGATGAGCGCATCAGGGCAGCTCGGGTCTCCTCCTCCCGCTCCATGATCCACAAAGCGGTTTCCTTCACCTGCTTGGCAATGTTCTCCTCGGTGATACCCAGGGTAACGCTGTTGGATAGCTGGTATAATTGACCCAAGGCCGCGCTGCCCTCCCCGTACATTCCCCGAACAGCAATGCCGTGCTTGGAGAGCTCCTGCTGCAGTTCCCGCATCCGTCCCGTCATGGTAAGGGCGGGCAGATGCAGCATGACGCTGACCCGGAGCCCCGTGCCCACATTGGTGGGACAAGCGGTGAGGTATCCTAAAAGACGATCCTGGGCATAGGACAGCTTCTTCCCTAAAAGCTCATCCATCTGAAGGGCGGTGGACAGGGCTTTCTCCACGCTGAGCCCATCGGAAAAGCTCTGGATCCTAAGGTGATCCTCCTCGCCGATCATCACCGAGATCCGCTCATCCCGGGAGATCATAGCGGCCCCCTGCCGATTCTTCATCAGGTCGGGGCTGATAAGGTGTTTCTCCATCAGCGCCCGCTTCTGGTCGGGATCCAGATCCTTCATGGCATAGAGGGTAAAATCCGTTCCAGAGAGAGCCTCCCGAACCTGGTTCAATACCTTTTCCTCATCATAGCCCGACATCTTCCGGGAAAAGGGAATGCCAAAGAGGTTCCGTGCCAGCCGTGCCCTGGAGGAGACGGCCAGGTATTCATCATTACGCATCCTTCTCCCTCCCTTCTAGTTCCTTGATCTTATCCCGCAGCTGAGCGGCATACTCATACCGCTCCTCTCGGATGGCTTTTTCCAGCTCTCCCCTAAGGCTGGTCAGCTCATCCACCGGCTGGGTAGCTGGAGCACCCTCCGCCGGAGCGGTGCGCCCCACGTGGGCGGTACTGCCGTGGATGGCGGAAATCATGGGCATCAGCTCCGCTGAAAACGCCTTATAGCAATCGGCGCAGCCCAGCATCCCAGTGCGCTTAAACTCCCCGTAAGACATCCCACAGGTGGGGCAGGTCTGCCCCCGATCCGTCCGAATTCCCGAAAGGGACTGAAACATATCCGAGAGGGAGAAGGGGGACATATAGGCCCCTAGGCTCTGGGCGCAGTCGGCGCATACGTGGATCTCCTTATAATCGCCGTTGACCATCTGCGCCATATGGACGGTGGCTTCCTTTTGTTTACAACGTTCACAGATCATCTCGTTCACCCCTGATTTCCTATGATGGCAAGTACCATGTGTTGGAAGGTCCTCGCTCTTATTCTATCCCGTTCCTCCCCGGGAATTCCCGGGAAGTTGTCATCCAGGAGAGCGGCATCCATGGCCCGGGCGGTTTCCGGGCTCACGGCCCCGTTCTCCAGCAGCCGCCGGATGATCAAGGTCCCGTTCCGTTTGGAGAGCCGGTCCCCAATTTGCTCCTTTAGCATGGCCATCAGATCCCGATCGCTATCGTCCAGCCGAATGATGCGGATATAGCCGCCCCCGCCCCGCCGGCTCTCCACCACATATCCCTGCTGGGAGGTAAACCGGGTAGAGATCACATAGTTGATCTGAGAGGGCGCGCATTGGAATTGAGAGGCCAGCTTGTTCCGCTGGAGCTCCGCTTCCCCGTCCTCGGCCATCAGCTCCATGATGAACCGCTCGATGGTATCGCTTAGCTGTGACATCCTGACCACTCCTGTCTTTAACTTTGACTTTCTTTGACTTTTATCTATATTATATGCAGTTTTTTCCCAAATGCAAGCCCTTTTTTCATTTTTTTACAACTATTTTTTCTTCCGAATCCACCCCCATTCCCCTTTACTTTTTCGTCCTTCCTGGATATACTAAATACGAACAAATGTTCTTATTATTGGAGTGAGTTTTATGGACCGGGTGATTCTGCACTGCGACCTCAACAATTTCTACGCCTCGGTGGAGTGCCTCTACCACCCGGAGCTCCGGGAATTTCCGGTGGCAGTCTGCGGCGATACCGACCAGCGCCACGGCATTGTACTGGCTAAAAACCAGATCGCCCGGAGCTTCGGGGTAAAGACAGGGGAAGTCATCTACCAGGCCATGGACAAATGCCCCAAGCTAATTACCATCCGGCCGAACATGGCCCTCTATCAGAAATTTTCCCGGCTGGTGAACGACGTCTATCGCCGATATAGCGACCGAATCCAGCCCTTCAGCATCGACGAAAGCTGGATCGACCTTACCCATGGGGTCTCCTCCTTTGCGGAAGGGGTTCAAAAGGCCCAGGAAATTCGTCGTACCGTCCGTGAGGAGCTGGGCATTACCCTTTCCATCGGAGTTTCCTTTAATAAAATCTTCGCCAAACTGGGCAGCGACCTACAAAAACCCGATGCCGTTACCCCCATTCCCCGGGAGCGGTTCCAGGAGATCATCTGGCCGCTTCCCTGCCGGGAACTTCTCTATGTAGGCCCAGTCACGGAGAAAAAGCTTCTGCGGGTGGGTATCCGCACCATTGGGGAAATCGCCCAGGCGGGCCCCGCCTTTCTGCAGTCGGTACTGGGCAAATGGGGCGTCACCATCTACGCCTTCGCCATGGGGCTGGACGATTCCCCCGTACACCTGGACGGCGCGATGGATGCCGCCAAGAGCGTGGGCAACAGCACCACCACTCCCAGGGATATCGCCACCATGGAGGACGCCCGGCAGGTAGTCTACATGCTGTCCGACAGCGTAGCCCAGCGGCTGCGGCAAAAATCCATGGTAGGCAAGCTGGTACAGATTTCCCTAAAGGACACAGGCCTCTGTGTCATAGAGCGCCAGGCATCTCTGATGGAACCTACCTGCGCCTGCTCTCCCATCGCCGACCTCGCAATGGAGCTGGTGGAACAAAATTGGAGCTGTAGCACGCCCCTTCGAGCCATCGGCGTACGGGTGGCCGATCTCTCCTTTTTATCCAGCGGACGCCAGGCCACCTTCTCCTCCCCCCGACTGGAACGCCAGGAGCGGCTGGACCATTGTATAGACAGCCTACGCCAGCGTTTTGGGCAGAGTTGCGTCGCCCGGGGTGTATTGCTGATGGACCCCTCCCTCAACATCAGCCCCATTGAGGACAATACCGTCCATCCCACCAGTTTCTTTAAAGGGGTGATGTAGCATGCCGGAATATATCGACGTCATCGCCTGCTTCAACACCGCCGGGGAGATTACCCCGCTCTTTCTCAACATCCAAGATCGGCGGCTCCGAGTGGACCGAGTTACCGATGTACGGCCGGCCGCCAGCCTCAAGTCGGGAGGGCGGGGCATACGCTATACCTGTTTGGTGCATGGCCGATCCATCTGGCTCTATTTGGATGAAGCCCGATGGTTCTGGGAGCCCTGTGAGTAGCCTTTTGTCCCGGCTTCATTTCCGCCAAAACATCAAAAGCCCGCGAATGGCCGCGGGCTTTTTTCTATCCCCAAGGGGTACCCATCTCCGTTTCCATTTTATAACACACGCGCCGTTCCTCCTCCGCTTCCCATTCCTCCGTACTCCAATCCTCCAAGTCCTCCCACTTGTAGACGGCTACCGCCTGCCGTCCCATCTCCGCATAGCAGGCCTCCACCTGACCCTTGGGATACCGCACTACGCCGTTTCCATCCTGGGGATCGTTAAAATAGTAATAGTCCTTGTCATATCCAACCAAGACCAGGCAGTGCTCCCCCGCTGTCCAGGTCACGGTTTCACCGGTGTCCCGAACCACCCACTGTTTGCCAGGACGGATGCCGTTCATCCCCATACTGGCCCAGATCATCACCGGCATATCATGGTCAATGTAGTCCCGGATCAGCGTCCGAAGCCCCGTCCCGGTGAGGTCCACCACCTGCATCGCCTCCCCGCGCTCCAGGATCAGCCTCTCACAGGCTGTGACGATGGCCGGAGCGTAACATCCTATCCCGCCAGGATCCCGAGGGTCTCCGGCAAAAGCCGCATAGGGATCGGGTCCATAGAGGGTATCCCCCACCTGGACCAGGTCCTCCCGGGGCAGATAGCGGTCGATAAAGGTATCCATGGAGATGTCCACTCCAGTATACCGCAATACCATGACGGCGCTGGCGGACTCACAGCCGGTGGGATATAATAGGGATTGATCCACATAGGGTACATCCAACAGCCGCCCGTTGCTCCACCCAAACAAATAATCATGCATCAAACAGATAGCAGGAAGAATGGCGCATACCACCACCCAGTGCCAGCCTGCCCGCCTGGTTCGAGAGCGCCCCTGGCGGCTCCGTACCTGGCCCCCTTGCCGGGACCGCTCCATATGATCACAACCTTTTTCGTTTTTTATCAGTTTACCATAAACCCAGATCAGGCAGGCCAAGTCCACAAAGATTCCAAAAAAGCCACAAAAGAGCGCCATATTTCGTGGCGCTCTTTCCATATTTGCGTACCATTTTTACCCTATGCTATGGAGGGAAGCTGCCTTCTACTGCATCAACTTTTCCTCCCACCACGTCTCGCTTTCTTCCTTGCGAACCACCACGGCCTGTTTGCCCATTTCCCCATAGCAGGTTTCCACCAGCTCCTTTGGATACCGTACCGTGCCGCTGTTTTTGCGGGGATCGTTAAAGTAGTAGTATAAGTCGTCGTAACCCACCAGCAAAAGACAGTGTTCTCCCGCCTTCCAGGTGAAAGTCTCCCCTGTTTCCCGGATCACCCATTGCTTTCCGGGATGGACGCCCTTCATTTCCATACTGGCCCAAAGGATCACCGGGATATCCCGATCCACATACCGGATCACCAGCTTCTGCAAATCGCTTCCCGTCTCATTGTCCACATAAAAATCCGTAAGATTACGCTCTATAACGATATCCCGGCATGCCACAGCGATGGTACGGGCATAGCAACCAAATCCATCTGGCTCATAGGGACTTCCCACAAACGCATCGTTGGGGTCAGGGCCGTAGGTAACGCCATTTTCCGTCACCAGATCCTCCTGGGACAGGTAGTTCTGAATGAATTCATCCACGGTGATGTCCACCCCCGCATAGCGCAGGGCCATGACGGTGGTAACGGATTCACAGCCGGTGGGGTATTCCAGGGATTGATCCAAATAGGGAACATGGAGCAGCCGCCGTGCCTCCCATCCGAACATGGCGCGATGGACCACAAGGATACATGCCACTACGAGTACCAGCGACACGAAAAACCACCATGTCCGTGCGGTGGGACGGCGTCGCGTCCTCTTTTTCCCGGCGCGTTGACTGTGGTTTTTACGGGAGGAAGCGTGCCCATTTCTGTTCTTCTGTCCAATTGGCCGACTCATCGGCGTCACATCCTTCAAGAAAGGGCAGGGACTCCCCCGTCCTGATTGATCAGGTCACAACAAAATAATCGTTAGATCCGCTCCAGCCGCGCTCCTCCGTTGCAAACCGATAGAGGCAAGATCCTCCAGTGGTTGGATAGCTGTTCCAAGGCGCTCCGCATCTGGATGGTGAATCCCTTCACCCTTTCCCCCTCCACCAAAGCCATCATGGTAGGGCCAGCGCCCGAAAGATAGACCGCCATGGCTCCCGCCGATCGGGCTGCATCCGCGATGATCCCGTAACCGGGGATCAACACACTGCGCTGGTTTTGATGGAGACGATCCTCCATCGCTGCGGCGGCTTTCTTCACATCCCCCGCCATCATGGCGGCGGACAGGTATGCCCCCCGAGACAGGTTAAAGACCGCGTCCGCCTGGGATACCTCTTTGGGGAGTACCTCCCGCGCCTTGCGAGTGGATAGCTCAAAATCCGGAACCAGCGCCACAAACACCACCTCAGACGGCACATCCTGCCGGATGCTATAGGTGTTGGCCCCGTCAAAGAAGGATACCGTAAATCCTCCCAAGATAGCGGGAGCCACGTTATCGGGATGGCCTTCCGCCAGGGTGGCCAAGCTTAGCGCTTCCTCCCGGTCCACCTCCCGCCCCGCCATGGCATAGGCCGATAGAATCCCGGCCACGATGGCGGTGGAACTGCTGCCCAACCCTCGGGTACTGGGAACGCGGTTCTCCTGCACAAGGCGGATGGGCTGGGGATCCAGCCCCCACCGCTCCATGGTCCGGGCATAGGTAGCATAGACTAGGTTCCGCTGATTGCGGGCAATGCGGGTCGCGCTCTCCCCCGTTACACGGATGGATAGAGCCGGGCTAGGCGCCAGGGTCACGGTGTTATAAAGGGTCAGCGCTACTCCCATGCAATCGAAGCCGGGACCTAGGTTTGCGCTGCTGGCCGGAACGGTAATACGATACATTTCATTCACTCCATGGAAAAAGCTGCAACAGCGTTGCAGCTTTTTACTTGCTGTCCTGTTGAGAGGAGGGTTAGTCCTCGTCCTCCTCAATCTTGGCGTTTTCGATGATCTTCTGGGCAATGTTGCTGGGAACCTCTTCATACCGCTCGAAGGTCATATCGAAGGTACCGCGGGCCTGGGTCATGCTGCGCAGGTCGGTGGCGTAGCGGAACATCTCCGCCTGGGGAACCTCGGCCATTACCTCCTGCAAGCCGCCTTCCAGAGGATTCATTCCCATGATCCGACCCCGGCGGCGGTTCATATCGCCGATGATATCCCCCATGTACTCATCGGGGATCTGGACGTTGACCTTATAGATGGGCTCCAGCAGCACCGGGTTCGCCTCAGAGCAGCCCTTGCGCAGAGCCAGACGGGCAGCCGTTTTAAAGGCCATTTCCGAGCTGTCCACCGCATGATAGGAACCGTCGTAAAGGGTAGCGCGGATCCCCACAATGGGATATCCGGCCAGCACGCCCCGGCTCAGGTTCTCCCGCAAGCCCTTTTCCACCGCGGGAATAAACTGACGGGGTACCACGCCGCCCACGACTTTATCCACAAACTCAAAGTCCTGGCCATCGTAAAGGGGCTCAAACTCAATCCAGCAGTGGCCAAACTGGCCGTGTCCGCCCGACTGCTTTTTATGACGGCCCTCCGCCTTAACGGCCTTGCGGATGGTTTCCCGATAGGCCACCTTGGGCTCGCTCAACTTAGCGCTGACGCCAAACTTATTCTCCAGCTTCTTGATGATCACCTCAAGATGGAGCTCGCCCATTCCCTTGATCAAGGTTTCAATGGTATCGGTGGTTTTCTCCAGCTCAAAGGTAGGATCTTCCTCCTCCAGACGGACCAGACCGCCGAAGACCTTATCCTCCTCCCCTTCCTTCATGACGTTGACCGCCATGGAGATGCAGGGGGCCGGGAACTCCATATCCGCAAACCGTACCGGCCGGGCGGGATCGCAGATGGAATCTCCGGTGCCGGTATTCTGGAGCTTGGCGATGGCGCCGATATCCCCAGCGATGATGCGATCCATCTCAACCTGCTTTTTGCCCCGCATGGAGGAAATGGATCCAACCTTCTCGGTCTTATCCCGGCTGACGTTCAGGAAGGAGCTTCCGCCCTTAAGGGAGCCGGAATATACCCGGAAAATGGAGAGTTTCCCCACAAAAGGATCGGCCACAGTCTTGATGACCTGGGCGGCAAAAGGCGCGGATTCGTCGCAGGAAAGGGCGATCTCCTCACCGGATTTTACGTCCGTTACCGTCACCGCCGGCCGATCGGCGGGCGAGGGCAGGAACTTTACGATGGCATCCACCAGGGGAGCAATCAGAAGATTGGGTGCAGCGGCACCGCCCAGCATGGGGGCCACCTGTCCCTGATTGATACCGGTGCGGAGACCGGAGATGATCTCCTCCTCGCTGAGCTCCTCTCCTCCAAAGAACTTCTCCAAAAGGGCGTCATCGGTCTCAGCAGCGGCTTCCACCAAAGCCTCCCGGCACTCCTCGATGAAGTCCGCCAGGTCGCCGGGGATTTCGGTCTCAGCATAGGCCTTTCCGTTGATCCGGTAAGCCTTCATGGAGACGATGTCCACATAGCCGGTGATCTTACCCCCCTCTAGAATGGGGCAGGCAATGGGCGCCACATGGGTACCGTATTTCTCCTTTAATTCATGGAATACCTTCTGATAATCGGCATGCTCGCGATCCATCTGGTTGACGAAGATCATCCGAGGCATGCCCTTTTTCTCGCACATATCCCAGGCCTTCTCGGTGCCCACGGCAACGCCGCTCATGGCTCCTACGACGATGAGGGCACTATCGGCCAGATGCATAGCCTGCACCATCTCACCGACGAAGTCAAAATACCCAGGTGCGTCGATGAAGTTGATTTTCACGTCCTTGTGCTCAACGGGCGCCAACGAGGCAGAAATAGAAATGCCCCTGCGGATCTCCTCGGCATCGTAGTCGGAGACGGTGTTTCCGTCCTCCACCTTACCCATCCGGTCGATGAGCCCGGCGTTGAACATAATGGCTTCCGTCAGCGTGGTCTTCCCCTCGCTGCCATGGCCGACGATGGCCACATTGCGGAGGGATTGGGCGTTGTAGTTCTTCATAGTAGTCCCCCTTGCCATTGTTATGGTATATGAAAATCAAAAGTTGTTTTCCGTTTACTGCTCCCGACAGTTACTTTTACATTTTAGCAGACTATGTCCTCAATTACAAAGTTTTTTCCCAGAAATAGGATGGTTTTTCCGTCCAAATTCCGAAAGGAGTCCTACGGTCCCAAAGCCGCCCCAGGGCGTTTTCTGGAAAAGCCACAGAAAGCCACAAAAAAGCGCCCTCGGATTTTACTCCAAGGGCGTGGAAATCGGCCTATTGTAGCGTAATGGTAAGATGCAACGGCGGCCCTTGGCAGCCAAGGTGATATCCCCGGTCATTAAGCCAGGCCAGTACCCGTTGCCCCTCCTCCTGGGAGAGGGAAAGGGAAAGCACATTATCCTCTCTGGTGGCTTTTTTTAAGCCAAGATCCGCCACCATATCCATGGCGTCGTCCTCCTCCATGGCAAGAACCGCCCCATCCTGCTTCTGGAGCGCAGACAGCGCGTTCTTCTCTTCGGCGCTATCCTGCAGCATGCTCTCCTGTTCGGCTGCTCGGCTGACGGCATCCGTGGAGTCCCCTTCGGTCTCCTCCCGTGCTTCCAGAGCTGGGGAAGCAGGTTGATCCGTCGGTTGATCTCCGCTCCACCAGGGCATCGCCCGAAAACAGAGGATTCCAACACAGGCCACAGCCGCCAAGGAGGCCACGGTGCGCACCATCCGGCGGCCGCGTGCCTTTCGCTCCTGGGATCGCGCCGCCGCTTGACGCCACCGAGCCGATAACCCCTGCGGGGTCTTCGCCTCGCCCATCAGCGCTTTCAGCTCCAAAATCTCCTCATAGGCGGCCCGGCATTCCGGACAGGCGGCCAAATGTTCCTCCACCCGCTGTCGATCCTTTTCCGACAGCTCCCCATCGGCATAGGCATTCAGTTGTTCAAGAAATTCATCTTTCATCTCATCACCAAAAAAGTTTGCGTCTAATTCTAACAATTAGACGCAAACGGTGCAAGGATGTTCCAATGGGTTATCAGCCGCACTTACTGTATCCACAGGCCCGGCAGATGACGCAGCCGCCCTCGTGCTCCATAGGGCTTCCGCACTCGGGACAGGGGCTATCCACCTGGGCGTCGCCGCAGGAACTCCGGCTGGGGCATACTTGGCAGTTGCCGGTGCACTCCCGGCTTTCATCGTCGGCATCAAAATCCACGGTGGGCCGGATGGCCTCCTGGCCCTGGATCATCTTATATACCTTCTCAATAGCCCGGCCGATGGCATCAGGACAGGACAGCACCTTCAGCCCCTTCTGCCGCATGGTGGAATGGCAGCGAATGCCCTTCAGCTGCTCCACAATGGTGGGCACATCCATACCGCTTCTAAGAGCGGTGGACACCAGGCGGCTGGTAGCCTCGCTCTGGGAGGGGCAACCGCCGGCCCGGCCCAGATTGGTAAACACCTCGCAAATGCCCTTGTCATCGTAGTTGACGGTGATGTACAGATTTCCACAGCCCATCTTCACCTTTTCAGTATAGCCCTGGGTCACATCGGGCCGGGGCCGGGGCACGATCTTCACCGGCGCCGCCGGAGCTTCCGGCGCCTTGTCCAAGGAGGTGCCAATGTTCAGCACCTGGCTGTCCCGGCTGCCATCCCGATAGATGGTCACGCCCTTGCAGCCCAGGGAAAAGGCCAGCATATAAACCTCCCGGACGTCCTCCCGGGTAGCGTCATGGCTGAAGTTTACGGTCTTGCTGACGGCGTTATCCACATACTTCTGGAAAGCAGCCTGCATGCGGATGTGATATTCAGGGGAAACATCGTGGGCGGTGGCAAAAATGCGCTGGTACTCCTCCGGCACCCCGTCCACTCCCCGGACGGAGCCATGGGCGGCGATATCCCGCATAACCTGGGGAGAATAGAATCCCTCTTCCCGGGCCACCTCCTCAAAATAGGGGTTCACCTCGGGCAGCGCGTCGTTGTCCATGACGTTGCGGACAAAGGCCAGGGCAAACAAAGGCTCGATTCCGCTGCTGGCTCCACAGATGATGCTGATGGTGCCCGTAGGCGCGATGGTGGTGGTGGTGGCGTTGCGCATGGCCGGACCGCCGTCATATACGCTGCCAGCAAAAGCCGGAAAAGCTCCTCGCACCTCAGCCAGCTTCCGGCTGGCCTCCTTGCTCCGGTCATCGATAAACTTCATGACGATCTCGGCGGTCTCAATGGCTTGATCGGAGTCGTAGGGAATCTTCAGCTTATACAGCAGCTCCGCAAAGCCCATGATACCAAGGCCGATCTTCCGGGTTTTTTTGGTCATCTCCTCAATCTCGGGGAGGGGGTAGTTGTTTACCTCAATGACGTTGTCCAGGAAATGGACCGCATCGTCCACCACCTGACCCAGCTTGTCAAAATCCAGGGCATACTTGCCGTTCTGTTCCGTCATAACGGCGTTTAGGTTGATGCTGCCCAGGTTGCAGCTTTCATAGGGCAAAAGGGGCTGTTCGCCACAGGGATTGGTGCTTTCCACCTGGCCCAGCTGCGGCACGGGGTTATCCTCGTTGAGCCGGTCCAGGAAGATGATGCCGGGCTCGCCGTTGGTCCAAGCCATATCCACGATGAGGTCAAACACCATCTTGGCGTTGAGGGTGCCCACCACGTCGCCGTGGGCTGGATCGATGAGCTCATATTCCTCGCCAGCTTCCACCGCCCGCATAAAGGCCTCGGTAAGGCCCACGGAGATATTGAAATTGGTGATCTCTTCGGGATTCTTCTTACAGGTGATAAAGTCCAAAATATTGGGATGGTCCACCCGCAGGATGCCCATATTGGCGCCCCGGCGGGTTCCCCCCTGCTTCACCGCCTCGGTGGCGGTGTTGAAAACCTTCATAAAGCTGATGGGGCCGCTGGCCACACCGCCGGTGGACCGTACGCTGGCACCTGCCGGACGGATCCGGGAAAAGGAGAACCCGGTGCCGCCACCGCTCTTATGGATGAGCGCCGCGTTTTTCACCGCGTCAAAGATTCCCTCCATGGAATCCTCCACCGGAAGCACAAAGCAGGCGGAAAGCTGGCCCATGGGCCGGCCAGCGTTCATCAGAGTAGGAGAGTTGGGCATGAACTCCAGATTCACCATGCGGTTGTAAAAGGCATCCTCCAGCGCCTTCACATCGGCATTGGGATCAAAGTTCAAATCCGCCTGGGCAATGCTCCTGGCTACCCGACGGAACATCCCCTCCGCGTTTTCCAAAAGGGTGCCATCCTCATCCTTTGCAAAATAGCGCCGTTCCAGCACTTTAATGGCATTCTCCGATAGTTTCAACTGCTTGTCCTCCTCCATGGTATACCATATATTTTGTGTTTCTCTAAGAGTATTTCACTAGATATTGTAGCAACATTCTAGCATCCGGCGGATTATAAGGCAATATGGTTTCCCATCAATTTTTCTTGATCCAAAAACAAAAAAGACCCCGACGGGTCTGCCGAATCCCTCATTTATCTTTATTCCAACCTAGATTTCCCATAAAGCGATGCCATAATCGCCATCGCTAAGCAAACAAAAAGGACACAGCCAAGCCTGTCCTTATGAATTCACTTCTTTACCGATGTTCTTTTAACATCTCTTCCATAATAGGCAGGTATACCTCCGGATCCCCCGAAGTCTGCAACACCACCCGGCCAATCCTGCGGGTGTGGTTGGCCAGCCCCGCCCGTTCCAGCACCCGATCCAGCTGGACGGCGGTTCCATGGTTGCCATCGATAATGGCAGCCCCCGGAAAGAATTCCTCTACCACCCTGGCGATGGCCTTCTGGATATGGATAAAATGGGTGCAGCCCAGCACCACCACATCCACCTGCTGGCCGCGGGCGGGTAGGAAGGTCTCCCGGATTACCGGCAAAAGGGCCGCTTCCTCTTGGATCCCCCGCTCCACCAGCTCCACAAACTTGGGACAGGCCAAGCTGATCACCTCTCCCGCGATCCCCAGTTCCGCGATACGGCTATGATACCGTTCCAGAGCCAAGGTAGCCTCGGTGGCCAGAACCAAGATCTTTCCCTGCCGCCGCATCCTGCTGGCTGGGCGAATGGCGGGTTCCATCGCCACAATGGGCAGGGAGAATACCCTCCGCAGATGGTCAATGGCAGCAGAGGAAGCGGTATTGCAGGCCACCACCACGGCCTTTACCCCCTGGTCCACCAGGTGCTGTACACAGACAGTGGAAAGAGCCCGGATTTCCCGGGCTTCCCGCACCCCATAGGGGGCGTTCTGATTATCACCGTAAAAGATAAAGTCTTCCTGGGGCAGTTGGCGGATCAGTTCGGCCAGCACGCTGATGCCTCCAATGCCGGAGTCGAATACGCCAATGGGCTGTAAATTCATGGCAGCGCCTCGTTTGCTTGATTGCCCTTATTTTGGCACAGCCCATTTCTCCTGTCAAGGCGGTCAGGAGGCGGATAGCACCTCGTACAGAGATTTGGCCAGATAGGGCACGGCGTTCAGCACCTGCTGAAGGTTGTTTCCGGTATACCCCACCTCGATGGCAAGACACATGTTGGAGACATGTTGGTTGTACCGGCCGGATTTCACCAGCACCTTCCGGCCAATGCCGGGGGCGTTGGCCTCCAGGCGATTGTACAGGGCGTCGGCAAATTTTTTGTTTTCCTGCCAGTTGGGCTTATCCTTGAACCCAGCGCCGGTCTGTCCCTCGCCGGTTCCCACCACAATCATGATGCGGGCGCATTCCTTGCCGTCTATGACCACCATATCGGTGGACGCGGCGGAATAGGCGTCCCGGTGGATGTCCAGAAACACATCCAGGGTGGGGTATTCCTCCTTGCGTTTCAGCATGCTTTCCAAGGAGCGATTATAGGCGGTGTTATAATACTTTCCCTGCTCATGATCCGTCTCCTCAAAGTAGACGGGCATCTGGTACTGGTTGCTTAAAAGGGTGGCCAGCTCCCCTGAAATCCGCATGATATTGTTGTTACGGTCCAAGGTGCGGTAGTTGCCGGATGCTTCGTACTCCCCCGTATAGGCTTCGTTGGAATGGCTGGAGTAGATCATGATCCGTGGGCTATCCCCCGGCTGAACGTTGGGCGTAAAGGTGGAAGAGGCGGGATCAGACTCAGCGGGAGGAACATAGGCCCACTCCACGTCCTCATCCAGGTCGTAGCCGTTCACCATGGGAAAGGACATGGCCAGCATCCCGCGGGCAGGATCCCGTTCCTGAGGCTGAGCCGCTTCCGCTCCCCCGGACGCACCCTCCTGGCCCAGGACGGGCAACAGAGCCTGCTGCCCCAGCGCCAATCCTCCAATGATCACCGCCAATCCCACCAAAATGACGGGCAAACCCCTGTATGGGGTGGCAAACCGTTTTCCAATCGACCGCTTCTTCATAGATGACAACACCTCGGAAACTCCCCAGTGGGATGCCTCGCAACACAGCGGGCTTTCCTATGCATATGAAGAAGTTGTCATATTTATGAAAGGCTGAGCTGGTACTCCGCCGCCTCATCATAGCTTAAATCGTGGATCGCCATATTGATCCCCGAGGAAAGGATGGCCGCGCAGTTATCCGCAATGGCGTCCACATCCTTGGGCGTTACCACCAGATCCCCGCAGGAGGTATTGAGCATCTCCACCAGCCGTTCCTTAACCCGTTCAGGCACATCCGCGTCCTCTAGCGCGCTGGAGGATGCTTCATAGGCGATGGAGCTGGCGTACACCACCATAGGCACCCCCACGGCGATAACAGGCACCCCCAAATAGGCCTTGTCCAGCCGGGGCCGGTTATTGCCCAGGCCGCTGCCTGGGGAAATGCCGGTGTTGGCCACCTGGATGGAAGCGGCAATCCGCTGGGGTTTCTGGGCCGCCAAGCTGTCGATGGCGATGACCGCCCGAGGCTTGATCTCCTCCACCAAAGACTTGATCACTTCTCCCGTCTCCAAACCGGTCTCCCCTAGAACGCCGGGCGCAATGGCACAGGCGCTTCTGGCTTTGGGCGGAAGAAATTCCCGGAGTTCTCCAAACATATGCCGGGTAACGATGATGCCCTCAGCCGCCAGCGGACCAACGCTGTCGGCGGTCACCGACCGATTTCCCACTCCTACAACGAGATAGGGGGCATCCTCTCCGCCCACCTGAAGAAGTTTTTCCAGCTCCTGGGCAAAGATGCGCGCAGCCTCCTTATTGGTGGGGATATCCCCCAATGCCATATCCGGTACGTCGATGGTTACATATCGGCCCATGGGCTTGTTCACCATCTTTTCCCCATAGGCGTCGGTTACGTCCACCACCGTCACCTTGATGCCCTCGCCCTCGGTCCGTTCCTCCACCTGGAGTCCTCTGACGCTCCGACCAACCGCCTGGGCCGATTCCACCGCCATATCCGTTCGGAAAAAGTTCATTGCATACCTCCCCGGCGGGCGCTGCCCGCCCCCATTTCGCACTCCTCTTCCATAATCGCACTGGTTCCCCATCCCCGGATAAACAGGCTTCCCGGGATAACCCACCGCGATTTTTTGCCCATAAGCGCTTTTGTTTTTCATAGATTGTGCCCCAAAACAAAAGATATACCCTGGTAAAATAGGTTTTTATTGCAAATAACCGGGGGCTGTGCTAGAATAACCGTTGTCCATTACGCCATGGGAGGTGAATCCAATGCCCAATATCAAATCCGCTAAGAAGAGGGTTCTGGTCAGCGAGAAGAAGAACATGCATAACCGCATCATCAAGTCCCGGATGAAGAGCAGCGTTAAGAAGTTTGAAGCCGCTGTTGCCGCCGGTTCCAAGGATGAGGCCGTTGTCAGCTATCGGGAAGCCGTTAGCATGGTGGATAAGGCCGCTTCCAAAGGCGTAATCCATAAGAATGCGTCCGACCGTAAAAAGGCTCAGTTGACCCGTACGCTGGCTTCCATCAACTAACGAAAGAACTTAAAAGGCCTTTTTAGGCCTTTTTTTGTACCAAAAACGCTCCCATTAGGGAGCGTTTTTCTAGCTTAAATCGTCTCGATAAAATGCGGTTCGTAGCGGTTCCAATATTCCAGATAGGTCCA
Source organism: Bacillota bacterium (assembly GCA_003150225.1). Classification (GTDB taxonomy): domain Bacteria; phylum Bacillota; class Clostridia; order Christensenellales; family QAND01; genus QAND01. The sequence continues at coordinate 30,109 of QAND01000012.1, forward strand.
GTCCGACCCATCAAAATTGAGCTGATACATCCGAAAGGTCACCGGGATGTCCTTGGGCATCCACTGTTCCAGGTAGGAATAACGGTAGCCCATGCCAAGCTTCTGCATCACCCGTCCACTGGCGGGGTTCTCCCGGTCATGGGTAGCGGTGATATAGCGATACCCGGCCTCCTTTAGCCGCAAAAGCAGTGCCTGCCCAGCCTCGGTAACAATCCCCTGGTTCCAGTATTCCTTCCGCAGGCCATAGCCAAAGTCATGGCTCTCTCCCTCATCCACCTTCAGATAGCCGATGGGGCGATCCTCCTCTTTCAGACAGATGGCATAGCGGTAGCCCGCGGGGTTCCGGTAAAAGGCCAGTTCCTTGGCAAGCTGTTCCTCTGCCTGGGATAGGGTCTCGAAGGGAAACCAGGGCAGGAACCGGTTTACCTCCCGGTCCCGGTAAATGGCGAACAGATCCTCCTCGTCTCCCGGACGAAACCGCCGCAGGAGCAAGCGCTCGGTGGTCAGTTCCGGCGTATTCTCCATCTTCATTAGGGACGCTCTCCCGTCCAACTTCATGAGGACCCCCTTCCCTATCCCCTGGTATCTCCAGAAGCTCTCCGCACCCCCAGCACAATGGGCGTACACAGCAGAGCGGCGGCCACTGCCTCGCAGGAGCCGTTGAGCGCGCCAGCGCCGGCGATCACCCCCAGCACCACCCCAGCGTTAAGGCCCAATAAGGTATAGAACAGCAGCATTAGGCCCAAATAGAAGACGGTATTGGTAAGAGAGCCGCATACGGACGCCACCAGCACGCCGGTTCGCTGGCGGCGGATTTCGCCCTGGGTTATGGCTCGATAGACCAAATGGGTCAAAAGAGGAACCAGCAAGCGGGCTCCCAGGGACATGACCACCACCAGAACGGGGCTTTGAGCCAGAATGGGCGCCACCAGAGCGGATGGCCGGGTAAAGGCGGCGTAGACGCTGGATAGGCCAAATACTCCGCCCAGCACCAGCCCCACCCCCAACCCGCAGGTCAGGGTGCCGATGATCACCGGCAGATGCATAATGGTCACGTTGGCTGGAGGAATGGGGATGATGCCCAGAGGCGTCAACCCTAGAACAAGGGTTACGGCCGTCAACACTCCGGCTTGGGTTAGTTTTTTCGTCTTCATCTTTCTCTACCCCCTGACGCCGAATCCCGAAAAGATGGCGGAAACCACCGCCGCCTTGTCCCGCATCCGGCCGGATTTAATGGCAAATTCCGCCTCGGTTACCGCCATCATGGCTTGGCAGATTTGCGCTTCACTATATTTTTTTGCTTCCCGAGAAGCATTTTGAAAAAAGTAACGGGAACCCCGAAGCTTCTTGATGGCTTCCCCCTGGGTCATCCGGCCGAGTTCAGCAGCTTTTGCCACCATGAGACCCCGGATTCGGTACGCAATGCCTCCCAGGAGCATCACCGGCTGCTCCCCTTCGGAAAGAACCTCCTCCAATCGTACCATAGCTTCCCCCATTCGGCCCCGCAGCACCTGATCCATCATCTGAAAAACATTGGCGGTAATATTCCGAGTACCGTACCGCTCCACATCCTCCTGGGTAATTCGCCCTTCTTGGACCGCGGCATATAGCTTTTCCGCCTCCAGGGCCACGCAGGCCATGTCGTCTCCTACCTGAAAGATCAACCGCTCCGCAGCGCCTCCATCCCAGGCAAGGCCCCTGCGCCGGGCATCCACCCGGAGGTATTGCAGCATCTCCTTCTCCCCCAGCCGTGGAAATTCCACCGCGTAAGGCTTAAGGGCCTTCGTTAGGCTTCGCTTGCCATCGGCTTTGCCCCGCATGAAAAAGATCGCCATGGTGGTTTCCGGCAGGTCCTTGACGGTTTCCAGCAGCTGCGGCATATCCCCGCCCCGTGATTGGAGCGCCGGGCAATCCTTCACCACCACCAGCCGGCGGTCCGCCATCATGGGGAGGGCGTTTATAGCCGCTACCAGCTCGTCTTCCCGAGAGGTATCCTGGTATACCGATAGGTTGATCTCCGGAAGCTGGTCCTTCCATAGCTCCATAATCCGGCGAAGGGATCGTTCCTTGGTGAAGTTCTCCTCCCCCTGAAACAAATAGAGGTTGCCCAGCTCCCCTTTTTTGATAGCGTCATTTAACGCGAGATAATCCATAGATTCCCTCCCTAAAACAGGATAGAGGCAAGAAAGCCCAGGGCCAAAGCCAACAGCACCCACCCCTTTAGACGCCGGCTTCCCCCGAACCAGGGAGAGATGCACAGCAGCATGGCATAAAGGCATCCTACGCCCCAGAGGGTTAGCCCCTCCAAGTTCACAGTGCCGGGCAAATAGGCCGTCAGAAAACGGGCAATGGCTTCCATCACCATTATAAGCCCCTCGGAAAGAAAGGCAATGGGCCGGGCAAGAAAGGGCAGCACCGGATGTATCATACAGGATAAAAATGCAAGCGTGGTGGCCGTTCCTGCCACCGGTACCGCCAAGAGGTTGCTGATTAAGGAAAACACGTACCAGTTCTGAAACACATAGAGGGATACGGGCAGAACCCCCGCCTGAGCGCCCAGGGAGACGGAGATACTGCCGGCCAAAGATTTAGGCAGCCTGTGAAGCCTCCGGTACAGCGCTCCCGATAGGGCACCGATACCCAATACAGCTCCATAGGACATCAAAAATCCCACGTCAAACAGCTCCAAGGGGTTCAGCCCCGTTACCACCAGGGCCGATAGAGCCAAGCTGGTAAACAGATCGTACTGCTTGCCCAAAGCCCCCGCCAAAAGCAGACAGTTTGCCATAATGGTTGCGCGCATGGAAGAGGGCGGCAGCCCCGTCAGAAAACAATAGGCCCATAGGCAAAAGGATACCACCAAAAACCGGCCCAGCCCCCGAAGCCGTATCAAGCGGCAAATCAGCATCAGAAGGCCGGTGAGAAACCCCACATGAAGGCCGGATACCGCCAACACATGGCCGATGCCCACCCCACGAAACTCCTCCAGCACCTGGGATTCCATACGGCTCTTATCCCCTAAGAGGATGCCGGTAACGGTTCCATGGGTCTCGGGAAACAGCTCCTGGATGACGCCCCGCACCCATCCGGCGGCATACTGGGGCCAGTACTGAAAGGGCATCCCCTCATGCGGGATCACCCGCAGGCCCTCTTCCCGGGCATCCATAAGATATCCCACGCCCTCCTCCAAAAGGGAGATCCTCTGCTCCTCCCTTTCAGGAATGCGCAATTTTCCGCTGACCTCCACCCGATCTCCCGGCGAAACACCGCTTTTAGGAAGGGATACCTGGACTCCCAACTTCAGCTCCCGGCCGTTGGATAACAAAGCCGCATCCTCCAGGCGCACCACCGACCGGCTAGTTTCCTCCTTCCAAACCTCCCGGACGGTTCCCGCCACCGAAACCACCGTCGCATTGTCCCGATAAACGTAGTTGGGATAGATGGCGGGATAGGCCCGCATAAATCCGGCCATAGCGGCCAGCAGGGCGATGAGCACCAGAAAACCCCGGGCTTTCTTCCACACGACCAACAGCAAAAAGACCAGGGCAACGAGGGCCGCAGGGTATAAAAAAGCCGGCGGCGCCATGTACCGCGCCGCCACAATGCCGGCCAAAAAGGCCACGGTATACCCCACCAAAGCCCGGTTATGAAACAGCCCCATAGCCCCTCCTAGATGGTATAACAGGCCCCTTCCCGCACCACCTGGGCCCCGGGGAAGGCTTCCGCCGCCTCAGCCTCCACTACGGCTTCATCGGCCAAGGGATGAATGTGGCTCAAAAGGAGCCTTCCTACCCCCGCCTCCCGGGCATAGCGGCCACACTGCTCCGCCCATAGATGGGCGGGGTTCGGAGGAAGGGTCTCCCTGGTAAAAGCGGCGTCCATCAGAGCGGCATCCGCCCCAGCCAATAGTTTGACTATGCGGGAATCCAAAGTGGTATCCCCGGTATAGGCCAATCGGCGTCCCCCCGCTTCCAGTGACACTCCATAACTTGGAACGGGATGGGTCAAAGGCCAGAAACGGAGGACCAGCTCCTTCCGATCAAAGCTGCACTCCCCCTCCACCGGGATGGGAGAAAATCCCTCCAAGGACCGCAGCAGCCCATGAACTGATCCGGCTACCTGGGGCAAATACAGATCCACCCTCCGCCCAGGCGCCTGCATGCGGATGGCCTGATCCAACAGGAGCAAATCACAGATGTGATCGGGATGCAGGTGGCTTAAAACGACGCAGTCCAGCCCGGCGGCTTCCTCCCCCAGAAAGGACGCTGCGCCAGCGCCGCAGTCCAGTAAAATCCTTTTGCCCTCCGCCTCCACCAGATAGCTGGAGGTTCCCTTCCCCCTTTTGGGATAGGGGCCATACTTCCCGATGATATGGAGTTTCATGACCGGAACCCCAAAAGGGACAACAGCCCGGAGGACGTACTCTCCCCTCGGCTCTCCAAGAAGACCACAAGGAGAACCCCCAGAGTGGCACAAACAATCCATTCCACCAGCCGGAAGGGCAGATTCAAGGCCCCCGTCAAAACGCCATAAAAGGCGGAATCATAGCAAAAATGCCCTGCCAGCAGTGCCACGCCGCACCAGATGGCGGGGATCACCAGGCGATTGGCTCCCTGGCTGGTGGAGCAGACAAACAGCGCCTTTCCCCCCATAAACGCCATGAGGCGCACCACCACGACAGCAACGGCTAGAAGTCCCTTCCCCTGGATCAACCATGCAATACAGCCGGCGCCGCAAACGGAAACAGCGCCCCAGCCCATGGGCAGGGTATAGATACATAGATACAGCACCACGTTTCCAAGGGTAATGGCTAGGGTTTGCCCCACGGCGATGCCGGGCCATAGGGCCAGCATCACGCCCAAGAGCAGGAATAGGGCCGCACGGACAACGGTTTGGCCCTTTGCAGAAAATCCTCCATGGAACGCACTCCGTAATAAACTAAAATCCACGGTTTTCCTCCTAACAAGAATCTGGTCAGCCTCCGGAAATCATTCCCGGATTTCGTAAAAGGGGCTGATACAAGAAAATGCTACCCAGCTTCTGTATATTTTCCCCATTTCGGAGAAACAGCACCTGCTCGATGTTGCCCTCCTCCGTTAGGGAGTTTACCAACGCATAGATCAAAAGCCGTGTTTCCCCATCGGATAGGGTCTCGGCATAGGAATAAAAACTTCTATCAAAGTCCAGTACCGCTAAATTGCCGCTGAGCCGTCCACCCAAAAAGGAGCTGGTCAAACGGGTATCCGCAATAAGGGGCCGGGCGTCCGCGTCCTCCCCTTCCAGGGGACCGGCTAGAATCTGCCGTATGATCCAGAATTCATCCAGGGGCCGCTGGATGGGCACAGTCCGTCTGACGGGAATCAGACTTTCCCCCTCGTCATCGGCAAAATACAGGATCTTCTCCGCCCCGCGAAGGCTGTATACGTCCTCCCGAATCAAGGAAGTCTTCCCTCGATAGGAAAGCTCTTCCCCATTGTATGTAAGCTCTACGCGCTCCATCTCCGAGGAATCGGGGCCGTAAAAAAGGCAAAGGGCCAAGCAGGCAACCCCCAGTTCATCGGGCTTATCCTGTTTCTCTCCCCGCAGACTCAACCGAGCCGTTCCTCCCTCCAGGGAATAGGATTCCAGCCGGGCGGTGGGCCCCACCGGACAGATGGCGTATTCTCCCCGGTTTTCCCCGCTGACCGCCGTGACCATTCCCTCAACGGACACGGCGTCCTCCGGCAACTCCACCGGCCGGAGAATGGCCCATTCCCCCGTCCGGCTTTTATAGAATCCCAAGGCCACCCGGTTAACCTCCTGCTGGGCATAGACTCCTTCGGCCTTTTCCAGAGGATATTCCACCTGCGGCAGGCGGCCATTCACCGTCAAGAGGGTATACTGGGCCATGGCGTTTGCGTACAGGGTTTCGGCAAGGGCCTGCCGAAAGATTTGCAGCGCGGCGGGATCCATATCCGTCTCCCCTATATCCACCACCGCCAGGCCCCGAAAAACCATGACGCTGTTGATCGCCGTATTTCCTGGGCAAACGGGCAAAAGAGCGGTCTGCGGTCCCAGGATCAGTTCCTGGATCACCTGCCAGTAGGTTCCCTGCTCCCGATAGCTTAGATCCACCTCCCTGGACTCCACCGCCAGGGTACCGGCGCCGCTCTCATCTAAGAAATAGAGATCGGCACGCATGGTCTGGCCCTGGGGAACGGGATAGGGCGTAACCTCCGGCAGATCCGCGAAAGACCCCTGTCCCCCGCAGCCTGCAAGGGCCAAGCAAAGGCCCATCAGCCCTGCCAGTCGTTTTATGGTTTTACCGTATGACCAGTTTCTCAAAGGTTTGGTACTCCACCTTCCAAATGCCGTTTTCCTGCACGCACGTCAGAGGAACCCGGGTCTCCAGCCGCTCCTGCTCCTGACCATCCAAAAAAAGGATGTCCACGTATACCGTGGCCTGGCTCTCCCCTTCCTGGATGTAATCCACAATCTCATACTCCTCTATGCTCTCCGGCATCTCCTGAAGAACGCTCTGGAAAGCAAAGATATCGGGCATCTTGCCGCCAGAACGATAGAGGATGTCGTACAGCACCAGGGAGTCCATATTGCTTACGGCCCGCATGGCGATTTCGGCAGCCGTCCAAGGGGTGAGAATCAGCTCAGGCTGGGCGGTAAGAAGCCCCAGAACGGTATTTTCATCGGAGCCCAAAAAGCCCGCCTGCCCTCTGGTGGGCCGCTGAACTTTTCCCGTGGATGGCATTTCCACCAAGATCTGAACCTGACTGTATTCCCCCATCCCCAACAGGGTATTGGAGATGGACAATACCGCGGCCCGGCACATGGCGGCCCGCTGGCTCTCGTCGGCGGTGGGCGGGCTCAAAAATTCCTTGCTGAGGGTCACATAAAGGGTCTGGTTGTCATCGGTAACCTCCAGCACCTGAAGGGAGCTCCACATGGGGGCCACCAGAATGTCCCCCGGCTCCTGCTGGCGGCCAAGTTCCTTCAAGACCGCCATCTCAGGCCGCTCCCCTGAGGCTACGGCAACCGAGAAGGTCTTTACCGCGAAATAATCCCTGGATTTTACCGGCAGCCAGAGATCCGCCGTGATGGTTCCCCCGGACCGGTTCCCAGCCTGAGGATCGATCTCCGGGGTGTATTCCCCAACCCGATCCACCTCCCTAAAGGGGGAAACGCATCCGGCCAAGGTAAACAGGCACAGCAGCCAGCAGCACAACGCCAGGTATCTTCGCGTCATAGCCCTTCCCTCCTTCCAGGAATCCAGATGATAAAGGTGGAACCCTTACCCTCCTGACTTTCCACCGTCACCTTGCCCTCATGGAGCTTTACGATGGTATCCACGATGGAGAGCCCCAACCCAGTGCCGCCCGTCTGACGGGCCCGGGCCTTATCCACCCGGTAGAACCGATCAAAAATGTGGATCTGATCCTTCTCAGGAATGCCGATGCCGGTATCCCGAACCACGATCTCCACCCCATCGGATCCAGCTCGAGCGGATACCGTTACCGAACCGCCCTGCGGGGTATATTTGATGCCGTTGTTTACCAGGTTTTCCACGGCGGTCTGCATCAGGTTCGCGTCACAATAGGCCGTAACACCGCTTTTCTCCCCTGTAAGCTGGATGTCGCTCTCCTCGGCAAAAGGGGTCAGCACCGTAATCACGCGGCCAATGAGCCCATCCAGATCCACGCTGGCCCGATTCAGCTGATATTCGGGTTGCTCGGTCTGAGAAATCACAAGCAAATCGTTGAGCAGCGCCACCATCCTGTCAATCTGTTGGTTGATATCCCCCAGGAACTCCTTGTAGGTTTCCTCGGGCACATGATCTTGGTACAAAAGGGATTCCGCCAGGATCTTGATGGAGCTAAGGGGCGTCTTTAACTCATGGGATGCGTTGGCCACAAAATCGCTGCGGGTCTTATCCAGGTCCTCCAGCTTCTGGCTCATCATATTGATGGTGGTGGCCATATTGGCAATCTCCCTGCTGGAGGGGACCTGCACACGAAGATCAAAGCGGCCTCGGCTCATCTTTTCCAGAATATCCGTCATGGATACGATGGGACGGCTGATCCACCGGGAGATCATGACGCAGCAGAGGATCAGCAGCGTTACCACCGCCACCCCTGCAAGGCCGATTTTCAGCATGGAGGTCATGAGGGAATCCCTGACGTCTTGGATGGAAACGCTCACCAGAACCACGCCCACGGGGGTGGATTCGTTCACCACCTGGGCGGTGTAATAGACGGCCCAGGTACTGGACGCAAAGAAGGACTCCTCCTTAGGAGAGATGCGATGAAACCCATAGGAGGCGGTAGCCTGTCCCGAAACCACCTGCTGAACCTCCTGGTATTGCAGCACCCGGCCGTTGAGCTCGGAAAACCCATCGGCCAGCACCGTACCGGCGGTATCCAGGATCAACACCCGGCCGGACATCTTCTTCCCCTGGGAAACCGCGGCATCATACATGGCGCCGGCATCCCGGTCAAAGACCGTACGGCCCATGGTAGCGGCAAAGCTCTCCACCTGTTGGCTTTGCGCCACGATGCGCTGGTCCACCAAAAACTGTCCCACCATGGAGCTGATGATCACATACACCAGCAGCATGCAAGCAAGAAACAGGATGGTAAAAAGGCCGGTGATCCGAGCCCGAATTGTAGAAAACAGCCTACTTATTCGCAAAGTAGTAGCCAACCCCCCACCGAGTCATGATGTACTCGGGATTGGCGGGATTCTTCTCCACCTTCTCCCTCAGGCGGCGCACATAGACATCTACCGTGCGGAGATCATGGCGGGCGATGGAGTCCTCCGACCGATCCTTGGCGTTCAGCATCTCCATCAGGGCCTTGCGGTCAAAAACCCGGCCAGGGTTCTCCATCAAAACATGGAGCAGGTCGAACTCCTTGCTCGTTAGGGCGATTTCCACCCCGCCCCGAACCACGCTGCGGGAAAACAGGTCGATCTCCAGATCCCGAATGGCGATTTTGGAGCTGCTACCGGCGCTCTGCTGACCCATGCGGCGAAGCACCGAGCGGATGCGGGCCTTTACCTCCAGAATATTAAAGGGCTTGACCATATAGTCGTCCGCACCGTATTCCAGGCCAAGGATCTTGTCCATGTCGTCTCCCTTGGCGGTGAGCATGATCACCGGCACCTGGCTGCGCTCCCGGATTCCGCGGAGCACGTCCATACCGCTCATCTTGGGCAGCATCACGTCCAAAAGAATGATATCGTACTGGTTGCTCTGGGCAAGAGCCAAGGCGGTCTCCCCGTCCAAGGCCTCTTGAACCAGGTATCCGTCCTGTTCCAGGGAAAAACGCAGTCCTTTTAGGATCAACGGTTCGTCGTCCACGATCAATATACGGATAGCCACTTACACATCCTCCGTTTCCCGTCGGTCATATTATCTCGTTCAGTATACCATAGCCAGGGACTGAATCCAAACCGATGGCTCCTGATTTTTTACCGTTCAGATATGGAAATCAGGGAACAAATATCCCCTGATCCTCATAGAGCTTCCGTTCCAAATCCAGATCCGAAAGATCGCCGTCCGCAAGGGGACCGCCCGCCCGCAGGATGGCGTCCATCACCGTGGAGCCCATAGGCATCAACACCACACCGGGATTCTCCACCTTCCCCATCACCGTAACCAGTATGGTGTACTGGGTGGGCTCGGAATCGGGTATGGCCGACGGTTGGGAACGCATCGCAGCCTCCGCTGCCAAAGGCGGGGTATGGAACAGATGGGAAAGAAAATACCGGCCGCACAGGGAAAGCAGCACCACCGCCAAAACCGCAAGGGCATATCTCTGATGCCGTTTCATACCGGTTTCCCCCTTTTTCGCCGGAATTGTCTCTAAGTATTATACATTTAAACCTGTCCATATGTACATATCCCAGACCGATTATGCTATACTATTAAACATGAGTTCCAACCGTTTTTTGCAAAAAGCCGCGCTGTTTTTGCTGACGGCCCTATATCTGGTTTTCCCCACAAACGCCATCGCAGCGGAGGGGGCCCTGCTGTCCGATCCGCAAGCCTTTGCGGGCAACCCGGACGACCCCGCCCAAACCCTTTCTTTGGTCCAGGCCCGCTCCTATCTATTGCTGGATGTGGAGACCGGGGACGCCATTCTCTCAGAGAATGCCCAGGAAGAAGTCTCCATCGCAAGTACCACCAAAATGATGACAGCCCTTGTGCTGGTGGAACAGGTCTCCGATCTTTCCGCCATGGTCACCTGTGGAGACGAGGTCTACGTCAGCGATCCCGCCTCCTCTCTGGCCGGCTTGGTCAAGGGGCAGACCCTCAGCTATAAGGATCTGCTTTACGGCCTGATGCTTCCCTCGGGAAACGACGCCGCTCAGGTGATCGCCGTGGCGGTTTCCGGCTCCATTCCGGCTTTTGTGGAACAAATGAACCAGCGGGCCAAGGAGCTGGGCATGTCCCATACCCAGTTTGAAAATCCCCACGGACTTTATGGCGTTGGACATTATTCCACTGCAGAGGACTTGGCCATTCTGGCCCAGGAGGTACTCAAAAACCCCACTCTGCTGGAGGTGGTATCCACCCGTGAATACACCCTGCCCGCCAACAGCAAATATCCCCAGGGGAGAACGGTCGTCAACTCCAATCCCCTGCTCCATGAAACCACCGTGGAAAGCAACTCTCAGGACGCTCCAAGCGCAAACCCCTATTATGTGGAGGGAACCCAGGGAATCAAGACAGGGTTTATCGACGAAGCGGGCTATTGCTTGGTCGCCGCCGCAACCCAGGAGGAGCGAACCCTGATCGCCGTGGTATTGGGCGCCAAAACCATCGGCCTTCGGAACCAAAGCGCCGCCGCCCTTTTGCGTTACGGGTTTGAACACACCAGCTTAGTGGAGATAAGGGATACCCTTGCCGACATCCCCCTTACTCTAGAGGCGGAAAACACGGGAATCCTGGGCCGGGAGCTCCCCGCCAGGCTGCGTATCGGCGAGGAAGTTCCTTCCCGGCTTCTGATGACCAACAGTGACCGGGATCGTTTCCTAGCTCGGGAAGGAGTCACCATAAACCTGCTCCCCATGGAGGGACTTCGTGCCCCCATCCAAGTGGATCAGGTCATTGGGCGGGCAGAAGTGTTCTTTGACGGAGCCTTGCTTCTCAGCTGTGACGTCCTATCCACCCAGTCCCATGCCAACGCCTATCATCTCATCATCTATACCGCGGGCGCCATTTTCGGAGTGCTGCTCCTGCTGTGGGCATATCTACACCATGGAAGACGGCGGCGCAGAACGGCTTCAGCGGGAAGGAGAATCGCTCCATGAACCAGCATAGTCATAAGATAGCCCGGACAGCATTGTTTCTTTGCTGCCTGATCCTTTGCGTTATGATACGTCCATCCCCAGGGCAGCCCGATGGGACAAGCTCTCTGCGCTTTGGCCCTATCCCCGTTTATGCCGAACCCGATCCCAGCGCTACTCCTGAAGCCAGCGCTACTCCCGACCCTAGCGCCACCCCCGACCCCAGCGCTACACCCGACCCCAACGCTACCCCTTCGGTCACGCCGCCGCCTTTGGACGACGGTACAGAGGAGCCCGTGGAGCCGGATCCCATGGGCAAACGGCCGCTGATGATCGGCTTGGGCGTCGTAGGTCTGCTTTTATCCGGTTCGCTTTTGATTAAAGTGCTTCTAACGCCCAGCATCCGCCGGAAGCGGCGGCAACAGAGCGTCCTCAGGGCAAAGCCGCTTCGAAAGCCCTCCCCGCACCGGTCGGATCTGGATCTCATCGACTATTACGATCAGCGTCCCTCTCCTTTGGACAAGCGAGAGAAGGTGTATTGGAACAATGATCGCCGTCAAAACGATGCCCGGATCCGCATTCGCACGGGCGCGGGACGGCTTACCGATTCCAGCGCTCCACGGCCTGGACAGCGTGGACCGGTGCGCACAAAGGCAGACGCGGTAAGACAGCCTCGGCCCCAGGGACAATCCTCCTGCCGCCCTGCACCCCCTCGTCCTCCAGCCGGCTCTGCCGGCGGATCGTCCGCCCGGAGACCAGCAGCAGCGCCCCGAACAAACAATGGATCCTCCAGAAACCGGCCCAGCGGACAGGAGCGGGGCCAGGTTCGACAGTTTCCCACCGACCCGCGCAAAAAGCGATAAAAGAAAAAAGGACCGCAACTGCGGTCCTTTTTTATCTATCTTTGGTAAAAGCGGAATCCTCCCAAGGAGCCGCTCTTCTTTCTTGAAAATCCGGTGTTCTCAGGTCCGGATCCGAAAGGTTTTAGGGGCAAAACGGTAGACCAAAACACATGCAACGACGCTGTAAAGCACGCAGAAAACAATCGTCATCATTCCAAATACCAGGGTTGGCATGCGCAGCTGCATCATAAAAAAGCAGGCAAGATAGGTGGCCGACAAAACAAGGCTATACGTTCCGCTTTTGAGTTCCGTCCCAGCGTTATAGGGCTGCAGCAGGTAGTAGATTGTCAGGTAATGGATGGAAAAAAACAGGCTCATACAGAGGATGGAGACCACCAACACGGCATAGTTCAGCGGGTTATCCGTCCCTCCGGTGGCAAAGAGAATGAGCGCCAGTCCAACGCCAATGACTCCCGCCGGAACGGCGTTGATCTTCATAATTTCCCGAAGGCGTATCTGAAATAGCTTCAATACAAACCTCGGCTGCTTATAGAACGAGTAGGTCAACAGACTGTGGTCACAGTTCATAAAGAGGGCCTGTGTAAAGCCCGTGCCTCGGTTGA
>QAND01000017.1:0-73478 GCA_003150225.1 Bacillota bacterium
ATAAAGCAAAAAGCTGTTCTTTCCAAAATTATGGAAAGAACAGCTCAAAACCGGGTGATTTTTGGATAGATCACGAAAAAAGAAAAATCCAGCAAACCCGCATGGTTACTGGATTTTTGTGGCGGAGACGGTGGGATTCGAACCCACGTGGCGCTCATCACGCCAAAACGATTTCGAGTCGTTCTCGTTATGACCACTTCGATACGTCTCCGTATATGTCAGCCCGCCGTTTTTTCCTGCCTTTTTTCGGTGAAAAAGGGCTTTGGAAAGAACTGACGGAAAGAACAGCAAAATATTTAGTTTTTCGAACCGGGTAAAACCCGCATGGTTACAAGGTTTTTGGTGGACGAAACGGACAACTTCCCGCAAGATTTCGAGTGCTGCACCTTCGACCACTCGGACAACTCTCCATATGTCAATCCGAAAATCGTTCCCAAAACTTTTGGAAAGAACTGACGGAAAGAACTGCAAAATATTCGGTTTTTCGAACTGCGGGAGCCCGCAGAAACACTGGATTCTTAGTGGACAAAACTGACACTTTTTCGAAAATTTTCGAGTGCGCCCCGTTATGACCACTTCGATACCACTCCAAGTGAAGGCTAGCTGGCTTGTGAGGGTAGTATAGCCTATTTTCCCAGGTTGTACAAGAGGGGCTTTTATGCTAGAATATTATATAATTGTAATAATATAGTCATTGAATCGCAATTATATTTTGCTATGTTTTTGTATAAGCTAAGAAAAATCGATGAGCGTAAAGGGAGCTGCTTATATGCGGTATCGCAATTCTAAATATTCTACCAACAGAAAGGGCGGGTTTGCGCCCCAGAAAGGCAGAGCCTCCACACAAAGGAGACAGCCTATTCAGAATCAGAACAGGCAAACCATTCGCTCAACGAACCGACCAGCCGTCAATCAACGACAGCCTTTTCAAGGAAGATCAGGATATTATGGCAGCCCAGCTAGAAAAAGAGGGCTTGGGCGCGCCATATTTTTTCTTTGTGCCATCTTTGCCCTAGGCTGCGTTGGATTCAAGTTCCTATTTCATCATGATGGCCCTACCAAAGCGGACAACCCGTCGATACAGGCTGGAGCGCCCGTCGCCCAGGATGGCAATACCATCATTCCCGATATCACCATTCATCAGGGGGATCTGGTATTGGTCAATCGAGAGGCCCCCTATCAGGAGGATCCCAACCAAAACCTGGTAAGCCTTTATGATTACAAACAGGATTCCTATAATGTAAAGGATAAAAACCTTACCATCGAAAAACGCATCGTGGATCCACTCAACCAAATGCTCCAGGATTTTCACCGCGCCAAGGGGCCCAGCGATCTTCTGATCACCAGCGCCTATCGGGATCTAATCAAGCAAAACCAGCTCTATAAGGATGAAATAGCGGCTTTGGGCAGCGCCGGCGCCATGTGGGTAAGTCGGCCGGGTTATAGCGAACACCACACCGGGCTCGCCCTGGATTTCACCATCTTTTATGTGGATACCGGCCTATCAGATGATTATGACGGCACGGGAATTTATAGTTGGATCAACCAGAATTGCCAGAAGTACGGTTTTGTGGTCCGATATCCTGAGGACAAAGCCAACATCACCAACGTGAACCATGAACCCTGGCATTTTCGCTATGTGGGCCTTCCCCACGCAGAGATCATGGTGGAAAAGGGATACTGCTTTGAGGAATATATCGATTCCCTGCGAAGCTTCTCTCCCGAGAATCCCCTTGTTTATTCCGCCAGCGATGGTAAAACCTATCAAGTTTATTTTATAAAAGAGGATGTTGCAAAAAACGGCATCCCCATCCCCAATGGAAAAAGCTACGCCGTCTCAGGAAACAACGTGGACGGATATATCGTTACGATAACGGAATAATTTCCCCGGAAAAACAATCCCCCGAAGCTATGCTCTGTGTTGTAAGGGAGCAAATTATGTAGTATGTACCCGGAAGGCGGGAAGCTTTCCGGGTGCCGCTATTTTAAGCAGTCTTTGCAGCAGGGCGTGCGAGAACTTCAATGGCAGGCGTCCTGTTCTGTTCGGGCAGCTGGAACGCATAGTGGATCACGATTGGATTCCCTGCTGTGCGGGAATACTTCTCCGGCTTCTCGTACACCTCGATCCTGCGGATAAATACCCGCAGCAGTTCGGGCGTCAGCTTTGGCATCTCCAGGTATTCCTTTGCTTTGTCCATAAATTCCTGAATGCACTTTTCCCGCATATCCAACTCGCTGATGCGTTCTGTGATGGACGCCAGATTTTGTTTCAGCTCCATTTGCTCCTGCTCGTACCCGTTCGCCATTGTATCATACCGTTCCGGCGTGATCCTTCCCGTCACCCGATCCTCATACAGGCAGCGGATGATGTTGTCAAGCTCCCTGATCCGCTTTTCCGTCTGCAGCTTTTCACGCTCCGCGGCTTTGCAGAACTTCTTTGCCTCCGCTTCGCCGTTCTGCGCCGCCATGGCGTAAAATTCCTCCGGCCGTTCCCTTGCAAAGGCAGTCACCGTTTTCAGATTGTGGAGGATAATCCGGTCAAGCACATTTTCCCGGATATAGTGCATTGTGCAGTCGGTGGTGCGCTTTTTGTGCCCGGCACAGGAAAAGACATTTTCTTTCGCTCTGTGCAGATACAACCGTTTCCCACAATCACCGCAGAAAAGATATCCGGCATATTTGTCCGTTTCACCATGCTTGTCGGGTCGTCTGCGTCCTTCGTAGTGCTTCTGCACCAGGTCAAAGGTCTTGCGGTCTATGATCGCTTCGTGCGTGTCCCTGAATATGAGAATATTTTCGGGATCATTCTTCAACCTTTTCTTCAGCTTGTTGGACTTGGAATAGGTTTTGAAGTTGACGGTATCTCCCGCATATTCCTGATTGGAAAGCATTGCCTTGATCATCGATCCGGAAGCCTATAACGAACAAACGGTAACGGTGCGGGGAGCGTTCTATCTGGATGGAGATGGAGCTGCTTTGTATGCTACTCCTGACGATGGGGAATATCTGCTGACCATCAATGCTCTGTGGATGGGGGAGCAGGAAACGATCACGGCGTATACCCCCGAGGAGCTAAAAGCTTTGGATGGAGAATATGTAGAAGTGACGGGTACGGTGGTAGGAGACGCCTACGGTCCGGAGGAAGCATATAACTGTGAGCTAAAGGATATTCAGAAGATACTGAAACTGGAGCCGGTAAATGAACTGCCGAAGGAATAAAGAAGTAGACAAAGGAAGGCGATGCTTAGCATCGCCTTCCTTTGTGCCCTATAATCTAACTTCTCTTTTTTTATATTCCGCAGTCTGTACGGCAATGCTCGTTAAAACGATCTTCATGAACGCTCTCATAAAAGCGATAGCCACCTGCAAAGTTATAGCATTGAAATCCCTCTTGGGTAAGAATACGACAGGCGAGGTAACTGCGAAGGCCGGATTGACACATGACATAGATGGGTTTTCCCCGATCCAGCTCCCCAATCCGCTCCCGCAAATCGTCTAGGGGGATGTGGGTGGTAAAGCCCTGAGCGTGGCCGGATTGATATTCCCAATCGGTGCGGGTGTCCAAAAGGATGACGCTGCCGTCCTGGGGAAGGCCATCGATATCCTCGTAGAAAAACTGCCGAACCTTTCCGCTCAGTACGTTTTCCGCGATAAACCCAGCCATATTGACCGGATCCTTGGCGGAAGAATAGGGCGGCGCATAGGCGAGATCCAAGTCCCGCAAGTCCGTCACCTTCATGCCGGCCTGCATGGCGGTGGAGATGACGTCCAGCCGTTTGTCCACCCCATCAAAACCAACGATCTGCGCTCCTAGGATTTGCTTGCTTTGCGGATTAAACAGCAGTTTTATGGTCATCACCCTGCCGCCGGGATAGTAGGAGGCATGGGAAGCGGGGGAAAGGATGACCTTATCATAGGCGAGCCCCGCTGCTTGAGCTCCTTGCTCGTTGATACCAACAAAAGCGGCAGTCATATCAAAGACCTTCAAAACGGAAGCGCCGGGGGAACCCTTATAACGGCTAGGGATTCCTGCAATGTTGTCAGCCGCGATTCGGCCCTGCTTGTTGGCGGGCCCTGCTAGAGCAATGACCGCCTTATGCTCCGTTACAAGATTGGAGATGGATACCGCATCTCCAACGGCGTAGATGTCCGGATCGGAGGTCTGCATGTGTTCGTTTACCATAATGCTTCCCTTCACGCCAAGCTCCAGCCCTGCTTCCTTTGCCAGAGTGGATTCCGGCAGAACGCCTACCGCGAGAATTCCCATATCCACCTCTATGGGTTCTTGGCCGCTCAAGAGGATCCGGAGCCCATCCGCCGTTTCTTCAAATCCCGCTACATCCTTTTGCAGCAGCAACTCTACGCCGTTTGCCCGCATATGTGCGTGTAAAAAGCTGGCCATATCCCTATCCATAGGAGGGAGGATATGATCCCCTCGTTGGATAAGGTGCACCTGGATACCAAGCTCCCGGAGGTTTTCTGCGGCTTCCACGCCAATGAATCCTCCGCCAATGACGGCTGCCGATTTGACATTTTCCTTGACCGCTTCTTCCCGGATGCGAAGGGTATCCTCCACCGTACGGAGGGTGTGGATTTTGCGGCAATCGATACCGGGCAGGCTGGGCTTTATTGGCAGGGCCCCGGGAGAGAGAAGAAGCTTGTCGTAGCTCTCCTCATAAACGCGCTGAGAGGCAAGGTCTCGGACGGTGACCGTTTTTCGATCCCGGTTGACGGCGGTGACCTCATGGCGCACGCGGGCGTCAATGCGAAAACGCTCCCAGAATCCTTGGGGGGATTGGAGCGTTAAGCTGTTTTTATCCTCTATAACGCCGCCGATATAATAGGGAAGGCCGCAGTTGGCGTAGGAGATATATCCGGAACGCTCAAAGATGATGATCTGCGCCTTTTCATCAAGTCTACGGAGCCTTGCGGCTGCGGTAGCGCCGCCTGCCACTCCGCCAACGATAACAACTTTCATCTGGGGAACCACCTTTCCAATTTCATTTGCCGCAGCGATCCACCTTTTTCCATGCTTTTCAACCAATGGAACCGCCTGCGCTTTCAAAAAGTATGGGCTAACCCTCCAGCATGGCGGTGATCTGCTCTTTGGGTCTGTAACCTACGCTGGCTTTGACCACCTTGCCGCCCTGGACTACCATCACAGACGGGATGCTGACCACCCGGAAAGCCGATGCCAATTCCGGCTCCTCCTCCACATTGATTTTACCAACCTTTGCCTTGCCTTCATATTCCTTTTCGATTTCTTCAATAATGGGGGAAAGCATGCGGCAGGGTCCGCACCAGGCCGCCCAGAAATCCAATAGTACGGGCAGATCAGACTGCAATACTTCCGCTTCAAAATTCTGCTTTGTAATTTTCATATGGTTTCTCCTTTCAAGTACCTTGTACCGATATCATAGGGGAAACGCAGGGTCTTTACCGTGACCAAGTCACAATTCAAAAGTTTTTGGATGAAGAGTGTAAGGAAGAGATCAGATGTTCCGTAACCCGTCTATATCCTTCAGTAGAACGGAACCCCGCTTGGACTGCACCAGGCCATCGGCGGAAAAACGTTTCAGCATTCGAGCGACGACCTCCCGGGCGGAATTGATCCGTATGGCGATCTGCTCGTGCGTCATGGGAACTTCCAATTTCCCCGTTCGGTCATATTCGCTTAATAGGAAGCGGGAGAGTCGCTGATCCATCTTTGCGAATAGGATCTGTTGCATCGTCCACATCACCGAGGAAAAGCGTTCCGTAGCAAGCTCATAGAGAAAACACCTAACATGAATATTTTCCTGGACCATCTGATGAAACATGGCGGAGTGAATGACCAGAAGATCGCAATCACTTTCCGCCACCATCTGGGTATCAAAGGTAATCTGACGGATGACGCAGGAAGCTGAGAGAACACAGAGTTCCCCCTGGGTTAGTCGGAACAGCGTGATCTCCCGTCCCTCCTCTGAGAGCAAATAGGTCCGAATATCCCCCGCAAGGAGAAGCACCATTCCAAGACAGGCGCTTTCGCTGCCAAAGATGACGGCGCCCTTTTGGTAGTGAAGGACAACAGCGCTGTTGGATAGGCACTCCTTTTGATCTGGATCCAGATGCTCCCAAAATGGGAGCTTTAAAAGGTGGCTCTTTACGTCGTGCATGGCGTCACTTCCTTACCGATTGTTGTCCTCCGTAAAGCGGCGACGAAACCGCTCGCCGCCACATGGAGATACTGGTTAAACTATTTAAAGAATATTATATATCAAATTATACACCAAAACTCTTTCCGCAAGAATAGGCGTGTCAAGGATGCAACTGGGCGTGGGAAGGGAAACCCAGCATAGAAAAAACCATCGATCGCTTGTATTTGCTAAAGATAGGCAATATAATGCCGCTCAGAATGGATGGATGTGTGTCGATTCGCGGGGAGGACAGAATGAAGCCAGAAAGACAGACGACGAGCAAACAGAAGGAGCAGGAGAATGCCGCCATTTATGCGAGGCGATGGGAACTGGATCTTCTGGGAAGGGTAACCTATGCTTCCCAGGTGGGTAGTTTGTTTTGGTGCCGGTCTCCCCGATATGGGGAATGTGTGCTGAAAATCGGCAAGGCTCCCGAGGAAACATGGACGGAATACTATGCCCTTTCGGCGGACCGGGAAGGGATCTTCTGCCGGGTATATGAGGCGGATTGTTCCAATGGAGCGCTGCTTTTAGAGCGTATCTCGCCGGGAACACCCCTACGACAGGAGCCGGATCCTTGCCGGCGGATGGATCGCTACTGCACGCTGATCTCCTCTTTGCACCGCCCCTGCAGGCATCCGGAGCGCTTCCCGACCTATACCCAATGGATCCGGCGAGCAGCCCGATCCATAGAGCGGATCAAGGAGTATGGGGAACTGTCCCACCACATGCGGATGGCTCGAGCGCGCTATCTAGGGCTGCGGCGGCGCTACCAAAGAAACCTTTTGCTGCACGGCGATCTGCACCACGACAACATCCTTCTTGGGGAGAGCGGCTATCGGCTCATCGATCCCAAAGGCGTGATAGGGGATCCGATTTTTGAGATCGGACGGTTTTTGATCAACGAGCCCTATTCGCCATCCGCCGATCCTACCGGGGAAGATCTGCGGCTGGTTCAGGGCATATCCCGCCGGCTGGCCATTCCTGCCGTCCACGTCCTGGAGGTGTTTTATGTGGAGCTTTGCATGACTACCTGCTGGTTTGTGGAGGACGGCCAAACGCAACAATACGAGGAACGTCTGAAACACATCGATTTTTTGCGGTCCCTTTTGGACGGCCAAAGTAACTGGTCCTAAAGGCTAAGTTGCCTTAAATGGAGCAGAACCATTGCCCCGGTGGAAAGAAGGGAATGGGAGGTTCCTCAACACCATGCTTTGATCAAAGCATGGTGTTTTTTATGAAATCCCCAGGGGAGCTACATATTAATTTATTATTAATTCATAAAATTTCTGTTGACAAAACTATGCGGGACGACTATTCTACTAACAATATTAGCAAAATGCCTAGGAGGTAGGGGATGGAGTATACGGAGCTGGCCGCTCAATTCATGGAGCAGATGGCTGTGCTGGGGCCGGGCCGGCCTCATAAACGGATCAACGAATCCATGCGGGGAGAAGCCTTTGTTTTGCAGTATCTGGATACCCACCAGGGCCCCATTCCGCCTGGGGAGATCAGCGGCGCTATGGGCATCAGTTCAGCTCGGATGGCCACCGCCCTCAATAGCTTGGAACGAAAGGAACTGGTGATCCGAAAGGAGGATTCCAGGGATCGCAGGAGGATCCTGGTGTATATGACGGCCAAGGGGAAAGCTCTTGCGGAGGAACGGTATCGGGAGGTTCTGCAGCTTACGGCGGAGATGCTTTCCCTTTTGGGTGAGGAGGACGCCAAAGAGCTGGTGCGTATTATGGGCAGACTGGTAAACCTTTTGCCGTTGCCCGGAAAGGAAGGGCGTTTTTGATGGGAATCTGGTAATCCTATTTTTACGCCCTGTCTTTCACCGGCCATGAATGGAGGAAATTTGATATGCTAAAAATTCTAAAGCGCCTAAACGCAAAGGAATGGGCGCAGGTGGGGATCAGTTTGATCTTCATCGTTCTGCAGGTCTGGCTGGATCTGAAGCTGCCGGACTATATGTCTGAGATCACTCAGTTAACCCAAACCCCGGGCAGCGCCCTAGGGGAGATCTGGACGGCGGGAGGCAAGATGCTGCTATGCGCCTTAGGGAGCCTAGCTTCGGCCATTGCCGTGGGATTTCTCGCTTCCCGGATCGCGGCGTCCCTGTCCCGACGGCTGCGGAGCATGCTGTTCAATCAGGTGGATTCCTTCTCCATGGAGGAGATCAACCGGTTTTCCACCGCCAGCCTCATCACCCGCTCCACCAATGATGTCACCCAGATTCAGATGCTGGTAACCCTGGGCCTTCAGATGATCGTAAAGGCCCCCATTATGGCGGTTTGGGCGGTGACCAAGATCGCTGGCAAAGGGATGGAGTGGACCATCACCACCGGAATCACCCTGGCGCTTTTAATGGGGCTTATCGCGCTTGTGATGATCTTCGTGATGCCAAAATTTCGGAAGATGCAGGTCTTGACCGACAACCTCAACCGGGTAACCCGGGAAAACCTCACCGGGCTGCGGGTGGTCCACGCCTACAACGCCGAGGGCTACCAGGAGGAAAAGTTTGAAAAGGCCAATCAGGAGTTGACCGCCACCCATCTGTTCACCAGCCGGGGAATGGCTATCCTGATGCCGGTGATGACCACCATGATGAGCGGCCTGTCCCTGGCCATCTACTGGATCGGCGCCTATCTCATCAACGCGGCGGCTATGACCGAGAAACTGACCCTGTTTTCCAACATGGTGGTGTTCTCCTCCTATGCCATGCAGGTGATTATGGCCTTTGTGATGATGGTGATGATCTTCATTATGTTGCCCCGGGCCGCGGTATCCGCCCGCCGGATCAACGAGGTTTTGGATACCGAGCCCACCATCCGGGATGGCCATGCAACGGAGGGCAAACCGGGGATGGAGGGGGAGATCGCTTTTCGCCATGTGAGCTTCCGGTACCCAGGCGCGGCGGACTATGTTCTCCACGATGTGAGTTTTCAGGTTCATCGAGGGGAGACGGTGGCCTTCATCGGTTCTACCGGCAGCGGAAAAAGCACCCTTATCAACCTGGTACCCCGATTCTTTGACGTTACCGAGGGCGAAGTTCTTGTGGATGGTGTAAACGTTAAGGACTATAAGGAAGAAGCCCTATACAATAAGATTGGCTATGTACCGCAGAAGGCGGTGCTGTTCAAAGGAACGGTTGCATCCAATGTTGGTTATGGAGACAATGGCCGGGAGGAGCCCACGGAGGAGGATATCCGCACCGCGGTGCGGATCGCACAGGGCGCGGACTTTGTAGAAAAGATGGAGGGCCAGTATCACGCAGATATCTCCCAGGGAGGCACCAACGTGTCGGGGGGGCAGAAGCAACGCCTGGCCATCGCCCGGGCGGTCTGCCGAAAGCCGGAAATCTATATCTTTGACGATAGCTTTTCCGCTCTGGATTATAAGACCGACCGGATCCTGCGCTCGGTTTTAAAGCAGGAAACCGCCGGAGTTACCAGCATGATCGTGGCCCAGCGTATCGGAACGATTATGGATGCCGATCAGATTATCGTGCTGGATGAAGGCAGGGTAGTGGGAAAGGGAACCCATCGGGAGCTGCTGGATACCTGCGATGTCTATCGGGAGATTGCCATGTCCCAGCTAAGCGAGGAGGAACTTGTATCATGAGCGAGCGGAATGAAAGACGGCATGGAAGGGGACCCATGGGCGGAGGGCCGCCCCATATGCGGGGACCTGGAGAAAAGCCGAAGAATTTTAAGAAAACAATGGGGAAATTGATCCGCCACTGCAGAAAATACCTTCCAGCCATGCTGATCGCACTGGTGGCGGCCGCTGCGGGCACGGTGCTGCAGATCATTGGTCCCGACTGGATTAAGAGCCTGACCAATGAGATCAGCAAGGGATTACCGGCTTTGGTGAACGGCGTACCGGTGGCAAACAGCATCGATATGACCGCCGTGGCCAATATCTGCTGGACGCTAGTGTTCTTCTATGCTGGCGCTATGTTGCTAAACTTTATCCAGAGTTTTATCATGGCGACGGTGACCCAGAAGGTAAGCCGTGGCCTACGCACCGACATCTCCAAGAAGATCAACAGATTGCCCCTTCGGTACTTTGATCAAACCAGCTACGGTGACGTGCTGAGCCGTGTGACCAACGACGTGGACACCATCGGCCAGACCATGAACCAGAGCGTCAGTACCCTAGTGACCTCCATTACCATGTTCTTTGGCGCCCTCTTTATGATGTTCTACAATAGCTGGATTCTGGCGCTGACGGCAGTGGGAGCCAGCCTGATTGGATTCGTGCTGATGATGATCATCATGCGGAGGTCTCAGAAGTACTTTGTGGCACAGCAAAACGAGTTGGGGAACATCAACGGCCATATAGAGGAAATCTACTCCGGGCACAGCGTGGTTAAGGTATACAACGGCAGCAGAGAGGCCCGGAAGACCTTTGAGGAGATCAACAGCAAACTCTATAACAGCGCTTGGAAGTCCCAGTTCCTATCCGGCCTTATGATGCCTCTGATGAACTTCGTAGGCAATTTGGGATATGTGGCGGTATGTGTGGTGGGTGCGACCTTGGCTATGAACGGAGCCATCTCCTTTGGCGTGATCGTAGCGTTTATGATCTATATCCGCCTGTTCACCCAGCCTTTGAGCCAGATCGCCCAAGCCTTCAACAACCTTCAGCGGACGGCCGCCGCCGGCGAGCGGGTATTTGCCTTCTTAGGAGAGGAGGAACTATCGGACGAGAGCGGCAAGGCCCAGCGGCTAACGGACGTAAAGGGCGCCGTGGAATTCCGCCACGTGAAGTTTGGATACACCCCTTATAAGACCGTAATCCACGACTTCTCCGCCAAGGTGGAGCCCGGCCAGAAGATCGCCATCGTGGGGCCCACCGGAGCTGGAAAGACCACCATTGTCAACCTGTTGATGCGGTTTTATGAACTGGACGACGGCGAGATTCTCCTGGATGGGGTTCCCACCAACCGAGTCCCCAGGGAGAACGTGCATGAGCAGTTCGGCATGGTGCTTCAGGATACCTGGTTGTTTGAAGGAACCATCCGGGAGAACATCGTCTACTGCAAACCCGGTGTAACCGATCAAGAGGTGGAGGATGCCTGCAAGACGGTTGGATTGCATCATTTCATCATGACCCTGCCCGACGGCTATGACACCGTTCTAAACGACAAGGCCAGCCTGTCCGAGGGACAGAAACAGCTCATTACCATTGCGCGTGCCATGATCCAGAACGCCCCCCTTCTGATCCTGGATGAAGCCACCAGCTCGGTAGATACCCGGACGGAGCGGATCGTTCAGGCGGCCATGGATCAGTTGACGGTTGGACGCACCTCCTTTGTTATCGCGCACCGGCTGTCCACCATTAAAAACGCCGATTTGATCCTGGTCATGCGGGATGGCGATATCATCGAGAGCGGCAGCCATGAGGAACTGCTGCAAAAGGGCGGCTTCTATGCCGAACTCTATAACAGTCAATTTGAGGACGCGGCATAACGGCCGTTCAGCAAACGAAAAGCCACGGGTTATAGGGCCGTGGCTTTTTCCATTTTCCCCGCTGTACATATTTCTTCACCTGGGATAGACACTAGCAAAAACGAGATTCCAAGGAGTGTAATATGGAGAAAAAGCAATCCCTGTACCGCTACGCGGTGCTGGCGGGCAGTTTCTTTCTTATGGCGGTGCCCTTCAGCATTGTAAACACCATCCACAGCCTGTTTATCGTTCCGGTCACCGAGGCCATGGGCATTTCCACGGGGACGTTTTCCCTGCTGTTTACCATCGGCTCTTTGACGGTAGCGGCAACCTCTCCCTTCATCGGGAAACTGCTGGACCGAGTCAATGTGAAGCTGATCATGGGAGCGGGCGCCCTTTTTACCGGTCTGGGCTTTCTGGGCTACGGATACGCCGTGGCCTTATGGCAGATCTATCTTCTTTCGGCGGTCATCGCCCTGGGGCTGACGGCGCTTACCACCATTCCAATTTCCACCCTGTTGACGGACTGGTTTCCCGAAAAGCGGGGAACCGCCATGGGATTCGCTTTTTCGGGAGCGGGGACCGGCACCTTCCTTTGGATGCAGGTGGTAAGCCGGATGTTGAGCGGCAGAGGGTACCGGTACAGCTATATCACCCTGGGAATCATTATTCTGGCGGTTTCCCTTCCCATTGCCATCCTACTGATGAAACGACGCAGGGGGAATCTGACCAATTCCAAGCTTATGCCGGATCGAAAAGGCGTCCGAAGCATATTTCAGGACCAAACCTTTTTTCGGTTTTCGCTGGGCCTGTTACTGCTGGGGCTGACCATAGCGGGTACCCAGATCCATATCCAGCCCTATCTGTCGGCCAGCGGCTATCCCCTGTCATATAACGCCAACGTAGGTTCCGCTCTGGCCGCCTTTGCGCTGATGGGCAGCCTTGTGGGAGGATTTCTGTTCGACAAGCTGAAGAGCGCCAAGTCGGTGCTCATATTGGGAGGGCTCGCCATAATCAGCTATGTCCTGCTGATGGTATTCCATATCCCGTATGTACCCTTTCTTTTTGCCGGAGTTTACGGTCTCTGTCTGTGCATGCCCTCCCTGCTGCCCTCCTATGGGGTAGGAGAGCTGTATGGCCAGGAGGCATACGCCCAGCGGCTGGGGATGGTCAACCTGGTCTTCACCCTGGGTGGGGCGGGGGGGCCTTTGCTATCGGGGGTTTTAGCGGACAATCTGGGTTACTCCGCGGTATGGATTGTGTATCTGATCCTGGCCGCCGCGTATCTTTTCCTCTTCCAAAGGGCCTTTGAAGGAAATGCAGGAAAAACTGCAAGTTGATTGCAGGATCGGGCAAAAAACCGGAAAAATCCCTGGGACAAGGGGATGATTTTTTTGTTTCATGTAGGATGAAAAATATATAATTGCAAAAGGCTGTTGCATTTTATGTGGAAGAGGACTAGAATACATATTTAGACCGGGACGCAGTCCAGAAAAGGAGGGAGCAATATGCTGGGATTTGCCATGGGTTTGGTTTGCGGCGTGATAGAATTCCTCCTTCTCCGGCGGTTTGTAGCCGGGATCTCCCAAGGCACGATGCCTCTGTCCTTGATTGCGTACAAATTATTGGTCCTCGCGGTGACGCTGACGGCCTGTGTGCTGCTGGCTCGGGATCAGTTGATCTGGGCGGCCTGCGGAATCGCGGTGCCTTTGATCATCGGCTCCATCGGTCAGATGGTGGTGTCCATTGCGAGCAAGAAAAAAGAGGACCTGGAAAGGGATGTAGAACATGACGGGTAGCGAAACCGTGACCCTGGCCATTGTGCTGGGGTCCCTTGTATTGGCGGTTCTGTGCTTTTTCTGGCGGCGGAAGCTGGTACAAAAGCTGAATGCCCAAGAGGAACCCGATAAGAAGACCAAGCGGAAGAAGCTGTGGGCCACCATTCTGATGGTAGCCATGGGTTGGCTGTTTGCCACCCAGCTCTTGACTTTCCTGTTTGGTCCTGCTGAGGGCGAAGGACTCCATGTGGAGATCGCCGCCAGCCGGGTGGAATTGTTGGGTTTTAGCGTCAGCTCTACGGTAATCACCACTTGGATTGCTATGGGCGGTATTCTGTTGGGGGCGCTGGCCATTCGGCTATTCCTGATTCCACGGATGAAGGATCAGCCTCGAGGACTCCAAAATGTGCTGGAGATCGCCGTGGAAAGCGTGTCCAAATATACCGATGAAAAGAGCGGTCATCTGGGGGAAAACCTGGCTGCCTATATCTTCTCGGTAGCGACGCTGATGATCGGTTGTGCCGTCATCGAGCTCTTTGGCGTGCGGGCACCCACGGCGGATATCACCATGACCTTCGCCATGGCCCTGATTACCTTTATTCTCATCAACTATTACGGCATCAAGAAGAAGGGGGTAGGCGGCCGGATCAAGAGCTTGGCGGATCCCACGCCGGTGGTATTGCCCCTGCGGATGATTTCGGACATCGCGGTGCCGGTTTCTCTGGCTTGCCGGCTGTTTGGCAACATGCTGGGCGGCATGATCGTCATGGATCTGCTGTACAGCGCCATGGGCAATTTGGCGGTGGGCGTTCCCAGCCTGGTTGGGCTGTATTTTAACGCCTTCCACCCTCTGATTCAGGCCTATATCTTTGTTACCCTCACCCTCACATTTATCAATGAGGCTGTGGAATAAAACCATTGAAATTTATTTTAGGAGGCATTTGATATGAATATTGGACTTGTTGCCATCGGAGCCGCTCTCTGTCTGCTTTCCTGCGCCGCCGCCGGTCTTTCCATGGGTCTGGCTACCGGTAAAGCGGTGGATGCCGTTGCTCGCCAGCCGGAAGCGTCCGGCAAGATCAACTCCATCCTTCTGCTGGGCTTGGCGTTGACGGAATCCACCGCCATCTACGGCTTTGTAAGCGCGTTGATCATGATGTTTACCCTGGGCGCATAACCCGAAGGAGTTGTTATAATGGATATTAACCCTGTGGATATTCTCATCCATATCATCAATATCCTGGTGCTGTTTGTGCTGCTTCGGCTTTTGATCTATAAGCCGGTGAAGAAGTTCATGGACGAGAGAAGCCAGCGGATCCAGAAGGAGATGGACCACGCCAGCGAGATCTCCGCCCAGGCCGAGGAGCTTCACGCCCAGTACCAGGCGGATCTTGCTGACGCCGATGCCACCGCGCAGCAGGTGGTGCGGGAGGCCGCTCAGAAGGCCAACGAAACGGCCCAGGAAATCCTTCGCGACGCGAAAGCCCAGGCTGGGCAGATGGTGGAGGACGCCCGGGTAAAGGCCGAGGCCGAGCGCGCCCGTGCCCTTTCGGATATGGAGGACCAGATCGCCGACCTGGCGGTGGATATGGCCGGCCACATTCTGCAGCGTGAGGTCAAGCTGGAGGACAACAAGGCCGTTGTCAAGGATTTCTTCCAGAAGGTAGGGTGATGGTATGCTGACTGGAACCCTGAGAATCGCGCCGCCCTATGATGAGGCGGAGCTCCAGTCCATCCAGGAGGGGTTTGAAACGCTCCTGGGGACGGCCATCCAATTCCGGGTGGTGGAGGATCCATCCTTGATCGGCGGGTTCTCCGCGTTTATCGACGGCAAGGTGTACGATGGCAGCCTGTCCGCCCAGCTGGGCGGCATGCGCCGGCATCTGGCCCACTGAGGACGGTGAAACTATGCTGGATTTTAATCCCGGTTCCATCGGCTCCTTTTTGAAGGAGCGGATCGACCGGTTTGAGGTTGCGCCCCAGATTTACGAATATGGCACGGTAAACCGCAGCGCGGACGGCGTCGTCCACGTGGACGGCCTAAGCCATAGCCGTTACGGGGAGCTGCTTGAGTTTGAGAACAACGCCTATGGTCTGGCTTTGGATCTGGATCTAAACGGCGTGGCGGCGGTATTGCTGTCGGGGAGCACCGGGGTTACGGCAGGCTCCACGGTAAAGGGTACCGGCCATGTGGTGGATATCTGCGTGGGCCCGGAACTACTGGGCCGGGTGGTGGATCCCATCGGCCGTCCCCTGGACGGTAAACCGCTGGACGTGAAGAAATTCCGCCCGGTGGAAAACCATGCTCCGGCCATCATGGACCGGGCTCCCGTGAACCAGCCCTTGGCCACTGGCGTGCTGTCCATCGATAGCATGATTCCCATCGGCCGGGGCCAGCGGGAATTGATCATCGGGGATCGGCAGACGGGGAAGACTGCCATCGCTCTGTCCGCCATGCTGAACCAGAAGGATACCGGTGTAATCTGCGTTTACTGCGCCATCGGCCAGAAGGCGTCCACCGTAGCACAGCTGGTGGAGACCCTGACGGAAAACAACGCTATGGAGCATTCGGTGGTGGTGGCTTCCACCGCCAGCGATTGTGCCGCCATGCAGTATATCGCCCCCTATGCCGCCTGTTCCATTGCCGAGGAGTTCATGTATGCTGGCAAGGACGTTTTGGTGGTGTACGATGATCTCAGCAAGCATGCGGTGGCCTATCGAGCCATGTCTTTGCTGCTTCGGCGGCCGCCGGGACGGGAAGCCTATCCTGGCGACGTGTTCTACCTCCACAGCCGTTTGCTGGAGCGGGCCGCTAAGCTGAGCCCCGAGCTGGGAGGAGGCTCTATGACGGCGCTGCCCATTGTGGAGACCATGGCAGGGGACATCTCCGCCTATATTCCCACCAACGTGATCTCCATCACCGACGGTCAGATCTATCTGGAGTCCGAGTTGTTCCATGCCGGCGTACGTCCTGCGGTCAACGTGGGCCTGTCGGTATCCCGCGTGGGTCGGAGCGCCCAGCACGACGCCATGAAAAAGGTATCGGGCAGCCTTCGTTTGGAGCTGGCCCAGTACCGGGAGATGGCGGTATTTGCCCAATTTGGGTCGGATATCGATGCCTCTACCGCGGCTCAGCTTCGCCGGGGCGAGCGGCTTACTGAGCTGCTCAAACAGACCCAGAGCAATATCATGCCTCTATCCCGTGAGGTGGCTACCCTGATCGCTTTTCTGGACGACGCGTTCCTCAATATTCCGGTGGGGAGGATTCGGGAGTGCAGAAACCGGATGCTGGAATACCTTTCGGCAAATGCCGGGGCCACCATGGCCAGTATCGATAACACCGGCAAGCTGATGGATGGAGACCGGGAGGAGCTTTCGGCCTGTATTCAGCGCTTTGTGCGTCAGGAATGCGGTGAATTGACAAATGGCTAACGTAGCTGAGATCCGCCAACACATCCGCGCGGTGGATCAAACCCGGAAGATTACCCATGCCATGCATCTGGTGGCCAGCAGCCGTATGAGCCGGGTGATGAGCCATATCGAGTATAACAACGCCTATTTTTCCAGGGTACAGTCCACCATGAAGGACATCCTTCTGGGCTCCGAGGCCATCTCCCATCCCTATCTGACCGAGCGCCAGGGGGATCGGAGAACCTTTGTCGTGGTATCGGGGGATAAGGGCATGGCGGGAGGCTATAACAACAACCTTACCCGTTTTGCCATGGAGCAGATTCGAGGGCATGAGAATTACCACCTGATCACGGTAGGGATGGTGGCCAGCCATTTCTTTCTGGAAAATGGCATCAAACCGGATATCGAGCTGGCGGGAGCCTCCCAGGATCCATCCTTGGTCAACGCCCGGGAGCTGGCCTTTGATATTTTCGACCTCTTTAACGAAGATGAGACCAATGACGTCTACATCATCTATACCAGCTTTTTGGGCGATACCAAGGCTCAGCCGGTGATGCGGCGGCTGCTGCCCATCCATTTGGATGATTACGACCATGTGGAGCCAGGGGATCCTAGCCGGGAAATTCTATATGAGCCCTCCCCCCAGGAGGTGTTCAACGTCCTGGTACCCCAGTATACCAGCGGCATCATCTTTGGCGCCTTGATGCAGGCCTATGCCAGCGAGCATTATGCACGGATGAACGCCATGGAAAGCGCGACCCGCAACGCCGATGAGATGCTGAAGAAGCTCCAAACCCAATACAACATCGCCCGTCAAGCCGCGATTACCCAGGAGATCACCGAGATCGCCGGCGCGGCGGAAGTTCTGCTTGGAGATACCGACTATGCAAAATGACATCATATCCCATGGGATTATCATCAAAATCAATGGTCCAGTGCTGGACGTCCGGTTTGAGGAAAATGAACCGGAAATCAACCACCTTCTGGTAACGGACGACGGCGTCCATATGGAGGTGGCGGCCCACAGCGCCCCCGGAGTGGTGCGCTGTATTGCCCTGGAATCCACCGACGGCCTCTGTTGCGGTACCCATGTGACGGGTACCGGCCATGGCATCCAGGTAACGGTGGGGAAAAACGCCCTGGGACGCGTGGTGGATGTTCTGGGCCGCCCCATCGACGGCCTGGGCCCCATCGAGGGGGAAAAGTGGGAAATCCACCGGGATCCTCCGGCACTGAGCCAGGTGCACCCCGCTACCCAGCTGTTTGAAACGGGAATCAAGGTTATCGACCTTCTGGCCCCCTATGCCAAGGGCGGTAAAATCGGCCTGTTTGGCGGCGCTGGCGTGGGTAAGACGGTGCTGATCATGGAGCTGATCCACAACATCGCCGTGAACCACGGCGGCTATTCGGTGTTTACCGGTGTGGGCGAGCGAAGCCGTGAGGGAAACGACCTGATGCACGATATGCAGGAGTCTGGCGCCATCGAGAAAACGGCCCTGGCCTTTGGCCAGATGAACGAGCCTCCGGGAAGCCGGATGCGGGTGGCGCTTACGGGGCTGACTATGGCGGAATACCTTCGGGACGAGAGCCATCAGGACGTTCTGCTGTTCATTGATAACATCTACCGATACGTTCAAGCGGGCAACGAGGTATCGGCCCTTTTGGGGCGGATGCCCTCTGCGGTGGGCTATCAACCCACTCTGGCCACCGAACTGGGAGAGCTTCAGGAGCGGATCACCTCCACCGAGAAGGGCTCCATCACCTCGGTTCAGGCCATCTACGTCCCCGCGGACGATCTGACCGACCCGGCCCCCGCCACCATCTTCTCCCATCTGGACGCCACAACGGTGCTGTCCCGTCAGATTTCCGAAATGGGCATCTATCCAGCGGTGGATCCCCTGGGCTCCTCCAGCCGGATCCTGGATCCCCAAATCGTGGGGGAGGACCATTACAACACCGCCCGCCGGGTGCAGGAGTGCCTCCAGCGGTATAGCGAGCTGCGGGATATCATTGCCATTTTAGGCATGGATGAGCTGACCGAGGAGGATAAACTCATCGTACTGCGAGCCCGGAGGATCCAGCGGTTTTTGTCCCAGCCTCTCCATGTAGCAGAGGCCTTCACCGGTATGCCGGGCCGCTTTGTTCCCATCGGGGAGACCATTGAGAGCTTCAAAGCCATCGTAAACGGAGAAGTGGACGATCTGCCTGAAAGCGCCTTCTTTATGGTGGGAAATATTGAGGAGGCCCGGAAACAGGCGAAGGAGATGAACTAGCCCATGGCCAAAACCTTTCAACTGGATGTGCTGACCCCTGAGCGGCTGTTCTATTCCGGTCCCGCGGAGGCCATCACCATCCAGGGGCTCAACGGAGAACTGACGGTTCTGGCGGATCATATCCATATGGTGGCTCCCCTTCAGGTAGGCTCAATCCGCATCAAGAAGGATGGAGCATGGCGGGAGGCCTTCAACTCCGAGGGGTTCCTGGAGGTTATGAAGCAGGGCGTTGTGGTATATGTCCAGGCCTGCGAGTGGCCGGAGGATATCGATGTGGTCCGGGCAGAAGCCGCCCTTCGCCGGGCAGAGGAACGCCTTCGCCAGAGGCGGAGCATCAACGAATATAAGGGAAGCAGGATCGCCGTGGCTCGCGCCATGGCGCGTCTGCGGGTGACTCACCAAAAACTCAACTTGGATTGAAAAACCGTCCGCGTGAGCGGACGGTTTTTCCCTAGGCGTGACCTTTCCCATTGCCGGGTCATATGATGTACCGAGATCGTTCAGCCTGCCTGTTACCGGTGGGGATGAAGAAGGGAAGGGAAGAAACTTGGAAATTTTGGAGAAACACTACCCATTTCAGTGCGATGAGCTATCCTTTGGATACATAGATATGGAACCCCATTTGGATGCCGATACCATGTATATCCACCATCAGCAGGTTTATCAGAGGGAATGCGAGACCCTCAATGCCTTTTTGGACGATTGGGAGAAGCTGCAGAGCTTTACCCTTTTAGACTTGATTCAGAAGGATCTTCAGGTCCCCACGGTTCAGGAGCAATGGATCAAACATAGTGCGGGAGGCGTCTTCAGCCATTCCGCCTACTTTGCCGGTATGGGGATACCGGGGCAGCGGCTGCCGGATGGTCCGCTGGGCCAGGTGATTCAGGCTACTTACGGGAGCTTGGAAAACTTCATGAACTTATTTACCCAGGCCTGTCAGAGCGTAAAGGGCGTGGGCTGGGTTTGGTTGGTGGCAGATCCCGAGGGCGGCGTCCACATGGTGATGACCAAGGATAACCAGGTCCCCCGCCTAGAGCTGGTGAGGCCGCTATTGGTAAATGATCTTTGGGAGCATAGTTATTTTCTCAAATACGGGGTGGATGTGGTTCAGTATTGCAAAAACTGGTTTCAGCTGGTGGACTGGGCCGGCGCAGAGCGGCGATACCGGGAATATTTGATCCATGGAACGGAACTGCCCCACCAGGGAAGCTCCCGTGAATAGAGCGTGGAAAGAAAAACGCCCCCGCAACAGTGGGAGCGTTTTTTATGTTGCTTTATGCCGGTTCCGTTTGATTCGCTTTGCCCATTTCCAAGCGCCTGTGCTGCCTTTTCAGCGCGATATACCCGATGACCGATACCACGAGAGCGCCTAAAGCGTCCACAATCAGATCCTTCATGGTGTCATAGAGAGCCGCCCGGCCCATGAGCGGGGTACCGTCCACAAGATGGTAGTGCTGCATATTGAGGCCCATGAGGCCGTCCAGGGTGTATTCATAGATTTCCCAGATAGCGCCAGCGGCCAGGGCAAAGCACATGGAGAACATGGCGATGAAGAAAGGGCTCAGGGTCATGGGAACCTTCTCGTTGTCGTTTAGGATGCTCACCAGGGAGAACCCCATGGCGCCCAGCATACCGCCGCTGAAGGTGTGAAGATAGGTATCCCAGTGGGGTACCACAAAATAAAACCGGCGAATTTCCCCCAGGTAAATGGCGCAGTATAGGAAAATAAAGTAGGTGATGTAGGCGTAGTTGGGAATATCAATTCGCCAACGACGCTCCAGGAAAGAGGGGACAAACATGACGATCACGCCGCCAATGCATTGGATCAGCATGAGGGTGTAGTCGCTCTTCACCCGTTGAAACTCCACCACGGCCTCCCCTTCGGAAGGCGCGGTAAAGAGGCTTACAGCGGAATAGACGATGGAAAGGATTAGGGTGACAAACAGAATCACGCCAATGATCTGCTTCCAGCTATACCGTTTTTTTTCTTTACGCATAGGAGTAGATCCTCCAAACTTTGATGAATCCATTATAGCAATTTCTGATGGTTTTGTGTAGTATTGGAAGAAAGAGAGGGGTTTTATTCCCATTATGGAGAAAGGAGCGGTAGCCATGAGCGTCAAATTCATCTGCTATCCCAAGTGTTCCACCTGTAAAAAAGCCAGAGAATGGCTGGTGCAAAATAACGTATCCTTTGAAGAGCGGGATATCGTAACGGATCGTCCATCCGCCCAGGAGCTGGCGCAGTGGTATCGGCAAAGCGGTCTTCCCTTAAAGCGGTTCTTCAATACCAGCGGCCTTGCTTACCGAGGCCTGGGGCTCAAGGATAAGCTTCCCGGCATGGCGGAGGAGGAACAGCTAGCGCTGCTGGCGACCGACGGCATGTTGGTCAAACGTCCCATCCTCGTTACGGAAAAGGGAGTCTGCCCCGGATTCCAGACCAAGGTTTGGGAAACCCTGTTATAGTCCCATGACTTCCGGCGCAGGCACAGCCCTCGCCGGCCAAAGAGAGGTGCTTTATGAAATACTGGAGAAAAGGGCTATCCCTAGCCATGGCTTTCGCTGTCTGCCTATCCCTTGCCGCCTGCCAGACAGAGGCCCCTCAAAGCGAGTCCCAGGCATTTGACGCCTTTTTGGATCGCCTCTTTGTGGAGGAGATGTCCAATACGGATCTCCTATCCCAACACTATAAACTTAAGGATCCAGAAGCCCTGGGCATTACGCCGTCGGAACCCACCCTTGGAACCATCAGCCTTGCTCAGATGGAGGAGGATGGCGAGGAGATTGCACAGACCTTGGCGGAGCTGGAGGCCTTCCAATACGATAGCCTAACGGAGACCCAGCAGGAGACCTACGATATTCTGAAATGGTATTTGGAGCTGGGGATCCAAGGCAACCGGTTTGATCTGTACGCCGAACCAAATAGTCCCACCCTGGGGGTTCAGAGCCAGCTGCCCACTACCCTCATGGAATATGCCTTCTACGATGAGACGGATATCCAGGAGTATCTCGCTCTTGTGAACGACGTAGGCCGTTATCTGGATCAATGCTTGGCTTTTCAGCGGGAGAAATCCAAGGCGGGCTTCTTTATGCCGGATAGCCTTGCGCAGCAGGTTATCGATAATTGCAAGACCTTTGTGGAGAACCCCGAGAGCAACTATATGCTGGAGGTGTTCGACGATAAGCTGGAGGATATTGCCTGGCTGACCCCGGAAAAACGGGAGGAGTACAGCGCTCAAAATAGAAAAGCGGTGCTGAATTCCATGGTTCCGGGCTACCAGCGGTTTATCCAGGGCTTTGAGGAGCTGCTGGGCACCGGACGGGCCCGGGGCGGGGCGTGCGATCTGCCGGACGGCCAGGAGTACTATGCTTACCTGGCCAAATCCGCCACGGGATCGGAAAAAACGCCTTTGGAGATGGCTCAGGCCATCGACGATAGAATCGACGACATCTGGCGGGGGCTGATCAGCCTGGCTCTTATGGACGAAGATATTCTGGACCGGGTCTATGATTCCAGCAACGCTCCCGATGTAACGGAGCCGGAGGCCATTCTCACCGCGCTATCCCAGCGGATTCAGACGGATTATCCTGCCATCGGTCAGGTGGCGTATCAGATCAACTACGTCCACGAATCCCTTCAGGAGAGCATGAGCCCCGCTTTTTACTTTATTCCGCCCATCGACGCGGCCAATGAAAACAAAATCTATCTGAATCCCGCCCATATGGACGATCCCGTCTATGTCTTTACCACTCTGGCCCATGAGGGGTATCCTGGGCATCTCTATCAGACCAACTATGCCCTGGGGCTGGATCTTCCCAATATCCGCAGGATTCTCAGCTTTAACGGCTATTCCGAGGGCTGGGCCACCTATGTGGAATACGATTCCTATTCCATGACGGGCTTGGATGGCAACCTGGCTGCCGCCATCCGTCTGCTCAATGAACTAAGCTTAGCCGTCCAGACCCGGGTGGATATCGGTATCAACTATGAGGGCTGGAATGATGAGAAGACCGGCGTCTTCCTCTCGGAGTTTTTCCAGGTGGACGACGACCTGATCAACAGCGTTACCGACAGCGTCACCGCAGATCCCGCCAACGCCCTGTCCTACTACATCGGGTATCTGGAATTCCAGGAGCTTCGGGAGTATGCTGAGGAGGAATTGGGGGACGCCTTTTCCGCCCAAGCGTTCCACAAAGCGGTTTTGGATGTAGGCGAAGCCCCATTCCAGGTGGTGCGCGAGGCGGTGGAAGCCTACGCCGGAGGCCAGGAAAAGGATCGGTAGAAGGGGGAGGGGATGCTCCCCCTTCCTTTTATAGGAGAACGGGGGAGCATTGTACGGACAAAGGTACAGCGGTGCCGGTATAATGGGGACGAACCAAGAAAAAGGGGGTATGGATCGTGTCCAAAACCGTGATTGCCGCCGTCACCTGTCCCCACTGTGGCGGGACGGGACGGATGGAGGTGTGGGAGAGCATCAACACCACTATGAGTCCCGAAGCCCGGGAACGGATGCTCCGC
The DNA here is from genome assembly GCA_003150225.1 of Bacillota bacterium. GTDB lineage: Bacteria > Bacillota > Clostridia > Christensenellales > QAND01 > QAND01. Next base: position 23,614 of record QAND01000017.1, read on the forward strand.
GGAACCCTGTTTTCCCACCGGTGCCAGGCTTGTGGCCGTTCGTTTCAGGTGCTTTATGAGTGCCTGTATCATGATATGGAGCGGCAGTTCATGGCATTTTTTCTGCCGGAGCGGCCGGAGGATCCCTTTGCCATGCTGGAACGCCGGGTGGGGGAACCCATTTTGGCGGGGTATCAAACCCGGATCGTCCACGATGTTCCGTCCTTGATCGAAAAGGTGCGGATTCAGGAGGATGGCCGGGACGACCGGGCCATTGAGCTGTGCAAATACGTTCTGCGCTGCCAGATGGGCCGCCCGGATGGCGGGGAGGAGCTGCGCTACCTGTGCGCCCAGGAGGGCGGGCTTCAATTCTATCTTCGGTCGGAAGGTGAGAGCAGCCGTCTTGCCGCGCGGGAGGGGCTTTACCGGGATGTCCTTGCCCGGGCGGGGGACAGGCTCTCGGCTTTGGGGGAGTGCCGCCGGGTGGACCGGAGCTGGGCGGAGGCTGTCATCGCCGATGGGATTCTTGCATAGGGGGAAAGAATCATGAACCAATCCAAGCTGAAGCTGCTGTATCTCCTGGAGATCCTTTGGAAAGATACCGATGAGGAGCATACCCTTACGGTACCGCAGCTCATCAGCCGTCTGGAGCAGAGGGGTATTTCGGCAGAGCGGCGCAGCGTCTATGACGACATCCAGAGCCTGCGGGACTGGGGTTTGGATATTCTGGAGCGCAGAACCCGTACCCATGGCTACTATCTGGCCAGCCGCACCTTTGAACTGCCGGAACTCAAGCTTCTGGTGGATGCGGTCCAATCCAGCCGGTTCATCACCGTAAAAAAATCCCAGCAGCTGATCAAAAAGATCGGGAGCTTGACAAGTCGGCAGGAGGCGGGGCAGCTGTCCCGTCAGGTGTATGTGGCCAACCGGGTCAAAACCGGTAATGAGGGGATCTACTATAACGTGGATGAAATCCACAAGGCCATCTCCCAGAACCGCCAAATCTCCTTTCAATACGCCGAGTATACCCTTACAAAAGGGGTTCGGCACCGCCGAGGCGGCGAGCGGTATCTGGTCAGCCCCTATATCCTCTCCTGGGACGATGAGAACTACTACCTAATCGCCTATCATCCAAGGTATGAGGGCCTTGCCCATTTTCGGGTGGATAAGATGGTTCGTATCAAGGTGGAGGAAGAGGAACGGGTACCTCTTGACAGCCGCCTGGATCCCGCTGATTACGCCAAGCGCACCTTTGGCATGTTTGCTGGCCAGGTGGCTCGGGTGCAGATGCGGTTTCACCGCTCCCTGTTGGATGCTGTAATCGATCGGTTCGGCCGGGAGGTATCGATTGCGCCCCAGGGGGAAGAATGGTTTACGGCGAACCTCAGCGTGGCGGTGAGCCCCGCCTTTCTGTCCTGGGTGTTCCAGTTTGGAGAAAAGGCGGAGATCCTGGGTCCCGCCCAGGTGCGGGAGGGCATGGCAAAGCATCTTAGCCGGGTAGCGGCCTATTATGGGAGGAATGGGGAAGAAAATGGTTGACATCCCCCTCATCCCGATGTAAACTAATTCCATAAATGAGAATAATTCTCAATCAAAAGGAGATGGAGCACATGAATCCAGCGGCACTGTTTCAATTGAGCTATGGCTTGTATATCCTCACAGCTCGGGAGGGAGAGAAACGGGGCGGGTGCGTGGTCAATACCCTGAGCCAGGTCACTTCCGATCCCCAGCGGCTGTCGGTAGCCGTCAATAAGGACAACTACACCTGCGGGATGATTCAGCGCTCCGGCCGGTTTTCAGCAACGGTACTGACCCAGGAGGCGCCTATGGAGCTGATCCGTGCCTTTGGGTTCCAGTCCAGCAAGGACGTGGATAAATTCCTGGGCTTTGAGGCCGCCCAGGATGGGGCAGGGGTGGACTACGTTGCCCAGTACGCCGCCGCCCGGTTTAGCTGTGCGGTGGAGCAGACTCTGGATTTGGGCAGTCATATGCTGTTCATCGGCAGGCTGGAGGAGGCCGAGGTGCTGGATGACGCCCACGAGGTTATGACGTATAGCTATTACCACCAGGTAAAGAAGGGGAGCACTCCCAAGAACGCTCCCTCCTACCAAGCAAAAGCCGAGAAAAAAGGATTCCGGTGCACCATCTGCGGCTATATCGCGGAGATGGATGAACTGCCGGAGGACTTTATCTGCCCTGTCTGCGGTGCGTCGGCTACCGCCTTTGAACCCATTGGATAATAGCACGGCATATAAAAAAAGACGCGGATTTCCGCGTCTTTTTTTATATGCCCATTGGTTAAATGACCCCTTGCATGGCCAACACCAGCAGAATGCAGGTAGCCAGCAGAAGAGCGGCAACGAGGGCGATGCCCACAAAGTGTCCCTTATTTGTGCTTTCCTCTCGGGGTACCAGTCCGGACTTTTGCAGCGCTCCTGAGAGAGGCCGGTACAGGAGGAAGGTTCCGGCGGCGTTGAGACCGCCCTTGAGGAGGTTGAAGGGCAGGAACGCCGGCAGCAGCAGGGCCGCCACCGCTTCCCGGGGATAGCCCATGTACAGGGGCGTGATGAGGTAATTCCAGAGAAGCATCACCCCAGTCATGACAAGACAGCCCACCAGCAGTCCCATGAACGCGCCCATAGGGGTGCGCTTTTTGCGGTACAGATAGGAAGCTACACATACAAAGCTGCAGGTGGAAAGGATGTTCATAATGCAGCCGATGAATCCGGTGCTGCTGACGGTAACCATCTCCAGAAGGGAGACCACCACCGAGATGCCCATGGCCGAAAGCGGTCCGTAGAGAAATCCGCCAATGGCGATGATGATGTCCTTGGGGTCGTAGCTTAAAAACAGTACCACCGGAATCCGTCCGATGGCCATGACGACATAGGCTGCCGCGGCCAGCATGGCGCAGGCCGTCAGTCTTTTTGTGGTTTGGTTCATAGAAATCCCTCCGAAAAAAATGTAACACCTGAAAGGGTATGATCCGTCTTTCAGGTGTTAAAATCGAAGGCTCGCATCCAATATGGGATGGATTCTAACACGTCTTCTTTCATCCAGACTATCACTGTTGGTCCTGGAATCACACCAGATCTGCGCGCGCGCTCGCGGACTTTACCGCCAATCGGGAATTACACCCTGCCCTGAAGACATCTCATGATTCAGTTGTTCTTCATCATTTTACACCGGGTGTCCTCCGGTGTCAAAGAAAAATCCCCCACCATAGGGGGGATTTTTTTGCTAGTTCAGTCCAAGCTTTCGCCGGATGAAGGGAAGCTTTAGCATCAGCTTCTGGATGGCCCACATAAAGGGAACGGAGGCCGCTCCTAGGATCAGGAATAGGGGAAGGGTACCGCTGGTCAGATATCCCAGGCTCAGGATGTCGGGGAACAGGAGAAAGCTCAGGAACAGCCCCGCCGTCATGGTCAGCCATAGACCCAGGCGCAAAGGCGTCAGAGGCAGGCATACTTTCAGAAGCAGCTGAACCCATATAAAGCTGGTGAGGTATACCGTAAGGGTAGAAATATCCAGCGCGCCCAGGCCTGCGCCGGGGGCAATGAGGTCGATGGCCAGAATGGCTACGGTGATGGCCAAAGCCGTGGGCAGAGCCTGAACCATAACCCGGGATAAAAAGCCCTTTTTCACCCGGTTGGTATTGGGCTCAAAGGTCAGGAAGAAGGAGGGAATGCCCTCCACCATTGTGGAGATGACGCTGAGCTGAATGGGGATAAAAGGATAGGGCATGGCAAAGAACAGCGCCATAAAGGACAGGAGGAAGGAGAAAATGGTCTTTACCAAATACAGTGCCGCCGTCCGGGTGATATTGTTGATGACCCGCCTCCCTTCCATCACCACATGGGGCAGCGCGGAGAAATTGTTGTTTAAAAGCACCAGCTGAGCGATCTGCTTGGCGGCGTCGCTGCCGGCGGCCATGGCAATGCTGCAATCGGCGTCTTTCAGAGCCAACACATCGTTGACCCCATCGCCCACCATGGCCACGGTATGATCCCGTTCCTGGAGCGCCGCCACCATTTTCTGCTTTTGCTGGGGGGTGACCCGTCCAAAGACGGAGTAGCGTTCCATGGCCTCCTCAAGGGCCTCGTCGGTGGTAAGGGTGGAAGCGTCGATATAGGAGCAGTCCATCAGGCCTGCCCGGCGTGCAATGGCGGAAACCGTGGCAGGGTTATCCCCCGAGATGATCTTCAAGCTCAGTCCTTGGTCGCGGAAGAAATCCAAGATTTCACGAGCGTCCGGTCGGATGGGATCCAGAAGAACCAGAGCGCAAAGGGGAGTGATCTTCTGGGGCAGCTCCCCCCGGACCTCCTCTTGGCTGTGGGCCAATAGAACCACCCGGGCGCCTTGTCGTTCCTCCTCCAAAACTTCTGGAGGAAGCTGGATGTCCCGACCCCGCAGCAGAATATCCGGAGCGCCTAAAAGTACGGTGCCCTTTTCACCAAAGGAGGCGGAACTCCATTTCCGCTCCGAGGAGAAGGGGGTAAGGGCGGTATATAGGGGGTTCTCCGCCGCGCCAAAGAAATCCTTTAGCGCTAGGAAGGTGGAGTTGTTTTCCATGAGGGCTCCCACAAAAGCGGATCCCGCCTCCATGATGCGCGCTTCCTCCACAAAGGGGATCATGTGGTCCACCCGCATGTTGCCCTGGGTGATGGTGCCGGTTTTATCCAGGCACAGCACATCCACCCGAGAGAGGGTTTCAATGCAAAACAGCTCCTGAACCAGAGTCCGTTCCTTGGCCAGCTTGATGACCCCCACTACCAGGGATAGGGTGGTGAGGAGTACCAGCCCCTTGGGCATCATACCAAGGAGGGCGGCGGCAACCGAAATGATGGCCTCTTCCATGGGAACATGGAGCAGAAAGATAGAGTTTAAAAATAGGAGCGCGCCCAGAGGCAGGATGAAGATGCTGGTGAACTTGACGATCCGGTCCAGGGAGGATAACAGCTCGGAGTGGACCTTTTTAAAGCGGCGGGCGGCCGCGGCGATTCCGGAAGCGTAGTTGTCGGCGCCCACATGCTCCACCCGGGCCATGCATCGGCCGCTGACCACAAAGCTGCCGGAGAGCAGTGCGTCTCCTGGATGCTTCTGCACCGGCTCGGATTCCCCGGTCAAAAGGGATTCGTTGACCTCAATCTCTCCCTCCAGCACCGTGGCGTCGGCGCAGATCTGCTGGCCGGGAAGCAATACTGAAACGTCGTCCAGCACCAGTTTTTCAGGGGAAATCTCCAGGGCAACGCCGTCCCGGATGACCCGGGCTTTGGGGGCGGAGATCAGGGACAGCTCCTCCACCATTTTCTTGCTGCGAAACTCCTGTACGATCCCGATCACCATATTGCTGATGATGATGCAGAGATAGAGAAGGTTTTCGTAGGCTCCCACCGAGGCGATGGCCACGCCCACGCCAAAGTTGAAGGCGTTAAAGAGGGTAAAGACGTTGTCCCGAATGATCTGCCAGGAGGATTTGGTGATGGGATCGGGCTGTGTATTGCCCAGCCCCGCCCGCGTCCGTTCCTTTACCTGCTCTGCGGTGAGGCCTATCGATGGGTCGGGTTCAAACCGTTGGATGTTCTCATAGTCAGCCATGGAGTTACCTGCCTTTAAAAAGTAACGGTATCATACCGCAAAAATCTTAAGAAGCAATAAATTATAGCATACGAAATCCATAATTGTCCTCTTACGCAGGGATTTCCATGGAAAATGCCGCCGTTAAACCACCTATCCCCGATGGCGCCGCCGAAGCTGCCGCCATACCCAAAGGGCGTCCAGTAGCCCCAGGACGGCGGCCCCCAGGATGGGATGGAGTGGAATGGCCTGTCCGCTTGCCCGTAGAAATCCCATCAGGGAGAACAGCGCCACCAGGATCAGGCAGAACAGAAAAAGCCCGGTGCGCAGGTCTCGAACGGCATTTTCTCGTCCCTTTTCCGGTATCTTGGCCAGGGCCTTTGCGGGTAGGAAGAGGGAAAGGGTGATCCCAAGCTCCAGAAAGATCACCGAAAGAAGGGGAAACAGCAGAAGGGAAAACCGGCTGAAGTAGCGCCCGCCAATAAACAACCGCTCCGGGATGCCGTTCCAGCCAAAGGCCAGGTGTATCATGGAGGCCAGCAGCACAAGTGCGGTGATCCCCAGAATGCCAAGCTGGGGCTTGGTATAGGGTACTCGAGCCTTTCCTCCCAGGCCGACGAGGGGAATCACCCCCTGAGGCTGTTTGACCGCCAGGCCGGTGGCCTCTAAAATGGGCAGCGTCATGCGGAAAAACAGCACGATGAGCACCACCTCCGGAACCAGAAGCAGGAGGTTTTTCCCCAGGCTTCTGGCCAGGTAGAAGAGGTATCCCTTGCCGTATAGGATGGCGCTCCAAAGAGATCCCAGCCCCACGTTGATCAAAAGGTTGATGGAAAGCTTACAAAAAAAGATGCGGAGCACCGAGAGCTTTGCCCGGTAAAGAAACAGGGCAAAAAACAGGGATCCCAGCATGGTGGATAGGGTATAGCCTGGAAAGAAAGCACCGCTGGGGAATAGCAAGTACCCCAGGATATCGCTGGCGAATCCAGAGATCAGCGCCAGAATGGGGCCTGAGATGTAGCAGGATAGGGCGTTGATGAAAAAACTAAAGTAGATGCGCAGGTTTTCCCCCACCGGGATGAACAGGGCGGCTAGAACCACCCGAAGCCCTACAAACAGGGCGGTAAGGGCCAGAACCCGCAGGTTTTTCAGCTCCCCTGCGGCACAGCGCCAGTAGGCGGGGGAAAAAGGCGTTTGGAACAGGACGGGGCTGTTCTCTTTTTGAGACATAAAAAAGACCTCCTCAAAGACAACGGACACCACACATGCAGATACATCGAGAAGGACTTGACGTATGAACAGCGGGATGCGGACTCTGCACCGCAAGCGGTTGCTTTTCGTCCTCCGGGCAACTCCCCGTCCCAGAGGCACTTTACGCGCAGAATCCTACTCTGTGTTGTAAGATACATTCAGTATACGGCGGCCTATGGCCGGTGTCAATCCTTCCAGAACAAATCAAAAGCGCCGGTTTTCCGGCGCTAGGGCAATGGATGGAGACGGTCCGCCAAGAGGTATAGTCGGCCTTGGCGGACGCCGTCTTGGTCGTATTCCGTCCAGGTACAGAGGCTTCCCCAAACCCGGATCCATAGCCCCCGTTCCGGACGGCTTTTTTCCACGATGGAAAGGGGAAGGGCCAGGGGCAGATGATCCGTCTTTCCCCAGCGGCCCGCGGTGCAGGGCCGGGGGATCGAAAGGGTACAGGCGAGGATCGGGCCAAGGGGGGAACCCCTGGGGAAAAGAGGGGAGGAGATCACCCCCTGGTAGAACCCGACGTTGCGGGGGCCTCCTCCTGGGGCCGGCGGTTTGGGAGCATACGGTATAGCGTGGCGCTGCGCTGACATTCCAGGAGACAAAGCTTGTGCCACTGCTCCTCCCGGAAGCGGGATCGGGTGAGATCCTCTTTTAAAAGCAAAACCTGGTGCTCTAGCTCCCGTACCCGCTGCTGAAGATCGGAAGATTCCTTCATGCCGCCGCCTCCTATTGGACATCCTGGGCAGCCTTCCGTTCCAAGCGATCCGCCCGGCGTCGGGCGGCCGAGAGCCGGGCCTTGCTGGCGGGGGTACCCATATATGGATCAAAGACCCGGATATCGATTCCAGCGGCCGTGAGGGCATTGTCCAAAGAGGTCAGCGCCGCATCCCGCCAGCGTCCCAGGGTATTGGGAGAGATGAACAGCCGCTGGCTGGCGTTCTCCCAAGAGAGATGATAGCGGTAAAGGCAGGTTAGGGCTTTGCCCTTGGGGCCCAGTTCCTCTAAGGTTTCGTCGATGAAATCCAGATGCCGAAGAAGGGACTGGGTTTCCTGGGTGGGGGAAACAAACTCCAAAGTGCGGCGAATGCGCTTGCTTTCCCGGAGAAATTCGGCGATCATTTTCTTGTTTTTCGTCATTGGTAGGCGCTCCTTTTGTATAATATTGTCAGATTTGGAAAGAATCACCATACCTTGATCAAGGATTTTTTGTTGTTCATAGGACACCGGTGTGATATATTGATAATAACTGATTCTATGGACATTATATTTTAGATAATTCTAAAAGTCAAGTATTATTTTAAGAATTATCCAATAAGGCGGTGGTGTAATGGGGACCAGCGAAATCCTGTATCATCGGATTAAGGGAATGGTGGCGGAGCGTCATACCTCCATCAATAAGATGCTTAACGCATGCGGGCTGAATACCAGCTTGATGACGGATGTCAAGAACAAGGGGACCATCCCCTCGGCTGAAAAGATTGGCAAGATGGCAGACTACCTGGGCGTATCGGTGGATTATCTTTTGGGCCGTACTGAGGATAAGGACGGGTTTACCGTGGTGGCCGCTCATCCCAATGGTTATGACTTCGGCCCTCTTACCCCGGAGGAGATGGAGGAGATGAACCAATATCTCCGGCAGCTGCGCAAGGAGCGCAGGGAGTAATCCGGCACCGAGCGGCGTGGAATCCACGCCGCTTTTTTATTCTTCGCGGAATATGGGAAATCATCTGGAATGTTAGCGTCTGGTGGTGGTATAATTCCCCTATGATAATCATCACCCCCTTTGGGGAGTGGGAGGAAAATATGCTGGAACTTCGCAATATCAGTTTCCAGGTGCAGGAGGCAGGCGGCAGCAAGGAGATTGTGGACGACGTCAGCTTTACCCTGGAAGATGGCAAATTGATGGTGGTTACCGGCCCCAACGGCGGGGGAAAATCCACCATCGCCCGGTTGATTATGGGCATTGAAACGCCCAGCCGGGGACAAATTCTATTGGATGGACAGGATGTTACCGGCCTTTCGGTATCGGAGCGGGCCAAGCTGGGAATCGGCTATGCCTTTCAGCAGCCTCCCCGGTTCAAGGGCCTGACGGTCTACCGTCTGCTGTGCCTGGCCAAGGGCAGCCCGATGAATCGGGAGACCTGCTGCGAATACCTGACGGGGGTGGGCCTCTGCGCCCGGGATTATTTGGATCGCGAGGTGGACGCTTCCCTGTCGGGGGGCGAGATGAAGCGCATCGAGATCGCCTCCCTTATGGTGCGGAATCCCAAGGTATCCATCTATGACGAACCCGAGGCGGGCATCGATCTGTGGAGCTTTTCCATGCTGGTGGACAGCTTCAACAAGATGATCCGAGGCCGTCATGAAAGCATGTTGATCATCTCCCACCAGGAGCGGATCATGGAGCTGGCGGATGAGATCATGGTGGTGGCCGGAGGCAAAATCACCCAGCGGGGCAGCCGGGAGGAGATTCTGCCCGGCCTCCTTCGGAACTTTCAGTCGGGATGCGCGTATCGGAGAGGGGAGGCGGCGTTATGAGCGGTAAGGAATCTGCGGAGCGGGAGCTGCTCCGAGCGGTAGCGGATCTCGATTCCCTTCCTCAGGGCGCGTATAGCTTGCGCCGCAACGGGGCGGGGGCTGCCCTTCACTCCTCGGAATGCGTCACCATCACCCGGAAGGAGGACAAGCCCGGTATCGATATCCATGTTCGTTCTGCCGCCCGCGGGGAGAAGGTCTATATCCCGGTGGTGATTACCGATACCGGCGTGGAGGACTTGGTCTACAACGATTTCTATATTGAGGCAGGCGCTCAGGTGGAGATCATTGCCGGCTGTGGGATTCACAATGATGGCGGCCAGGAAAGCCGCCACGACGGCATCCATACCTTCCATGTGGGAAAGGACGCCAGTCTGATCTACACCGAAAAGCATTACGGCCAAGGGGACGGCAATGGGAAGCGGGTACTGAATCCCACCACCGTGCTGCATTTGGAGGAAGGAGCCCAGTGTACCCTGGACACCACTCAGATCAAGGGGGTGGACTCCACCATCCGCAAGACCGAGGCTTATCTGCATAAGAACGCCAAGTTGATGGTGTTGGAGAAACTCATGACCCATGGCCAGCAAACCGCCCATTCCGATATGGACGTGTTTTTGGAGGGGGAGAACGCCGTAGCCCAGATCATCTCCCGTTCCGTGGCTCGAGAGGATTCCATCCAGGTATTCCACCCCAGAGCCATCGGCAGCGCGGCCTGTAAAGCCCATATCCAATGTGATTCCATTATTATGGACCGGGCCCAGGTGCGTTCCATTCCGGAGATCGGCGCTCTGCATGTGGATGCCCAGATCATCCACGAAGCAGCCATCGGCAGAATCAACAACGACCAGCTCATCAAACTCATGACCTTCGGCCTCAGCGAGGAGGAAGCCGAAGAGGTGATCATCAACACCTTTTTACAATGATAAAAAAAACCCGGAAATTCCGGGTTTTTTTATTGTCCTTTCTATTCGTCGATGATCGCCCCTTCGGGGATGGGCCCCACCGGTGGAAAGATGGCATCGATGCGGCGGAGTGCCTCTTCGTCCAATTCCACCTCCACCGACTGAAGGGCACTGTGGAGCTGCTCCAGGGTGCGAGGTCCCGTGATGGGGCAGGTGACGGACTTCTGATGCATCAACCAGCTAAGGCCCACATCGGCTTCCCCATGTCCCAGCTCCCTGCAAAGAGCGGCGTAATCGGTGAGTTGGCGGCGTAGTTCCTCTGTAAGGGGAGCGGCTTGGCCGGTGCGGCTCCGCGCTTCCGCCCGAGCAAGAGCACCACCGCCCAGCATCCCACCTGCAAGGGGACTCCAGCAGATGATGCCGATGCCCAGCTCCTCACAAGCGGGAAGAAGCTGGCTTTCACACCCCCGATATAGGAGGTTGTATCGGTGTTGCTCTGATACCATCCCCAAGAAATTTCGTTTGTCGGCAGCCCATTGAGCCTTAGCCAGATCGTAGGGCTGGAAGTTGCTGGCCCCGATATACCCCAGCTTTCCCTGGTTTACCGCATTTTCGAATGCACCCCAAAGCTCCACCCAGGAGGTACGCCGTTCGGCCCGGTGCATCTGATATAGATCGATATGATCGGTCTGCAGCCGTCGGAGGGATCCTTCCAAATTAACCCGGATTTTGTGGGCGGACAGGCCGTTTTCATCGTTGGGGCCAAGGCCCTTGTCGTTCATGGGCAGGTATAGCTTGGTGGCTAGGATAACCCGCTCCCGGCGTCCGCCGCCCTGGCGGAACCATCTGCCGATGATCTCCTCGGTCCAGCCGTGATGGCCGTTGTCGCAAAGGAAGGAACCATACATATCGGCGGTATCAAAGAAGTTGATCCCCGCGTCCAAGGCCTCATCCATAATGCGGAAGGCGTCCGTTTCATCGGTGAGGGGTCCAAAGTTCATGGTACCCAAGCAAAGACGGCTTACCTTCAGGCCGGTGCGCCCCAAGTAGGTATACTTCATAAAACGTCTCCTTTCAAAATTCAAGACAAAGCGAGTGGTGATGACTGGAGAATTTCATCGGCAAAACGGAAAACCATCCATTCTGCTCATTTTCCATCTTTTACCCTTTGAACTGTACCATAGCAGAGAGAAAGAAACAAGCAAAATGAGTAAAAACACATTAATAATTGTTTCTTCTCCTGAAAACAGCCGGAAGATTGAAGAAAAAAGAAAAATTTGCTATGATGCTGGGGTTAAGAAACGGAGGAATCCATGAACCTATTGTCGGCACGGGATCTTGCGAAATCCTACGGAGAGCGGAGCCTGTTTACAAATGTGGGATTCACCATAGAGGAAGGGGAAAAGGTGGGCCTTGTTGGCGTCAACGGCTGCGGCAAGACCACCTTATTCCGTATCATCGCAGGGATGGAACGGGCGGACAGCGGCACGGTATCGGTCAACCGTCTGACCACCATCGGCTATATGGAGCAGCATGGCTTTGACGATCTCTCCCGAGGCCTCTATGAGGAGGTTCACCGGGTATTTGACCATCTTACCCGGATGGAGGCGGAGCTGGAGGACATCGCCCGCCGGATCGAGGAAGGAGAGCTGGATCTGATCCATCGCCAGCACACGTTGAATGAAGCCTATTTGGAGGGAGGCGGGCTCACCACCCGCAGCCGGACCCGAGCGGCCCTGCTGGGATTCGGCTTCCGGGAGGAGGACTTTTCCCTTCCGCTGTCCGCCCTGTCTGGAGGGCAGCGGGCAAAGGCGCAGCTTGCAAAGCTGATCCTCAGCGGCCCCAGCCTTTTGATGCTGGATGAGCCCACCAACCATCTGGACATCGAGGCCGCCACCTGGCTGGAGGATTACCTGCGGGATTACCGGGGCGCGGTGCTGGTTATCTCCCATGACCGCTATTTTCTGGATCGGGTAACTGGCCGTACCCTGGAGCTGGAGCATGGGAAACTCACCTCCTATCAGGGAGGCTACTCCCAGTACATGGATAAAAAGGAGGAGGATGGCCTCATTGCCCAGCGGCACTATGCCAATGTGCGCCGGGAAGCCAAGCGTATCGAAGGGATCATCGCTCAGCAGAAGCAATGGAACCGGGAGCGGAACATCCGCACCGCCGAGAGTAAGCAAAAGCAGCTGGACCGGCTGCTTTCCGGAGTAACGCCCCCCGATAAAGCCCCTCAGCGGCTGCGGTTTCACTTTGACACCGCGCCCTTTGGAGGCCAGGATGTATTGGTGGCCAAGGGCCTGTCCAAGAGCTATCCCGAAAAGCCTCTGTTTCGGGAGTTGGATCTGACCCTCCGTAAGGGGGAAAAAGTGGCGGTGCTAGGTCCGAATAGCGCGGGCAAAACCACCTTGCTCAACATCATTATGGGAAAGCTCCTACCCGATACCGGCATGGTGATGCTGGGGGCCAACATCAAAACGGCCTATTACGATCAGACCCAGTCCACCCTTCATCCGCAGAACACCATCCTGCAAGAACTGCAAAACGCCTTTCCCCGGATGACCGATACCCAGCTTCGCACTGCGCTTGGGGTATTTCTGTTCCGGGGGGACGATGTATTCGCCACCATCGATCGACTGAGCGGCGGGGAGAAAGCCCGGGTTGCGCTTTTAAAGATGATGCTGTCGGGAGCCAATTTCCTTCTGTTGGATGAGCCCACCAACCACCTGGACATCGCTTCTCGGGAGGCATTGGAACAGGCCCTATTGGATTACGACGGCACCATCCTTATGGTGTCCCATGACCGATATTTCGTGAACCGGTTGGCGGATCGAGTGTTGGCGTTCACCCCAAAGGGAGTGACCTCCATCCTGGGAGGCTATGATGATTACCTGGCCGCCCTGGAGGCCGGGGAAGCCGCTCCGCAAAAAGAGGAGCGGCCGGAGCGGGGCGCCGATTACCGGGCCAAAAAGGAGGAGGACCGGGCAAGGCGCAAGCTGCAAAACCGCGTAACCCGGTTGGAGGAGAGCATCGGTCGGATGGAGGAGAGCATCGAGGCGCTGCGACAGGAGCTGGCCGACCCTCAGGTGGCCACCCAATACCAGCGGGCTATGGAGCTTAGCGACGTCCTGCGGGAAAAGGAAGCGGAGCTGCAGCGTCTGTACCAGGAATGGGAGGAGGCCAGCACGTTCCTTATTGAGATGGAGAAATGACCTTCACAAGAGCCGGCGCGTATGGAGGAGAAGGATGAAAAAATGGTATGCGGAAGAATACGAATGGGAAATTGAGGTAATTGGGTTCCTCCGTGGCTCCAGTACGGAACGGTATTGTAGAAACGGCGAGGAGATCGGGGATCGATATACCTGTACCTATGGATGTCCGGTTAATGCCGACGGGCAGGGGATCTGCTCCAAGACCATGCTGATGATGTTCCCGGCCATGGAAGCCGTCCGAAGCGGCGGGGATCTTGAGAATGTGGGCGGAGATGGCAGATACAGCAAAACCATTGTGTGTCCGGACGGCAACGTGATCTTTAAAATGACGGCAAAAAAGCGCCACAACGGGAATTTCTATAAGGACAAGTCTTTCGATTGAGTGGACCTATGCCTCCTATGGATTCATAAAAGAAAAGCGTCTCACCTGTTCCAAGGGTGAGGCGCTTTCGCTTTTTATGGGATACTGTGCCGGTAGGCGAACCGCTTCAGCCGGGCCAGCTCCTGGGGCGCGGTATGCTGGTAGTAATCCATTGCCTGGCCCATCATCTCCTCTGTGATGCCAAAGTATTCGGCACAGTCCCAAGGGGTCCAGATATGGGCCCGCACGGCCTTTTCCAGCCCGCGAAAAGGCACCAGCCACTGGATGGCCCGTTCCATGGCCAGCCGCTCCTGGAATGCGATCTGATAGCGGCTGCAGTACCGCATATCCATGGTGGCGGTCTCAAAGTGGCCGATCTCCTCCGCCAGCACACAGAGCTTTTCCCGGCCATCCATATCGGGCTGCAGGATAATCAAAGGCTGCTTTTCGTCCCAGAGGTAAAGGCCTTTTACCGACCGGGGAAGCCGGCGATCCTCCAATACTACAACCTGCTTATCCTCCATCTGCTGCAGCATTTCCTCCAGTTTGGTCATGATGTGTCCTCCCAATAGAAAAGAAATACGAACTTATGTTCGTATTATTAGTATACACCCAACGGCAGAAATAGGAAAGATATGGATGAAAATAAGCGCATATCATCTTGGTAAACCAGAAAGAAGAAAAAAATTGCCGTTCCCATACGAGAACGGCGGTTTTTTCCCGCAATTTGGAAAGACTGATAGAGACGCCATTCTCCTAGGCAGACTGGTCGGGGAAAAGCAAAATCCAATTTTGCGCTTGCTGCTAAAACCATATGAAAAAGCTCCCCAAGTGGGGGAGCTCTGGATCAGCGCTTGGATTTGCGCGCCACCTCCGATAGGGACCGGCGGCGGGGAAAGGGAGATGCATTCTCCTCCTGGGTTCCATGGAAACTGGGCGTCTCGGTGGGCCGATCCTCCCAGCTGGGAGCCTGCGGCGTGGAATCGTTGGACTGCTGCTCCAGGGTGGAACTGCGGGGCGGGGCGTATTCCTGCCCGTCCGGCCGTTGATAATGGGAGACGGGGGACGGAGCGCCATAATCCATCTCCTCTCGGTGGCTGGAACGCTCGCCAGCGCTCAAGCTCCGGCTGTAGCTGGCGGCAAAATCGTCATAGGTTTCCTGGCGGCGAGGCCGTTCTCCGCGCTCCTGTCCCCTAGGCCGTGGTTCCCGGCTGCCGCTCTCCCTGCGAACCCGTACCGGCCGCTGTGCGGGCCTGCGCGCCGGACTACCGGCTTTCGGGGCCTTCCGGAGGCCGCCTTTCGCTGCGGCCTGCTTGGAGCGGAATTCGGATTGCAAAAGGGTGAACAGCAGGCCCATAAAGAGACAGATGGCCAGGATCAAAAGCTGAATGATGGTATTAAACCCGATAAAGGCGTCCTTGATGGAGGTGATCCACCCAGAGAAGGAGGCGAAGGGGGAGACGATCTCAATGGTCCCGCCGCTGCTTCCCACCAAAATAGCCATCATCACGGAGATCGCCACCAGGTATCCTCCAACAAAGGAAGTGGACAAAAGTAGTGCCATTCTATTTTTGAAGGAGAAAAGGGCCGCAAATATGGCCATTGCAAGGAAGCAGGCTATTGAAATGCCGATGGGTGGTATGGCATAATGTAGCAAAACATTTACAATATGTAATACTGTGATGCCAACAATGCCGCCAAAGACCAAGCCGCTGGCCCCATAGGCCAAACGCCGGATCTTAAGAGCGGCCATTCCCGCAATGAGTCCAATTGCGATGGAAGCGTATAGGACGATGCCGGAGGAGCGGGGCAGGTTAAAAAGATAACCGATCCACAGCACCACGGCGGAGCCGGCCATGAGGCCTAAGAACCCCAGGGCAAGCTTTCCGCTCCTGTGGCCCAAAAGGCCGATGAGCGCTCCTATGATGGCAACGATGGCAAACACGACGATGGTAATGGTGGTTCCGCTCAATAGAATACACCTCGTATCTTAGCTTGTGGAAAAACCGTTATCTACAATATTACACAAAAAGCGACATAGAAGCAATAAGGAGTACCCATTGCAATGGACGCTTTTTGCCAATGGATTTCATTTTTCACCCCATTTGGGGCAAGATTGGAGGATGGGCATTGCAACTCTATCGATTCAAGCGGGGCGGGGTTACCCCTCTGCACCGGCGCCATGAGGGCAAGACCCTGTCGTCGGGCGCGTCCATTGAACGGATGCCTGCGCCCGAGAAGGTCTGTATCTCCATGGTGCAGGGTGCTGGGGCTCCCGCGAAGCCCGTAGTAAAACCGTCGGATCTGGTGACGGTGGGCCAGCTAATCGCGGAGCCAGCCGGATTTATCGGCACCCGGATTCACGCCAGCGTCAGCGGCGTGGTCAAGGGCATCGTGGAGATGCCGACGGTGGCGGGGGGCGTAGCGCCCCATATCGTCATCGAGAACGATGGCCAGGATACCGGCTATGATTTTCCCGAGACGGGACGCCGTCTTACCGGCCCGGAAATCCTGTCCGCCATCCAGGAGGCGGGCCTCGCCGGCATGGGCGGGGCAGGCTTTCCCACCCATGTTAAGATGACCATCCCCGAGGGCAAGCGGTGCGAGCTGCTCCTCATCAACGGTGCTGAGTGCGAGCCCTTCTTGACGGCGGATCAGCGCCTGATGGAGGAGGATCCGGATCGGATTCTCCGAGGCGCGGGCTACGCCATGGAGGCTCTTGGGGTAAAGGAGGCTCGGGTGGGAATTGAAAACAACAAGCCCGCCGCCATTGCCGCCATGGAGAAATCCGCTCAGGGATTTGCCGGCGTATCGATTTGCCCCATGCGGACCCGTTACCCTCAGGGATCGGAAAAACAGTTGATCCAAGCCCTGGCGCGTCGGGAGGTGCCCCAGGGGGGGCTTCCCATCGACTGCGGGGTGGTGGTGCTCAACGTAGGCACCTGTGCTGCCATCGCGGACGCCGTGGAGCGGAACAAGCCGCTGGTCGAGCGGGTGGTGACCGTCACCGGCGCCGTGGGTCGGCCATCCAACCTGCTGTGCCGCATCGGAACCAGCTTTGCCGACGCCGTAGCGTATTGCGGCGGCTATGGCGATCACATCGAAAAGCTCATCTCCGGCGGCCCCATGATGGGCTTTGCCCAGTTTACCGATGAAGTTACGGTAGGGAAGGGCACCTCGGGGATCCTGGCCCTGGATCACGATCACGCCAAGCAGTTTGAGGAGTGGCCCTGCACCCATTGCGGCAAATGCGTCCAAGTGTGTCCCGTGGGCTTGATGCCTTTGATGATCGACGCCTATTCCAGGGCCGGAAAGATGGATATGGCTGACGAATACAACGCCATGGACTGCATGGAATGCGGCTGTTGTTCCTATATCTGCCCCAGCCGCCGGCATCTAACCCAGTCCATCCGGGCCGCCAAGCGGGAGATCCTCGCCGCCCGGAATGCCAAGAAGGGAGGGAAATAAGCCGTGATTGAAGGATTAAGAGCCAGTTCCTCCCCCCATCTCCGACAGCCCCGGTCCATCTCCGGCATCATGGTGGACGTATGTATCGCCCTTTTGCCCGCCGCTCTGTATGGAGTGTTTCAGTTTGGCTGGAATGCCGCCATGGTGATGGCGGTATCGGTGTTTACCGCCGTGGCCACCGAGGTGGCCATCGAGCTGATTTTCCACAAGCCCCGGACCATCCACGATTTCTCCGCCGTGGTTACCGGCATGCTGGTGGGCATGAGCTGCCCGCCCACCGTCCCCTTTTGGATTCCCATGATCGGCAGCTTTTTTGCCATCGCCGTGGTAAAGATGCTGTTCGGAGGGTTGGGCTATAACTTTATGAACCCTGCGGTTACTGCTCGGGCGGTGCTGCTGGCCTCCTGGCCGGGACTCATGACCAACTGGCAGTTTTTGACCCCTGCAGAGGCAGTGGCTTCCGCTACCACCACCAGCCAGGCCACCCCCATCGCCGCCCTTCATTACGGCACCGCCAGCACCTATGGCGATCTGTTCCTGGGGAATGTGGCGGGCTGCATCGGCGAGGTGAGCAAGCTGTTGCTGCTTCTGGGCGCCGCCTATCTTGTGATCCGGGGCGTGATTCGCCTCTATACCCCTGTGGCCCTGTTGGGGACCTTGTTCCTATTAACCTGGGCTTTTGGCGGCGACGCCGGCCTCTTTACCGGGGACGGCCTTTACGCCATCCTGTCGGGCTCCGCCATCATCTGCGCCTTTTTCATGGCGACCGATTACACCACCTCTCCCGTAACGGGAGCGGGGCAGGCCATCATGGGCTTTGGCGTGGGATTGATCATCTTCATTATCCGAACCTTTGGGGCCTACCCCGAAGGGGTAACCTACGCTCTGATGTTCATGAACATTCTGACGCCGCTCATCGACCGGTTCGTGCGGCCCAAAGTCTATGGGGAGGTGAAACAGCATGGGTGATAACACCGTAAAGATCGCCTTAAAGCTGCTCCTGATCACCCTTGTGGCCGGCCTGGCTCTGGGCCTTACCAACGCCGTTACAAAGGATCCCATCCAGGAGCAGGAATTGGCAGCGGCCGAGGCCGCCCGGCGAGAGGTGCTGACGGCGGATTCCTTTTATGAGGTGCCGCTGGATACCCTTAAAGCCGATTCCTCGATCCAATGGGCGGCCGGAAACGACACCGTTACCGCCGTCTACGGCGCCAAGGCCGCCGACGGTTCCTTTGCGGGCACGGTGGTGGAGATCACCGGCAAGGGCTACGGCGGCTCCATCGCCATCACGGTGGGGGTGGATCAGCACAAGCAGGTCAGCGGTGTGAAGATCGGAACCCATAGCGAGACGCCTGGCCTGGGCGCCAAAACTGCCAATCCCGATTTCTATGGCCAGTATGCCGGCATGGACGCCCAGAAGGAGATTGCCATCGGCGCCGGGGAAAACGGCGTGGTGGCCATATCCGGCGCTACCGTATCCAGTAAAGCGGTGACCAGTGCGGTGAACATCGCCGCGACGCTGGCTGTGGAATACCAAACCGTCATAGAGGAGGCGGCACAATGAACAAACTGTTAAAGCCGCTGAAGAACGGCATTCTAGATGAAAACCCCACCCTGCGGCTGGTGCTGGGCACCTGCCCCACCATCGCCATTACCACCGCTGTCTCCAACGGCGTCGGCATGGGCCTGGCGGCTACCTTCGTTCTGGTGGGCAGCAATCTTGTGATCTCCCTTTTGCGGAACTTCATTCCGGAAAAAGCCCGGATTCCCGCCTATGTGGTGGTCATTGCAACCTTTGTGACCATGGTGGATCTTCTGATGAAGGCCTATTTGCCCGCTCTCAACCAATCCTTGGGTATCTTCATCCCGCTTATCGTGGTAAACTGCATCATCCTGGCCAGGGCCGAGGCCTTTGCCAGCAAAAATGGCGTGATGCCCTCCATCATGGACGGTGTGGGCATGGGCCTGGGCTTTACCTTGGCCATCACCATCATCTCGGTATTCCGGGAGGTGCTGGGCAACGGAACCTTCCTGGGAACTCCCCTCTTTGGGGACGGCTTCCAGCCCGCCCTTATAATGGTGCTGGCCCCCGGCGGGTTCCTAACCTTCGGCCTGGTGCTGGGCGCGTTCAACCTTTTCAGCAACGCCCGGAAAAAGAGAAAGGGGGCCCGGTAAACCATGGGTAGCAATACGGTTTCCATTGCGGTCATTCTGCTGAACTCCATCCTGGTGCAGAACATCGTTCTGGGCAAGTTCCTGGGCATCTGTCCCTTTGTTGGGGTATCCAAAAAGCTGGACACCGCCTTGGGCATGGGGATGGCGGTCACCTTCGTTATCGCCCTCTCCAGCGTCATCACCTATCTGGTGCAGTACGCCATTCTGGTGCCGCTCCATATCGAGTATATGCAGACCATCGCTTTCATCCTGGTGATAGCGGGCCTGGTACAGCTGGTGGAGATGTTTATCCAGAAATCCAGCCCGGCGCTCTATCAGTCCCTGGGCATCTATCTGCCCCTCATTACCACCAACTGCGCGGTGCTGGGGGCGGCGATTCTCAACATCACCAGCAACTATAACCTGATACAGACCTTGGTCAACGGCATCGCTACCGGCCTGTCCTTCACCTTTGCCATCGTGCTGTTTGCCGGTGTGCGGGAACGGATGGCGCTGGCGCCCATTCCCAAGTCCATGGACGGGTTCCCCATTGCACTGGTGTCGGCAGGCCTTATGGCCATGGCATTTCTGGGCTTTTCCGGCCTGGTGTCCATTTGATAGGGGGGCTGTGAGATGGATTGGTTGGCAATTATAAGCCCGGCTGCGGTGCTGGGCGTATTGGGACTGCTCTTCGGCGGCCTCTTGGGGGTTGCATCCAAGAAGTTCGCCGTAGAGGTGGACGAAACGGTGGCAAATCTACGGCAGTATCTGCCGGGAGCAAATTGTAGCGGCTGCGGCTATCCCAGCTGCGACGCCTTTGCCGAGGCGGTGGTACATAACGGTGTGGATGTATCGGGCTGCGCCGTCATCAGCGCCGAGAACCTTGTAAAGGCGGGAAAGGCCGTGGGGCAGGAGGTCAAGGTCAGCGGTCAGAAGAAGGCAGTGGTTCTCTGCCAGGGTACCCGCGAGAACAGCCCGCCCCGCTATGAATACGAGGGGATTCATTCCTGTAAAGCCGCTGCCATGGTATCGGGCGGAAACAAGGGCTGCAGGTATGCCTGTCTGGGCAACGGGGACTGTATCTCCGCCTGCGCTTTTGGGGCCATCTCCATGGGTCCCGGCAACATCCCGGTCATCGATTTTGAAAAATGCACCGGTTGCGGCGCCTGTTCCAGAAAATGTCCCCGGAACGTCATCGGTATGGTACCTATGGAGGCCAAGGTAGTGGTGCTGTGCCGAACCCAGGAGCGGGGGCGGACAGTGCGCCAGGCCTGCAGCCGGGGATGCATCACCTGCCGCCTGTGCGAGCGGGCTTGTCCCACGGGAGCCATCAACTGCGACAGCGGCGTGGCGGTGGTGGATTATACAAAATGCATCGGCTGCCTGGAGTGTACCAAGAAGTGCCCCAGCCCCTGTATCGATCTGTTCGGGCCGGAGACCATCGTTTAAAGCTGAAAAAGAAAAGCCATCCCAGGGATGGCTTTTCTTTTTTTTCTCCCTTTGCTATATTGGTGCAGGAAAAGGAGAGAGATCCTATGAAACACATCGTATTGGCGTCAGCCTCCCCCCGGAGGCAGGAATATCTGGCTCTATTGGGCTATCCCTATACCTGTAAAGTGGCGGATGTGGACGAATCCAGCATTCAAAAGACGGAGCCCGCCTGCCTTGCCATGGCCACAGCCCGGCTGAAGGCACGGGCGGTGGCGGCGGAGGAACGGGATGCCATCATCATCGGTGCGGATACCGTGGTATCGGTGGAGGGAACCATCTTGGGAAAGCCGCGGGACGCGGCCGATGCCCAACGGATGCTAGCTCTTCTGTCCGGCCGGGCGCACCAGGTCTATACCGGTCTCTGTCTCATTGACACTGAGAGCGGCCGGGAGATCTGCGACTACCGGGAAACCACCGTTTGGATGCAGCCCATCTCCCGTGAGGAGATCGAGGCCTATGTGGCCACCCAGGAGCCCATGGACAAAGCGGGAGCCTATGCCATCCAGGGAGGCGCCAGCCGGTTTGTGGAAGCCATCGAGGGCTGTTATTTCAATGTTTTAGGGCTGCCCATCAATCTGCTGTACAACCTGCTTACATCGATAAATTTGAACTTATAATAATTGCAAATTATTTGAAATTATTGCCAATATTATTGTTGAAATGCTTGCGTATTCTGTTAAAATTTATAGGAAAAAATTAGATAGGAGAATAAGCATTGAAACAAAAATTATTTCTGCTTTTTGTTTTTGGTTGTTTTCTAATATGCGGATGTACTGCAAATCAACTAAAATATGATAAATTGAGTGAGAGAGATAAACCGGGTTATGATGCTTTTTATAACGATTGTGAAGTATATAAAGATGTATTTGATGATTTTGATGTTAAAGTTCGTGCTTATAATGCGGTATATGATGAAAAAAAGATATCGTTGGAATATTAATTACGGCTAGTGTTTATCCAAAATATGAAAAAAAGATTGAGGAAGTACACCTTGCAATTGGCGCTCCATTATTGTTAAAAGATAAAGTACAAGGTAAAGGTTCTGCAAATATACATTTTTCTGGTGAAAAGTGTACTGAAGATAATGAAATTTTTGTTACCTATGAACCATATATTAGTATTCCTTCAGTTGTAGCAGGGCAAATGATGTTTTCAAAGCCTCTTTCTGTTCTCGGAATGACAAAAGACGAGTTTATTGATGCTACGAGCGAAATGTCGTTTGAGTTACATTATAAGAATGGAAAGATAGAAAAGAAAACAGTAAAATATACTGGACAAGTAACACAGTGGAATGCTGATTTAGATCCTAATAAAGAGTTTGGAGCGTTGTTCATCGATCAGTGATGAACAACGCTTTTCATTTATCATGAAAGGAGGTTAATTGTAGCTAATTCTATAACAAAATGGATATGTAGAAAGGAGTATATCAAATGAGAAAAAAGATGTTTGTATTTGTATCGTTGGCTATCGTATTATTTCTTCCATGCGCGGGATTTGCATCTGACCATGACGCCGCTGTTATTTTAGATGAGGATGCCGCGGGATAGGTGATAAGAAGTGATAATAGCTCACGCTATGTTGTAAGCGAAGAAGACTTATTGGTGATTAATGCAATGATTGAAGAGGATGCGGATGTTTCACTGGGTGAAATTTTTGGCAGTATGTCCACAGATGTTATATCGATCCGAAAAAGCAGAAGAGTTTTTTAGAATCCCGTTTTCAAATGAGGATGTACAATCTCAAAATGCCAATAGGAATGCCATAGCAAGAAATTTGCCTGGCTTAGGCTCTTCTACAATTCAAAGATATGGTGCTTCTCTAAAAGGGACTTCAACATCGACACGCCCTGGAGGCGCTCGGGCTTATTGGCTTCTTGCAGGTACAAGGCTAAGATCATCTGGCGGTCAAGTTTATGGATACGTGTAAGAAGAAGCATCTAATGTATCATCAGTTACGGCAACTACAGTAGTTGATCCACCGAATGGTTCATATTGTACCGAAGGGATACATTACTACATTCCTTCTTCCGACCCTGGTGATCATCATTATGATGATGCTTCATATTCACAATACATCTCTTATTATAGATAAAAGCGTCTAATTATTATTGGTTGTTCTATACCACAATGCTGCAAAGGCGGGATGATCCCGCCTTTTTCCTTACCCCAAATTGGCCAACTGGGGCCAAATCGGCCAAATAAGGCCAATCTGGCCAAAGAAATTCGTATCGTGTTTTCTTCAACATCATAACAAATTTACCCCAGTTTTTCCCCGAATGCGATGGTGAGAAAAGCCCTTTGAAAAAACACTATACGTCGATGCACATTTTGATGTCATTTTACTCCCGTTGTCCTCCGCCTTTGGAGGATAAGAAAAGATGGTGAAAGATTTGTATGAAAATTGATGCCCTCGTCAATAATGAGGATACGAAGAAATGCCCAATACTCGGGGGAGGTAGAAGAATCTCATGATGTCAAGGGATTTAGGAATTGATTTGGGTACCGCCAATACGCTGGTATATATGCGGGGCAAGGGGATCGTCATCCGGGAGCCTTCCGTGGTGGCAGTACGGTCGGGAGACCGCCGTCAGGTGTTGGCGGTAGGTCAGGAGGCAAGGGAGATGATCGGCCGCACTCCCGGCAACATCGTGGCCATCCGGCCCATGAAGGACGGGGTCATCGCTGACTTCAACATCACCGAGGTGATGCTCAAGTATTTCATCCAAAAAGCGGTGCCGAAAGGAATTGGTTTTATGAATCCCCGGGTGGTGATCTGTGTGCCCTGCGGGATTACAGAGGTGGAAAAACGGGCGGTGGAGGAAGCCGCTAAAAGCGCCGGCGCTAAGGAAACCTTTCTCATGGAGGAGCCCATGGCGGCTGCCATTGGCGCGGGATTGCCTATCGAGGAGGCTCGGGGCTGCATGATCGTGGACATCGGCGGGGGAACCACCGAGGTGGCGGTGATCTCCCTAGGGGGAATCGTGGCCAGCCGGTCCGTCCGGGTGGGTGGAAACCACATTGACGATGCCATTATCGACTACATCAAACGGGAATATAATATGATGATCGGGGAGCGGACTGCGGAGGATATTAAGATTCAGATTGGGTCGGTATTCGATGGAGAAGTGGACGGAGTGATGGATGTTCGGGGCAGGGATCTATTAAACGGTCTGCCTTGTACCGCTACCGTTACGGCACAAGAGATCACCGAAGCGCTCCGGGAACCTGCCGCCGCCATTGTTGGCGCGGTCCGCTACACGCTGGAGCGCACGCCTCCGGAGCTGGCGGGGGATATCATCCATAGCGGCATCGTCCTTTCGGGGGGTACCGCCGCCCTGCGCGGGCTGGATAAGCTCATCGCCCTAGAGACCGGTATGAGCGTCGCCGTGGCCCAGGACCCCTTGGATTGCGTAGTCAACGGGGCTAGTATGGCCCTGGAACAGATGGCGCCGGCCCGCCGCCGGGGATTTCGTCTGCGCCCTTCAGCCACATAATCTTCAGAATTGCGGAGCCCTTGGCCCGTGGCGCTGGAGAGGAATCTATGCTATAATATCGGGAATATAAAGGGATTCCCGATATTTTTTATGGAGTAGATCATGGGTTTTAGAAACAAGCCTCTTGTTATAGTAATCGCCATCGCGGTGCTGCTGGTGTCCCTGATGGTCTTCCTGCCGGGTACCGGTAAGGTGGACGGGCCCCAGGGCATCGTGGGGAATATCGTATCGGGAGCCACCGGGGTGTTTGACGCCATTGGGGGCTTCTTTTCCCGTCTGTTTACCAGCGTGTTCCGGCCGGGTACTTTGGAGGACGAAAACCAGGCCCTGAAGGAACAAATCGCTATATACGAGTATAAAATCAATGGTATGAGCGAGATGGAACAGGAGAATCAGCGCCTAAAGCAGATGCTCAATTATATCGAGCAGGCGCCGGAATACGATTATATCATCGGCCGGGTTATCATGAAAGAACCTGGCTATTGGTTCGATGTATTTGATATCAACGTTGGGATCAACCAGGGAGTGGAAGAGGGGGACGCCGTGATTACCCCCGATGGCCTTGCCGGCCGGGTACTGAAGGTTGGAGGCAATTACAGTACGGTGGTTGCCATCATCGACAGCCGGGTTTCGGTGAGCGCCGTGATCGAGCGGACCCGGGATAACGGCATCGTCAAAGGCGGCATGCAGCTTTCCGATGAAGGAGGGCTCTGCTCCATGTCCTTTTTGCCCCTGGACGCCGATCTTCAGGTGGGGGACCGAGTGGTCACCAGCGGTCTGGGCGGTGTGTTTCCCAAGGGGCTCTATGTGGGCCAGGTAAGTCAGGTGGGTACCGGTACCGATAAGCAGGTGGTGGTAAAGCCCGCCGTGGACTTCCTCCACTTGGAGGAAGTCATGGTGGTAAAGGAGAAAGCCGGATCCGCTGGAGGGGATACCGGAGCGGGGGATGGACAATGAAGCAGTTGCTATGCGGCGTCATGACGTTCCTTGCGATGGTGCTGGATTGCTCCTTTATGATTTGGGTGATGCCCTTTGGCATTCATCCGTCCCTCACCGTTTGTGTGGCGCTGGCCTTTGGTATTGCCGACGCCCCCTTTACTGGGGCCATGGCCGGATTGTTCGCCGGCTTGATGATGGACGTAATGTACGGCCCTGTATTTGGCTATTATTCCTTGATCTTTCTCATCACCGCCTATGGGGGCAGCGCCCTATACCGGCGGGCGTTCAGCGAGAATACCCTGTTTCCCGCCATATGTATGGCGGGAGCTTATGTGGTCAAGGAACTGCTTTCCTATCTCTTGGCCTTGACCATGGGGATCAAGACCGAAAATATCCTGTTGCTGCTGTTGAGATATATTCTGCCGTCAGCTCTTTTGACGGGTGTAATTGGGCTGTTTCTGTATGCCGGAATCCACCGGCTGTTCCGTTGCAGCTTTATGCAGGTTTCCCGGTATCGGGACCTGGATTAACCGATGTGATCGTTCAGGGGGAAAAACGTGAGAAAACTGACAATGGGCTCCTTGCGGCTGGTAGGGGTGTTCGCCCTTCTTCTTTTGGTACTGGCCGGGACGCTATTCAATATGACGGTGTTGCAGGGCAGCAAAAATGCCGATGAGGCCTCCAAGGTGACGGCGCGGACCATGAAGGTTACCAGCAAACGGGGGCAGATTTTAGATGTCAATGGCACGCCGCTGGCCTATGACCGGTCTAGCTATGATATCCAAATTTACCGGGATCCTACGCAGATTGGGGAAAAATGGCGGGCGCTCTATACGGAATCCATCATTAAAACGGTGGAGATTATTGAGCGCAATGGTGGAGAGGTAATCGATCCCTTTGTGATCAAACGGGATGAGCATGGCCGTATGTATTTTGACTTTGGCCAGGTGGACAATCCCGACATCAGCCAAAAAACCTTGGAAAGCCGCGAAAAGCTATGGCGGCAAAACCTGTATTTTGACGCCGATGTGGGCCCTCGCGACGCCTATAATGAGTTGCGGGTCCGCTATATGATCCCAGAGGAGATGGGGTATGAGGACGCGGTGAAGATTCTGGGAATCTGGCAGGAGATTCAGTATAACATGTATCGGTCTTATGCCTCTGTTACCATTTCCGAGGACGTGGATATGAACACCGTCTCCGAGATCGAAGCCAGCACCGATCTTCTGGGGGTAAACGCGGTGGAAAGCACCGTACGGGTGTATCCCAAGAACAGCACTGCCGCCCATATCATCGGCTATATGAGCAAGACATACGATGAAGATCGCCTCCAGTGGATGGAGGAAAACGGGTATAACAGCGAGGATAAAATCGGTGTCTATGGGGTGGAGGCCACCATGGAGGAGTATCTATCCGCTAATATTGGTTCCCGTGCGGGGAAGCGAGTGGTGGAGGTGAACAGCACCAGTAAGGTGGTGCGGGAGCTGGAGTATGAGGCGCCGGAGCCCGGATATAATGTGGTGCTTACCATCGATTATGACCTCCAGGTAAAGCTGGACGAAGCTCTTGAAAAGACCATACAGGAATGCTACGCTGCTCAGCAGGAAGAATACAGTAAAAATTATAGCAAGTATGCCGCCCTGGAGGCGGCTCGGGGCGGCACCAAGACCAAATTCGCCAAGACGGGCGCTGCGGTGGTTATCGATGTGCGGAATGGGGATATTCTGGCCATGAGCAGCTATCCCTCTTTCGATTTAAACCTTTTTACTGGAGGGATCAGCGAGGAGGACTACGCTGCCATCAACGATGAAGAGACTACGCCCATGTTCAACAAGGCCATCTCTTCCCGGGCAGAACCCGGCTCCACCTTTAAAATGGTGACGGGTTACGCCGCTCTTCAGGAGGGCGTGATCACCCCCAACACCACCATTAGCTGTGAAGGGGAATATCGGGAGAACGTGGTACGGGGCAAGGGCCCCAAATGCTGGACGAAAAACCCCAGCTCCCACAGCAACCAGACCGTTGTGGAAGGACTTAAGAACAGCTGCAACTATTTCTTCTACTATGTGGCCACCCGGCTGGGCATCGATGATCTCAACAAATGGGCGGATATGTTTGGCCTGAGTTCCAAAACAAATGTGGAGCTGACGGGGGAAGTTACCAGCCATGTGGCCAACCAAAAGGTGTTGTATGACAACACCAAGGATATCGACAGCGGACAGCTGACCTATAAGGCCTATCTGGTGAAAAAACAGATCATTGAGCAGCTGAAGTATTACGGCGTAGTCCGGAACGAGACCTACACGGATGAACAGCTGGATCGCTGCGCCAGCCAGATCATCGCGCTGGTGGGCAGCGGCGATGAATTGGGGGACGGGATCCGGGTGATAATGAGAAAAGAGCTGGGGATCCCCGAGAGCATCAGCTATGCGCGCCGCTGGGATTCCCAGATATCGGGGTATCTCTATGAGATCACCTGGAACTCCATTCAGACGGCTATTACCGGCATCGGCCAGAGCGTTACCGCCGTGACGCCCATCGCGTTGGCCCGGTATATTGCGGCCATCGCCAACGGCGGCACGGTATACGACTGCACCGTCATCGATAAGGTGGTGGACCAGGATGGCAATGTGGTGATGGATCAGGAGCCCAAGGTGTTTGGAACCATCACCGACGTCAACAACTACATGGATTATATTGTAGAAGGCATGCGGGAGGTGTTCTCTCTGGAGGACGGCGGAACAGGCGCAAACTCCCTCCGGGGGTTTAAGTACGCTGACGATATGGCGGGAAAGACCGGCACTGCCCAGGTATCCACCATCGGCTTGGAGGATACCGCCTGGCTGGTAACCTTTACCCCCATCGAGAACGCGGAGATCGCCATTGTGGTATACATCCCCAACGGGTATCAGAGCGGATTGGCCGCTACCTGCGCCAAAGAGGTGATCCAGTTCTACCGAGATCGGCAGGCCGGCACCGATGAACCCGACATCACCGGCCCTGGCGGCCTGGTGCAGTAGGGTAGGGGAAGAGATATATGGATAGATTGATGGAAGCAAAACCCTGGAAAAAAGTGGACTGGTGGCTGCTAGGCGCGGTGGTCGCTCTATGTGTGGTGGGCTTTATTGCCATCACCTATGCTACTGCTGATCCCTTTACCGGGGGAGAAGCCACTTTCTCCGAAAAGCTTACCAACTTGAACTTGGATACCGTGAAAAAGCAGGTGCTATGGTTCGGAGTAGGACTTGTGGCTATGGCCTTTATGGCACTGCTGGATTATACTGCGTTAAAGGATATATCCGTATGGATCTACGGCGTCAATGCTGTGATCCTGCTGGCGCTGTTTTCTTTGGCCACCGTGACCCGACAGACCGTGAGCTGGTATAAGTTTGGCAACATCGGGTTCCAGCCATCGGAGATCTGCAAGCTTTCTCTCATTTTATACCTGGGGAAAATCCTATGTGACAACATTCGGGGGGAACGGGGAATCCAATATTTTACCGACGCGCTAAAACCCCTGGTGGTGACCGGTATTGTGTTTGTCCTGGTGATGCTCCAGCCCGATATGGGAACCGCCGCGGTTTATGTGAGCATCTGCATCGGAATGATGTTTGTGGTGGGAGTCGGCTGGAAGATTGTGGCCACGCTGGGGGCATCCGCTCTTGCCATTGCGCCCCTTATGTGGTTTTTTGTGTTGGACGACCGCCAGCGAAACCGAATCATCACAACGCTGAATCCCAGCGCGGATATTGGTAACACTGGCTATAACGTGCATTATAGCAAGATGGCCATCGGCAGCGGCGGCGTTACCGGGAAGGGAATGTTCAGCGAGGGAGCCCTCAGCCAGTTAAACTGGGTGCCGGAAAAGCATACCGATTTTATCTTCTCCGCCATTGGAGAGGCTTTTGGGCTCATCGGCGGATTGACGGTTATCCTTTTGTATGGATTGCTGATTTGGCGGATTATCTATATTGGGATGAACGCCCAGAACCAATATGGAACCCTGATTTGCGCCGGCGTTGCCTCCATGTTTATGTTCCATATCTTTGAGAATATCGGCATGACCATGGGGATTATGCCCGTTACGGGCATTCCGTTGCCCTTCATCAGCTATGGTGGCAGCAGCATGCTTACCAATATGTTGGCCGTCGGCCTTGTGATGGGGGTAAAAGCGCGAACACGAAAAATCTATTGATTGAACACTTGGGGGATGCGAAGGCATCCCCCTTTTTGTTGGGATTTTTATGGACATCCACGCATATAGATAATCGAACAACTATGGGGTTGAGGTGGATGCCATGGATGAGGAAAAGGGCTTTGTGTCCAGGGAGATCAACAACGACTGGCACCGGCCGGATCGGCATAAGCGCAGTGGGAGGAAACGGCGGAACTACCGCTTTTATGGCGCTTCCCGGCAGCGCTCCCATTACCGCAGAAACGAGCCTCGGAGCGGAATGGCCTGGGGAAAACGGCTTGGGATCAAGACGGGGATTTGCGCGGGTCTGGTGGCTCTCTGCTTATTTTTAAAGTTTTCTGGCTTGCCGGCAGCTGAGAAAGCCATGGGATATTTAGAGGGCGTTATCACCTATGATATGGACTTTTCCCAACCCTTTGGCGAGCTGAAATTTGTGGAGAACATCTTTCCCCAGGCGGGAGAGGTGTTTGGCGGGGAGACCAAGACCTATGCCATGCCTTTCATTGGGGAGGTTGTCCAGGGATTTGGCCAAGAGAACTCCATGGGTTTGGTCATCGCATCGGGGATGGAAAAACAGCAGGTGACGGCTTGCGGGCCGGGTCAGGTGGCAAAGCGGGGGACCAGCAGCACCCTGGGGAATTACGTCCGTATTACCCATCCCGATGGAATGGAAACCAGTTACTATGGCCTGGCGGAATCCCCGTTAAAGGAAGGGGATACCGTGGAAAAAGGGGCCGTGGTGGGAACGCTTCAGGAAAAGGAGCTATACCTGGAATTTACCAAGAATTCCATTCCAAAGGATCCTATGAACTACATTGCGGTGGAATAGATGAAGCTGTTTGCCTTCCGTGGGATCCGCGTTTTGGTGGATCCCATTTTAATTGTATTGTTGGCAGTGGCCGCCCTTCTTGGAGTGGGAAGGGATATGGTGCTGATGTTTGCTTTTGTCTTTGGGCATGAGCTTTGCCATACCCTAATGGCCATAGCGCTTGGGGTGGAGATCGATGAGATTGAGCTGCTGCCCTTCGGCGGGGTAGCCCGGGCCAGGGGCATGGATCGGGTGGTGGGATGGCGGGAGGTTCTCATTGCTCTGGTAGGGCCGCTTTTTAACTTCTTATGCGCCTGGTGCTGTCTTATGGCAGCGAAGCTATGGCCGCAATTTGCACCCGCTCTTTTGACTCCGGTGTATCTTAATCTAACTATGGGCTGTTTTAACCTGCTGCCCGCTTTCCCGCTGGACGGCGGTCGGATCCTGCGCAGTCTGCTCAGCAGCTTTCTGGGCAGGGAACGGGCAACCGATGTTTGCGCCGTGATTGGAGTTGCCCTAGGGGCGGGGTTGAGCTGTTTTGGAATCTGGGGAGTGCTGTCTGTGGGCCGGGTAAATCCGCTTCTGATCTCCATTGGGGTATTTATCATCCTGAACGCCCTTCGGGAAAAACGACGCTGGGCCCTGGGCGCGGTGACCAACCTGGAGGAGAAACGGCAGATTATCCGGCGGGGCGCCATGGAGGAGAGCTGGATTACAGCGGGAAAGGAGGTCAGCCTATGGGAAATCGCACGGCGGTTTCATAAAAATCGGTACACCGTAGTCCGGGTGGTGGATGAAAGAATGCGGCCCTTAGGTACGGTGTATGAGGATCGCATCTTGGACTGTATCCTTCGCGGAGAGCGGGAAAAGACCCTGGGAGAGCTGGTGCGCAGCGGTTGAAATTTCTTCTGGTTTAGGGTACTATTGTCCAGATAAACTAGAAGAAACTTGAAAGAGGTAAAGCGTTTTTGACGAGAGATCTTTCCTGGCTGGCCCGAGTGGAAAAGCCCTCCCGGTACACCGGCGGCGAACTGAATATGATCCGAAAGGACCCTTCCAACAGGGTCCGTTTTGCGTTGTCCTTTCCCGATACTTACGAGATTGGCATGTCCCATATGGGGTCTCGAATCCTCTATCACATTTTGAACGATCGGGAGGATTGCTACTGCGAACGGTGCTATACCCCATGGCCCGACGCCATGGCAGAGCTGAAACATGCGGGGCAAAAGCTGTTTTCCCTGGAAACCTATACCGATTTGGATCAATTCGATATCGTGGGATTTTCCCTTCTATATGAACTGACCTACTCCAACGTCCTTGCGATGCTGAAGCTGGCGGGCATCCCCCTTTGTGGGAAAGACCGCGGGGAGGACATGCCCCTTATTGCTGCGGGAGGCCCCTGCGCCGTGAACCCGGAGCCCATGGCGGATTTTATCGATGTGTTCATGATCGGGGATGGGGAGGAGACCATCGGCATTTTGGTGGATGAATACAAACGAGCCAAGGCGGAAGGGGTGGATCGGAAGGAGCTGCTCCGTCGGCTCAGCCGGCTGGAGGGATTCTATGTGCCCTCCCTCTATGCGGTCTCCTATCTGCCCGACGGCCGGGTGGAGCGGGTCGCCCCCATGGATGGGGCACCGGAGCGAGTGAAGAAGGCTATTGTCCGGGATTTGGATAAGGCGCCTTTTCCCACCTGTCCTCTAGTGCCCTATACCTCCATCATTCATGACCGGGCGGGGATTGAGCTGTTCCGGGGCTGCACCCGGGGCTGTCGCTTCTGCCAGGCGGGGTACCTTTACCGACCCATGCGTCTTCGGAAAAAGGAGACCCTATTGGAGCAGGCCAGGGAGACCATCCGCACCACCGGTTACGAGGAGGTTTCTTTGACCTCTCTTTCCTCGGGAGACTATCCTAAGCTCACGGAGCTGATCCATGAGCTGGATCGTGAGCTGCGCCCTCAAAGGGTAAGCCTTTCTTTGCCGTCTCTTAGGATCGACAGCTTTTTGAAGGATTACGCAGAGGGTACCGCCAGCGTACGGAAGAGTTCTCTTACCTTTGCTCCTGAGGCGGGGACCCAGCGGCTTCGGGATGTGATCAATAAGGGGGTTGACGAGGAAGACCTTATGAGCAGCGTCCGGGACGCCTTTTCCGAGGGGTACAGCAGCATCAAGCTGTACTTTATGCTGGGACTGCCCACCGAGACCGATGAGGATCTCCTGGGAATTGGGGAGCTGGCAAAGAAGGTGGTGGCGGAGTTCTACCGCCAGCCCAAGGAAAATCGGCCGAAACCCGTTTCCGTAACGGTATCCGCGTCCACCTTTGTTCCCAAGCCCTTTACTCCTTTTGGCTGGGCTCCCCAGATCCCCTTGGAGGAGATCGTGCGGCGGCAGAAACTGCTGCGTGACAGCTTGGCGGGGGAAAAGCGCATCCGGGTACAGACCCATGATCCCTATACCAGCGTGCTGGAGGCGGTGTTCTCCCGGGGGGACCGCCGTCTGGGGAAGGCCATTGCGCTGGCTTGTGAGCGGGGAGCTATGTTGGATGGATGGCGGGAATGGATGGACTATGATCGCTGGGTCCAGGCTATCCGGGACGCCGGCCTGGAGGTGGATTTCTATGCCCACCGCCAGCGGGAGCTGGCTGAGACGCTGCCCTACGACCATATTGACATCGGTGTGACCAAGGGGTACTTGGTTCGGGAACTCCATCGAGCGGAGGCAGCGGAAACCACCCCCTATTGCCAGGGGAATTGTCAGGGTTGCGGGCTAATGAAGGAATGTGGGGTGACGGCGTGAGGATTCTGGTACAGTTTGAAAAGACCGGCCCCGCCCGGTATATTTCCCATTTGGACCTGCTGCGCTGTGTTCAGCGAACCTTAAAGCTCATGGACGCTCCCATGGCCTATACCGCGGGATTCAACCCCCATCCCAAGCTTTCCTTTGCCCAGGCTCTGCCCATGTATATGGAGAGCATAGGGGAATACTTTGTGCTGGAATTGACCCAGCCGGTGGATTTTTCCTCCTTTGTTGAGGATTTTAACCGGCGAGGCTATGCGGGGATCAAGGCGGTGGCAGCCCGGGAAATGCCTCGGGAGGAGGGGAACCCCATGGCCATGGTGCGGGCGGCCCGGTATCTTTATCCTATAGCGGGGGATTCTGGGAAAATCCGACAGGCAGTTGCTGGCATTTTAGGGGAAAAAGAGGTATTATTTGATAAGAAGGGTAAGGGCGGCATCCGCCAAGTGAATCTGCGGGAGCGGATCTTTGAGCTTGCGTACCGGGACGGGGTTTTGCATTTGCTGTTGGGGTGCGGAGAACAGAATCTGGTTCCGGCGGAAGTGATCAACCGGCTGTATGAGCGGATGGGGGAGGAGACCCGCATCGAGAACCGGGATGTCCTGCGGACCCAGCTCTACTATTATGATGAAGAAAAGGGGCTTGTACCCTTTCTATAAATTTATTCTATAAACTGGTGGATCAAATCGAATGAGAAGCAATATTTATTTGGACGCGAATCCCTATGAGGTGCGGGTTGCGGTGGTGGAGGATGGCAACCTGGCTGAACTCTATGTGGAACGCAAGGGCAGCGAACGCATCGTGGGGAATATTTACAAAGGCGTGGTAAAGAATGTCCTGCCCGGTATGCAGGCCGCCTTTGTGGATATTGGCATCGAACGAAACGCCTTTCTTTATGCCGGGGACATCAGCGTGGACGCCGTGGACGAGGAGTTGCCCGAGGAGGATGAGAGGGCCAAGCGCATCCCCGACATCCGGAAGCTGGTTCGGGTGGGGCAATCCATCATGGTACAGGTGTTAAAGGAGCCCTTTGGCACCAAAGGGGCCAGGGTTACCACCAATATCACCCTGCCGGGATACAAAGTGGTGCTGTTGCCCAAGGCCAATTATGTGGGCATCTCCCGGAAGATCGAGGACGAGGAGGAACGGACCCGGCTTAAGACCATCCTGGAGGAGATCAAACCCAGCCACCGAGGGGTCATCGCCCGGACCAGCGCCCTGGGGGCTGACCGGGAGGAGCTGGCCCAGCAGATTCAGGCTCAGATGGATACCTATCAGGAGATTCACGCCATCTATGATTGCTGCAAGGCGCCGAAGCTGATCCATAGTGAGGAGAACATCTATTACCGTACCGTTCGGGATGCCTTCAACCAGGACATCAGCGGGTTTTATATCAGCGATCCTCAGGCATATGAGTACGTCCGGTCTTTGGTAGAAGCGGTAAACCCCGACCTGCTGGACCGGGTGAGCTTTTTTGATAAGCATTATGATATGTTTGAGTACCATGGGCTGGAGAGTAAGATTGATAAGGCGCTTGCTCGGAAGGTATGGCTGAAAAGCGGTGGGTATTTGATCTTTGATTCCGCCGAAGCCCTTACCGTTATCGATGTGAACACCGGAAAATTTGTGGGGACCAATTCCCTGCAGGATACCATCCTGAAGACCAATATAGAGGCGGCGGAGGAGATCGCCCGCCAGATTCGGCTTCGGGATATCTCTGGCATCATCGTGGTGGATTTCATCGATATGGAGGAGCCCTGTAACCGTCAGAAGATCCTGGATGTACTCCGGGAAGCCGTCAAGCGGGATCGGACTCGCACCATTATATTGGGCATTACGGATTTGGGCATCGTGGAGCTGACCCGAAAGAAAACCAAACAGTCCTTGGGATCGGTGTTCTATGCGCCCTGCCCTTATTGCGAGGGGGAGGGGATCATTCTGTCCTCTGAGTCCATGGCCATGAAAGCCCGAAAAGAGGTGCTGCACCGGTTTTATCGGGATGGGTATGACAACGTGGTGATCATGGCCCATCCGGCGGTCTGCATGGAGATCAACGCTAAAATGCGGCCCGGCGCCCAGCTGATTCCCAGCCCGCCGGGAAAGCGGGTGTTTTTGCTCTCCAACACCAATATGCACATCGAGCATATGGAGGTGGAAGGGGTTGAGAATCCCCAGGAGGCCTTGGAAATGGGAGCCGTCCCCCTGGAATGCCGGGGTTAAGGCATTGCTTCATTGACAAGCCCCTTCCGCTATGCTATCATCTATTGATGTTACCGCTCATAACGGGCTATAAGCGCAGAGATGCCGCCCGGGTTGGCGAGTCCCAATTATAATACGGGGAGGTGCAACAATCATGTATGCCATCATCAAAACCGGCGGCAAGCAGTACAAGGTGCAGGAAGGCGATACCATTTTTGTGGAGAAGCTGAATGTGGAAAACGGTGCCGAAGTGGAGTTTGACGCGTTGCTGGTCGGCGACGGGGAGTCCGTAAAGGTGGGCGCTCCTATCGTGGACGGCGTAAAGGTGAAGGCCAAGGTGGATTCCGTGGTCAAGGGCAAGAAGATCATCGTCTATAAGTTCAAGCCCAAGAAGAACTACCGGAAGAAGACCGGCCACAGGCAGCCCTATTCCAAGGTTGAGATCGTTTCCATTGGATAAGGCCAAGCGATTTTAGTAAAGAGAGGTGTTTGACTTTGGCACATAAAAAAGGTGTAGGTAGCTCTCGGAACGGCCGCGACAGCAACAGCAAGCGGCTGGGCGTAAAGCGGGGCGACGGCCAGTTTGTACTGGCGGGTAATATCCTGGTTCGGCAGCGGGGCACCAAGATCCATCCTGGTAACAACGTGGGCCGCGGCAGCGACGATACCCTCTTTGCCCTGGTGGACGGCAAGGTGAAGTTCGAGCGCAAGGGCAGGGATAAGAAATTGGTTTCCGTATATGAGGAGATCGCTCAGTAAATGAATGGAGGACCGCAGCAATGCTGCGGTCTTTTTGTTTTTTCAAAGCAGGAAAGGAGGCGAAAGCCTTGGAGTTTGCGGAGCTGCTTTATATGGCTCAGGAGGTATTGAACCCAAGAAACCTTTCAGAAAGCGCCGCGGCGGGATCGGTGGCAGCGGCTCTTTTTGCGGGGGATGGGAAGGTTTACCGAGGCGTATGCATCGACATGCCCTGTGGTATGGGATTCTGTGCCGAACATAGCGCGGCAGCAGCCATGGTCACTGCGGGGGAGAGCAGGGTGATTCAGATGGTAGCGGTTGGAGAGGATGGACGTGTGGTGCCTCCCTGTGGCCGGTGCCGGGAATTCATCCGACAGCTGCATCGGGAGAACGGCGAATGCCTGGTGCTGATAGGCGAAGGAGAGGTAAAATCCCTTTCCGAGCTGCTACCCTTTGGCTGGGAAGGGTGAGTTGCGCTTTTAATTCGCCTAGAAACCTTTTTGGACAAATGGACGTTGCTTTTTTTGTGTAGTATAATAAAACAAACTGAAAGGGTGATGGCGCCATGGTGCAGGCATGGGAATGGAACGGGGGCGTGCGGTTCCGGCTGGACGAGCCTTTTTCCCTCCAGGATACCTTCACCTGCGGCCAGGCGTTTCGGTTTTATCCTGTGGAAGGCGGAGGATATGCCGGAATCGCGTTGGAGCGGGCCGTTGTCATTGCGCCCATGGAGAATGGAAGCTTTTTCCTTTCTCCCTGCACCCTGGGGGAGTTTCAAAATCTATGGCGGTCCTATTTGGATCTGGACCGGAGCTATGCGAAGATTATGGAGGCTTTATGGGGGGATCCCCATGTGCGACGGGGGATGGAATACGCTCCGGGCATCCGCATTTTAAACCAGGATCCCTTTGAGACCACTATTTCCTTTGTCATATCTGCCAACAACAATATGAAGCGCATTATGTCCCTAATTGCGGCGTTGTCCCGCGGATGGGGCCGGGAGCTGCCTTATGGGGGGTATGCTTTTCCTACTCCCGAAGCGTTGGCATCCATAGACCCTATGGAGCTGAGGCGCATCGGTATGGGGTATCGGGCTGAATATATCGTGGGGACGGCCCGAATGGTGGCCGATGGGTTTGATCTACAGCGTTCGATGAGCATGGATCTTTCGGAAGCCCGGAAGCATCTCTGCCGTTTGCCGGGAGTGGGTCCCAAGGTGGCGGATTGTATTTTGATGTTTTCCCTACATCATCGGGATGCCTTCCCAGTGGA
This sequence comes from Bacillota bacterium, assembly GCA_003150225.1. GTDB lineage: Bacteria > Bacillota > Clostridia > Christensenellales > QAND01 > QAND01. Next base: position 60,989 of record QAND01000017.1, read on the forward strand.
TACCTGGGTAAAAAAAGTGCTTTTACGGCTATATCCGCAATGTGACCCACGGCACCCTTTGCCCTTTGCAAAGGCCCAATATGGAGCGTTAGCGGGTTATGCGAATCAATACCTCTTTCACTGCATTCGGTCTGTGGGGGAGGAGGTCTTCTGCGGGGCTTTGGCACATCCAGTGGGCAACGGGGGATGATGCCCCCATATCTGCTGTTTTTTTGCAGGCAAAGTTGCGGGATTTCCTTGACAGCGGAGGAAAACTGCCATATATTATGTCTAATTATATTTCTGAAAGTACAAAAAAAGCGGAAGAGGGGGATGGAAATGGCAAAGATTTTGAAAGAGGGCCTGACCTTTGACGACGTCCTTTTGGTGCCTGCCAAAAGCGATGTAATTCCCAAGGACGTGAACCTCGGCGTGGAGTTGATCCCGGGCATCCGTCTGCTGACGCCCTTGATGAGCGCTGCCATGGATACCGTTACTGAGTCCCGTCTGGCCATTGCTATGGCCCGCGAAGGCGGCATGGGGGTTATCCACAAGAACATGAGCATTGAGCAGCAGGCACAAGAGGTGGATCGGGTAAAGCGCTCGGAGCATGGCGTGATCACGGATCCATTTTTTCTTTCTCCCGACCATACCATTGATGACGCCAACCGGCTAATGGCCCACTACCGGATTTCCGGTGTGCCCATCACTGTGGAGGGTAAGCTGGTGGGCATTCTCACCAACCGGGATTTGAGCTTTGAGGACGATTATTCCCAGAAGATTAGAGACGTGATGACCAAGGATCGCTTGGTGACTGCTCCCGAGGGAACCACTTTGGATCAGGCTCGGGAGATTCTCCGCAAGCATAAAGTGGAGAAGCTGCCAATCGTGGACGACAACTACATGCTCAAGGGCCTCATTACCAAGAAGGATATCGACAAGCTGTTGCAATATCCCAACAGCGCAAAGGACGATAAGGGCCGCCTGCTGGTGGCCGCCGCCGTAGGCATTGCCAAGGATACCCCCGACCGGGCGAAGGCCTTGGTGGAGGCTGGCGTGGATGTGCTGGTTATCGATACCGCACATGGCCATAGCCGCAACGTCATTGAAATGGTGAGAACCATTAAGGGGATGTTTGATATACCCGTCATTGCGGGAAATGTGGCTACTCCGGAAGCGGTACGGGATCTGGCGGCTGCCGGCGCAGACTGCGTCAAGGTGGGCATCGGACCCGGCTCCATTTGCACCACTCGCGTGGTGGCCGGCGTGGGGGTTCCCCAGGTGACCGCCATCATGGATTGCGCCGAGGAGGCCGATAAGCGGGGCATCCGGATCATTGCCGACGGCGGAATCAAGTATAGCGGCGATATCGTAAAATCCATTGCTGCCGGCGCCAGCGCCGTTATGCTGGGCAGCCTTTTGGCTGGAACCGAGGAGAGCCCTGGAGAGATGGAAATCTATCAGGGCCGCAGCTATAAAGTGTATCGGGGTATGGGCAGCCTGGGCGCCATGGCCAAGGGCAGCAGCGATCGGTATTTCCAGGACGCCAACCAGAAGTTTGTACCGGAGGGCGTAGAGGGGCGAGTACCCTTCCGAGGAGCTCTTTCCGAGACCATCTACCAGTTGGTGGGCGGCCTTCGTTCCGGCATGGGCTACTGCGGCGCTCCTGATATTGAGACTCTGCGTACCAAGAGTACCATGGTGAAGATCACCGGAGCGGGATTGCAGGAGAGCCATCCCCACGATGTGTATATCACCAAGGAAGCGCCCAATTATTCCACCAACCGCTAACGAGAAAACAAGCCTGCTTACCCAGGCTTGTTTTTCCTATTTTTTATTGAAGGGGGAACCAATATGACCAAAGTTGCGGTAATCATGGGAAGCGATTCGGACTGGTCCGTGATGGAAAAAGCCGTGTCCACTTTGAAATCCTTCGGCGTGGCCCCCACGGTGCGGGTGTTGTCCGCCCACCGTACTCCCGACGAGGCCGCAGCCTTTGCGGCATCAGCCCGGGAAGAGGGATACTGCGCTATTATTGCCGCCGCGGGCAAGGCTGCGCATCTGGCGGGAGCAATGGCCGCGCACAGCCAGCTACCTGTCATCGGCGTACCCATCGCATCTGGAGGCCTGGGAGGGCTGGACGCCCTCTTGTCTACCGTCCAGATGCCGCCGGGGCTGCCTGTAGCCACCGTGGCCATTGACGGCGCCGCCAACGCCGCCATCCTGGCGGTACAGATCGGCGCCTTGAGCGATCCACAGCTGGCGGAGCGCCTGTCCGTCTATCGCAAGGAGATGGGGGATAAGGTTTTACAGAAGGACGCGGCCATCGGGAAGTTGGCCGAGAAGCTATAAGGAGGACCCAATGGCAGAGCATTATAAGGATGCTGGCGTGGATGTTCACGCTGGATATGACACGGTCAGACGCATCAAAAGCCACACCGCCAGCACCTTTAACGAGGATGTGCTGAGCGGCATTGGCAGTTTTGGAGCCTTCTATTCCATTGGCCGGTATGGAGATATGGAGGAACCGGTTCTGATCTCTGGTACCGATGGCGTTGGCACCAAGCTGAAACTGGCAATGGAGCTGGATATCCATAACACCGTGGGCCAGGACTGCGTTGCCATGTGCGTCAACGACGTGGTGTGTCACGGAGCCAAGCCTCTATTTTTTCTGGATTATTTGGCGGTGGGTAAGCTGTTTCCACATGTGGCGGAGCAGATCGTTGCCGGAGTGGCCGCCGGCTGCCGTATGGCGGGTTGTGCCCTCATCGGCGGAGAGACCGCTGAGATGCCGGGCTTCTATCCCGTGGGGGAATACGATCTAGCTGGATTTACCGTGGGCATCGTGGATAGAAAACGGGTCATTGACGGTAGCGCCATCCAGGAGGGGGATGTGATTCTGGGATTGGCCTCCTCGGGGGTGCATAGCAATGGATTCAGTTTGGTACGGAAGATCATGGGGGATGATAAAGCCAGCCTTTCTGCCTATAGTCAGGAGCTGGGCGCCAGAGTGGGAGAGGCCTTGCTGACCCCGACCCGTATCTATGTGAAACCCGTTCTATCGGCCATTGAGAAGGTGGAGGTTCACGGCATTGCCCATATCACGGGCGGTGGGTTCATCGAGAATATTCCACGTGTGATTCCCGATGGGCTTTGCGCTAAGATCGATCTTAAGAGCATCCCCACGCCGCCTATTTTCCAGATTCTGCGGCGCAAGGGGGAGATTCCTCTGATGGAGATGTATAACATCTTTAACATGGGAGTGGGGATGGCAATGGTGCTTCCCCCGGATCAGGTCGATGGGGCCGTGGCGACTTTGGCCGAGAATGGCCAGGAGGCCTTCCCCGTGGGCGTTATCGCCCGAGGCCAGGAGAAGGTGGAGCTGCTTCCATGAAAAATATCGTGGTATTGATCTCGGGCGGGGGAACCAATCTCCAGGCCCTTTTGGACGCTGTGGCGGAGGGACGTCTTTTGGCCCGGATCAGTGGAGTGATCAGCAGCACTAAGCACGCCTATGGCCTGGTACGGGCTGAACATGCCGGTATCCCAACCCGGGTGATCAGCAAGCGGGCCTATCCCGACCCTGTGGAGCGGGACGCCGCCATGCTGACCGCCTTACGGGCTTTGGAAGCGGATTATATTGTGCTGGCGGGGTATATGTCCATTTTATCCCCTGAGATCATTGGTCTATATAAAAACCGGATTGTGAACATCCACCCCTCCTTGATCCCTTCCTTCTGCGGCAAGGGATACTATGGGTTGCATGTTCACGAAAAGGTGCTGGAATACGGCGCCAAGGTGACGGGTGCTACCGTGCATTTTGTGGATGAGGGGACGGATACCGGCCCCATTATCCTGCAAAAAGCGGTTTCCGTTTTGGACGACGATACCCCGGAGATCCTGCAGCAGCGGGTACTTCGGGTAGAACATGAATTGCTGCCGCTGGCGGTAGCCCACCTGGTGGAGGGCCGCATCCGCGTAGAGGGGCGCAAGGTTACCATGGAAAGGATGACGGACTGAGATGAAAAAGAGAGCGTTTTTGAGTGTATCCGATAAGACCGGAATCGTGGAATTCGCCAAAGATCTGGTGGACTTGGGCTATGAGGTCATCAGCACGGGGGGGACCCAGCGGGCCATTGGTGAGGCAGGGGTGCCTGTTACCAACGTCAGCGATATCACCGGTTTTCCGGAGTGCTTGGATGGCCGGGTTAAGACCCTGCATCCTGCCGTCCATGCGGGCATCCTGTTTATGCGGGATAACCCCAGTCATGTAAAGCAGATGGAGGAGCTGGGAATTGCGCCCATCGACATTGTGGCGGTAAATCTCTACCCCTTCCTGGAGACCATCAAAAAAACCGGGGTTTCGTTTGAAGAGGCCATTGAAAACGTCGACATCGGAGGACCCACCATGCTTCGCGCTGCCGCGAAGAACCATAAGGATGTGGCGGTCATTGTGGATGCATCCGACTATGCCCGGGTGATCGGCTGTCTCCGGGAGGAGGGAGAGGTGTCCTATGAGGTAAAGCGGGATCTGTGCAAAAAGGTCTTTGAGCATACCGCCGCCTATGATGCGCTCATTGCCCAATACCTCCGCGGTGTGACCGGCGCGGGGCTGCCAGACGACTTTACCATGACCTATCAGAAGGTTCAGGAGATGCGCTACGGCGAGAATCCCCACCAATCCGCCGTGTTCTATAAGGAGCCACTGACTCCCGCTGGATCCCTTGCCATGGCAGAGCAGCTCAACGGCAAGGAGCTAAGCTTTAACAACATCAACGATACCAACGGCGCGCTGGATCTGCTCCGGGAGTTCCGGGAGGAGAAGAAGGCGGTTGTGGTGGCCGTAAAGCACGCGAATCCCTGCGGCGTGGGCATTCGGGATACCTTGGCTGACGCCTACAATACCGCTTATGAGGCGGATCCCGTGTCCATCTTTGGGGGCATTGTAGCCTGCAATAGGAAGGTAGACGCTGAGACGGCCGCTGCCATGGCAAAGACCTTTTTGGAGATCATCGTTGCGCCTGACTATGAGGAGGAAGCCCTTGGGATCCTGCGGAAGAAGAAGAACCTCCGGGTACTGAAGCTCCCGGCCATCTGCGATCCTCTTCCGGCTGGCGCTCTTGATATGAAGAAGGTGCTGGGAGGCCTTCTGGTGCAGGATATGGATCGGGAGCTGTATCCCGAGCTTAAGGTGGTTACCCGCCGCCAGCCTACGGAAAAAGAGTTGGCCGACCTGGAGCTGGCGTGGCGTATTGTGAAGCATACCAAGAGCAATGGCATTGCCATTGCCAAGGATGGCCAGAGCCTGGGCATTGGGCCTGGCCAGGTAAACCGGGTTTGGGCGGTGGAACAATCCATCCAGCGGAGTGGGGATAAGGTCAAAGGCGCCGCCTTGGCATCCGACGCCTATTTCCCCTTTGATGACAGCGTACGAGCCGCAGCCGCTGCGGGCATTACCGCCATCATCCAGCCTGGCGGAAGCATCCGGGACGAGGATAGCGTAAAAGCCTGTGACGAGCTGGGTATTGCCATGGTGTATACCGGCATGCGGCACTTTAAACACTGATCATCTGGAGGTCGGATATGAAGATATTGGTCATTGGCGGCGGGGGACGGGAACACGCCGTAGTGCGGCAGCTTTATGCGGAGGGGGGCCACGAGCTTTACTGTGCGCCGGGAAACGGCGGCATTGGGGCTCTGGCAACCTGCGTGGATATCGCTGCCACCGATGTGGACGCCATGGTGGCCTTTGCACAGGTAAAGGAAATGGATCTGGTGGTGGTCACGCCGGATGATCCCCTGGCGTTGGGTATGGTGGATCGATTGACTGCCGTTGGGATTAAGGCATTTGGCCCTATCCAGGCCGCCGCACGGATTGAATCCAGCAAAGCCTTTAGCAAGGCGCTGATGAAGAAATACGGCATTCCGACCGCCCAGTTCCGGGTATTTGACGAGCCTCAGGCCGCCAAGGACTATATCGGAGAGATGGGGGCGCCCATCGTGGTGAAGGCTGATGGCCTCGCTCTTGGAAAAGGGGTCTTTGTTTGCGGTACCGAAGAGGAGGCCGAGGATGCCGTAGACGAGATCATGGTGAAACGGGCCTTTGGCGCCTCCGGAAGCCGGGTGCTCATAGAGGAGTGCCTTTTCGGACCGGAAGCCTCCCTCCTATGTTTTACCGATGGCAAGGCAGTGGTCCCCATGCCGGCGGCTCAGGATCATAAGCGGGCCTACGATGGGGATCGCGGTCCCAATACCGGAGGGATGGGGGCCTTTGCGCCTACGCCAAAGATGACGCCCTCCCTTTTGGATCGGGTGATGCAGGAGATCGTTTATCCAACCGTCCAGGCCATGGCTGCGGAGGGATGTCCTTTTAAGGGCGTGCTGTACTTCGGCCTGATGCTGACGGAACGCGGCCCCATGGTCATCGAATACAACAGCCGGTTTGGGGATCCCGAAACCCAGGCGATCCTGCCGCTGTTGAAGACGCCGCTGTCGCAGGTGATGCTGGCTGTCATTGAGGAACGGTTGGGAGAGATGGAGGTCGCCTTTTCCCAGGAGAGCGCCGTCTGCGTGGTGCTGGCCTCGGGAGGGTATCCTGGGCCCTATGAAAAGGGAAAAACCATCCATGGAATCCAAGAGGCTTTGGCGGAAGGAGCCATCGTCTACCACGCAGGAACGGCTCTTTGCAAGGACGGATACGCTACCGCGGGAGGCCGGGTGCTGGGGGTTACGGCGGTGGAGCCCTCCCTGGAGCAGGCCATACACAGAGCCTATGAGTATGTGGATTTGATCTCCTTTGCGGGAATGGAATACCGAAAGGATATCGGTAGAAAATAGGTCCATAAAAAATATGCCCGGCATCTGCCGGGCATATTTTTTATGCAAATGGTTGAGATGATAAAAGCTACTCATGCCGCGTCAATGATTTAAGATGGGGGAGAGGATGGCGGAGTAGGCTGCGGAGGCGGCATTCTGCCAATTTTTGCAGACCACATCGGCTTGGGCGGAGCTGGCTAATTCGATCTCCACGCGGAAGATGGTATGTCCGTTTTCCACAATGGATAGCTCAGCCAGATAGCGGTCTTCACCAATCTTATGATAATCGGTGATGTATTCCGACTCCTTTCGGGCCATAAGACGAATGGAGTCACGAACGCTATCCAGATCCTGGCGCATGGAAAGAGGAATTTCCTTTTCAAAATGGGCGAGGGTACTAAGTCCGGTCTGGGAAATCTCATAGGTATTTCTGCCCTGCCCGTTAAGTTCCAGCACCAGACCGCTCTCTAGCAGATCAGAAAGGGCCTCTGAAAGGATAAACTGATTGATCCACGGAAGGACATCCAAGGCCAAAATCACTGCATCCCGGCTTAGGGGAAGAGCGACTGCCCGAAATAGATATAAGAGACAAAGCTTTGCGCGGGTGAGTTCGTCTACCACAAAGGGCATGGGTATTCCTCCATGTGGGAGCGCGTGGCGCGATCCCGGTAATCGATAGGAAAATGATACACCACCGGGAACCGGAACGCAAATCAAAGAAAAGTTAAACTTGCATTCTCCTTGGTTTTATGTATAATTAACTTTGCGTGCGGGCGGTTAGCTCAGTTGGTAGAGCATCACGTTGACATCGTGGAGGTCGCTGGTTCGAGTCCAGTATCGCCCACCAACGGCTGGAATCGCAACCCATTTTGAGGGTTGCGATTTTTTGTTGCCCGGAAGGCAGGGAATCCTAAGGGTGTCTGGGATGAGACCGCTGTTTAAATGGGCCCGTCTTGGGATTTATCCACAGCCGGGATATTTTTGGGATACTGCTTTTATCGGTTGAAAAATTTTTGTTATATTCTATTGGCGGTTGGATACAATAGGTTTTGTCGCCATAGGGGAGACGCACGTGGCGTCGGGGAAGCCGAGAACGTAAAACTGGCTTTTCAAAATCCGAGACTTTTCCAATGAAAATGGTGTTGACAAGAAAAGTCCCTTTGCATATACTAAGAGATGCTCAGCGGGAAATCGCTGGAGCATGGGTGAGTAAAAATTCCTTGGGTGTTTGTTACGCTCCTTTTTTAAACCCACATCGTTACATTGGGAGCCCGGAGTCCAGCCATCAAGTACGGCATGCGCGCTGCGAGCGTGAAGGCGGAACGAGGCGGCAGGGCACCCACCTGCCAGAGCGGCGGGTTGTAATCTGGGAGCGGACGGCACCTAGGGTATTTTATGAGGACAACCATAGCGGAATGGTGTAACGGTAGCACCTACGACTCTGACTCGTATTGTTAAGGTTCGAATCCTTATTCCGCTGCCATAGCGGCCAAGCGCCGCAGATTAATTCGCAAACTGCTGTTGCGGTTTGCGAATTTTTTTGTTTTCCATCCAACATTTTTCAAGGGTCATTCCATGTTCCTAAGCCATGCGTTGGTTGCGACAATCCTTTCGGATCCGTTTTACCAGGATATCTAGGGTACCGGGACTTCTGTATCCATCCGCAGATATGAGTAAATCTGCGGCCCTAGGAAAAAATAGGGATTGAAGGGTGGTGCGCCATGAATCGCAAAACTGCGGAAGTGAGGGAAAGAGAGGGTGAAACCAACGCAGGCTGTGGGGAGCGCGTGTCCAAAATGGTTTTTGTTAGTCTCTCCTTTGGGGTGTCGTTACGCAATGTACAGCGGCTGGTAAAAAAAATGCGGCGCGAAAACCGACGGATTACGATGGCAGAAGGGATGCTCTTTCGTAATGGTCCGGAATTGCTGTCAATTCTGCGGAAACAAAAGGGGGCGGGCAAGCGCCCGCTGCGTCGGATCGAAAGCGGCGAGGAAGCCGGAAAAATACGCATCCATGCCCTGGCAGAACGATTGGTATCCGAAACGCCGGAGCTGACACAGGAGCGGGTGTTGGAATACTTTACAGCTTATATAAAACGGGGAGGCACGCTGGATTACTGGGAGTGGAGAAGCATCCCTATGGCATTGACCGCCGTATTGCTGGCCAGGATCGATTCAATGGCATCCCAGTTACAGCAGATCTCCGCCGAGGAACAAGCCATGAAGCAGGAGGAGCCCCTTCGGGTTCATCTGAGATCTCTTGCATGGGCAAACGGATGGGACGTTATTCCCATGATGGAGGCGCTTTATCGCGTAGCATGCCTCTATGGGACGGATACGATCTATCCTCGGATGGAACGGGATACCCGAATAAAATACCTGGAGATCACCGCTGAGATGGCGCGGCGGTCCGGCAGCTCGGAGGAGAAAGTGGCGGCCATGGCGCTGGAAGGAGGAAAGCTAGGGGACAGGTTGTTGGGAGAGGAGGCAAAGGATTTTTGCCGCCGTATTGGCTCCCCCTGGTGGCCCAACAGGCAGCGCAGGCGTTGGAATCTTGTCCTTGCGGTGGTTCCATTGTTCGGCCTGTGTTGTTCCGCGGCTCTGACCGGATACGCCATATGGAAAGGAGGAAACCTCCTTGAGGTGCTTGCCGCTTTTTTCCTAGGCGGCGTGCTCTTTTTCTGTCTCTTAAACCGCTTGGCCGGATGGATACAGTCCTTTGTGTTATCTCCAGCTTTTGTGCCAAGGATGGCGGAAGTAGCTCCCACCGCCCGGGACCGACTGTTGGTGGTGGTTCCAATCCAGGGGGAAACCCCGCAGGAGGAGGAACGGGGCTACCAAGCCCTTTGCAGCCACTACCACAGGCTGGGATCCCAGAATGTGGATTATCTCCTGCTATGGGACGTGCCGCCTGACGACCGGATTGTGACGGAACGGGATGAGGAGGCGTTTGCCAGGGCGCTTGACGTCATGGAAGAATGCAACCAGAAATACAGCCCTTGCTTTTATCTTGCGGTACGGTACCGAGAATACAACCGGAGGGAAGCGCGATGGCAGTGCTTTGACGGCCGCTTAGGGGCGGTTTCCGACTTAAACCGGTATTTGTTGGGCGAGCGGCGAGAAGGGATCCGTTTATTGGGACCAAAGCTTTTGACGTCTCCCCGCTATGTGATGCTGCTGGAGCCTGATGTCCGTATGAAACGGGAGGGGTATCTGGCGCTTTATAATGCCATGAAGCATCCGGTCAATCAACGGATGGGATATTTGGTTGCAGAGCCGCGTATGGCGGCTCGAAATACCGAAAGAGGCCCCAGATTGGCTCGTATCCTAAGCGGAAAATCGATGCTTCGTTCCGCCGCTGGACGGGATATGGATCGGATGGGTCGAAGTTTGGAATTTTCCGGAAACGGCATCTATGACCTGGAAAAATTCCATGAAGCCACCTTTGGCGCCATCCGCCCCGATACCCTGATTAGCCCTCGTCTGGTCTATCCGCTTTTCTGTAAAACCGCGTTTCTTAGCGATGTGACGGCGTATGGCGGATTTCCTGGTCGGTATTCCCTTTGGCTCAACCGGCTCCACCGTAGGATGCGGGAAGCTTATTTACAGCTTCCCTATGTATTTGGAAGACGGGGCGCTCATCCCAATTTTGCTGTGAAAGCAAAAGCGGTTTGGGACGTGGCGGAAAGTCTTTTGCCATTGGCGGCTTCCCAGTTTTTTGTGGTTTCCACCTATTCGGCGGGGAATCCATGGCTATATGCCGCGGTCTCCTTTGCTCCTTACTGGATTCCGGCGCTGATTCAGGGGGTTAGCCTGCTGCTGTGGCCCTTCCTTTCCTGGAGAAATGGGAGCGGCTCCTCAAAAGGACTTTGGTATGGCATTCAGCGAGAGGGGATTGCTTTTATACTCTGCGCCTTTGAAACTGCGCTTTCTCTGGACGCTGCATGGCGAACGATCTATGGCATGGCAGTGCATAAACCGGGCACGGTACGCTGGATCACCTTGGAACAGGCGGGAAAAGGCAACGCTTTTACGCTGGGGGGATACTTCCGTCTGATGTGGGCTGGTATTGCCTTTAACGCTATCCTGGTGGTGGGAGCGCTGTATAATGGACGATTGTTTCCTGCCCTCACCGTGGCTATTTTATGGAGTTTTGCCCCCTTAGTAGCTATATATTTGGACGGCGGAGCAAAAGGATAGCTGGATTGCGGTGTTCGCATTGTGCTGGGGAGCATTCTCCTGTATAATCCAACCGGGGGTGTTTGGATGGTTACACTGCAAACGCTGCAGCGCGGCGGAATGGCCAGCTTAAAGTCCGTATTAAAGATGGCAAAATATCTGGTTCCTTCCATCTTTGTGGTTCGTTTGCTGGTAAATCTGGGCGGTATGGATTTGATCGCTCGGTTCATGTCCCCGGTGATGGGATTGTTTGGCATGCCGGGAGAAGCTGCTTTGGCGCTGATCTTGGGGCAGGTAAGCCTGGCCTCTGGCATTGGCGCGGCAGTGGGCATGGGCCTTACGGTAAAGCAGCTGACGGTGCTCAGCGTTTTTTATAGCTTTTGTCACAGCTTGATTATGGAAACCGGCGCGCTGGGAGGAACGGGCTGTAAACCCTGGATGATCGCCATCATTCGGGTGCTGACGGCTTCTATCATGGCGCTGTTGACTAATCTGATACTCTAGAAAGGGGAAGCGATGGAGATACTTTGGATCAGTCTTCAGGAAACCCTGACCATGTCAGTGAGCACCCTTTGGAAGGTTTCCATCATTTTGGTTCCTCTGACCATTGGTGTGGAGATCCTAAGAGACCTGGGATGGCTGCCCAAGATTGCAAAATGCCTGACTCCGGCCACCAAACTGCTGGATCTGCCGGGAGAGGCGGCCATCGGTATCCTGGTGGGCATGCTCAGCGGAGTGATTCATACCGCTTCCTTTGTGGACGCGCAGAAGGCCACGCTAAAGCTGTCTCAGGTGCAGGCCAATACCATCTTCATTTGGATGGGCTTAACCCATGCTCTATTTAACGAGGCCGCTTATTATACCGGATTGGGCATCAACATTCCCTATGTAATGATCCAACGTTTTTTGGTGGGGACCGCAATTGCTTATTGCTATATGCTGGTGATCCGCGTTCGGAAAAAACAGCGCATGGAGGAGCAGGAATCCACCGCGGCCTAAGGACCTTTATAAAAGGCGAACATAAGGCGAAAATCGGATGCGCAGGCCGCTTGCGAACCGGGAACAATTGTTATATAATACATTATTGTCTAAAATTGTATATAAAACTTGGAGGTATCGATAGATATGGCATCCACCGTTGAGAAATTGGCAAAGAGCCGCGTCCGCATTGAAGCTACCGTAGAAGCCCAGGATTTTATGAAGGCCATTGAGACGGCCTATCAGAAGACCAGAGGGCGTTATGCCGTGCAGGGGTTCCGTCGCGGCCGTGCCCCCAGGGCCATTATCGAGCGGTTCTACGGCAAAGAGGTGTTTTACGAGGACGCCATTGAGGAGCTTTGGCGGGATGCTTTTGAGAGCGCCATTGCGGAGCATGATTTGAGCGTTGTATCCGCTCCTACCGTCAATGTACGCCATGCGGTGGAGGGAGAACCCGTTACCCTCATCATGGAGTGCGCTGTTTATCCTGAAGTAAAACTGGGCCAGTATAAGGGCGTGGAGGTTGTGAACATCGTGCC
>QAND01000017.1:77059-96460 GCA_003150225.1 Bacillota bacterium
GACAGGCCCATCGAAAACGGCGATCGGATCACCTTCGATTATAAGGGCCGGGTCGGAGAGGAATACTTCGAGGGCGGCGAAGCCAAAGGGGCTCAGCTGGACATTGGCTCCGGCCGGTTTATCCCCGGATTTGAGGAAGCGATGATTGGCATTCCCAAGGAGGAAGAGCGGGAGATCTCCGTTACATTCCCCGAGGAATATCATGCGGAGGATCTGGCGGGGAAAAAGGCGGTCTTTGAAGTTTTGGTTCACGAGATCCGGTATCCCGAATATCCTGATGTGGACGATGAATTCGCCAAAGATGTCAGCGATTTTGATACCCTGGCTGAATGGAAAGCCGATATTAAGGAAAACATGCTAAAGGACGCTCAGCGCCGTGCCACCGCGACCATGCAGAACGAGGCTTTGGGCAAGATCGCCGACGGCTGCGAGATGGAGATCCCCGAGATCATGATTGAGGGACAGATCGACCGCCTTTTGGAGAATCTGCAGAACCGGCTGGCCTATAACGGCCTGACCCTGGAGATGTACTGCCAGTACGCCGGCGTGACCCTGGATGATCTTCGGGAGCAGAACCGGGAGGAAGCCCAGCGCCGGGTGAAGAACCAGGTTGCTCTGGACGAGGTCACCAAGGTGGAGAACATCACCGCTACTCCCGAGGAGATCGCGGCCAAGACCGCGGAGTATGCCCAGTATGTGGGCAAGAGCGTAGAGGAGTTTGAAGCTTCCGCCAGCGAGGATGAGAAGAAGTACCTGGAGGAGGATGTAATCATCGATAAGACCCTGGATTTCATCCTGGAAAATGCCGTTAAGGTGGACGCTCCCCAGGAGCCCGTCCAGGAGGAAGACAAGAAATAAGTTCTCTGGTATAATCCATAGGTCAAAAATTTGATACTATATCATAAGGGAGGTACGGGGAAATGGCATACGTGCCCATCGTTGTGGAACAAACCAACCGGGGGGAGAGAAGCTACGACATCTACTCCCGCCTTTTACGGGATCGTATCGTATTTTTAGATGGAGAGATTGACGACCATGTGGCCAGCGTTATCGTAGCACAGCTGCTGTTCTTGGAAGCGGAGGATCCCGATAAGGACGTGATGCTGTACATCGATAGCCCCGGTGGATCGGTAACCGCCGGCATGGCCATCTACGATACCATGCAGTATCTGAAGTGCGATGTGTCCACCATCTGCATCGGCATGGCCGCCTCCATGGGGGCATTTCTTCTGGCGTCTGGCGCCAAAGGCAAGCGGAAGATCCTTCCCAATGCCGAGGTGATGATCCATCAGCCCCTGGGAGGGACCCAGGGCCAGACCACCGATATCGCGATCCACGCGGAGCGGATGATCCGGATTAAAAACCGCATGAATGAAATTTTAGCACAGCGTACCGGGCAGCCTTTGGAGAAGATCCAGTCCGATGTGGAGCGGGATCATTTCCTAGAGGCGGAAGAGGCCAAAGAATATGGCCTGGTGGATGAGATCATCCCCCCGCGGCGCTAAGGAGGATAAGGGATTGTCCAAAATCGAGGACGTAAACAAGATTAAATGCAGCTTCTGCGGCAAGGCCCAGGAGCAGGTGCGCCGGATTATTGCGGGACCCGGAGCCTACATCTGCGATGAATGCATTGAGCTTTGCGTGCAGATCATCAACGAGGACTTCGCGGATCACGTGGACTTTGATCTTACAGAGGTCATGAAGCCCAAAGAGATCCTGGAGCACCTGAATGAATATATCATTGGCCAGGACGCCGCCAAGAAGAGCCTCTCGGTGGCGGTTTATAACCATTATAAACGCATTGGCGCGGACACCGATAAGGACGTAGAGCTTCAAAAGAGCAACGTCATTATGCTGGGGCCCACCGGCTGCGGCAAAACCATGTTTGCGCAAACCCTGGCTCGTATTTTAAACGTACCCATCGCCATTGCCGATGCGACCAGCCTTACGGAAGCTGGCTATGTGGGTGAGGACGTGGAGAATATTCTGCTAAAGCTGATCCAGGCTGCCGATTACGATATCGAGCGGGCGGAGCGGGGAATTATTTATATCGATGAGATCGATAAGATCACCCGGAAATCCAGCAATCCCAGCATCACCCGGGATGTTTCCGGGGAGGGAGTACAGCAGGCTCTTTTGAAGATCCTGGAGGGTACCGTTGCCAGCGTACCGCCTCAAGGCGGGCGGAAGCATCCACATCAGGAGTTCATCCAAATTGATACCAGTAATATCCTGTTTATTTGTGGCGGCGCCTTTGACGGAATCGATACCATCATCGAGAACCGGCTAGGGAAAAAGACCATTGGCTTTGGAGCCGATGTGAAGTCTACCGAGAAAAAGGATATCGGCGAACTGCTGCGGCATATTCTACCGGAGGATCTGCTGAAATACGGGCTGATTCCCGAGTTTGTGGGCCGCTTGCCCGTCATCGTTACCCTGGATGCACTCTCGGAGGAGGCTTTGGTCGATATCCTTGTTAAGCCCAAGAATGCGCTTGTGAAGCAGTACAAGAAGCTTTTGGATATGGACGGTGTGCAGCTGTCCTTTGAGGATGACGCGCTGCCTGCCATTGCCCATATGGCCATGGAGCGGAAGACCGGTGCCCGGGGGTTGCGCGCCATCATGGAGAACATTATGATGGACGTGATGTTTGACATTCCCTCTCAGGAGGACATCGGGCAATGCATCATTACCAAGGATGTGGTGGATGGCAAGGGCAAACCCACCCTTTTGCCCAAAACTCATCAGGTTCGCCAGGCAGCTCTGCCCAAACGGGCGGTAGGAGACCTGGATTCCTAAGCTAACCTGTATAAAAAAGAGGCCAACGGGCCTCTTTTTCAGCGGATGTCATTCCAAGCCGCGGAGGGTCGCAGATTGATTCCTCCGCGCCCCAGGAATGACATTTTGATAGACGGCCGGTTTGACCGGAACCGAATTATTCGGAGGTGAAAGAATGGAAGCGATCACCTATCCATTGATTCCATTGCGGGGAATCTGTATTTTTCCCCATATATCCGTTCCATTTGATGTGGGCCGGGAGAAGTCCCTGGCGGCCCTTAGTGATGTCATGGGTCGGGATCAGTACGTGGTCCTCTGTACCCAGAAGGATATTCGGGATATGGACCCGGGGCTGGACGATCTCTATGAAGTGGGCACCTTGGCGAAAATCATGCAGGTTCTGGCGTTGCCAGGAGACAATATCCGCGTTATGGCCGAGGGGATCAGCCGGGTACGGATCCAGCGCCTTGCGTCTGAGGAGCCTTTTCTAACCGCCGAGGTAACGTTACTGGAGGAAACCGACCGGGAACCGACTCTGGAGGAAGAGGCCATTATGCGCTCCATCACCGAGCAGGTCCAGGAATACAGCCGGGTTTCCAGCCGAGCCAATAACGATACCCTTTTGAATATGGCCGGCATTACTTCGCCGGGCTGGTTTGCGGATTTGATTGCCTATGACCTGATCCATCGGACGGAGGATAAGCAGGAGATTTTAGGGGAGTTGGACGTCCCTTCCCGGCTGATGCTGCTAATGGATATCCTCAAGCGGGAGACGGATATCCAGCGCATTGAAAAGCGGATCAGCAACCGGGTGCGGGGCCAGTTGGACCGTTCACAGAAGGAATACTATCTGCGGGAACAGATCAAGGCCATCCAGACGGAGCTCGGGGACAAGGACGCCGCCGGGGAGGTAGAGGAGCTGCGGGAACGGGCAAAGGCGCTGCCGCTTTCCGAGGAAGCCCAGAAAAAGGTGCAGAAGGAGCTGGATAAGCTAGCCCGGATGCAGCCCGGTTCCCCTGACGCTTCGGTGAGCCGCAACTATGTGGATTGGATCCTGGATCTGCCCTGGGGAAATTATACCCAGGACAATCTGGATCTGGGAAATGCCGAGGCCATCCTAAATGAGGATCATTTCGGCCTGGAGAAGGTGAAAAACAGGGTACTGGAATATCTGGCTGTACGCACCTTAAAGCAGGATATGAAAGGCCCTATTCTGTGCTTCGTGGGCCCGCCCGGCACCGGGAAGACCAGCATCGCCCGGAGCATTGCCCGGGCAATCGGCCGGGCATTTGTGCGGACCTCTTTGGGGGGACTCCGGGATGAAGCAGAGATTCGCGGTCATCGCCGTACCTATATCGGGGCGATTCCCGGGGCTATCATCTATAACATGAAACAAGCGGGGACCATGAATCCGGTCTTTCTCTTTGATGAGATTGATAAGATGAGTTCGGATTTTCGCGGCGATCCCGCCAGCGCTATGCTGGAGGTACTGGATCCGGAGCAGAACAGCACCTTCCGGGATCATTACCTGGAGCTGGAATTCGACCTCAGCAAGGTGATGTTCCTGGCCACCGCCAACAGCGTGGACACCATCCCGCGGCCCCTTTTGGATCGGATGGAGATCATCGAGGTCAGTAGTTATACCGAGGAGGAAAAGGTGGAGATCGCCCAGCGCCATCTGGTAAAAAAACAGTCGCAGGAGCACGGTATCCATCCCGGTCAGCTGACCATCAGTAAAAAAGCTCTGACCGATATTGTGCGCTACTATACCGCTGAAAGCGGTGTGCGGAACTTGGAACGGACCATCGCCCGAGTCTGTCGGAAGGCTGCTCGGGAGATTGTAGACGGCGCCGCAACCCCTGTTCGAGTTACCGGAAGAAACCTGGGGAACTATCTGGGCGTTCGCCGCTATCTTTCGGATGAGCAGAAGCGAAAGGCCGAAATCGGAGTCGCCACGGGCTTGGCTTGGACCAGCATCGGCGGTACGACGCTGTCCATCGAGGTGAGCGCCATCCCAGGGAGCGGGAAGCTTCAGCTCACGGGCCAGCTGGGCGGGGTAATGAAGGAATCCGCCCAGGCGGGCTTAAGCTATATCCGCTCCCGGACGGAAGAACTTGATTTGCCTCAGGATTTTGCTGAAAAGACCGATATTCATATTCATATTCCAGAGGGGGCGGTCCCCAAAGACGGCCCCAGTGCAGGTATCACCATGGTGACGGCGATGGTATCGGCTCTCAGCCGTCAGCCGGTTCGAGGGGATCTTGCCATGACAGGGGAGGTAACCCTCCGGGGTAGGGTGTTGCCGGTGGGCGGCATCAAAGAAAAGATGCTGGCCGCCCACCGTATGGGGATTGAGGACATCCTATTGCCCAAGGAAAACCTGAAGGATTTGGAGGAGTTGCCTGCCGCCATCCGGGATGCCATGTCCTTTACCGGAGTGGAGCATATGGATCAGGTGCTCAAGCGGGCCATCATAAGGCCATAGCGGGGGAAGAGTATGCGCATCACCAAAGCGAAGCTGGCGAAGACGGTCTATCAAACCAGTCAATACGAGGATTTTTCCATGGCGGAGATCGCTGTGGTGGGACGAAGCAATGCCGGAAAAAGCAGCCTCATCAATAAGCTTTGCAACAATGGTAAATTGGCACGGGTATCCTCGGAGCCCGGAAAGACCCGCAGCATCAACTTTTTTCTCATCAATGAGGAGCTGATGCTGGTGGATCTCCCGGGGTATGGATTTGCGCGCCGTAGCGCTGGGGAGCGTCAAAGCTGGCAGCAGCTGGTGGAAGGTTATTTTACGGTGACCCAGCGCTTGCGCCACCTTTTCCTGCTCTGTGATATCCGCCATGCACCCAGCGCTGGGGATCTTCAAATGGTGGAGTATTTGAGGTTTTATCGTATTCCCTTTACCTTGGTGGCCACCAAAGCCGATAAAATTGCCAAGAGCAAGCGCAAACAGGCGGCGCGAAGTGTGGCCTCTGCCATTGGCACGGAGGACTTTGTGGCATTCTCCGCAATGGATGGGTATGGGATGGAAGAGCTCTTGGATCGAATCGGGAAGATATCTGAAAATGAAACGGCTTTTTATGGCCTACAAAATACTGTTGACAAATAAGGAAAAAAAGCATATTTATTTAGAAGAATCTTCTTGCGGGAGTGTTGAAAAAGTCCATGAAATTGATGAGATGCCCCAGATGTGAGCTGAACTACATGCGCTCGGACGCCCAGTACTGTGATATCTGCCTTGCTGAGCTGAAAAGCCTTAAGAAAAAGACGGCAGTGGTGGAGGAGCCGACGGTGGAGATCTGCCCGGAGTGCAATGAGAATCCGGTGGTTCCTGGGCAGGAGCTTTGCAAGCTCTGTTTATTGGAGAAGAAACGTCTGGAGCTGGCGGAACGCCGCAAGGAGAAGGCTGCCGACGAGGATGCGGCTATGGAGGATGACGTCCTGGACGATGAGCTTATGGAGGAGGAGATTCCCGTTCCCGATGATGATCTTCCCCTGGATGAGGAGATGGAGGAAGAGCTGGAGTTTGATGAGGATGAGGACGAGGAATTTGAGGATGAGGAATTCGACGATGGATATGGAGAGGATGAGTTCGGCGAAGAAGAGCTGGACTG
Organism: Bacillota bacterium; assembly: GCA_003150225.1. Lineage (GTDB taxonomy): Bacteria > Bacillota > Clostridia > Christensenellales > QAND01 > QAND01. The sequence goes on from QAND01000017.1 coordinate 83,458, forward strand.
ATCTCGTGCTGCGATATGGCTGTTTATGCGATCGCTGACCTGCATCTGTCGGATTCTATGGATAAGTCCATGGACATCTTCGGCAAGCATTGGGAGAACCATGCAGACAAAATCGAAGCGGCTTGGAGAAAGTTGATTTCCTCCCATGATACGGTTTTGATTCCGGGAGACATCAGTTGGGCCATGAAGCTGTCGGAGGCACAACCCGACCTGGACCGCATCGGCCGTCTACCGGGGGAAAAGTACATGATCCGCGGCAATCATGACTACTGGTGGAGCTCCATCAATAAAGTGCGGAGCGTCCTTGCGCCGGGGCTTCATGCTATTCAGAACGACAGCTTCCTTTTAGCGGATGGAACTGCCATCTGCGGTACCCGGGGATGGATTGTTCCGGGAGCGGCTGCCTATGAACAGGATGATGAGAAGATATATCTACGGGAGGTCGGACGGCTGAAGCTTTCCCTGGATCACGCAAGGGACCGGGGTGCAGAGCGGATTATTGCTATGACCCACTATCCGCCCTTTAACGACCGTCAGGAGCCCAATGAGTTTACTCGCCTTTTTACCCAGTATGGGGTGGAACAGGTGGTTTACGGCCATCTCCACGGCGTTGGGGGCGTGTCCTATCGCGTAAAGGAGTTGGATGGAGTTCAATATAAGCTGACCAGCTGCGACTATCTACGTTTCGTGCCGGCTTTAATTCGGGAAGAATAGATGGATATGAAAAAAGCCCAATCCTTAGGGATTGGGCTTTTTTCTTTTGCATAGATATAAAGTGGAGAATGCCCAGGAGAATCATTGGGATGAAAATACCGGCGTACATATTTTCTCTTCGGAGTACATAGATATTTACTGTTAGCCGGAGTTGAATGGAGGAATCATGATGGAACGATATGACATCTACAAGGATATTGCATCCCGGACCCAGGGCGATATCTATATCTCTGTGGTGGGTCCCGTGCGCACCGGCAAGAGTACCTTTATCAAGCGGTTTATGGAGTTGATGGTGTTGCCCAAGGTGGATAATACCTTCATCCGCCAACGGGTGACCGATGAAATGCCCCAGTCGGGCGCAGGAAAAACCATCATGACCACCCAGCCCAACTTTGTGCCCAATGAAGCGGTGGAGCTGGAACTGGCCGACGGGGGTACCGCCAAGGTGCGTCTGGTGGATTGCGTGGGCTATATGGTGGAGGGCGCTATGGGTCATATGGAAAACGATGCTGTCCGTATGGTACGCACTCCCTGGCTGGATTATGATATTCCCTTTGAGGAAGCCGCGGAGATTGGCACCCGAAAGGTGATTACCGAACACAGCACCATCGGTATTGTAATGACCACCGACGGCAGCATTACCGAGATTCCCCGGGAGAATTATCTTCCCATGGAGGAACGGGTGGTCAAGGAGCTGCAGGAACTGGGCAAACCCTTTGTAGTGGTGCTCAACACCAAGGCGCCTCGGGCGGCGGAGACCCAGACCCTGTGCCGAGAGCTCACCGACCAATATGGCGTACCGGTAATGCCATACGACGTTCTCAACATGGATGAAGGGGAAATTGAGGACTTATTGAAAAGCGTCCTATATGAATTTCCGCTTCGCGAGGTTCATCTGGATATTCCCGACTGGATTCTGGCTTTGTCGGGGGATCATTGGCTTATGGAAAGCATCATCCAGAATGTCCAGGAGGGCTGCAAGGACGTCCATAAGGTGTCCGATTATCGAATGATTCTGGAGAAGCTTGCGGAAAACGAGTTCATGGAAGAGGTCCGCAGGGGACAGATCGACTTGGGCACCGGCCGGGCGGTTATCAAGGCGGCGCCGCGGCAGGAATTGTTCTATCAGATCATCGGGGACGAGTGTGGATATCCCATCGAAGGGGAGTATCATCTGGTCTCCATCTTAAAGGAATTGGTGGCGGCGAAGAAGGAGTACGACCGTGTAAAGGATGCCCTGGATAGCGTCAGGGCGACCGGCTATGGTATGGTGAAGCCTACCATGGATGAGCTGGACCTGGAAGCCCCCGAAATCGTAAGACAGGGGAACCGGTATGGCGTGAAGCTCAAAGCAAGCGCACCCAGCTTGCATTTGCTGCGGGTGGATATCGAAACCGAGGTATCACCCATTGTGGGTTCAGAAAAACAGAGCGAAGAGCTGCTCAACTACCTGCTGTCGGAGTTTGAGAACGATCCTGCTGAGATCTGGAATACCAACATATTTGGGAAATCCCTTAACGATTTGGTAAAGGAAGGGCTTTCCAATAAATTGACCCGGATGCCCGACGAGATTCAGAATAAGGTTCAAATGACGCTTCAGAGAATCATCAATGAAGGGCGCCATAATCTAATCTGCATTGTATTCTAGGAATAGAAAGAACCCGGCATGCCGGGTTCTTTTTATTCCTCTTGCTCCCCTGAGCGTTTTGCATAATCAAAATGGACTTGGGTGAGGCGGCAATGACCGCCGGGATTCTTTTCCAGATAGTTTTGTTGATATTCTCGAGCAGGCACAAAATACCGGATCGGTCCGTATTCGATGGCCAGAGGTGCCTCATACTGTTTTTGTAGTTCTGCCAGGGAGTTAAAAACCGTCTTCTCTATGGCGGCATCCTCATATAAGATGCAGGAACGGTATTGAACGCCGATATCCGGCCCCTGTCCGTCGCTTTTGGTAGGGTCTATAACGGCAAAGTACATCTCTAAAAGATGCGGAAGTGCAAGGACCTGGGGATCATAGGCGACTCTAACCGCTTCCGCGGCGCCCACCGCTTCCGCTTCTGCGCCTCGATCGCTTCTCATAAGCAAAGTCGCGCAGGAATGGCGCAGATCGTGAGGGGACAGGTCGGGCAGACCGTTTTTCCGCATAAAATACTTGACCTTGCGGGTGAGGGCGTTGGGGTCGCGCGGTGTAGTATCGCCCTTTTCACTGGGGAATACAAAAGCGGTGGTTCTGCCAAATGGGTGCGCTTCCCGCTTGTAGTGTTTCAGCAAATCCGCAACAACTGGCAGAAGGGGAACTAGGCGCTCGCTGTTTTCCGTCTTGGGCGTATCCACCACAATCCCGGTTCTTTTGGTATAAGTAACATTTCGCTTAATCTCAATGGTAAGGTTCTCAAAATCAAAATCCCCCCACTGCAAACCCAAAAGCTCGCCCCGGCGCAGGCCCGTTGTAATGAGCAGATAGAGCATACAACGAAAATCAAGAGGGCTGGAGGCAAGAAGGGAAAAGAAAACCTCCGCTTGTTCTTGTGTGAGTGCATCCACCTTTTTTCGCGCCAGTTTCGGGCACTCCACCTTATCCATCGGGTTTTTATAGATAATTTCCTGCTCTATGGCAAAGCCAAAAATTAGTGTTAGGGCGCAATAGTGGTGACGAATGGTTTTATCGGAGATGGGCTTGCCCTGCCTTGTCCGATACTGGGTACGCAGATAGATGATATATTCTTGTATTTCTAAGGGCGTTATCCGTTGCAGAATCGCGCCTGCGAAATAGTCCGCTATTTTATCGGTAATATGGCGGTAAAATTCAACGGTGGTGTGTTTATGCTCTCCATCGCACACGCACAAGGGGAACCATACGTTTTGAATGAAGTCGGTAAAATCCGTCTTGGTTCGGTCTATCTCCCTTTTCTTGACGCGCGCGGGGTCTTTCAAGTCCTGCTCATACTCGGCCTTCACTTGTTTTTCCCATTGGGCGGCGGCTTTGATGGCGGCGCGCTCTGCTTTAGTGGGGGTTACACCTTCGGGGATAGACCAAGTGGAGGAACGGAAAATTTGCTTACCGCCCTCGTCCCTTCCGACACAGCAACGAAACCGATAGGAAACCAATTTTTCATTCTTTACGTTGGGGGTAATGTTTGCCATTGATAGCCTCTCCTTCTTGCCATCAATGCTTTTTGGAGTGGGTAAAAGAGCGGTCTCAGCCAAGTTGTTGACTTTTTTGTTGACATTCACCCGATTTCTCTTTGAAGGAGAAAAAAGAAAACCACCGAAAACCCTTTGTTTTCGGTGGTTTTTCTGGTCTGGGTGAGAGGATTCGAACCTCCGGCCTCTTGAACCCCATTCAAGCACGCTACCAAACTGCGCCACACCCAGACGCCTATGCACAAGCGATATGTTACCATCTTCGGGTTAAAATGTCAACAAAAAAACCGATGCGAAAGGCGGGGGATTTCAGCGGGGAAAGCTGAATTTATAAGGAAGCTACAAAAGGGTTGACGCATCCTGTTGCCTATGCGATCTGCTGCGTGTCTTGGGAAAAGAACCGTTGAAGCCACTGTTTGACCTCGCTTGTGATGAGCTGGTGTCCCTCTTCGTTGGGATGGATACCATCATCGCAGAGATATTGGCGATAATCCTGTTTTTGTAGGAAGAGCCGACGCAAATCCAGAACCGGACAGCCCATCTCCTTGGCCACTTGGTAGGACAATTGGGAGTAAAGCTCCTGCCAAGTGTAGATACGGTGTTCCGTTACCAGAAAGGAGAGAATAGCAGCCTGGTCCAGCCCCCGGCTGATCCACTGAAAATAGCGGTGGGCGTCGATGGGGGGAAGGGTACAGATGATGGGGGAAACGTTACGGCTGCGCAAATATTCCACCGCCTGACGATAAAGCGATAGGAACCGTTCCGGCGGAACTTTGCACTTTTGCGTTTTAAAGTCCGGGTTGCTGGCTACCTGATCCCAGAAAAAGTCGCAATCGTTTCCGCCATACTCCAAAATGGCGTATCCTTCCTGGGAGGTTTTTTGACGCATGATGGATAGCCCTTTTTCAATGGTAAGGCCGAGCTTGCTGCAATTTACAATGTTGTACTGGCAGTCTGTGGCAAGCGAGGAAGAAAAACTGGCTTTGGTAAGACGGTATTTTCCGGTAGCTTCATCGAGAACTACGCCACGTGTTAGGGAATCGCCAAACAAATAGAGTGTTTTATCCATGAATATCCCTCCAACCGTAATATCTATACTCTATTATATGGTTTTTAATACTAGTTTATACAATATGATAATAACATCGTCGGATTTATTTGTAAAGTATAACAGGAGGGGAACCTATGCAATTTTTTTGTTTTGTGCTATTATGATGCTCAAATGGATGGGATGGAGGGATGATAATGGAAATCTATCATGAGGTTGCCCCCTTGCTGGAAGAATTCTCCCGAATGGGGTTGGGGGATTCCAAAGAGCTGCCTCAGATCGATCTATATATGGATCAGGTAATCACCCTTCTGGAACGGAATCTCAAGGATTTCCGTCGCGGCGAGAAGGATCCCCTTATCACCGGAACCATGGTCAATAACTATGCAAAGGCAAAGCTGCTGCCGGCTCATAATAAAAAGAAATATACCGGGGATCATGTGCTATATCTCCAGGTGATTTATTTGCTCAAGCAGGTATTGTCCACAAAGGACATCGGAGTTCTGATGGGACAGGTGGAACGGGAGACCTTTGAGGGCTTCTATGAGGCCACAAGAAAAGTTCAGCATCGGGCCTTTGTCCAACTGGAGGATGAGGTGCGGGATCTTTGCCAGCAGATGGAGGAGGATTCAGAGAGGGATCCGATGCTGATGTTGATCCTGGGCTTGGCTTCCGAGGCTTGGGCGCGCAAGCTATTGATTGAGCGACTATTGGATTCCCACTATGCATCGGCTGAAGGGGAAAAAGAGAAAGAGAATACGAAAAGATGATAAAACCCGGCGGGAAAAGAGATTCCCGCCGGGTTTTTGATCTTTGCATCGGCTATTTTTTTATGGATTGAACGGCAACGCAGCCCGGGCCACCATGGGTAATAAAAAGAGGGCTTAGGGCCAGCACTTCCAATTCTGCATCGGGGAAGTGCTGGGAGAGAAGGGATAAGGCCTCCTGGGCCTTCTCGGGTGCACAGGCATGGCTGATGGAGATACGGTAGCCAGAACCGCCTTTTGGGAGGCTGAGTGCTCCTACGATGGCCTTGAGCGCTCCTTGATAGGTGCGCTTGATACCAAATTTCTCCAGGGTTAGCCCATCCAAGCTATGGCATACCAATGGAACCACGTGGAGCATTCCGCCCAAGGTTGCAGAGACCGAGCTGATGCGTCCCCCCCGCTTAAGAAATCCAAAGTCCTGGGGAATAAGAAAGGAACGAGCACTGTTTTGGCTCGCCTGGAGGGCCTGAATGATCTCTAAGGGGCTTTTTCCGTGCTGTGCTAGTACTATGGCCTTTTCCACCAAATAACGCTGTGGGCCGCATAAAGTGCGAGAATTTAAGATATGGATGGCGTCGGGACACTCCATCATCTTCCGGGCAGCGCGAGCGTTCTGATAGGTACCGGAGATGCCATCCGCCATGGTGATATAAAAGATCTCCTCATGAGCATATTTTTGAAATACCTCCAGAGTTTCTCCTACCGATGGTTGGGAGGTGGTGGGGAAGTGTCCTTGGTTGATGATCTCGATTAAGGAAGGCCCATCCAGCTCTTCCAGATCCAGGTAGCTGTGCCCGTTGACGATAACGCTTAAAGGAATCACATCCACCCCCATGGTAATGCCCTCCTGGCGGCTTAAGAGGGCTGCACTATCGGTGATAATCTGCATGGTAATAAGCTCCTTTTAATCTAGTAATAAATACTAAATTATCATGTTATAAAATCAATGTCAACTATTTAATGATGATAGGTTGTTTGACTTTAAAAGCGAATTATGGTATCTTTTTTCATTGAGGAGGCGTTATTATGGAAGAGGGCCTGGAGAAGAAAGGTCTGGCGTTTGGAGGGGAAGTGCTGGCGTTTCACTGTCCCCGCTGGTCGGAGTTGCCCGATTTGGACCTCTATATGGATCAGGTGGTAACCTTTTTAGAACAGAGCCTTTCGGTGTTTTCCGAGGGAGAAAAGCCCATTACCGCTACGATGATCAACAACTATGTGAAGCAGCGAGTGGTGACGCCGCCGGTACGAAAGCGGTATGCGCGGGAGCATGTGGCTTATCTGATGGTGGTATTTCTGCTGAAAAAAGTGCTGAGCATTCCGGAAATCATCCAGTTGATCTCCATGCAAAGCCACGCCTATGATACGGAACTCGCCTATGATTACTTCTGCGAGGAGTTGGAGCGGGCTTTGCGGACGATGTTTTGGCAGAGTGATGATTTTCTTATCTCCACTGCTAGCAAAACGACTTATGAATCCGAAACACTGCGAGCCGCGGTACTGGCTTTTGCCAGCAAGGTTTATATTCAGAAATCCATTGCCTATGTAGAGCGTATCCGGGAAGAAGGGGTGGAAACGCCGTTGGCGTTTCCGTTGGAGAGTAAGGACTCCGGTACGGACGGATATTCTAGATAAGAGGCGTATAGGAGAAATACAATATTAAAAAGGGCTTTGACAAAATCGTCAAAGCCCTTTTTGATGCTCTTAAAACCAGTCGCGTTTTTTAAAATAACGGATGCAGCCGATGACCACCACAAGACAAAGCAGAATCACTGCTGGATAGCCCAAGGTCCAGTGGTATTCCGGCATCTGAAGATTCATCCCATACCAGCCTACGATAAGGGTCAGGGGCAGAAATATGATATTGATGACGGTTAACACCTTCATAATGCCATTGAGCCGAATATCCACCTGGGATTGATAGGCCTCTCGTAGTTCGGCGACATACTCCATAATGCTGGACACCTTGGAATACAGGCGATCCAGCCGTCCCAGAAGAATGCGGATGGATCGAACCGCCTGCCGGTCTAAAAAACCGTTTTCATTGCGTTCCATATCCTGAAAAACATCAATGCCCTTCTCGTAATACTGTTTGATGGCTCTTAGATTTTTCCGAAGGGATACGATCTGCCGGGTGTAGTCCCGGCGTGTCTTTCCCTCTAGGATGTCGTCCTCGATGCTGGCGATCCCATTTTCCAGGTCGTTTAGCGACTGATAATCTCCATCGTAAAGGCCGGCAACCAGAGCATAGAGGAAGCGGTCAAAGCTACGATCAAGAATATCGTCCTGGGCCAAGGATTGGATCAATGCTTCCACTGGTTCCAGATGGTCGGTAAATACCTGAATCCGGTCTTTTTGTAAAAAAAGATGAACCCGATAGCTGGAGAAGGGCAGCTCCGCCCTTTTGTCCCAGACCTCCAGGCAGATAACATCCAGCCCCTCCCGGCTCTCAAACCGGGTGGCGGGATTGGCCAGGGATTTTTCAAACAGGTCCGAAGGCAGGGAGCAGGGGAAGAGGGGAGAGGAAGCCTCCAAACTGCCCAATCCAATATAGCGCCCATCGGGGGCGAGAGGAGCTTCCCCATGGGGCAGTATTTTACCATCCTGTAATCGGTAAATCATAGAGCGCATCCTTTAATCCTCGTCCTCTTGGACCGGTGGCCGCGCCTGAACCTTGAGCTTAGTGATTCGCAGGTCGTCCATCTCGGTAACGGTCACGGTGAGATTGTGATAGTCGAAGGCGTCTCCCACCTGGGGATATCCGCCCAACTGATCGATAGCCCAGCCGCCAACGGTGGTGTATTCGCCATCAAAACGATCCTCATCGATGTCCAAATACTCGAACAGATCATAGATGCTCAAATCACCGCTGACCTCATAGAGATCGGGGCCAACGCTGACAAACTCATTTTTGATCTCATCGGTTTCATCCCAGATTTCGCCTACAAGCTGCTCTAAGACGTCCTCCATGGTAAGGATGCCCATGGTGCCTCCGTATTCATCGGTGACCACTGCCAGATGAAGCTTTCGGCGTTTTAGCTCCGCCAGCACCGCGGGAAGCTTCATGGTTTTATGGATGAAACAAACCTCCATAAGCAGGGGACGAATGTTGAGGTCATGCTGATCCACCACCTGCTTTAGGAAATGGTTTAGATAGAGAACACCGATAATATTATCGATACTGTCCTCGTAGACGGGGATGCGGGAATAGGGGGATCCCAGCGCCAGCTCGATGATAGCATCCATGCTGTCGTCGATGTCGATGGCCAGCATATCCACCCGAGGCGTTAAGACCTCCTGAGCTGCGATATCGCTGAATTCCAGGGCGGACTGTAAAAGCTCGCTGCGCTCTTCGTCAATAACCCCCTCGTCCTCAACGGTTTCAATGATGGCGGCAAGCTCCTCCTCGGTCACGGAGGGGGACTGCGCGTCGCCACGGCTCCACAACCGGGAGATCAAATTCACAAACCCCATGATAACGATGACCAGAGGCTTTGTCAGATACATCAAAAAGCGGAGGGGAAGAGCAACCGCACGGGAAAATCCATCGCAGTTTTCCTTGGCCACGATCTTGGGCATAATCTCCCCAAAGGTGAGAATCAATACCGTCATGATGGCGGTAGCGTATCCCACTGCGCTCTCGCCGCCTAGGTTAATGGCGATGACGGTGGCCACCGAAGAGGCGGCGATGTTTACCAAGTTGTTGCCTATTAAAATGGTGGAGAGAGCGCTCGCGTAGTTTTCATAGATAAAATAGGCGATTTTATCCTTGGCGCGGCCGGATTCCGCTGCTTTTTTCAGCCGCATTTTATTGGCGGAAGCGTAGGCGATTTCAGATCCGGAAAAAAAGGCGGAAAGGGCAATGAGAACGATGATAAACACATATGGCCAGTAACTACTGCCCATGCTTCAAATCAACTCCAATTAAGTTTGCTTTTATGGATTCCTGGGGCTCCGGGGAGACGGGCGGTGTCCATTTGATCAGCAGCTTTACGATGCGTTGATGGTCCATTTTGGTGATGGTGACCATGAGGTCGTTGTAGACAAAGTGGTCTCCTTCATGGGGAATAAACTCAAAATGATCCAAAGCCCAGCCGCCCATGGTCTTGTGGGAAAAGGCCTCTTCATCGTAATTTTCATATTCCATTTCCTCGAAGGCGTCCTCCACCAGAAGATCACCGGACACTTCAAAGCGATTGCCTCCGATTTTGACGAACTCCTCCACCACTTCGTCATCCTCATCCCAGATCTCGCCTACCAGCTCCTCAAGAATATCCTCTACGGTAACGATCCCCATGGTTCCGCCGTAGTCGTCCGTCACGATGGCTAGATGCAGCTTTTTACGGCTCATCTCCTCCAAAAGATCGTCGATGCGGGTGGATTTATGGACAAAATGGGGTTCATCCAATAGATCTTTCAGATGGACATTCCCTTGAAAGCGCACATAGTTTTTTAGGTATTTACGGATCTGAAGAATGCCGATGATATTATCGATGGTGTCCTCATACACCGGCAAGCGAGAGTACTTCTGGGCTTTGATGAGGGAGAGGATTTCTCCTTCCGCCATATCCGCGTCGATGGAGACAAGGTCCACCCGGGAGGTCAGCACATCCTGAACCGTGATATCCGCAAACTCCAAGGCTGAGCGTACCAGGTCGCTCTTATCCTCGCTAAGGCTGCCTTCCTCCTCGATGGTATCGATGATTTCATAGAGCTCCTCCTCGGTGACGGTGGGCTCGTTCTTCTTTCCAAAGAGCTTGCTTGCAAGCTTGCTGATAGAGGTGAAAAGGAAGGTGATGGGGGTGAGGATTTTCATCAAAAAGTATAGGGAACCGGAAACCGAAAGGGCAAACCGTTCGCTATACGCTTTGGCAAAGCTCTTGGGAATCATCTCGCTGATCAAAAAAACAACCACCGTGATGACAACGGTGGAATAGGCCACCGCGCCAACACCCCAAAGGCGGGTGGCAATCAAAGTGGCCAAAGAAGCGCATCCAATATGCATGAGATTGTTCCCAATCAAGAGGGTGGTCAGCGCTTTATCGAAATGATTGGAGATGTAAAGAGCTTTTTTTGCCCGGCGGTCCCCGCCCTCGGCATAGTTGCGTAGGCGTATCTTGTTGAAGGATGCAAAGGATATTTCCGCACCGGCGAAGTATCCTCCGCCAAGAATCAATAGGACCAAAAGAATGTATGGCAACCAACTGCCACCGTCCATCCGGACACCAACTCCTTACATACAAAAAAATGGCCAGAGCCATATAAAGATATAACAATGATACCCGATTTTTCAGGAATTATCAAGGAACCAAACGCTTCTCCGGCTTCTTCCAGGCGTTTGACACAGAATCACAGCAAGAGTGGAAGGGGAGTTCGCTTTATTTCGGCTCATTTGGGCAAAACCGCCGGAATTCCCGGGTTTTCTGCATCTGTTTTAAATTATGGTGTCCCGGAGAGATTAACTACCAATAGATCGTTTTCCTCGATGACGGTATCCCCTTTGGGAATAATGGCTTGATCCCCGCGGATCACCATGATGACCAGCTCTCCGGATTTCGGGGAAAAATCGTGGACGGTCTTTCCGATCCATTTGCTTTCCGGTAAAATGCGATGCTCCTGAAGGGAGATTGCGCTGCCTCCTTGGTATTCATGGGCGCTTAAAACCGCCACATCTCCCTCGTGGAGGAGGGTACCGCCATGGGGGATCATGGGGATATCCTTTTGAATTACCAGTATCATGAGGGTATCCGGCGGCAAAACAATATCCTGTATGGCATGGCCTGCCCAAGGATGCCCCTCACGGATGGTGAGCTTCATCAGGTGTAGATCGGTTTCATCGGTGTAATCACTGAAGGTGCGCATAACATCGATATCTTTGTCGCTCATGCCCAGCCATCTTGCAAAGGGGGATAGTAGAGAGCCTTGAAAGAGGATGGAAAGCAGAACAATGCAGAAAACAATGTGAAAAAGATCGTTATTCTGAGTGGTCTCTCCGGCTACTGCCATGATGGCAAATACGATGGATGCGGCGCCCCGAAGACCTGCAAAGGATACCAGAATCGTTTGCCGGAGACGGCACCGGAAGGGGGAAAGGCAGGCAAAAACCGCAATGGGACGCGCTGCCAGGGTGAGGAACAGCATGACCCCCAAAGCAGGCAATAAAATCTGTGGGATGCGGGAAGGGGTGGCCAATAGACCCAGCAAAAAGAAGATAAGCATTTGCATTAAGCTGGTAATGCCGTTGAAAAAATGGACCAGGGCCTTTTTGTTTTGAAACCGCGCGTTTCCTAGAATGATGCCGCAAAGATAGGTGCTTAGATAACCATTGCCCCCCAGCACCGCCGCCAGGGAATAGGAGATTAGCGCTACGCCGATGACGAAAGCCATGTCAAATCCAGCTACGGAAAAGGAGGCTCGTTTGAGAATCCACACGGCAATCAGCGCTACCAGAACGCCCACCAGTATGCCGAAAAAGAACTGGGAGAATACCATGGCTAGGATGGAACCCGCTGAGGTTTTGCCCTCCATAATGGACAACACGATTACGGTAAGCATGTAGGAGCAGGGATCGTTGCTGCCGCTCTCCAGCTCCAGCATGGAGTCGGTATGGTATCGGAGGCCCATTTTATTTGAGCGAAGGATGGCAAACACCGATGCGGCGTCGGTGGAGCTGATTACTGCGCCGATAAGGAGGCTTTCCAGCAGCTCCATTCCGAGAATAAAATAACAGAATAATCCCGTAAGGGCGGCGGTGAGCGCCACGCCCAGGGTGGATAGTAAAGCGGATTTTATGGCGACCGGCCGCGCCTGGCTCCAGTTGGTACCAAAACCGCCGTAGAACATGATGAAAATCAGCGCTACAGAACAGATCTGCTCAGCAAAACGATAGTTTTCAAATGGAATTTTCAGAATGCCATCGGTGCCAAAAGCCACACCCAGCAGGATAAACGTAAGCAGCATAGGAATCCCGATTCTCTGAGATAGCCGGTTTAGCAGGACGCAAAACAGGATTACGATGGAAACAATCAGGATACCAAACGCCATATCATTCCTCCTATGGTTATGAATCTATAAAATAGTATACGGGAAACGCTGATAGAATGCAAAATGATGAACAAGAAATGTGGGGGGAGGCTGACCCTCCAATGGAAATTAAAAAAATTCGCAAACCATTTGGTTTGCGAATTCTTTGGTAGCCCGTAGGGGAATCGAACCCCTGTTACCGCCTTGAGAGGGCGATGTCTTAACCGCTTGACCAACGGGCCACGTGATTGCTTGTATATTCTATCCGATAAGCTGAGATTTTTCAACCCCTTTTTTCAAGAAAAAT
>QAND01000022.1 GCA_003150225.1 Bacillota bacterium
GTTAAAAGAATTGGAACTTCTTTCATAAAAATGCGTCCTATCCATAGAAAGGATGGGAAAAACCATGCAAGGAACTCGAAAAAAGATCGCTTTGGGATTGGGATGCATTTTGACAATTGGCGCATTGGCGGGCTGCGGTACAAGTGCCGGCACAGCGGAACGGACCATCGTGGTGAGCGCCACCGGTCAGGCCAGCGCAAGCCCCGATATGGGGTATGTGACCTACCAGGTGGTGACCGAAAGCAGCGGTGCGCAGGATGCCCAGCAGAGAAATCAAGAGAAATCCGCCGCCATCGCCCAGGCCATCATCGCCCTGGGGGTGGAGGAGAAGGATTTGGTGACGGTGGACTATCACCTAGGGCCGGACTACCAATATGTCAACAACAAACAGACCTTGCGGGCCTATGTCTGCCGGAATACCGTAACCGTTACGGTGCGGGAGATTGACAAGATGGGAGCGGTGATGGAGGCTGCGGTTCCCGACAACGGGAGTCAGCTGCAGTCGGTGAGCTTCGATGTTTCCGATAAAACCGCGGCTTATACGGCTGCTTTAGGGGATGGCGCTGCCAAAGCCAAAAGCAAAGCGGAAGCGATGGCTGCCGCCGGTGGCGTGACGCTGGGAGAGGTAGTAACCCTTACCGATTCCGTCAGCTATGACCCCTATCCCATTTATGGAGCTACCGCAAAGCAGGAATTGGCAGCGGATACTGCGGCGGGGATCAGCGCTGGCGATTTAACCGTCACGGTTCAGGTGAGCGCGGTATACCGCATTCGCTAACATGCTGATCCGCCAAGAGAAGCAATACAAAAAGGCCCAAGCCGGGCCTTTTTGTATTGGATTTGAAGGATAGGGGATTCCTAATTGTGTAGAAAAACGGCGTACAGAAGGGAACGCATTAGGGGAGCTGGAATGCTGCTTCAACTGCCGTTTGAGCGGCCTTAGTGTTTGCTATCGTTGCCTGGGCGGCGGTTTGATTTTTGGATAGGCCTATGGTACCCTGCTAGCGAGGAGGAATCGCCTTGAAAAAGATATTGGGAATCGATGGAAATAGCCTCATGCACCGGGCATTTTACGCTCTGCCGCCCTTGACCAATCCACAAGGACAGGAGACTGGCGCGGTGTACGGTTTTTTGAATATGCTGATGCGGGTGGTGGAGGAGCAAAAGCCCGATTACTTTGCGGTGGCCTTTGATATGCATGGAAAGACTTTTCGCCATGAAGCCTATGCCGATTATAAGGCTGGGAGGAAAAAAACGCCGCCTGAACTGGTGTATCAATTTGATATGGTTCGGGAAGCCCTATCGGCCATGGGAGTGGCCATCCTGGAGCGCCAGGCTTATGAGGCGGATGATATCCTGGGATATTTGGCGCAGCTGGCTCGGGAAAACGGTGCTGAGGCAGTGCTGGTAACGGGGGATAAGGACGCCCTTCAGCTGGCTGGCAACGGAGTCCGGATTCTTTTGACCAAGCGGGGTATCACCGATTACGAACTCTTGGACGCCCAAGGCGTTTTGGATAAAATGGGAGTTCTGCCCGAGCGGATCCCCGACTTAAAGGGGTTGATGGGGGATAGTTCCGATAACATTCCTGGCGTGCCGGGAGTGGGGCCCAAGACCGCCGTTACACTGCTAAACAGCTTTGGAACGGTGGATGGAGTACTGGAACACGCACAGGAGGCTAGGGGCGCTAAGGTTCAGAAGGCACTTACGGAGTATCGGGATCAAGCGATCTTAAGCCGGGACCTGGCGGTGATCCATCCCGATGTGCCGGATATGCCAGAGCTTGCGGCCCTTGCCTATCATGCGCCCTCCTATGAAAGTGTCAAAGAGGTGTTTACCCATCATGGGTTTGCCTCCCTTTTAAAGCGCATTCAAAGCGAAGATGCGGCATCCGAAGCGGAGACGCAGTCTGAGGCCTGTGCCATTCCTATGGAGGAGGTGTCCTTTGATGAGGCCATCCTGCGGGGCGGCAAGGAAGGGCGGATTGCCCTGGTGCTGGATGACGAGGCCGTGGAGCTTGCAGGAGAAGGGTTCCTCTGTCGTGTTCCCCTCAAGAAAACCCTGGTAGACGAGGGAATGGAGAGAGAAGAAGCCCTTGAGCTGTTGCTGCCGCTGTTGGCCGATGCGGATATTATCAAGGTGGTAATGGACGCCAAATCCCTGGCCCATGAGATCGCTCCTCTGGGAGGGACCCTCCATAGGGTTCAGGACGTAACCCTTATGGCCTATGTGCGGGATCCCGCCCTGGGGAAGCGTTCCCTCAGCCAGTTGCTGGAACGCCAAGGCATCCAGGAGGAAGGCGCTGTTGGGCTGTACCGGTTGGAACCGCAGCTTGCTTCTGAGCTGCGAAACGAGGGGATGGAGTCGGTCTACCAGGAGATGGAATCGGCTCTTTGGCCGGTACTATTTTCTATGGAGCAACGAGGATTTAAGGTGGATGTGGCGTTTTTAAAGGAGCTGTCTGGGCAATATCAGAAAACGCTTCAAAGCCTAGAGGAGCGCATCTACAAAAGCGTGGGAAAATCCTTTAATATCAATTCGCCCAAGCAGTTGGGCGAGGTTTTATTTGTGGATCTGGGACTGCCCGTCATCAAGGCCACCAAGGGGAAGACCGGCTTTTCCACCGACGCTGAAGTGCTGGAGCAGCTTTCCGGCCGGCATGAGGTGGTGGATTGGGTACTGGAATACCGAAAGGCCGCTAAGCTGAAATCCACCTATCTGGATGGGCTAACCGCCGTTGCCGATCCTAAGGATCACCGCATTCACACCCGGTTTACCCAGAACGTTACCGCCACGGGACGGCTGTCTTCCATCGAGCCCAACCTCCAGAATATTCCGGTGCGCACCGCCGAAGGACGGGAAATCCGCCGGGCTTTTATCCCTTATGAAGCCGGCCGGGTGTTGGTGGCCGCCGATTATAGCCAGATTGAATTGCGGCTGCTGGCCCATTTTTCTGGGGATCCGGCTATGCTGGATATTTTCAGATCCGGCGGAGATATTCATACCGATACCGCCGCACGAGTCTTTGGAGTGGAGCGGGATGCCGTAACCCGCGAGATGCGCTCCGCCGCCAAAGCGGTGAACTTTGGCATCGTCTATGGCATCAGCGATTTTGGTCTGGCCAAGAACATTGGCACCACCCGAGCTCAGGCGGCAGCCTATATCGATACCTATTTTACCCGCTTTCCAGGAGTAAAAGCTTATTTGGACCGCAGTGTGGAGGAGGGCGCCGCCCGAGGCTATACCGAAACCCTTTTTGGCCGCCGGCGGTATCTGCCGGAATTGAAATCCCGTAGCTACAACGTCCGGGAATTTGGCAAACGGGTGGCCATGAACGCGCCAATCCAGGGGACGGCGGCGGACATCATCAAGCTTGCTATGATCCGGACGGAGGAGCAGTTGGCCCCTTACGGCAATGACGCAGTCTTGATTTTGCAGGTGCATGACGAGCTGATCGTGGATTGTACCGCTACGCTTAAGGAGGAAGTGGCGCAGAAGCTGGACGCCGCCATGGAATCGGTGGTGGAGCTTTCAGTTCCCCTGATTGCGGAGGTCGGCTGGGGGGAGAATTGGCTGGACGCCAAATAAGCGGGTTGGAAAAGAATTGAAATAAACCATAAAAAAAGAGGCCCCTAGGGGCCTCTTTTGCTTGTTTAGCGCAGCACCTTGCTGCCCAGCTTGGCGTGGAAGCTGGTATCCTTGGTGGTTTGAATGTCGATCCCTTTCATGGCCGATACCTGGGAACAGATGGAGAATAAAAGGAGGCTGTATTCCAGGTTATAGAAATCCTCATAGCCCTTGGTACGAACCACAAAATCCCGATCGTCCTGAGCGGAGGCTCCGGCAATCATGATGTAATCGGACCACTGGGAGAGTACCTCTTTTAAGGTCTTCATCCGGGGCTCCCGTCCGGTATCCAGCAGCACCACCAGGGAGTCCTGGTTGATGGCGTTGTATACCCCATGGATAAACTCCTCGAACTCATATCCGCCCACTGGTACCCGGAGGGTTTCCACCAGCTTGAGGGTTCCCTCTAAAACGATACCAAAGATGTCCTTGGTGCCCACCAGACGGATGTCATGGGACTGGGCCAGCATCTGGCCGTATTTATCGATCCAGGCTTTGGCGTCGTCCAATACATTGGGCATGTTATCCGCCACCTCGCTCAGCTGGCGGAGCGTCTCTTGATAGGATGCATCATCCAGTCTGCCATGGGCAAGCGCCCAGCTGGCGGCCAGCAGCTGTAGGTTGACGATGGTGCACAAAAAGCCCTTGGTCTTGGGCTGGAGATCGCCTTCCTCGCCGCAGGGCACCGTTAGGGTGTAGTCGGCTACGGTATCCAAGATCACGCCTTCATCCCTACGACCGGCCATGGAGGCCAGAACACAACCCTGGGCTTTGGCATGTTCCATGGCCCGGAAAGCGCTGAGGCTGGTGCCGCTTTGGGAGATGCCAATGAAGAGCGTTTCGCTGGGCTGGGTAAAGAGATAATCCTCAGCCTGGAAGGGGTAGATCACATCTACCGGAATCCCCATGGTCTTTTGCATATACAGTTTTGCTCCGGTCCCGGCGTGAAAGCTGGAGCCCGAGCCACTGATCACGACGCGTTTGAAGTCCCGCTGGGCCACCTCTTTGAACAGATCCGGGTGGGTGTTGATCATGTCCTTGAGCCTTAAGGGGGTTTCCCGCAGGCATTCTTCCATGGTTAGCATGATGATTCCTCCTTGCTGTGCGTTGGAACGGTTTTTTTACGGTAAATCCGCACCACAAGTATAGCTTTTTGCCATTTACAAGTAAATATCGGTTTTTTGATGGGTGCCATGTGGTATGATAGGGAAAAAGCATCTTGGGAGGGACCATGAAAGGGAAAGAGAAGGCCTATGTGCTGGGGATAACCGGCAATACCGGCAGTGGAAAATCATCCGTCTGCGGCATGCTGAAAGAGCTTGGAGCCCAGGTGCTGGACGCTGACGCCATGGCAAAAGAGCTGCAGGAGCCGGGCCAGCCGGGGTATCGGGCTATCCTTGGAGCTTTTGGGCCAGACTTTTTGCTGGAGGATGGCAGGCTGGACCGCAAAAAGCTGGCACGGGAGGTTTTTTCCCATGAAGATTCCCTTAAAAAATTAAATGGAATGATCCATCCCCTTGTAATGGATGCTATAATAGGAGAAATTTCATCCCATGGGGGGCTTGTTGTCCTGGACGTCCCCCTGCTGTTTGAGACGGGCATGGATCGGTTATGCCATGAGATTTGGTTGGTCACTGCTCGAGAGGAGGTCCGGCTTGCCAGGATCATGGCGCGGGATTGTCTCAGTCCTACGGAGGCACGGATGCGCATGGCAAATCAGCGGGAGGTGGATCCCGGCCGAGTGCATCGGGTGCTGGACAACAGTGGGAACCTGGCTGATCTAAGAGCTCAGGTAGCGGGATGGTATCAAACCATGATAAAGGAAATATGACATGCAGAATGTGAATACCAGGCGGCGGCCCAGGAACCACGGGCGCCGTGGCGGACGGGGCAGGAGGCGCTCTCCCTGGCTTTTGGTGCTGTTGGCCCTGTTGCTTCTTGCGGCCCTGGCGGTGGTGGGCACGTTGGCTTTTCAGGCTCAGCGGAAGGCTGCCTATCCCTTGAAATACGAAGAGATCATCTTAAAATACGCCGAGGAATATGACCTGGATCCCAACGTGGTGGCGGCGGTGATCCATACCGAAAGCCATTTTGACGACAATGCGGAATCCTACGTAGGCGCCCGCGGCCTGATGCAGGTAATGCCGGATACCGGGGGCTGGATTGCTCAGAAGCTGGGGATTCAGAACTTTGATCCCGATACCCTGTATGATCCCGATACCAATATCCGCTTTGGGTGCTGGTATCTGAATTACCTTTATGAGCGCTATGACGGCAAACACGACGTGGTCTTTGCCGCTTACAACACTGGGCCTAACCGAATCAGTTCTTGGCTGGAGGATCCCCGGTATGGGGATGGAGCGGGCAACTTTGTCCATGTGCCCAATGAAACCACCCGGAACTACATTGAAAAGGTGAACAGCGCCCGGCAGAGATATGAGGAGTACTATCATCTTGGTGCGTAAATGTTTGGCCATTTGTTTTGCGATACTGCTGATTTGCAGCCTTGCGGCCTGCGGCTCGCAGGGGGAGTCCCAGTCTACACCGCCTCCATCGGGGACGGTGGCTCCCGTGGAGGTGCCCACCAATGGCGGGAGCATCGGCATCGTTATGCCGCAGGATCCCGGCAACTGGAACCCGTTACGGCCCCAGACCAGGGAGATAGTGGATTTATACGGCTTGATCTACGATGGGCTGGTGCGCTTTGATGAGGAGATGCGTCCTATCCCCGGCCTGGCCCAGGATTGGACCACCGAGGATGAAGGCACCACCTGGAAATTCAAGCTGCGGAGCGATGTCGTCTTTCATGATGGCTCCGCCCTTACCACCGCCGATGTGGTAAAGACCTTGGATCTCTTGAAAAGCTACGCCGATAACAGTAGGGTGGATTCCATCTATGAAGGGGTTTTTGACCTGATTGACAGTTATTCCGCCGAGGATGAGACTACCCTAATGGTCAAGGTGAAGGTGCCGGGGCACCGGATCATCTCTGCCATGTCCTTTCCAATACTGCCTCGAAGCTATGGCGGAGGGGATAACCTGCCCGCTGGCACCGGCCCCTATTCCATTTCCAGCCTGGAGAAGGGAAAGAGCATGGTGCTTTCCGCCAACGCTAATGGCTGGCGGCGTCAGCCCTACATCAGCACCATCAACGTGACGGCGGTGCCCGACACTGCCGCTGCCCTCAGCTCCTTGGATGCAAACCTGGTAAACCTGGTTCATTCCACATTGCTGACGGCGTCCCGCTATCGCCAGAAGGATTTGATCAATACCGTTCCTCTTATGACGCAGGAATACGAGTGCATCGTACCCAATGTATACCGCTCGGCGGTATCCAGCCCCGAGATGCGGAAAGCCATCCTGTACGCCATCGATAGGGGGGAGATCATCAGCTCCATCTACCTGAGCAATGCGGTGCTGGTGGACGTGCCTGTGACGCCGGATAGCTATCTTTACAGCAGTTCCACTTTTACCTATGAATACAGCACTGCCAGGGCGCAGGAGCTGTTGTCCGGTCTGGGATTTGCGGACGATGACGGGGACGGCTATCTGGAGAAGAGCGGGGCAAGCTTTAAGCTGAACATCATCGTCAACGAGAATCCCGGCGCCAATACTCGGGCTGACGCCGCCCGCCTGGTGGCGACTCAACTGGGTAGGGTGGGCCTGCGGGCGGAGGTATCGGTTCTTCCCTGGGAGGAGTACACCAAGGCGCTCCAGAACGGTAATTTTGACCTTGCCTTCTGTGGCTTTGATATTGGTAAGGATTTTGACGTCTCCTTCTTTCTGCATTCTGCCGGCGCTAACAATTACAGCCATTATTCCTCTACCCAGCTCAACAATCTGCTTGATGCATACAGCGGTGCTGTAACAGAAAGCGAGATCAAACAGGCCAGCCTGGCGCTGCAGCGGTATTTGGTGGATGAGCTTCCCGTGATGAGCCTGTATTTTAGGACCAATACTCTGGTGTACCATTCCATGATTCAGGGGGTTACTATGGCGCGGGATAAGAACGTGTTCAAAGCCGTGGAACAGTGGTATATCTACCGGGAGGGAGATGACATCAAGGCGGGCGGCGTGCAATAGTTTCTATTGACTTTTGCGGCATTTCCGCTATAATATTCACGTATTGCCCTCCATGCGGTCATGGCGGAACAGGCAGACGCGCACGTTTGAGGGGCGTGTGGGCAACCATCCGGGTTCAAGTCCCGGTGACCGCACCAGAAAAACCCCCGAGAATCCTTTATTCTCGGGGGTTTTGTTGTGCCTGGGTACACACTAAAGTACACGTTGTTTGGTATGAGCATCCATCCAACGATTTGCTGATCAATCTTTTGGCCTGGCATGGGCGTACCACGCTACGTTTTGTAGGGCTTTGGTACACGTTGATCTGATTGCCTTCAAATACCCTTGTTATGTTGATCATAGGGCAGATTAAACCATTAAGAGGCACAAAAGGGGCATTCCCTTCCGCCGATAGGGTGAAACACAGTATAGAGATGGGATCCTACCGTGACCAACCTTGGGAAGAAATCTAGTTTTGGCTGGCGGGAATGATATTGAGACGCAGCACTGCCGCGCTGCTGGATACGGTCAATTTTTTTAACTGGTAGTATCAGCCATGCCATTGAAGCTGGATGGGGGTGGAAAGCTGACCGCACAGGCAGAGGCTGTATCCCTCCGAAAAAGGAAGGTGGTGCAGCGCTGCGCCGTTGACAGACGCGGCAAGAGCGCCGTCCGCCACTACGGAAAAGCCGTTCAAGCCGCCGGGGAGGCCCTGGCCAGTATACTTCAAATAGCTTTCCTTAGCAGCCCAGATGGAATAGAAGTCCTGGTACGCGGTTTGTTCCAGATAGCTTTGCTCCAGGGGATGAAAGAACCGCTGAGCGATGGCGGCCCTATCGCAGTCCTGATGCCGTTGCAGATCTAAGCCCAGCGGAATTGTTCCAAGGGCGCATAGCCAGTAATCTCCGCTGTGGGTGATGGAAAAATGCAGCCAGGGGGCGTGGGGAAAGTAGGGCTTTCCCTCTTGGGATCGCAAGGGGGAGGTGATGGACGCGGGGTTCTGGCCCAGGGAAAGGGCGTAAGCTCTGGACAGGCCCAGAAGCCGTTCCGTCCGGCCTGTGGAATGGGGCTCGGGATAGATATGGATTTGTACCGCGTGATCTGCCATGGTAGTCAGCTCCCTTTGTTAATCCAGTTCGATGCCTTTTTCCTGCATATAGGCGATGACGTCCTTTACCTGGTGAAGCTGCCAGACATCCCGGGTGGGGATGTCCACGTTCAGCCGGTCCTCAAAGGCGCATACGATGTTCATCACGTCGAAGGAGGTAAGCTGCAGATCCTTGATGAAGTCGGTTTCGTAGGTGATATTCTGTTTGCCTGTGACGTTGTAGATGATCTCCTGTACCAATTCCAGCATGGGGAGCCCTCTCCTTTCTAAATCATCTGTCGCTTGATCTTTTTGGACGCGGTTTTTTCGAACTCGCTTTCCCGGATGTGGACCATTTGTATTTGCTTATAGACCGGCAGCTTTTGGTTGAGCTGATCCACCTCTTTTTGGAGCCGATCCAAAATTTCATAGGAGGTCATGCCCTGGGTCATGGTGGGGTCGGGGTATACGGCGACGGCCAGGCGTACGTCGTCGGCGGAACTACCGCTGGCCGCTCCATAGGCCACCACTTCCTTTACCAGGGGAAGGGCCATCAGTGCGTTTTCAATTTCCTCCGGAGGGATTTTCTTGCCGTTCTTCATGACGATCAGGTTCTTGGTACGACCGGTGATATACAGATGGCCTTTCTTATCAAAATAGCCGATGTCCCCGGTTTTGAACCAACCCTCATCCAGGGACTCCTGGGTTAGGCCGGGATTGTTGTAGTAGCCGTTCATAAGGCTATCTCCCCGAACCAGGATCTCCCCGTCCTTAATCTTTATCTGGAAATGGGGCAGGGGCCGGCCGACCGACGCCATATTGGCGGTCTTATTCCGATTGACGGAGACCAGAGGGCAGCATTCGGTGATGCCATAGCCCTGGAGTACCAGGATACCAAAAGCCAACAGGTCCTCCGCCACCTGCTGGCTCAGGTAGGCGCCGCCGCACATAATGAGGTTCAGCTCCCCAATGGGGGAGTTTCTGATCCCCTCAAAAATCGCTTTGGGCAGGAACATGCCGGGTCTGCCCAGCGCCTTGCCCATTTTGATGAGGGTCCGTACCTGATCCTTTTTTCCTTTTTCTTCGATACTGGCCCAGATCATCTTGTGGATCATCTCCGCGATGAGGGGTACGGCGATGATGGTATGGGGCTGGAAAGCGGATAGATCCCGTATCATGGTCTTTAGATCGCCGCTGATACAGATGTTGATACCGTCCATCAAGCTGACAAGAGCGGCGAGGGTAAACCCATAGGTGTGGTAAAAGGGCAACACGCTGAAAGAGCGGCGGCCTGCTTCTACAAAGGCCAGTGCATCGGCAGCGTTGGTGAGAATGGCCTTTTGGCTCAGCATTACGGGTTTTGCAGTACTGGTGGTACCAGAGGTATAGACAATGGCCGCCGTAGCCGTGGGATCGGTCTGCACCTGGCTGTACAGAAGGCCTCCCCCATCCAGGCTGGCAGCTCCTTTCTGACAGAACGCCCAGAAAAGGTCGGGAGCTTTTTCCCTGGGATCCACCGTGAGGATCCGTTGGATGCAGCCCTGCTCCATAAGGGGCGCACAGATGGAGGAGAGGCTTTGGGAGGCCACCACAGCTGCGCAGTCCGCCTGGGCCACCATGGCGCGGATGGTGTCGTCGGATTGTTCGATGTCGATGCAGACCGCCACTGAGCCGCTGGTGATGATGCCAAAATAGGCCACCAGCCAGGCGTAGCTGTTCTCACTGACGATGGCGATGTGCTGGCCTGCCAGTCCCGAGAGGCAGAGGGCTTCCCCCAAATGGGCTACGTCTTGTTCCAGCTGGATATAGCTGTGGTGGTGCTCCTGTCCGTCTCGGGAATAGTAGGTGACAGCGGGGGCCTGGCCATATTTTTCGGAGATATCCCGAAGCATGCTCCGATAGTCATTATAATAGGTTACTTGGTTGAGAGGATATGCTTTTGCCATAAGAGGCTCCTTTCTATGGAAGCTGGGGTGAGGAGGAATCCTGGGGAATGGTTGCATAGGTCCAGGCGATCTTCTCCTGTACCCGGTCGTACTCGTGAAGGATGGTCAAAAAGACGTCTACGATCCTGGGATCAAATTGGGTTCCCCTGCCGTTTTTTAGCTCCTCTTTGGCTCTTTCAATCCCAATGCTGGAACGGTAAAGTCGGTCGGAGGTCATGGCGTCAAAGGCGTCCACCACGCTGATGATCCTGGATTCCTCGGGGATGTCTTCCCCCGAGAGGCCATTGGGGTATCCCCGGCCATCAAAGCGTTCATGATGGCATTCCACGATGGGGGCGATGGGACGGAAAGTGCTGACGGCACTGAGAATTTCACTACCCCGCTGGGGGTGTAACTGTATCTCCTCATACTCCTCGGCGGTGAGCCGGCTTTGCTTATTTAAAAGCTGGTCCGCGGTCCCGATTTTGCCGATATCGTGGAAAAGGCCGGCAACCCGGATCCGTTCACGATATGCTTCGTCCTTACCCAGAGCCTGGGCGACCAAATCGGCAAAATAGGAGACTCGATCCGAATGGCCTCTGGTGTAGATATCCTTGGCGTCCACCAGAGCTCGGATGGCCTGGATCACCTCCAGATAGTTGTCCCGCAGCTTGGCATAGGCCTGGTTCAACGCCTCGTTTTTCTGGTTTACCAGCAGATGCAGGGTGATGTTGCTGATGGCCGCCGCCACTTGCTTGGCGTAAACCTCAAGAAGAGTCAAGCCGTGCTCCGGGAAGCCATCGGGTAGGTCTAGAAGGAAAATCCCCTCTATCTGGTGGTGTTCATTGTACAAGGGTAGAACCAGCTGCCGTTCCGCCATGTTCCGCTGGGCGGGGACGTACTCTTGATCAGCCAGCTTTAAATACCATTCCCGGGCCAGGCAGAGGTTGCTCTCATACCGGCCGATGCCCTGGTATACCGGAGGAATTTCCATGGAAGGCACTCCGCCCAAATACACGCAGGCACTGGCATCCGGCAGCATCCGACGGATCTGGTCTAGAACCACTTGGAGAAGGCTGGAAAGAGGCTGTAGCTGGTATAGCAGGGGGGTGCTGTCCAGAATATCCTGAAGGCCGTCCCGGTATTTACGAATGGTGCGCATCTGATCGATGGACTTGACGCAGGACTCCACCAGGAGCTCCAGCTGGTCAAACCGGTCGCTCTTTTCGTAATATCCCTGAATATCCAGTTCCCGAATGGTGCGGATGGGCGGCGCCATGCTTTTGTGTCCGGTAAGCAGGATGATGAAAAGCTCCTGGTTAAAAGCCCTAATCTGGGCCACTACCTCATCGCCGCAGATGGGATCCATCAAAAAGTCCAGCAATAGAATATCATACTGGCCCCGGCGAACCCGTTCAATGGCGGCATAGGGGTCGTTTTCGATGTCCACACGAAACCCGGAGTTTTCAAAATAGGACTGAAGGGTTTCCGTCATGATACGGTCATCGTCCAACGCAAGGATGGTATACTGCTGCTGCCGCTCTTGTTTGCCGATTCTGTTCTTTCTCATCTTAATTCCTCAGTTGTTTGCGCTCTTTTATGGTGATATTCCCAATAGGGAAGGACATACCAAAGATGGATCCGCCCGGGGGATTGGCCTGATACCACATGGTGCCATCGAATTTGCCCCGTATAACGGCATTGCTGATATAGATTCCGAGCCCGGTTCCCCGGGTTCCTTTGCTGGTGACCATCTGCCGGAACAGCTTGCCGGCAATCTCGGGTGGGACGCCCACGCCCCGATCCCGTACGGTGAGATCCAAGGCCTGTGCTTCTGCGTTCCGGGCGATGCCGATGGTAATGGTGTGATCCCCTCCTGGCAGCTGGGCGTCGATAGCGTTGCTGATCAGATTGTTGACCACTTGCACCAGGTTGTTGATATCCCCGTGTAGGAATACCTCCCCTTCCATATGATCCTCTATCTGAAGCTTACAGCCACCGGACAAAAGCTCGTGGCGGAGCAGCAGCGAAACCCGTCTGAGAAGGTCATCCAAGGAGAATTCGGCGGATTCGGATACTGTTACATTGGCGGCTTGGCCTTTGACGGCGCTGATGATGTCCGACATATAGGCGCAGGCTTCCCTCGTTTTATCCAGCCAATCCCGCATTTCGGCGTAGATTTCCCGATAGTCCGACGGCGTAACTTCGGAATCGCCCAAGCTGGCTTCGCACTCCACCACCAGGTTTTCCATGGCGGTAGCACTTCCCGAGATGCTCATAATGGGGGTTTTGAGATTATGGGCCAGTCCGCCGGCCATCTGGCCCAGAGAGGCCAGCCGCTCCTGTTCCATCATGCGGATATGGCTATCTTGGAGCCGCTGCATGCTTTCCTTGATTTTGGTGATGTCCTTGAAGATAACCACGAACCCCTGAATCCGTTCCTCGATGATCAAAGGGGTGACCTCGGCCATATAGGCCAATCGGGTGAGCTCGTCGTTTTGAATCACCTGGACCGGCTGCTCATAGGAGACGTTGCTCTTAGCGGTACGACTTGCCTCGATGGAGGAGATCAAGTTGTACATGGCGCTGCAGTTCTGGAGATCTTCGTCCTTTAGGCAGTCTGAAAGAAAGCCGTTTTCCCGCAGGGATTTGCATGCCCCGAACACCGCTAAAAGGGGTTGGTTGAATCCCAAAATCAGTCCGCTTTCGGTGGTGATGAGATAGCAGTCCGAGATCCAGTCCAATACCCGCTGCATCGCAAGGGGTTTGATGTCGAGAAAATGGAAGTGGAAGATGGCCAGGCCATGGCAAGCCATGGTTACGATAAGGCTGATGGGAGTGGCGGCGATGGTCAGATGGAAGATCCGCAGGGTGGTTAATAGGTTTACCACCGCCGGCACCAGGCTTCCAATGGCAAACAGGGCGGCCTGCTTCATAAACAGCCGATTTTGGCTTTTTACCGCAAATCGGACCAGGTAGAAAATGGAGAAGCCGAACTGGGTGAAGATATAGAGCCCCGACAAATATAGGATGGGCCCGAAGACCACCTGGTTGATGTCCACCGAAAACACCCGGTAGAACAGATGATGCAGGGGATTGGTCCAAACCGCTAGGTTTACGATGACGGGCACAACAAACAGCCAGTAGTAGGATTTGGGCATCCGTTCCAGACCTTTGGTGAATACCAGTACCGTGAGCAAGCAGAGGGTGGAAATGGTGCCGCAGCCCAGGTAAACGAGCGCATCCCATACATAGAGCATGATGGTGTTGGCAGGATCTGTGAGCTTCATGGCGATGAGGGAGAGCATCCAGATGGCAAGTAGCACCGAGGCGGTCAGATAGATTTTGTGAATCAGGTGCGGTTTGCCGTTCCGAACGGTTCGGATGATGAATGCAAAGATCACGACTACGCAAAGGCATAGGATGACCATAATGGTGTCGGAAAACATGGGTGCCCTCCTTTCTTAGAATGCTCACTCACGGCGAAATTAGCGGAAAAAGGCTTTTAAAAGCCGGGCGGGGCTCGGTTCTGGCCAGGCAAAGCCCAGAGCCGATAGCGCGTCCTGGGTGCTATTGGCGGTAGGGTGAATGCGGGTGGGAACGGCCTTTGACCGGAGCCAGAGGTCCAGTACCATGCTGAGGGCGTGGCCGTGCTCCCCCCGCAGCACCTGGGCCAGATGGGTTTCAAAGGATTGATCCGGCACCGGCTCTATGGATAGCCCCAGCTCTTGGGATAGTTCGTATAGGGACAGGGTGTGGGGATTGATCACATGGTATACCCCGGGATCCGATTGCATCAATAGGGAGATGGCCCGGGCGCAGAGATCGACGGCCGTTAGTTCCACCTGGGTATCCCGCTGGGAAAGGGGCATCCGATACAGGTGGCGCAGCCCTTGGAGGAAGGAGAACAGGGAGTTGCTCTCCGGGTTGCGCTGGAACATGCCGTCGCTGTCCCGGCCTACCAGGTGGCCGACCCGGTAGATGGAGGCGTGAAGACCCCGCTCTATGGCCTGATGCACCAGCCCTTCGGCCAGGAATTTGCTTTGGACGTAGACGTTGTCCCGCCAGTTCTGGCCGATGTCGTAGTCCCTTTCCGTAAAGGTTCGCTCCTCTTGAGGGGATGCGGTAAGGTATTCCCCCGATACGCTGATGGTGGAAATATGGTGCAGGGGGACGCCTAGATCCCAGGCCAAGGAAAGAACATGAGCGGTGCCATCCCGGTTGGTGCGAAGGGAATCCGCCGGCGGCGCGTAGTGGCGTACATCGGCGGCGGCGTGGATCAGTCCACCTGCCTTGATGGATTGCCCCAACCCCAGCCGCGGCTGGGTGATATCGCCTGGGATTGCCCGGAGGTCGCTCCGATGGAGATCCAGCCATCCCTGGCCAAAATACCAGGAGAGGATGCTATAGAGCCGTTCCTGCCCGCCTCGGATGGGGCATAGGACAGGCCCCCTATCCGCCTCTACCAGCGTTTTTAGAAGGTGGGCACCAAGATATCCCGTGGCCCCCGTCAGAAGGAGCGTATCCCGGGAAGAGGCTGCTACTGGTCCAGTGGGGCGGGCAGGCTGCGGCAAAAACTCCGATTTTATTTCTTCAACCGGCTGCGCCGCTGGGAAGGTCGCGATGGGCTCCTTAGCCGTCCCCTCTTGATACGGGGCGTTCAGCAGGGCGGCTTGCTGGACCAGGGTAGGGTGATTGTAGAAGTCCAAAAGGGTCATGGACCAGCCGTTTCCATAGTACAGGCTCAACAGGCTGAGGGCGCCCAGGGAGGTGCCCCCCTGTTGGAAGAAGGATTGATTGGGCTGAGGCTGGATGTGCAGCACCTGCTGCCAGAGTGCGGCAAGGGCATCCACACTGGGCGGCGTCCAGAGATCGGACGGCAGTTCATGCGGGGGCAGTGGCTCCGGGCTGGGAGTGACTTTTGCAGGCGGTTCCATCCTGGAAAGGGAATGGAAGCCGGCCCCATCCTCCTGTGGCGGATGCTGGGCTGGGTCACAGTGGGGTTCCAATGCGGGCTTTTTCGCACCGGGAGCAGCGGGAGCCGGGGAAGGATCGGTTTCCGAAGCCCGGGCCAGCAGAGCCAGGCGATCGGTTTTGCCGCTGGCGGTCTGGGGCAGGCAGGAGAGGATGGTCATCCGCTGGGGTACCATGTGGCGGGGCAGACGCTGAGCCAGCCGGGCCCGGAGGGCGTCCAGGTCCAGCTTGGATTCTCTGGCGGGTACCAGGAAAGCCCAGAGAAACTTGCTGCCGGCGCCATCCTCCACCCCTAACACCGCTGTCTGGGAGATGAGCGCGGTATCCAAAAGGGCGGTTTCCACCTCCTGAAGCTCTACCCGCTGACCGCCAATCTTGACTTGGCCATCCAGCCGACCCAGAAAATCCAGGGAACCGTCTGCACGGAGCCGGACCATGTCCCCGGTGCGGTACATGGATTCCCCAGGGAAGAAGGGATCTGTAAGGAAGGCAGACTGGGTTAGATCGGGCCGTTGGCAATAGCCCAGCGCCAGGCAGTCCCCGGCCAGGTAAAGTTCTCCCTGGGCGGTGGGAAGCACGGGGGCCTGGGTTTCATCCAAGACATATAGGCGGCAATTAGCCAGGCCATGGCCTATGGTGGAGCGGCTCTCGCGGGTGAGGTCCGCCACCGTCACATAGACCGCTGCTTCGGTGGGACCGTACATATTGAGGATACGTACGCTTCCGGTGGACTGCAAAAGCCGCAGCAGGCCGTCCGATAGGGCTTCCCCCACCAGAATCACTGACTCTACCCCTGCCATGGCCCGGCGGAAGGTTTCCTCCCCCAAGCACATCTGGAGGCGGGAAGGAGTAAACTGTGCCAGCCCCGGCCGGTACCGTTCCATGAGGGAGGCGATACGCCAGGGAAGAAGGGATTCCTCTTCGCCAGCCAGGATTACGGTACGGCCCAGGGCTAGGGGGAGGAGGCTTTCAGTGATGAAGGTATCGAAGGTTATGCCGGTGGTACACAGCACCGGACCATGGGTGGGAGCCAGCAGTTCCCCGATGCTCAGTAGCAGGTTGCAGATGGCCCGGTGGGGTACCATGACCCCTTTGGGCATGCCGGTGGAGCCAGAGGTATATAGGACATAGAGAAGGTCCTCTTCCGTCCGGCCCTCTACGGGCCGGAATGGCGTTTGGCAATGACAGTCTATGGTGATCCGGGGAAGCTGACTCTCCCGGAGCGCGTCCTCCCCAGTACCGTCTGTGAGGATCATGACGGCGCCTGCGTTTTGCAGCATATAGGCTACCCGGGCAGGGGGAAGGTCTCTAGAAACGGGCAGATAGGCACAGCCCGCCTTGGCAATGGCGATCATGGAAAGCAGAAGCTGGGGCGTTCGGCGGCAGCATAGGGCGATGACGGCGCCCCGCTGGGCGCCAGCGGCCTGCAAGCGGGCGGCCAGGGCATCGGTCTGGGTGCGAAGCTCCCCATAGGTGAGCGTTTCCTCCTCAAACCGGATGGCAACGCGGTGGGGATGTGTTTTGGCCGCTTGGTCGATTTGAACGTCCAGCGGCAGCTTTAGGAAGGGGATCTTGGTTTGATTGTGTTGATCCCACAGACGGAACCGATCGCTGGGGGAGAGGACGGCTAGAGCGCCGATGGCACGGCTGTCATCCGCGAGAATCTCCCCGAGGATGGTGCGGTAGCACCGTCCGTAGAGGGCGATGGTAGCCTCCTCGAACAGGGAGGAGGCGTATTCCAGGGTAAAGGCGATGCCATCCGCTTGGGGAGCGGCTTCCAGGGAAAGCTCCAGCTTAGCGGTATGGGTGGGAATGGGGATTAGGTTAAGGGGATGCCCATCCAGAGCGAGGGATTCCTCCGATTTGGGCCGGAGGGAAAACAGAGCGCTGTACAGGGGGTTACCGCCCAGGCTATGGGGGTTTTTGCCCAGGGGGAGCAGGCGCTCAAGAGGAGTGTCCTGCCGGTCCAGAAGCTCCATGATCCGCTTTCCGGTGTCCGCGAGATAGTCCCGCGCCGCCGCTGAAGCGTTGGGTGTCAGGGTAAGGGGCAGGGTGCTGACAAAGCAGCCCAGCATTTGGTCCAGCTGCGAATGGTTTCGTCCTGCCATGGGAGTGCCCAGGGAGAGGGAATCCGCTCCCGATATCTTGGAGAGCAGGATGCCGAACACTCCTGCCAAAAGGGTGAACAGGGAGATTCCCCGCTGGGCGCAGTAATCTCGACAGGCCTGGGCGGTCCACCGGTCCAACTGAAACCGGTGCTGCTCTCCCCGGTAGTCAAAAGTTCTCTGCCGGGGAAGGTCGGTAGGCAGCTCCACTGGTTCTTTGGGGAGCGTTTCCTCCCAGTAGGTCAGATCTATCTGCCGTTCCTGGGCCAGATAATGGGCGTAATCGATGTATCGGAGGGAGGGTTTATGGAGGGATTTCCCTCTATAACACCGATCCAGCCGCTCAAGGAAGAGGGACGTGCTGAGACCATCCCCGATGAGATGGTGCAGGTCCAGCAGAAGGAGGGTTTCTCCGCTTTCCTTTTTCCAGGTGGCGGCCCGGAATAGGGGAGGCGACGCCAGGTCAAAGGGAGCGAGGAACGCCTTTTGGGCCTCCTCTAAGGTGGCGGCCGAGAGGGAATCCAGATGGAATTCCACATGGGGGGATACCCGCTGCCGGGGCTGGCCGTCTCGGAGATAAAATCCCGTCCGCAGAATCGGCTCCTCCTGGATCAGTCGAATCATGGCGGATTCCAGGCGCTGGAGATCCAGCCCAGTGGGCAGAACCAGATGCCCCGGCATATGGTAGACGAGACCTGCGGGGTCCAGCTGGGACTGTAGGAAAATTCCGGCCTGGG
Source organism: Bacillota bacterium (assembly GCA_003150225.1). Lineage (GTDB taxonomy): Bacteria > Bacillota > Clostridia > Christensenellales > QAND01 > QAND01. The sequence goes on from QAND01000022.1 coordinate 18,518, forward strand.
CGGGCGTTAGGGGATAATCCTCTAAATCTGGCGCTGCGGGGACGCCGGTGGCCTTGGGAAGCGCTGCGGTCTCGTCCGCTAAAAGCGCGGCTAGGTTTCGAGCGGTTCGCAGGGCGTAAAGATCGGATACGGTGAGGGTCAGGCCGTGAATGGACTCCAGCTCCAACAGAGTTTCCATGGCATTGAGGGAATCCCCGCCGACCGAAAAATAATCGCTGTTGGGGGTGAGCCCTGGGCGGTTCAGCACCCGCTGGAAAAGATCCAGTATCTGCCGCTCTAAAGGGGTGGCGGAAGCATCCTCCGGAGAAGCTTGGGGCAAGGGCAGGAGGGAAACGTCCGCTTTGCCATTGGGGCTCAGGGGAATTTCCGGCACCTCCACCAGGTGCGCTGGGATCATATAATCCGGTAGGCTACGTCCCATATGCCGAAGCAGCTCCCCCTTTGTTAGGGGAGCGCTGGTGGTGTAGTAGGCCACAAGACAGGGGACGCCGGAAAGCTCTGCCATCCGGAGCGCGGCGTCCGTAATCCTAGGATGGCCCAGGAGGCAGGCGGTGATCTCCTGGGGTTCCAGCCGTACGCCCCGAACCTTGAGCTGGCTGTCCATCCGGCCGCCCAGCAGCAGTTCACCGTCCTTCGTCCAGCATCCCACGTCCCCGGTACGGTAGAGGCGCTCCCCATGGGAAAAGGGGCTGGGAAAAAAGCTCTTTTCCGTTAATTCTGAGGCGTTTCGATAGCCGCGGCCTACGTTTTTACCGCCAATGTATATTTCCCCGTAGACTCCGATGGGGAGGGGGTGGCGGTATTGATCCAGCACGTAAAGCTTACAGTTGTCCATGGGCCGGCCGGCGGTGATGGCGTTGGTACCGTTGAGCAGCTTGTAGCTGACCCCTACCGTGGCTTCGGAAGGGCCATATTGGTTGTAGATCCGGGCATCGGTGAGAAGCTGGATCTGATGGAGCAGGGCGGGGGAGATGGATTCTCCTCCGCAGATGAGAGACTCCACCCGCACCACGGCTCGTTGGAAGGCAGGGTTTTTGAGGTATGCGCTTAGTCTGGAAGGAGTTAGGGCCATAGTCCCCACTGCAAAGCCGGTGATCAGTTCCGCCAGCCGCTGGGGACGCTCCAGATCCTCTTCCCGGGGCAGAACGATGGTACGCCCGTTTAAAAGGGCGGCCATACTCTCCAGCAAAAACACGTCAAAGCCTAGGTTGCAGAGGGACAGTACTGCTCCATGGCCGTAAAGAGAGGACATGCCAGAGGCAAAGCTACACAGGTTTTCCTGGGTGATCTCCACCCCTTTGGGATGTCCGGTACTGCCGGAGGTATAGACGAGATAGGCAAGATCTCCGGGTGCGGCGGGACAGACAAAGGCCTCGGGGACGTGAGGTAGCGACTGGGGGGAGAGGATGGGCAGTTCCAGGTGGGCGAAGGAGGAAGCGTTGTCCTCTGAAAGAAGGAGGGTGGTGGCTCCACTGTCCCGGATCAGCTCCTCCGCCCGCTCCTGGGGCAGAGAGGGAGAGAGCAGCACCCAGGGGCGTCCCGCCTGGGCTGCTCCCGCCATGGCCATGAGCAGTTCCTGGGTTCGGGGCAGTCCAATAGCTACCGGCTCCCGGGAATCGCTTAGGGCATGGGCGTAATCGTTTGCCCGCTGCTCCAAAAGGGCGTAGGGATAGCGGTGGCCATCGTGGATGACGGCTACCCGCCGGGGGTGCTTTTCATAGGCAAGGCGCAGGCCTTCATACAGGGTATGAAAAGGCAGGGGGGCATTTGTCCGGTTGAAATCGAAGAGCACCGTCTCCTGCTCTTCCCGGCTGGGGAGGGCAATCTCCCGGATGGGGATCCTTGGATTCTCTAGGGCTTGGTACAGGATACCGGTAAGGTAGCTGTGTAGATCTGTGATCTCCCGCTCTGAGAAGAGCTGGGCCAGATAGTCGTAGCTTACGGAATACCGGTGGATGTCCCGTATATTATTGAGATGGATGCACAGCTGCTCCCCTTGGTAGCCGTTGTAATCCCATTGTCCCGACAAGGTGACCGAGGCGTCCTCTCCCGCCATGATGACCCCGTTTTGATAGGAAAGCACCAGGTGAAAGAGCTGATCCATATGTGGATGCTGTGCCCGGGCCTGAGCCGCGATCTCGGCAAAGGGAAGCCGCTGGTGGCGCAGAAGATCGTACCAGCTTTCCCCTAGGTTGCGATTAAACTCCTCAAAACTCCAGCTTTCGTCCAGGGAAAAGAGAAAGGGCAGGGTGCTGACGAACATACCTGTGGTTTCCCGGTCGACAAAATCCCCCCGGTTGAAGATGGGCACGCCGATGCTGAACCGATCCAGTCCCTTGGCCCGTTTGAGGTAGATGGCCAAGGCCATATAGAAAACCGCAAAGGGGGAGACCCGATTTTGTTCACAGAAGGAAAAGATGGCGTGGTTTAATAGCTCCGGCAGATCAAAGGTCTTTCGAAGCCCAATGGGGCTGACCTGGGCGCTTTTGCATTCCTTGATGGCCGCAGGGGTGAAGGGCTCTGCCAGAAGGTTTTCCCAAAACGCCTGGTCCCGTCCATGGGCGGCGGACGTGGCATAGGCCTGCTCCTTATCCACATGACGGCGATAGCTGGGATAGGATTCCTCCACAAGGGGTTCCCCTGCCAACAGAGCAAGATAGGCAGCCGCCACACGGTTGGTGAGCAGCACCTGGGACCAGCCGTCCGAGATGATATGGTGGGTTTTTAGAAGGACGCCGCCATGGGATTCTCCCAGCTTAAAGATGGAAAAGGAAAAAAGGGGGCCGCCCACCAGGGGAAGGGGCTCCCGCGCCACTGTGGCCTCCCAGTGATCAAAGCTTTCTTTGGAAGACAGGGTAAAATCGAATACGGGAAAATGAACGGGCGTATAATCCGCCGTATATTGCCGGGGTTCCCCCTCCTTTGAGAGGAGAAGTCGTGTGCGCAGGGAGGCGTCCTGTGCCAGGACATGGTTGAGGCTTTCCTGCAAAAGGGCAGGATCAAACCGCCCCCTGATGTGAACGGCCTCACAGATGTTGCCGATGGGAGCGCCGGAATGGGTCCTTTCCAGCCGCCAGATGTTTTGCTGGCTTTGGGAAAGGGGATATGCGTCTGTATGCGGCATCTTCGCTTTCTCCACCCTATCATCCACCCTGCAGGCCGCAGCCGCGGTCTTGCCATACTGAATAAATATGCGGCGATATTCGCCCAACATAAATTTGGTAACAATGTAACATTAATTATATGATTTATTTGGATGAAATAGCAAGGTTTTTGTCGAGAAAGACCGATAGAAAACCCATAAAAACGCATAAAAACTCATAAAGCGTCGGAGAAATCCAAGAATATGTTTTAGTGTGACCGGAGGAGCAAAAGAGGGCGAAATCTCTTCGGATGTTTTGCTATTAAAAAAGAGCCCATGCGGGCTCTTTTTTAATGAAGGATGCGGCCGTCTCCGTTGGTATGGCGGTTTCCCCGCACATGCGCCCCATCCTCTTTGAGGGGGATGTCGTAGATCTCCAGATAGGATTCCACCTCGGGCTGCGAGACGATTTCCGCCTGAACCAGACCGGTGCATTCGGTGGTGGAGACCACCGATTCGGGCTCCAGGTGCAAAATCGCATCCTCTTCCTCGCGGTAGGACTTTTTGATGGCCCGGTCCTGGGGCAGGTCCTTATGCATAGGATCAGTCCTTTCTTATTCGATGCATCCGCCTTCATAGTTTGTCCCGGCAGGGGAAAAACTATGTTAGTCCAGGGTAGGGTAGCACCGGTAGCAGCCTGGATCCACGTAGGAGCGGTCTACCACTATGAAGTTTTGCTCTTCCAGGCGGTTGAGGGCATCTAAAATGGAAAGCATAGGATACCCCGTCTCCCGAAAGAGAAAGGAGACGGTTTCTCCGGGGAAGTCCAGGATACAGTCGTAGATGGCACGGGTTACGGGTTTCATGGAATTAGGATTCCCCATGGGGTTGAACCTATCCAAAAACAAAAGAACCCCGCCTGGCGGAGTTCTTTTGCGCGAATCGTTATTTTACACGGAAGGATTCACAATCGGTGCACTGGCACTGAGTGGGATTCTGCTCGTGGGTACCCACGGAAATCTGATCCAGGGAGCAGAAATTCTCGCTCTGGCAATGATGCACACACTGGGTTACGGTACAACCAATACTTTTGTTGGCCTGCATGTTTTCTCACCTCCGAAGATTCACTCATAGTGTGCCCAGGAGAAGGAGGTTTATGCGCGGTCTTTTACACAAAAAAGCCGCCGGAAATCGGCGGCTTTTACCGGTGGCTTCGGTTGCGCAAAATTAGATGATGAAAAAGGGTTTTTCTCTGCTGCGTTGGATTGGTTATTTGGATTGGTTGGTTATATGGCGCAGGAAACCGCCGGGAAAAGCTGATGGGTTAGCCCCGAGGCCGGTAGACGGGAACCCTAATCCCTTTTGAGAACCGCTGCTGTATTTGATACTGACGGTATAAGGTCAACGTGAGATACCCGCACCAGACCATGGGCAAAAACGCGAGAACCACAGTGCCGATCATGATTGCCTGTAACATGGAATTCCCTTCCTTTCCTGGGAGCCGTTCGTTCCCTTGATGATGTTAGGATAGCAAGTGATTTTTATATAAATGTTAATCCTAGGTGACATAATATGGCGGAAATATGATTTTTTGTCCAAATTTATGGGCCCGTGGGAGAGAATCGTTTTAGCCTATGGTATAGAATCCTGCGGCCGCGCCATACTAACCGATAGATTGGAAGAAAAAGGAGCGTCCTAATGGAATCCTACTGGGAGAAGAGCGTGGAGCGGACGGACTATCCGCCTCTTACGGAGAAGACTTCGGCGGATGTGTGCGTCATTGGAGGCGGTATCGTGGGACTGTGCACCGCCGCTCGCATGATGGAAAAGGGCTATGGGGTGGTGCTTTTGGAGGCTCGGCGCTTGGGGTCGGGCGCCACCGGCGGCACCACGGCTAAGATCACAGTGCAGCACGGAGCCACCTGCTACCAGGATTTGATCCGGCGCAAAGGTCCCCGCGGTGCTTCTCTTCACGGCCAGGCCAATCGAGAGGCGCTTTTGGAGTATCCCGCGCTTTTGCGGGATTGGGAGGTGCAATGCGACTATGCGGCCGCGCCATTCTATCTGTATGCTGCCACCGAGCAGGGGGTGGAGACTTTAAAACGGGAGAAAGACGCCCATAAGCGGGCAGGGATTGAGAGCCGCTGGGCGGAGGAGGCTTTGCCCTTTGCAACGAAAGCCGCATTGGTATTGGAGGACCAGGCCATCTTTCATCCTCTGAAATTTGTACAGGGCATGGCCAGGGCGCTAGCCAAGAGGGGATGTCGTATCTATGAGGAAACCCGGGCTTTGCGCATCGATGATTTTGGCCGGGTTCATACGCCCGAAGGAGGCGTCATGGCCAGCCATGTTGTTATAGCCACACATTATCCCATTCTGGATAAGCCAGGCATGTATTATGCCCGCATGTATCAAGAGCGTTCCTACGCTTGCCGTTTGGAGGGACCTAAGCTCTGCGCCATGTATTTTGGCGTAGAGGAGGATAGCCCAAGCTATCGTCCCGCGGGGGAGTGGATCATCGCTTCGGGAATACGGCATCCTACCGGAAAGGATCCTCAGGGGAATCCATACCAACGGCTTTTGGAACGGACCCGGCAACAGTTTGGCCGTGTGCAGAGCATGGAGGGGTGGTCTGCACAGGATTGTATGCCCTATGACGGGGTTCCGCTTATCGGCTGGTATGGGAAGTCCGATGATCGTCGTCTGGTGGCCACCGGCTTTCAAAAGTGGGGTATGAGCCAGGCGCTGGCAGCCGCCGGCATTCTGAGCGACTTGGTGCATCGGGGCAAGAGCGTTTACGAAGAACTGTACCGGCCATGGCGAGTAGCGCCTTTGGATATGACGCGGGGATATCTTGCCCATACCGGCACTCTGGCGGCCTCTTTGGCGGCGGGCTGGATGGGAATTCCCTCCTTAAAACCGGAATCCCAGGGGGGACAGGTAGTCCGCAAGGATGGCAAGCGGATGGGCCTATACCGAAATGAGTTTGGGGAGGAATTTACCATAAAGGCTAAATGCAGCCACATGGGGTGTGGCCTGAAGTGGAACGATGCGGAGAAGACCTGGGACTGCCCCTGCCATGGTTCCCGGTATGATATCCATGGAAACGTACTGGAGGCCCCGGCCATTCGAGGCATCGGAGAGGAATAAGGGACAGCCCTTTCCCCATATGGATACTGGGGAAGGAGTGTGGCGCCATGAAGCTTATATGGACCCGGGTGCCCAAGGGAAAGTCCCGTCGGAAAAAGCAGTCCGGCGGATGGAATGGAAAGAGGTTGAAACGGGGCGCGTATCTGCTGGCTGTATCGGTGTTGGCGCTGCTGGTGGGGACTCAGTTATGGGGCATTGGGGAGAGCGTGGTTACCATCATGGCCTATCATCCCCAGAACTGGGGGCTTAGCTTTGGCGCC
>QAND01000032.1 GCA_003150225.1 Bacillota bacterium
ATTATCCCGGGGCGCTTTTTTCCGATCTAATCGCATACGCTGGCCTGAAAGGGGAGCGGTCTGCCCTTGAGGTGGGAATTGGCACCGGCCAGGCTACCGGGCCTATTCTAGCCACAGGATGCCGTGTGACCGGACTGGATTTGGGGGATCGTATGATAGCATATTGCCAAAAACGATTTTCCGGCATGCCTGGTTTTCAGGCGGAATGCGTATCCTTTGAGGATTTTGATACCCAGGAAACCTATGACTTGCTGTATTCCGCCACAGCGTTTCATTGGGTTCCGCCGGAGGTTGGGTTTCCCAAAGCCTATCGTCTGCTGCGGCCAGGCGGAACCATCGCGCTGTTTTGGAATCATCCCTTTGTGGGCCGGGCAGAGGACCCCTTGCATCGGGAAATCCAACGGGCTTACCGGCGCTATCGGCCTGGAACAGCGGCACCCCGCGAGTTTGCCGAGCCGGATTGCAGCCGATACAGGGATTTACTGGAGGAATACGGGTTTGCAGAGGTCCAATACCGGCTATACCATAGAACGCGGGTGATGGACGGGGCATCCTATCTCGCCCTTTTGAACACCTATTCCGACCACCGCTCCATGGAGGCGGACGCACGGACTGGCCTTTTGCGGGAGATCCGGGAGGCCATCGAGGCTTTTGGCAAAAGCATTACTATCTATGATACCGTGGATCTATATTTGGGCCGGAGGGTATGAGCTTTAGCCGTCTTTCAAACAAAGAAATGCCGTGAAAAAACGTCAAATGATGTATTTACTTTGCCGCCGTAATGGGATAGAGTGTTAATCGTGATGAAATTGGGAGGGGATTTGTAGAGAGAGCGGCAGCGCCGCTTTTTTGTGGTTTCGCCGGTTTACTGTGTTTTGTGTCCGCAGATGACGAAGGAGCCGTTTGGCTGCCTTTCCATACTTATTTTTTACAGGGAGTTGATTCCGTGGAGTACAAAGTTACACAGCGCAGGCTGAACCTGGTTGAATTCCTTTACATGGGGTCCATGATCGGGAGCAGCTACATCGCCATGATCCTCAAGAACAGCGGAATGGACAGCGTTACGGTGGGCAGCATCCAGAGCGCCTTGGCCTGCATCGGCATGATCGCGCCTCCCATCGCGGGGATGATCGCCGATAAGATTGGGTCGGTGCGCAAGACCTTTACCGTGACCTTTACCATCACCGCCATCTTTTGGCTCATCATTCCCATCTCGGCTTCCATCAAAATCGCGGGGATTCCCCTGATGGTGTTTCTCCTGTTTGTAGACGCTTGGAGCCGCCTGCCGGTGGGGTCTTTGATGGACAGCTGGCTGATGGAGGTCCAGGAAGCGGAGCCGCGCATTGTTTATGCCCATGCCCGGAAGTACGGTTCCCTAGGATATGCCTTCTTTTCTCTGATATCCTCTTTAGTGGTGGCCTGGATCGCGCCCCAGTACATCTTCTATTTTCTGCCCATCTGCGCCATTCCCGTGCTGCTTTTGTGCCGTCGGATTGGCCAGACCGAGGCGACGGCCGCTCCTGCCGCTGCGCCCAAGCGCGATGAGCCCAAGCAGAAGCTCCAGGTGGGCCGGGTTTTTAAAAAGTATTACATCATGACCTATTTTGCCTGCGCCATCATCGTATGGATGCCCTTTATGTGCAGCTATACCATGCTGCCCTATTTGATCACCGACATGGGGGCGGACAACAGCATGATGGGTATCGTCATCGGCCTACGCGCTTTGATGGAGGTGCCCGCTTTTATGCTGGTGCCCATCATCGGCCGGAGATACTCCTCCAAGGTGGTCCTGCCCCTTTGCTTTGCTTATTACGCCATAGAGCAGATCCTCTGCGCCCTCATCGGCGGGGTATGGCTCCTCACCGGACTCCTGATGATCAGCGGCATGGTATACGCCATCATGCTCAGCAATTCCATCAGCTATGTCCACAGTATGGCGCCTCCAGGACTGAACGCCACGGTGGTTACCATGAACGGAGCGGTGATGAACCTATCCAGCATCCTGGGCCATCTTCTTGTGGGCGCTCTGATCTCCGGGGTGGGCATTCGGATGTGCTATACCATCATCGGCGCAATGACGGCCTTTGCCGCAGGAATGATGGTATTGTTCCTCCTGTTTGGAAAGAAAAAGCAGATCGCCGCTTAAGCCGCGATCCTGAAACGGGCCCTCTATGAGGGCCCGTTGTATTGGACGCGCAGGCAAGTTTCCCTTGCAAGGCCCGTCCCCTTTTAGTAAGATGGGCGTTGTGCGCCAGTGTTAGCGGGGGTCCGCTTATCCTTTTTGCGATGGGGGCTATCATGGATTATCGGGTTCGTCAGCGTTTCATGTGCCTGTTGGAATTTCTCTATTGGGCCAGCCTTTGTTCTAATTCCTATTTATCCCAGTTTCTCCGGGAAACCGGCATGAGCGGCGTGGCAGTGGGAAGCGCTATGGCGGCCATCGCCTTTGTGGGGATGGCCGCGCCGCCTGTTTTTGGGATCATATCCGATAAGATCGGTTCCAGCCGTAGGGTTTTTATCCTTTGTTGGTTTGTTACCGCCGCCGCTTGGCTGTGGGTTCCCTTGACGGGAAGCACGATGCTGGGGGGACTCTCCCTGGCGGTTATCGTCATGGTTGGGGGCTCTGCATTCCGGCTTTCCGCCGCTTCCATCCTGGATAGCTGGATGTTGCAGATCCAGGATGCGGACGGGCGGGTGAAATACGCCACCGCCCGGCGGTACGGTTCCCTAGGCTACGCTGTGGCGGCCGTCTGCTCCGGCTTGTTCCTGGTGCCCAACCTGGGAACGGCGTCGGTGTTTTTTCTGGTACCCATCTGCGCGCTCCCGGTATATTTCATCTGCCGGAAGGTGGGGGATGCGCAGCCTACGGCGCCTCTGATGGAGCACGCTGTGCGGGAGGTGAAGCGAAACAAACTGGGACTTGGGAAGCTGTTTCATAATTACTATCTCATGACGTTTTTTGTTTGCGCCCTCTTTACTTACCTACCCCAGTATTCCAACGGTACCTATCTACCCTACCTGTTTACCGAGGTGATGGGGGATCCATCGGTCATTGGCACCTTTACCGGCATCCGGGCGTTTATGGAGGTGCCCGGCATGCTGCTGGCGGCGGTCCTCTGCCGAAGGATGAAACTTCGGACCATCACCCTTGCGGTATTTGCCTATTACGGCATCGAACAGCTTATTTACGCTTCGGCTTACAGCGGCACGGTGCTCATCACTATGATGCTGACCAGCGGTGTGGCCTACGGATTCTATCTCTTTGCTATTGTACGCTATGTTTACAGCTTGGCGCCCAAGAATTTATCCGCCACCGCTATGACAGCCAACGCCGCTATCATGGCCATGAGCGGCATCGGCGGAAATTTTTTGGGAGGCGTGATGGCGGATACCGTGGGCATCCGTTCCTTCTATGTGCTGATGGGGGTTCTGATTTTGGTTGCTACCGCGGTGTACCTGGGGACCTTGGTGCTAGGAAAACGACTGGGCATCCCCTCGCCCGAAGAACAGTAGAAAAGAGGAGCCGGCTATGGGGCCGGCTCCTCTTCCATTTGGCGGGGGATTTGGTATTCCTCTAGCAGGGAATAGGGGATGGTGAAGTGCAAAACGCCTTTTTCCTCCGGCGCGATGGTATCGGGCGGATAGAATAGCGCGACCCCCTGGGGCGTTAAGAAGTAGTTTTCTTCCTGGAGGTGTTTTCGGGCGTTCACCTTATAATTTTCGTAATAGGAGGACTCCTCCCGCTGGATTTCATCCAGAATGTATTCATAGATGGAGTCGGCATACCGGCCGGTGTAGAGGTCGTGAAGGGCCAGCAATCGTCCGGTGCGCAGGCAAAAGGTTCGACCAAGCTGCTGTGGCCCCGATTGCCAGGATTCCGTCCGCTGGAATACCAGGCTCATTCGTTCCAGACCCAGGTAGGTGACGGAAAAGCCCTGTCGGGCCGAGAGGGGCAGAGGGCCCTTTTGTTTCCAAACGGTTTGTGCGGCGTCGTAACCCTGAGACTGGAGAAACAATAGATATTCCACCGCATCCAGATGGCACCGGGCGCTCATCTGACTGCCGGCGTTGGGCGCTTGCGCGGCGGCGATGCGGGGATAGCGAATCTCTCCGTCCAACAGGAGAACGCCATCCCGGCTGGGCTGGTAGCTTAGTTTACGGCTGCGAATCCGCGGCAGGACGTGTTTCATGGTCATCACCCCATCTATCCTATGCCTAAGGAGGAGCACCCGTGCAGGGTTGCGTTTTTTCTGGAAGTCATGCAAAATAAAAGAAAGATAAAGGAGGCGCAATATGGCGAGATATTCCCTGGTGCTGCTGGACAACGACGGCACGCTGATGGATTTCAAACGGGCCCAGAACCATGCTCTAAGCGAAATGCTTAAGGCCCTGGGGCTTCCAGGCGGACCCGATATTCTGAAGGTTTACGATAAGATCAATACCATGGTATGGGAGGAGTTTGAGCGGGGAGAATTGACCAAGCCCCAGCTCCAGGATAAGCGGTTCCGGCTGTTGGCCCAGCATTTGGGGGTGGGGCATCTGACCCCACGGGAGATGAACGAAGCCTATGCCGATCAGCTTGCGCTGTGTACCTTCTCCGAGCCGGGAGCGGAGGAACTCCTCCAGCGGCTCTATGGGAAATGCACCTTGGCCATGATTACCAACGGGGTTGAGCGGGTGCAGACCAGCCGCTATGAGCGATCCTTTTTGAAAAAGTACATCCCGCATCTATTTGTTTCCGAAGCGCTGGGATCCCAGAAGCCTACGGCGGAGTACTTTGACCAGGTATTTGCGCTCCTGGGCGAGGGGGTCCGGCGGGAGGACGCAATCATTTTAGGGGATTCCCTCACGGCCGATATCCTGGGAGGCCGGAACGCCGGGGTGGATACCTGCTGGTATAATCCCAAGGGGCTGCCGGGGGATCCGGACATCCGCCCCACCTACGAGATCAGAACCCTTGACGCCTTTGCGGATTTGATCCTGGGGGAAGACCTATAAAAAAAGCCTGTGGCTATTTGCCACAGGCTTTTTGGCTGCCTCTGCTTATTTCTTAGAAAAAACAATTTTGGCGCCATCTTCCTCCATGGTGATGGTATTGCCGGAAAGAGCGGCGTCTACCGCTTCTCCATCCACCGTCATGGTAACGGTGCCGCCGGAAAGGGTATAGGTGCCCTCTACATATTCACCCATTGCGCCCATCTTGAAGTCGCTGTCGCTGGTGAACTCCAGGGTCATCTCAAACCCCATGGAGGCGAGCATTTCGCCCTGGATCTCCATGCCGTTGGCAGAAACCTTGGAAACGCTCCAGTTGGTGCCTTTGAGGCTGGACGCGGAACCGCCGCAAGCGCACAGGCCCAGCAGCAGGGCGGCACACATCAGTACCGCGAGGGTGGTTTTAAGGGTCTTTTTCATGGTATCGTCCTCCTTGAAAGCATGCTACGCAAGCAAATAATAAATATAGTATACTCGCTAGCTGGCAGAAGGGGAAGCCTTTTTTTATTGATATGCTTATTTCTTGGTGAAAACCACCTTGGAGCCATCCTCCTCCATGGTGAAGGAATTGCCGGAGAGGGTGCAGTCCTGAGAATCGCTGCCCACCGTCAGGGTTAGGGTATTGCCGGAAAGGGTATAGGTACCGTCAATGGATTCGCCCAGGGCTTCCATGGTGTATTCGCTGTCGCTGGTGAAATTGATGGTGATCTCAAATCCCATGGAGGCCAACATCTCGCCTTCGATCTCCATGCCGTTGGCGGAAACCTTGGAAACGCTCCAGCTGGTACCCTTCATGCTTGCGGGGGCACCGCCGCCGCAGGCGACCAGGGCAAGGAGCAGGGCCGCGCACATCAGCACGGCAAGGGTGGTTCTAAGGGCCTTTTTCATCATACCGTCCTCCTTAAATGAATGGTGCAACGCAGTTGGAATGTGCATTCCCATTATACGGGGAACGCGCTGCAAACGGAAGCTTTTTTTCTTTCGGGCAAATGGGGCTCTAAGGAGAAGCTGCCGGGATTTCCGGTATGATCGGCCGTCTGCCTGCATAACATGGTAGAGCGATATGTATTGATTTATGGGCAGAAGGAGGGGGTTCCGTGCAGCAGGGAGGTTTTCACAATACCGTAAAACTTCGGGGAATGGTAGCGGAGCCCCTGAAGGAATCCCACGTGACCTATGGAGAGCGCTTTTATGCCACTCGGTTGCGGGTGCCTCGTCTTTCCCATGCCTGTGATCTGCTGCCCATTACCATATCCGAACGGCTGCTATCGGGATACATGCCCCAGGTGGATAGCATCGTTACCATCATTGGCCAGCTCAGAAGCTATAACCAGTATATCGATGGAGCGAGCCGTTTGATCCTTACGGTATTTGCCAAGGACATCATCTTTGCGGATACCCAGGAGGGGTTTCTCAACTTCATTGCTTTAAAGGGGCACATCTGCAAGCCGCCCATCTACCGCACCACCCCTTTTGGACGGGAGATTGCCGACATTCTGCTGGCGGTCAACCGAGCCTTCCGGAAGAGCGACTATATCCCCTGCATTGCCTGGGGACGTCTGGCCCGGTACGCCCAGAACCTGAGTATGGGGGATATGATCAGCATCTCCGGCCGGATGCAGAGCCGCATCTACGAAAAGACGCTGCCCGATGGGTCGGTGGTGGAAAAAACCGCCTATGAGGTATCCATCGGTTCCTTGGAAAAAAATCAGGAAGTTACAGTTTAGTGCTGTAATATGATGATAGCTTGTGGTATAATTTCTATCATAACCATAGAAGGGATGGGAATGATCATGGACGCCACGAGCAAAATCCGTTCCGAGGAGCTGGACAGGCTGTTTGAGGCTATTTTGAGCATGGAGAGCCTGGATGAATGCTACCGTTTTTTTGAGGATATCTGCACCATCAGCGAATTGCAGGCCATTGCCCAACGGCTGGAGGTGGCAAGGCTTTTGCGGGAGAAGGTGACCTACCAGCAGATCAGCCGCCAAACCGGCGCCAGCACCGCTACCATCAGCCGGGTCAACCGCTGTGTGGTATACGGCACCGGGGGCTATGACATCGCATTGAACCGCATGAAAAAATAGCGAGAAATTCTCTTTGTAGAAGCGCAGTGGAACTATAAATCCCTGCGCTTTTATGGTATATTAGGAATGCTATGATACTTGATGAATTGAACCCAAGACAAAGAGAAGCGGCGGAGCGCACAGAGGGCGCTCTTGTTGTATTGGCGGGAGCCGGCAGCGGCAAGACCAAAACCCTTACCGCCCGGGCTGCCAACATTGTGGACAGCCTTGACGTGTGGCCTGGCAACATCCTGTGCATCACCTTTACCAATAAAGCGGCCCGGGAGATGAAGGAGCGCATTCACGCGGCGGTGGGGCCCGGGGCGGAATCCATGTGGATCCATACCTTCCATGGCATGTGTGTTCGGATCTTGCGAAGCCATGGGGACGCGCTGGGGTATACCCGGGATTTTACCATCTATGATACCAGCGATTCCCTGCGGCTCATCAAACGGTGCCTAGGGGCCTTGGATATGGATGAAAAGTACTTTCCGCCCAAGACCATGCTGGATTTCATCAGCCGGGCTAAGAACCATTATGAAAAACCGGCGGAGTTCTTCCGGGAGACCGAGGACTATGTCCGGCGCCGGGCCTATGATGTCTACGCCCTCTATGAGGAGGAGCAGCGGGACGCCAACGCCATGGACTTTGATAATCTGCTGCTAAAGACCATCGAGCTTTTGGAGAAGCATGAGGATGTGCGCCTATATTACGGAAACAAATTCCGTTATGTGATGGTGGACGAGTACCAGGATACCAACCCGGCTCAGTATAAGCTGATCCGGCTGCTGTGCTCCGTTCACGGAAATATCTGCGTGGTGGGGGACGACGATCAGAGCATCTACGGCTGGCGGGGGGCGGATATCCGCAACATCCTGGAATTTGAGCAGGATTTCCCCGGGGCGGCGACCATCCGCTTGGAGCAGAACTACCGCTCCTACGGCAACATTCTAAACGCCGCCAACACGGTGATTTCTCACAACCTCCAGCGCAAGGGCAAGAATCTCTTTACCGATAAAGGGGAGGGGTATCCCATCGTGGTATACCGGGCCGCTAATGAAAAGGGCGAAGCCGACTACGTGGTGAACGAGATCGACAACCTGGCGGCGGAGTATCGCTATGAGGATATGGCTATTCTCTACCGGATCAATGCTCAGAGCCGGGCGGTGGAGGAGGCCCTTATGCGCAGCGGCATCCATTACCGGGTTTACGGGGGAATGAAGTTTTACGACCGCCGGGAGGTGAAGGACATCGTCTCCTTATTGCGGTTTTTGCAGAACCCCCGGGACGACCTCTCGTTGTTTAGCATCATCAATGTACCCAAGCGGGGCATCGGAGACGCCGCCATCGCCGCGGTTCAGGAGGCTGCGGACCGGTACGGGGTCCCGGCCTATGAGATCGTCGGGGAGGCGGATCAGCACTTTACCCAGAAGCGGATGGTAAAGAATCTGCTTTCCTTCCGGGATCTGGCGGAGAACCTGTTTTCTCTGACTGAAAAGCGGGAGCCCTATGAGCTGATCCTGGACGCCATCGACCAATCGGGGATGCTGTCCCAATACCTGGATGACGGCAGCGACGAGGCCCTCTCCCGGGCGGAGAATATCAAGGAGTTTGTCCAGGCGGCAAAGGAATACTTTGAAAACAACCCCGAGGCGGATCTGGCGGAGTTCTTGCAGGGACTGGCCTTGGTGATGGACACCGATGAGGAGGGCGGCTACGATAGTTCTGTTACCCTGATGACCCTCCACAGCGCCAAGGGCCTGGAGTTTCCGGTGGTATTTTTGATCGGCATGGAGGAGGGGCTTTGTCCCCATTCCCGTTCCCTTGTGGACGATAGCCAGGTGGAGGAGGAGCGGCGGCTATGCTATGTGGGCATTACCCGGGCCATGGAACGGCTGTATCTCTCCTATTGCGTGGCGCGGAATATGTTCAACAATACCGTCTTTAACGAGCCTTCCCGCTTTCTGGCAGAATTGCCGGAGGAGGGCATCATCCGCCGCGGAATTGGGCAAAACAGGAATAGCTGGTATGAGGAAGACGCCCCGGAGCCCCGGCGGCCTGTGCCGGTCCGGCCCCAGGTATTCCAAAAACGGGCGGCGGCCAAAGCTCCCGCCGGGAGCTTCGCTCCGGGAGATAAGGTGGTTCATCCCCTGTTTAAGCAGGGCACCGTCATCACCGAAAAGGACGGGGTGCTGGAGATCGCTTTTCCGGGAGCGGGTGTGAAAAAGATCGATACCAAGTTCGCTGTGGTAAAGAAGGTTTGATATGGAACGAATGCAGGAGCTGGTGGACCGGCTGAACCGGTATGCCTATCAATATTATGTGCTGGACGACCCGTCGGTTACCGATGGGGAATACGACGCCGCTTTTGACGAGCTGATCGAGCTGGAACGGAAGACTGGAACGGTCCTGCCAAACTCCCCCACCACCCGGGTGGGAGGACAGCCTTTGGCCCGGTTTGAGCCCTATCCCCACCGGGCTAGGCTCTGGAGCCTGGATAAGGTGAAGACCCAGGAGGATTTTTTGGAGTGGGACGCACGGATTCGCCGTCTGCTGCCCGATGGGGCGGATGTGGCCTATGCCCTGCAGCACAAGTTCGACGGGTTGACCATCAATCTGACCTACGAGGATGGCCGGCTGGTTCAGGCTGCAACCCGGGGCAACGGCCTTGTGGGGGAGGGCATCCTAAGCCAGGTACGGACCATCAAATCGGTGCCGCTTTCGGTGGAATACAAGGGGATTTTTGAGGTTCAAGGGGAGGGATTTATGCCCATTTCTGCCTTTGAACGGTATAACCAGGAGGCCCAGGAGCCCCTGAAGAACCCCCGCAACGGAGCGGCAGGAGCCCTTAGGAATCTGGATCCGAAGGAGACGGCCCGACGGAACTTAGACGCTTTTTTCTATAACGTGGGCTATATCGAGGACAAAAGCTTTCAATCCCAGGAGGAGATGGAGGCCTTTTTACGGGAGAACCATTTCAAGACTCCGCCCGACCTGGGGGTGTATCATGACCCGAAAGCGCTGTTTCAGGCGGCCATGGAGGTGGGGGAGCGCCGCCATCAATTGGACTTTCTCATCGATGGTGTAGTGGCCAAGGTGGTGGACTATGCCCAGCGGGAGGCCCTGGGGCACACGGACCGATTCCCGCGTTGGGCCATGGCGATCAAGTTTGAGGCTGAGGAAGCCACAACCCAGGTGATTGGGGTGAGCTGGGACGTGGGCAGAACCGGAAAACTGACTCCGCTGGCGCATCTGACGCCGGTGGATATTGGGGGGATCACGGTATCCCACGCCACACTGAACAATCCCGGAGATATCCAGCGGAAGGGAGTTAAGCTGGGCAGTACCGTATGGGTCCGCCGCAGCAACGATGTGATCCCCGAGATCATGGGTACGGTGGACGATGGGGGAGAGCCTATCTTGACCCCCGAGACCTGCCCCTTCTGCGGTAGCCCGGTGGAGGAGCGGGGAGCCAACGTCTTTTGCACCAATACCGATTCCTGCCGTCAGCAGAAACTCTATGAGTTGTCTCATTTTGCCAGCAAGCACGGCGTGGATATCGAAGGCCTCAGCGAGAAAACCATCGCGCTGCTGATGGATTATTTGGGGGTTACCGCTCCCTATGAGCTCTACCGAGTGACCCGGGAGGAGCTCTTAGGGCTGCCGGGATTTAAGGATAAAAAGGCGGATAACCTGCTTGCGGCCCTTGAGGCTAGCAAACATCCCGAGCTGGGAGCGTTTCTCTCGGCGCTGGGGATCCCCAACGTAGGCAGAAAAACCGCCCGGGATCTGGCGGATCATTATGGCAGCCTTACGGCTCTGATGGCGGCTTCAGAGGAGGAGCTTCTTGCCATTCGGGACGTGGGAGAGGTAGTGGCCCGCAGCATCGCTGGGTATTTTGCCGACGAAGGCAAACGGGAGAATCTGCAAAAACTCTTGGATCAGGGGATCGCTCCGGTGTATGATAAAAAGGAAACGGGGCTTTTGAGTGGGCGTAACGTGGTGTTTACCGGTTCCCTTTCCCGATATACCCGTTCTGAGATTCAGGCGCTGGCCGAGGGCCATGGCGCCAACGTCCAAAGCACTGTGGGTAAGGGGACCGATTTACTGGTGGCCGGGGAACGGGCCGGCAGCAAGCTAAGAAAGGCCCAGGAGCTGGGCATTGAGGTCTTGACCGAGGACGAGTTTTTATCCATGTTGGGGGATGAGACGGCTTTATGAGAATTGGGAAGATGGACAGCGACCGGCTGGTTGCCGATGTTTTGAGCAAGCTGCAGCCCCGCCGGGAGGAGGTGGTTCTCCGTCCTGGGGTAGGGGAGGACTGTGGCGCTCTGGATTTGATGGGGGATCTATGCGTGGTCAGTACCGATCCCGTAACGGTGCCCAACAGCGACGTGGGACGGATCGCCGTTCACATCAACTGCAATGATATCGCTGCCTGCGGCGGGGAACCGGTTGCCATGGTGATCACCATTTTAGCACCGGAAAATACCCCTGAGCACGCCATTGCCGATATTATGGAGCAGGTATCCGAGGCTGCCAGCGAGGTGAACATCGAGGTTATCGGAGGACATACCGAGATTACAGACGCCGTAAACCGCATCGTGGTTTCGGGAACCGCTTTTGGGAAATGTCCCCGCCATGGCTTGGTTCAAAGCAGGGATGTACGGCCGGGGGACGGCCTCATTATCACCAAATATGCTGGTATTGAAGGTACCATCATGATGTGCAGCGAGTTCTATGATCGGGCGGTGTCCGCCGTTACCTTCCAGCGTTTGGGGCAGGTGGATCAGCTTAAGGCCATGCTCAGCGTGGTGCCCGACGGCATGATCGCAGCCCGGGCGGGCGCCTGCGCCATGCACGATATTACCGAAGGGGGCGTGCTGGGAGCGGTGCACGAGGTCTGTTCCGCAGCGGGCTGCGGTGCGGCCTTGGATGAGAGCCAGATTCCGGTTCTGGATCTGACCCTGGATCTTTGCCGGGAATTTGCAATCGATCCGCTGCGGCTCATCAGCTCGGGGAGCATGCTCATTGCCAGCCCGCGGCCCCAGGAGGTTATGGACGCTTTGATGGCCGCGGGAATTCCCGCGGCCCAGATCGGACGGGCGGAAGCCGCGGAGGCGGGCTTTACCATCCAGTGTAAGGATGGAGTAGAACGCACCTTTGGCCCGCCTCGGCCCGATGAAATCTATAAATTGTTCAAATAACTTTGTCCTGAATTATAAATATGGTATAATGTTTTACTCATAAAACCGATCATGGAGTTGGGCTGATTTGAAGAGTATGACGGGGTACGGCAGAGGCTATGCCAGCCGGGAGGGCCGGGAGGCCACCATTGAAGTAAAGAGCGTCAACAGCCGGTTTCTGGATTTAAACATCCGGATGCCCGGCCGTATCTCCGTTTTGGAGGAGTCTCTCCGACGGCTGGTGTCCGCCCATTGCGACCGGGGTAAGGTGGATCTTTCGGTAAGTTACCGCAACAACCGGGAGGATCGCACCGATGTTCAATGCGACGCCGCTTTGGCGGGAGCCTATTTGTCGGCCCTGCGGTCGCTTTCCCGGGATCTGGGGGTGGGATACCAACCCGGTCTTATGGATATTGCCGGATTTCACGGCGTATTGACCACCACCGAGCGGGAGGAGGACCTTGGCGCGGTGGAGGCACTGATCCAGGAGGCAGCCGGGGCCGCCCTTATTCAGCTGGTGGAAATGCGAAGCGCCGAGGGCGGGCGCATCCAGGAGGATATGCTACAAAAGCTGGATACCGTGGCCGAGGCGGTGGAGGTTGTGCGCCAAAATGCCCCTGTGGTGGATGAGGCCAACCGGCAGCGTCTATTGGATAAGCTACAGGAGTTCATCCAGGCTGACGAGACCCTCCGGCAGCGGGTGCTGATGGAGGCGGCCATTGTGGCCGAGAAGCGGAACATCGACGAGGAGCTGGTGCGTTTGGGAAGTCACCTGGCCCAGTTTCGGGAGACGCTGCTTCTTGCGGGGCCGGTAGGCCGTAAATTGGATTTCATCGTCCAGGAGATGAATCGGGAGGTCAACACCATCGGCAGCAAGTGCAACGACGGGGAGATCGCTCGGGCGGTGATTCTTTTAAAGAGTGAGCTTGAGAAGATTCGGGAACAGGTACAGAACATCGAATAGCCCCGAGGGGAATGATTTGGAGGTCATATGAGTATTCGATTGATCAACATTGGATTTGGCAATATCGTGTCCGCGGGGCGGGTTATTGCCATTGTGAGTCCGGAATCCGCTCCCATCAAGCGGATCATTTCGGACGCCCGGGACCGGGGCATGCTGGTAGACGCAACCTACGGCCGCCGTACCCGAGCCGTGGTCATCATGGACAGCGACCATGTGGTGCTGTCCGCCATCCAGCCCGAAACCGTGGCCAACCGCATGGATGATAAATCCGCGGATCTGCAGGAGGATTAGCCATGCGGGGCGCGTTGGTTGTGATATCCGGGCCTTCGGGTACCGGCAAAGGGACCATTATAAAAGCACTGCTGGAGAAGCTTCCCAGAGGGATCTTATCGGTTTCCTGCACCACCCGGGCCATGCGCCCCGGAGAGGTGGAGGGGAAGGACTATTTCTTCATCTCCGAGGAGGAGTTTGTGCGGATGATTGAAAACCAGGAGTTTCTGGAATATGCCGATGTATTTGGTATGAACAAATACGGCACGCCCCGGAAATTCGTGGAGCGGATGATGGACGAGGGCCGGGATGTCTTCCTGGATATCGATGTGGTGGGAGCGATGAACGTCAAAAAGGCCATGGACGAGGCCTTGATGATCTTCGTGATGCCGCCCGACCGGGAGGAGTTGGAGCGACGGCTCCGGGGCCGAAACACCGAGACCGAGGAGCAGATTCAAAAGCGTCTTGCTACCGCCGTTCGGGAGATGGAGCTGGCTCCATGGTACGACTATACCGTGATCAACGACAACTTGGACGATTGCGTCCAAGAGATTTTGCATATCATTGAAGAATACAAAGGTTCTAGGAGGAATGCCATATGATGATCTATCCGCCCATCAACGAGCTGCTGAAGACCGTGGATTGCCGCTATACCCTGGTAGTGGAAACCGCGAAGCGGGCCCGCCAGTTGGTGTCGGGGGATCCGCAGCTGACGGAAGAGCAGTTTATCAAGCCGGTCAGCATCGCGATTCAGGAGATCTATGAGGGGAAAGTGACCTGCGAGCGTAGGGAAGGACTGAAATAATCCATGGAAAAAAAGACCGTGGTATTGGGGGTAACGGGAGGAATCGCCGCCTATAAGTCGGCGGAGATCGCGTCCCGTCTGCGGAAAGCCGGGGTGGAGGTATACGTTATTATGACGGAACACGCCACGGAGTTCATCGCGCCCCTGACCTTCGAAACCCTGACGGGACACGCCGTGGCTGTGGACATGTTTGCGGAAAAGGTGCGGTTTGAGGTGGAGCACATCTCCCTGGCCAAGCGGGCCGATGTGTTCTTGATCGCGCCGGCCACTGCCAATATCATCGGAAAGATGGCCCATGGCATCGCCGATGATATGCTCTCCACCACCGTGATGGCCACCGAGGCCACCATCTGCGTGGCTCCTGCTATGAACGAAAAGATGTGGGAGCATCCTGCTGTTCAGGACAACATGAGGATTCTCGTGGACCGGGGCGCGGATGTGGTGGGCCCGGGCAAGGGCTTCTTAGCCTGCGGGGACGTTGGATACGGCCGTATGGAGGAGCCACAGGTTATCGTGGAGCGGGTGCTGGACTTGCTCTATGAGAAGAAGGACTTTGCCGGGAAGCGGGTGGTGGTTACCGCCGGCCCTACCCGGGAGCCCATCGATCCCGTGCGGTACATTAGCAACCGCAGCAGTGGGAAGATGGGAGTCGCCATCGCCCGGGAGGCCCGCCGGCGGGGGGCGCAAGTGGTATTGATTCACGGCCCCATGGCGGTGGAGCCGCCTTTGTGGGTTGAGTCCATTCTGGTGGAGACCACAGCCCAGATGCGGGACGCGGTTCTGCGGGAGTTCGATGGCTGCGATGTGCTCATCAAGGCGGCGGCCCCTGGGGATTTCCGGGCCAAGGATGTTTTTGATTTCAAGGTAAAGAAAACCCAACATGACCTGGATACCATTCAGCTGGTTGAGAACCCGGATATCCTTTCCCAGGTGGCGGAGCGGAAGAAGGATCAGGTTGTGGTCGGATTCGCCGCCGAGACCAACCAGGTGGTGGATTATGCGGAGGAAAAGCTGCAGCGAAAAAAGCTGGATATGATCGTTGCCAACGATGTGACCCAGGCGGGTGCGGGCTTTGACAGCGATACCAACATCGTGACCATTCTAAAACGGGGCGGGGGACGCCGAGAGGTGCCGCTGGCCCAGAAAGAGGATGTGGCCGCCGCGGTGCTGGACGAGATCGCGACGCTGATCTAGCTGGTGAGAAGCACCCTCGGGTGCTTCTATTTTATGGAGAAAGGGGGGATCGTATTTGTATGCCCATGTGATTGTTGATATAGCCCACAGCAGCGTGGATCGCGTTTTTGAATACCGGGTGCCGGAAGGGATGGAGCTGGCCCTGGGCCAGCGGGTGCTGGCGCCCTTTGGCAGGGGTAACGGTGTCACCGAGGGATATGTGGTGGCCCTGAGCCCTGACTGCACCTATGATCCCCAACGGGTCAAGGAGATCCTCCGGAAGGAAGATCCCTTTCCGGCCTTTACCGCTGAGCAGATGGATTTGGCAAAGCAGGTGGCGGAAGTCTATCACTGTACCATGAGCGAGGCTCTGCGGCTGATGATCCCCGCACAGATGCGGGGGCAGCGGGTTCGGGAAAAGCGCATTCCGGTGGCTAGACTGGTCATGGAAGGGGAAGAGCTGGAGACCCTTTTGGCATACACCCAGCGCCGTGCTCCCAGCCAGTACGCCACCCTGGAGATGCTGGCCCAGGTGCAGGAGATCCCTTCTGGGGATCTTTATGCCATCTGTCCCAAAGCGAAAAGCGGGTTGGCGCCCCTGGTGAAGCGGGGCGCCGTGGTTATGGAGGAGAAGGCGGTTCGCCGCCTGCCCTTCGGAGCGGGGCGCGTGGTTCGGGACAGCGCGCCCCCCTTGACGGAGCAGCAACGGGCCGCTGCCGGTCGGATTGCTGTTGCTATGGAGGAGGAAAGTGGCCGGGTGTTCCTGCTTCACGGTATTACCGGCAGCGGCAAGACCGAGGTGTATCTGGACGCCATTGGAAGGACGCTCAATCGAGGCAAGGGGGCCATTGTCCTGGTTCCGGAGATTTCCTTGACGCCCCAGATGGTATCCCGGTTCCGGAGTCGTTTTGGGGATACGGTGGCGGTAATCCACTCTCAGCTTTCGGTGGGGGAGCGGTATGATGAATGGGCCCGCATCCGCCGGGGGGAGGCCCGGGTGGTGATCGGCGCCCGATCGGCGGTATTTGCCCCGGTGGAGGACATCGGGCTCATGGTTATCGATGAGGAGCATGAACAGAGCTACCGCAGCGAGATCAGGCCCCGATATGACGCCCGGGAGGTGGCCCGGTGGCGGTGCCGCGCGGCGGGGGCGCCCCTCATCCTGGGCAGCGCCACCCCCTCGGTGGATGCCTATTACCGCTGTGTCAACCGGGGGGAGATGGAGCTTTTGACTCTGCCCAGCCGCATTGGGGAGAGCACCCTCCCCCGGGTATACACCTGCGACATGCGGGAGGAATTGATGGCGGGCAACCGCAGCATCTTTTCGGGAAAGCTCAGCGAGTTGATCCGGGACCGGCTGGATCGTAGGGAGCAGATGATGCTGTTCATCAACCTTCGGGGTTATGCTAAGTTTGTCATGTGCCGGGGCTGCGGCCATGTGATCAAATGCCCCCACTGTGAGGTATCCTATACCTATCACAGGGGGAGGAACGGGGATTACCTTCGGTGTCACTATTGCGGGGAGACCATCCCCATTCCCTCGGTGTGTCCGGAATGCGGCAAGGCGTATCTGAAGCATTTTGGCATCGGGACCCAGCAGGTGGAGGAGCAGGTCAAGGATCGCTTTCCAGAGGCCAGGGTCCTTCGGATGGACTACGACACCACCCGGGGCAAGAATGCCCATGAAAAGATATTGGGACGCTTTCAGCGAGGGGAGGCGGACATCCTGGTGGGCACTCAGATGATCGCCAAGGGCCTGGATTTTGCCAACGTCACCCTGGTGGGGGTGATGGCAGCGGATTCCGCCCTATACTTCCCCGATTACCGAAGTCCTGAGCGGACTTTCCAGCTCATCACCCAGGTGGCGGGCCGGGCGGGCAGAGCCCAGGCGCCGGGAGATGTAGTGGTACAGACCTATAATCCCGACCACTTTGCCATCCAGCACGCCGCCAATCAGGATTACGCCGCGTTCTACCGGGAGGAGATTCTCAATAGAAAGATCGCGCAGTTTCCGCCTTTTTCCGTCTTTATCCGGGGATTGTATACTGGAGAGGAACGGGAGGTGCTGGAGGCCGCCCGGCGGGCGGGAGAAGCCTGCCTTTCCCTGCTGGAGCAGAGGGGAATCGAACCCTTGGACGTAAAACAGGGGCCGGCGCCTATGGCGAAGCGGGGCGGGGAGTACCGGAGCCATGTGCTGATCAAGCTCATGCGCCTTCCAGGATTGGAGACGGTTCTTGACGAGCTGTACCGCATTCTGGAGGAGCAGGACAGAGGGAGCCGTCGTCCGGTGGTGGAGGTCGATCCCCTGAGCATGTTTTAGGGTGATGGACCCTTTGGAATATGCTATAATAAACGGGAAGAGAAGCGTTCGGGGAATCCCCGGCGAAACCATAGTATTTGGAGGATTAGAATGGCCATTCGTGAGATTTTACAGGCGGGGAATCCCGTCCTGCGGAAAAAAGCCAAGCTGGTAACTGAAATCGATGACCGGATCATCACCCTTTTAGACGATATGCTGGAGACCATGCGCGCCGCCGACGGCTGCGGCCTGGCTGCCAACCAAGTGGGAGTGCTTCGCCGGGTGGTGGTCATTGAGGTGGAGGATGAGCTGTTTGAGCTTATCAATCCCGAGATCGTATCCACCGAGGGTACCCAGGAGGAGGTGGAGGGCTGCCTCAGCAATCCTGGTATTGCCGGTTATGTGGCCCGCCCCCAAAAGGTGGTGGTTCGGGCCTACGACCGCAAGGGCGACCTCTATGAGTACACTGGCGAGGGGCTCATTGCCCGGGCCTTCTGCCATGAGATCGACCATCTGGACGGCATCCTGTTTACCGATAAGATGATCCGGGAAGCCAGCCTGGATGAGGAGGAATAGTCTTTGAAGGTGGTATTTATGGGGACGCCGGAATTTGCCGTCCCCATTTTAGATGCTGTGGCGGGAGCCCATGAGGTTGCGGCCGTGGTAACCCAGCCAGACGCGCCTCAAGGCCGGAGCCGCCGGCTGATCCCATCCCCTGTAAAACGGCGGGCGGAGGAGCTGGGGATTTCCGTCCATACCTTTGAAAAGGTGCGCGCCCCCCAGGCGGCGGAGACGCTGGAGGCGCTTCAACCCGATGTGATGGTAACCGCTGCCTATGGACAGATTTTAAGCCAGCGGAATCTTTCTGCCGCCAAATATGGGGTGGTCAACGCCCATGCCTCCCTGCTGCCCAAATACCGGGGCTCTGCTCCCGTCAATTGGTGCATCATGGAAGGGGAACGTGAGACGGGGATCACCACCATGTTTACCGCCCGCGGGGTGGATACCGGGGATATGATCTTCTCGGAGAAGGTGGAGATCCTACCCTATGAGACGGCGGGGGAGCTGTTGATGCGCCTGGCCCCGGTGGGCGCCAGGGTAATGCTCAAAACCCTGGAGGCTTTGGAACGAGGGAATTGCCCTCGAATCCCGCAGAACGAGGCGTTGGCCTCCTACTATCCCATGCTCAAAAAGGAGGATGGTCGCTTGGATTTCACGCAGGCTGCCCAGCGGGTTGCCGATCGGTGTCGGGGCGTGGACCCCTGGCCGGGAGCTTACGGCCATCTGGACGGCCAGCGGCTGAAGCTCTTTGACCCCCGTGTGATGGAGGGGGACGGTGCTCCAGGGCAGGTGCTGTCGTTTTCCCCCAAGGAGGGGATGATAGTGGCTTGCGGTTCCGGCGCGCTGCGGTTTCTACGGGTTCAGCCCGATGGAAAGAAGCCCATGGCGGACGTGGATTTCATCCGGGGGCGGAAGGAAGTGCCTCGGGGATTCGATCTATGAGCGCTCGTCAGGGGGAGAAGGCGGCTCTTTTTATCTTGGAACAGGTGCTGTCCGGGATCCACTATGGGGAAGCCCAGCGGAAGGCGTTTGCCGGATTGGAGCCTGCCGCCTGTCGTGCGGCTACGGCTTATTCCCGTATGGCTCTGGAAAACCTAAGCTGGATTGACCATGTATTGGAAAGCTACATTCAGAGGAAGAAGACCCGGCCTTATCTCCTCAATATTTTGCGGCTGGGTACGGCTCGGTGTCTCTTTGGCCGGGAGGACTCCGCCGCCGTTAATGGCAGCGTGGAGCTGGCCAAGGAGCTGGGAAAAAAGGGACAGCCCGGGTTCATCAACGGGGTGCTGCGGGCGGTGCTCCGGGATCGTGATCGGATTCTTGCGTTTCAGGTGGGGGATGCCGAATCCCTTGCCCTGCGGTACTCCTGGCCGGTGTATGCCGCCAATCAGATGGTGGAGCTTTTGGGTTTAGAGGGGGCGCTGGCGTTGGCGGCCTCCCGGGATACCGATACCTATGTGCGGGTGAATCCCATGAAAACCGGTTCTGCGGCGCTTTTGGAGGAGCTGTCCGCTTTGGGGATGGCGGCAGAGCCTTCCATGGTGCCCGGTATGCTGCGCGTTCAAGGCGCTAGCCGTCTTGCGGAAATCGGCGCCTATCGGGAGGGGCGCATGAGCCTCATGGGCTTAGCCAGCCGAATTGCCACTGGATTTGCGCCACGGGGAAGCCGGAGAATCATCGACGTATGCGCCGCGCCGGGAGGAAAGTCCTGCTCGATGGGGGAGGATCATCCTGAGGCGTCCATCCTGGCTATGGATGTCAGCCCCAACCGGGTGGAGGAGATGGCAGGGCAGATACGAAGGCTGGGTCTGGGCAACATCGAGACGCGGATTCATGATGGCCAGGAACGGGATGAAACTTTGGTAAAGAGGGCTGACTTTGTCCTGGTGGACGCTCCTTGCAGCGGGCTTGGCACCTTTCACAACCGTCCTGAGGTAAAGTTCCAAAAACCCAGGGGGGATGTGCGGGAGCTCCATTATATCCAGCGGCGCATCCTGGAAGCGTCCGCAGCGTATGTAAAACCGGGCGGACGGCTTCTCTACTGCACCTGTACCTTTACTCGGGATGAAAACGAAGCCGTGGTGAAGGGCTTTTTAGAGGCCAATCCAGGGTTTGCTTTGCGGCAATTTCCAAACTCCTACCTCACCGATGCCATGGGGCAGCGGTACCGGGAAGGACAGCTTCGCCTCTGGAGTCATCTGGATGGCACCGATTGTTTTTATCTTGCTACCATGGAGCGCTTATGAAGATACTGGAAATGGATTACAGCCAAATCAAAGCCTTTGTGGCCCAGACGGGACAGCCGGCCTATCGGGCGGATCAGATCATGGGCTGGATTGCCAAGGGCAGGCGGCCGGAGGAGATGGGGAATCTGCCCAAATCCCTGGTATCGGCTATGGAAGAGCGGGGATTTGGAGGGGTGCGCCTGGAACTGGCCCAGGCATCCCGGGATGGAAGTGAAAAATATCTCTTTCGCTGTGAGGACGGCAACGCTGTGGAGGGGGTGCTCATGGAGTACCGCCATGGCGGTTCCCTGTGCCTTTCCACCCAGGCAGGCTGCCGTATGGGCTGCGCTTTTTGCGCCAGCGGCGAGAACGGGCTGGTGCGCAACCTGACGGTGGACGAGCTGGTGGGCCAGGTTCATGGGGTCATTGGGGAAAAAGGACCGGACGCTCTTAACCATATGGTGCTCATGGGCTGTGGGGAGCCCTTTGACAATTATGACAACGTGGTGCGTTTTCTCCGCCTGGTGACCCAGGAAAAGGGGTTCCATTTTTCTTGCCGGAATATCTCCCTCTCCACCTGCGGCTTAGTAGACCGCATTTATGCATTTATCCAGGAGCGACTGCCTGTGGTATTGTGTATTTCCCTTCATGCGCCCAATGATGAAGTGCGCCACAGGATTATGCCGATCTCCCATCGGTATTCCATCGATGCGGTGGTGGAGGCGGCTCGGGCATATGACGCCGCTACCGGCCGACGGGTGATCTTTGAATACGCTTTGGTAGAGGGGATCAACGATAGCCCAGTTCAGGCTCGGGAGTTGGCCAGGCTGACGCGGGGCATGCGAAAGCACATCAATTTGATTCCTCTAAACGGAAACGTGGGCGGCCTCCGTGCTCCCAGCCGGGAGCGGTGTCAGCGCTTTTTAGAGGTTTTGCGGGAATGTGGTGCGTCGGCCACCATCCGGCGGACTTTGGCGGAGGACATCGAGGGAGCCTGCGGCCAGCTGCGCCGCAGGGTATTGCAGGAAGAGGGGTGAGGACCATGGAATTTGCGGCTTGTACCCACGTCGGAAAGATTCGGAAGGCCAACGAGGATAATTACTATATTCCCACGCCGGATGGAGAGAATTACTGCCAGTGCTTTTTTGCCGTTGCCGATGGGATGGGCGGCCACAATGCCGGCGAGATCGCCAGCGCCCTTGCCATCCGGGGGATGCTGAATTTCCTGGGAAAGCCCGGCAAACTGCAGGACGCCATGGAGCGTCCGGAATCCACGCTGATGGATGGGGTGGATTCCACCAATAAAAAGATCTGGATGCTGGGAAGCTTTTCAGAAAAATGCGCCAACATGGGCACCACGCTAACCTGTGCCCTGTGTCTGCCCGGCCGCTGGGTGGTGGCCCATGTAGGGGACACTCGAGCCTATCATATTCGTGGGGAGCAGATCCTTCAGGTGACTCGGGATCATTCCATGGTGGAGGATCTGGTGGAACAGGGCGTCATGGAAAAGGATAGCCCGGAATACATCATGCAGCGGCATATCCTGACCCGAGCCTTGGGAGTTCAAAGGGATGAGCCCGGGGAGGTCTACCAGGTGCCCGCACAAGCGGGAGACCTGCTTTTAATCTGCTCCGATGGCCTGTCTGAAAACGTTTCCCCGCAGGAAATGCTGGAGATCTGTAGCCGGATGGAACTGCAGTCTGCCTGTGAAGCCATGCGGGATTTGGCGCTCAACCGCGGCGGTACCGATAATATTACCCTGTGCATCTGCCGGTGGAGCGAGGAGGTGGCGCTCCATGGATAACCGTTGGATTTTATCAAGCCGCTATCAGGTGGGAGAGATCATCGGCTATGGCGGGATGGCCACCATCCATCGCGGCGTCGATCTCATACGCAACGAGGAGGTGGCACTGAAGATCCTGAAGGAGGAATATGCCACCGACGCCGAGATGGTGGGCCGGTTTATCAACGAGGCCCGGGCCATGATGGAGCTGAATCATCCCCATATCGTGCGGGTATATGGGGTGGATGTGGACCGGGGTATTCATTATATTGCCATGGAACTGGTTCGTGGAAGCACTCTAAAGGAGTTGATCCAAAAATGGGGCCGCATCCCGGTTTCTGACGCTGTTCAATGGGGGATGGATATCTGCGATGCGCTTCGCTACGCCCATGAAAAACGGATCATTCACCGGGATATCAAGCCGGAGAATATCCTGGTGGATCGGAATGGAGTAGCGAAAATCACCGATTTTGGCATCGCCAAGGTGTTGGACGGGGTTTCCGTTACCAAGATGGACGGAGACGTGTTGGGCAGCGTCCAGTACATCGCGCCGGAACAGGCCCGCGGTGAGGACACCGATGAAAAGACCGATATTTACAGCCTGGGAGCAACCCTCTATGAGATGTTGACTGGGCAGGTTCCCTTTACAGGGGATACCTCGGTGGCCATCGCTATGAAGCACATCCGCTCGGTGGTGGTCCCTCCCATAAACCTGGAGCCTGCGGTGCCATATAGCCTCTCCAGCGTGGTGGTCAAGGCGTTAGCAAAGAATCCCGCCAACCGGTATGCTAGCATGCGGTTGTTCTATCAGGATCTTTATCGCTCGACCCTGGAGCCCGACGGTACCTTTGCCGACACCGTGGATCACAGCATCGAGGTGCTGGACGACAAGCCGGTGGATCCCCGCAAGAGCATTAAGGATATCAGCAAAATCTGCGCCATCGTGATGGCGGCCCTGGTGGCCTTTTTTCTGCTGGGAAAAGCCCTCATCGAATCGGGCCGGGGGACCCAGGTGGCGGTACCTCAGGTGGTGGGGCTATATGTGGATCTGGCCACCAGCGCCCTTACAAAAGCAGGCTTGGGGTATGAGATTCAGCGGGTTCATGGGGAGGCCTCTGAAGGCACCGTCCTGGATTCCAGTCCCCGGGAAGGGGAAATGGTGGAGTCCAAAACCAAGGTAATCCTTACGGTTTGCGACGGCCCTGAAAAAGTACAGGTGCCCCATGTGGTGGGGTTGTCCCTGGAGGAAGCGCTGGTGGAGTTGGAGCGGAATGATCTGGAGGTGGGAACGGTGGAGTACCGGCCTCAGTCCAACGAGCCCACCGGCAAGGTGATCTCCCAGTCGCCTACGGGGGAACAGCAGGTCCAGACAGGAACCTTTGTAAACCTGGCGGTGGATGGATACAACCCCGACAAAGTTGCCCATACCACGCCGGTGCTGGGCAAAACCCTGGAGGAAGCCAGGAATCTGCTGCGTGCCGACGGGTACACCAATATCGTGGTGTGTGAGGAGGAAAGCTCCGCTGAGAACCGAGGATTGGTGCTGCGGCAGAATCCGGGAGGCGGCACCTATGGGGTGAAGGAGAATCTCTGTATTCTTTACGTGGGCGCTTATCGTACCCGCCCCGTCTCCGGCAGGGTGAAGGTGACGGCGGAGGTTTCGGAAGCGGATAGTAAGGTGGTCATCACCCTGGTGGAGGAGGAGAGCGAGTTTGTGATGGCGGAGGGTACCTATGGAGCAGGCGGTCACAGTATGGATGTGACGGTTCGATCCACATCGGCGGGCAGGAAAACCCTGCGTATCTATTGCAATGGGGTATTGTTGGGGCAGACGGAAGTTGAAATCTAATCTGGGAAACAACCGGTCGGTGGGTCGGATTATAAAGGGCATCGGAGGGTTCTATACCGTGGAATCCCAGGGGGCGCTTTATACCCTTAAAGCGGCGGGGAAGTTCCGCAATGATGTAAAAACACCGCTGCCCGGGGACTTTGTGGAATTTGATCCCCAAGAAGGAGACGATGGCGCCTTTGATGCCATTCGCCCCCGGAGAAATCAGTTGATCCGCCCCCGTGTGGCCAACGTCGATTTGGTGTTTGCTTTGGTCAGCGCCCGGGATCCCGCCCCCGACTATCTGTTGTTGGATAAGCTTTG
This sequence comes from Bacillota bacterium, assembly GCA_003150225.1. Taxonomy (GTDB): domain Bacteria; phylum Bacillota; class Clostridia; order Christensenellales; family QAND01; genus QAND01. Next base: position 24,477 of record QAND01000032.1, read on the forward strand.
CATTTCCGCTGCCATGATGGATATTCAGGTGGTGGCAGTGCTCAATAAATGCGACCTTACGGATGAGGCGGCCAAGGCGACGTTCTTGGATACCTATAGGGCGTTTACCCCTCTGTGTGCCAGCCACCTTACCGGAGAGGGAATGGGGCGGCTTCGGGCATTGGCGCGGGGGCGGGTTTCCTGTTTTGCGGGACAGTCCGGCGTGGGAAAGAGCAGCATAACCCGGGCGTTTCTGCCAGAGCGGGAGGAGATCAAGGTATCCGGCCTGTCCCAGAAAACCAGGCGGGGACGGCATACCACCCGCCATGCGGAGCTGCTTCCCATGGAGGAGGGAGGCGGATACCTGGTGGATACCCCAGGCTTCAGCCTTATGGAGCTGCCTTTGATGGAGCCCGAGCGTCTGAAGGACTACTATCCGGAGTTTCTGCCCTATGAAGGGAAATGCCGGTTTGCCGGGTGCCTGCATCATCGGGAACCCGATTGCGCGGTAAAAGCCGCTGTGGAGGCGGGGAGTATTCCCCGTGCCCGGTGGGAACGATATGGGGCCCTATTGGCGGAGGCCCAGGAAAAATGGAGGAAACGCTATGAGTAACGTATTGGTAAGCCCGTCCATCCTTTCGGCGGATTTTGCCCAGCTGGGACAGGACGTCCGCCGGCTTCAGGAGGCCGGCGCCGACTGGATTCATGTGGACGTGATGGACGGCCAGTTTGTGCCCAATATCTCCTTTGGCATGCCGGTGGTAAAGGCGGTACGGCCCTATGCGGAGATCCCCTTTGATGTTCATCTGATGATCAGCGATCCCATGAAGTATGCCAAAGAGTTTGCCCAGGCGGGGGCGGACATCATCACCATTCACCTGGAAACGGTGGAGGATCCGGAAGCCGCCATCCAGGAGATCCGGAGTTTGGGCAAGCGGGTGGGAATTGCCATCAGCCCCGATACCCCGGTGGAGACGGTGCTGCCCCACCTTGGCCAGGTTGATATGGTGCTCATTATGACGGTGTACCCTGGCTTTGGAGGACAGTCCATGATTTCGGCCTGCTTGGATAAGGTGCGGGTGGTGGAAAAGGCCGCCCGGGCTAGTCATCCGAATCTGATCATTCAGGTGGATGGAGGTATCAACGGGGAGACGGCAGCGGCGGCTCGGGATGCCGGGGCCAACTGCTTGGTGGCAGGCAGCGCCGTGTTTTCGGCGGAGGATATGACCGCCGCCATTGGCGGGCTTCGTGGGTAGGCTGTTTGCGGTGATCTCCGGCGGAGAATGGCCGGAGCGGGAGGCCGTTGAGGAGGTACTAGCCCGGGCAGAGGCCATCATCGCCTGTGACAGCGGCATGCTATGGGCTCGTCAAAACGATGTCTTTTCCCAATATTTGGTGGGGGATATGGATTCCGTGGATGGGGAAACCTTGGCTTATTTTGTGCATCAAGGCGCTCAAACCGAGCGCCTTTCTCCCTATAAGGATGAGACCGATACCGAGGAAGGGGTGGCGCTGGCCCTTCACCTGGGAGCGGAGGAGATTGCGCTCATCGGGGGAACGGGCAAGCGCCTGGATCATAGCTTGGGCAATCTCCATGTGATGTACCGTCTTTTGAAAAAAGATGTTCCTTGCGTGCTGGAAGGCAGGGAAGAACGGGTTTTTTGCACCAGAAGCTCGCTGCCCCTTTTGGGTATGGAAGGCCATACCATTTCGGTTTTGCCCCTGTTTGAAGATTGTCAGGTGAGCCTTCATGGATTTCGCTACCCTTTGGATCATTACGACTACCGATGCGGCAGGACCATCGGCGTCAGCAATGTAGCGCTGGAAAACCGGGCGATGGTGGAGATTCACCAAGGGAGCGCCTTTGTGTTTGTAAACCGCGTTCGGATTCCCGATCCACAAGGATAAAGAATATCTCCCCTTTGCTGCCCATATGATGGGATGAAAGGGGAGAGTGCAATGCGGGGACGGTGCGGCGGCCAGGGATTTAAAAATGCTTTGGGCATTCTATTGATGGCAGTCGGGGTGATTGTACTGCTCTGTTTCATCCCGTTCTGGTGCTGGATCGCTCTACTGGGCGGAGGGCTTTTGATCGCTGGCATTCTTTGCATCTGGGGATAAATAAAAAAGCGCACCTTGGTGCGCTTTTACTCATAGGGTCACACAACCCGCTGTACTTTGCCGGAACGCAAGCAACGGGTGCATACGTTTACCGTCTTGGGGCTGCCGTTGATCATCACGCGGGCCCGCTGAAGGTTGGGAGACCAAGTGCGGCGGGTCTTCCGGTGGGAATGGCTGATCCTATTTCCTGCTACGGTACCTTTACCGCAAACTGCACAAACTCTCGGCATGCAAAACACCTCCCTATACGCATGACTGTTGCTAATTTTAGCATTTCGCCCTATAATTTGCAAGGAATTTTCCTCAATAAAAATATAAAATTGCAAACATTGCATATTTGGGGTAAAATAATGAGACCAATGGAGTGCATCCAATGGAAAAGGAGGAGAAACCATGGCAGCTAGATTGCCCAGTCAGCTGGGAACCATAGATATTTCCGAGGGCGTCATCGCGAAGATTGCCGGGGTAAACGCCACCGAGTGCTTTGGCGTGCTTGGTTTGGCCGCCTCCGACGGATGGAGCGATCTTCTGAAAAAGGATTCTGTGGACAAAGGGGTCCGGGTCCAAGCGATGGAGGACGCAAAGGTTCGGATTGAGATCAGCCTCGTGGTCCAGTACGGAGTATCCATCAAAGCGGTGGCCGAAACCGTGATCAACAATATCCGCTATCATGTGGAAAACATGACGGGCCTGACGGTAGCCGATATCAATGTTATCATCCGCGGTATCCGGGTTTAACGGTATCACGGTTTAGGAGGATTTTAAGGTGTCTGTGAATACGATTGGAGGCCATCAGCTCAAGGATATGCTGGGCGTGGCCTCCGCATATCTAGAAAAAAACAAGAAGGCCATCGATGCCCTCAATGTTTTCCCCGTGCCGGACGGTGATACCGGCGTCAATATGTCGCTTACCCTTGCTACCGCGTCCCGGGAGGCGCGGGCCTGTGCCAGCGATTCCATCGGAGATGTGGCCAACGCCATGAGCATGGGTTCTCTCAAGGGAGCCCGAGGCAACAGCGGCGTGATTCTCAGCCAGATTTTTCGAGGTTTTGCCAGAGGCGTGGACGGCGCTTCCGGCGAAATGGACGGCGTCCTTTTGGCAAAAGCCATGCGGGGCGGCGTGGAGGCCGCCTATAAAGCGGTGATGAAACCCAAGGAGGGCACCGTTTTGACGGTGGTCCGCTCCATGGCTGAGGCCGCGGAGGCCGCTTCTGCCCGGAACAACGATGTGATGTATGTCATCGACGCCATGATTGAGATGGGGGAGGAAACCCTGAAGAAGACCCCCGATATGCTTCCTGTTTTAAAGGAGGCGGGCGTGGTGGACGCCGGTGGCATGGGCCTGCTGGTGATCATCAGGGGGTTTAAGATGGCCCTCATGGGGGAGCCCGTGCCCGAAGAGGAGGTTCAGATCACCGGGCCCAGCCTGGTGGCAGAGGAGCTCAATACCGACATTGAATTCGGTTACTGCACCGAGTTCTTTGTCAAGCAGCCCAAGGGGAATCTGGGGGAGGCCCAGGTGGAACAGCTCCGGAAAGCGCTGGAGAAGCTGGGCGACTGCGTATTGGTTGTAGGCGGCGGCGATCTTCTTAAGGTTCATGTCCATACCAATGATCCCGGAAAGGCCCTTCAGCACGGCCTGTCCCTAGGGTATTTGTCCGCCATCAAGATCGACAATATGCGGGAGCAGAACGCCAATTTGTCCGAGACCCCCTCCTGGGAGGAGGAACCGGCCGAGCCGCCCAAGCCCTTTGCTATGATCTCGGTATCGGCGGGGGAGGGCTTTAGTACTGTGTTTGCCGACTTGGGGGTGGATCGGGTGGTTACCGGGGGTCAGAGCATGAACCCCAGCATTGAGGATATTCTCACCGCCATTGAGGAAGCGCCCTCGGAAAACATCTTTGTTTTCCCCAACAATAAAAATATCATCATGGCGGCCCAGCAGGCCGCGGAGGCTTCCGAGAAAAATGTGGCCGTTATCGCCACCCGTTCTCTGCCTCAGGGCATCAGCGGCGCGCTGGCTTTTAATCCCGAGATGTCCTTCGAGGAGAATGTGGCGGCCATGAACAGCGCCATTCTCGATGTGGATTGCGGCCAGATCACCTTTGCGGTGCGCAACTCCTCCATGAACGGCTTGACTGTGGAGGAAGGGGACATCATCGGCCTGTTCAATGGGGATATGGTGGTCAAAGGACAGGAAACCCAGGAGGTTTCTCTGCAGCTTTTGGAGCAGATGATGAACGAGGACCGAGAGGTCATCAGCATCTTCTATGGAGAAGGGGTCCAGGAGGAGGACGCCAACGCCCTTTGCGAGGCCCTTGAGGAGCGGTTTCCGGACTGCGAGGTCCAGGTCTACTTTGGCGGGCAGCCGGTCTACTACTATATTTTTAGTGTGGAGTAAACAAATATAGATGGAAAAAGGGGGGCGTTGCCCCTCTTTTTCCTTATGGAGCAAAGGGTGAGTGGTTTGCTGACGGACGGCATTGAGAGCATCAAAGGCATCGGAGCGGCCAGGCGGGAACAGCTAAGTAAGCTGGGCATCACCACAGTGGAGGAACTGTTGTGCTACATGCCCCGAACCTACCGGGACCTGACCGACTTGCGCACCGTGGAGGGCATGGAGGTATCCGTGCCCTGGTTTGGCGTACTTACCATCATAACCGCTCCCAAGGTTCAATACATTCGCCGGAATTTCTCCATGATTCGGGTTAAAGCTGGGGATCATACCGGCAGCATCTACCTCTGCTGGTACAACCAGCCCTATATGGCCGGAAACATCCAGGAGGGGGAAAGCTATTATATCTATGGAAAGCCGGAATACTACCGGGGAGAGATTCGCATCAATACTCCCATGGTGGAAAAGCTGTCTGAAGGAGAGGGTGCCAGGCTTCTGCCGGTATACCGCAGCACCAAAGGACTATCCCAGGGGGTATTGCGAAAGCTGCTGAAATCCACATTCAAAAAATATGGGGACCAGCTGCGGCTTATGGCGCCAGAGGATTTTGTGCAGAAATACCAGCTGATGCCCCTGGAACAGGCTTATTATTCTGCTCATTTCCCGGCGGATCAGGAGGAAAGGGATCGCAGCGTCTCCACCATCTCCTTCTATGAAATTCTTCTGCTCAAAGCCTTTATGACGCGGAATAAGGAAAGCCAAAGGGAAAGATCCATTCCCCTTCGGATGGGGGAGGAGGCGGAACGACGATTTTTGGACAATCTTTCCTTTGTGCCCACCGGCGCTCAATCCCGGGCCATGGCGGACATCCGGCGGGGAATCGCAGGAGAGGCCAGCTACCAGGCGCTTTTACAGGGAGATGTGGGAAGCGGAAAAACGGTGGTGGCCTTTTATGCCCTCTATGCCGCCGCTTTGAGCGGCGTCCAAGGAGCTCTGCTGGCCCCAACGGAAATCCTGTGCCGTCAGCATTACGAGAACGCCAAGGCTTTTTTCTCTCCGCTGGGCATTCGTGTGGGGCTGCTCACCAGCGGAATGAAAAAGGCGGAGCGGGACCAGCTGCTGAAGGAGGTCCGCTCTGGAGAAATCCAGATTCTTATCGGTACCCATGCCATGATTCAAAAGGATGTGGAGTTCTCCGAGCTGGCTTTGGCGGTGGCGGATGAGCAGCACCGGTTTGGGGTACGCCAACGGGCGGTTCTGCAGCAGAAAGGGGTATCGCCCCATTTTATCGTGATGAGTGCCACACCCATTCCCCGGACACTGGCGTTGATTATCTATGGGGATCTGGATGTTATCGTCATGGATGAGCTGCCGGGCGGCAGACGGCCGGTCCGTACTCATCTGGTGCCGCCTCACAAGGAAAAAGGACTTTTGGAGTTCATTCGCAAGGAGGCTGCCGCGGGCAACCGCACCTATTATGTATGTCCCCTCATCGAGGAGGGGGAAGGGGAGAGCGAGGCCACCTCCGTGAAGGAGGCCTATGAGCGGCTTTCCCATCAGCTGCCCGATCTGCGGATCGGCTATCTCCATGGCCGGATGCGGCAGAAGGAAAAAGAAAGCGCCATGGATGATTTTGCCCAAGGGCGGCTGGACGTGCTGGTATCCACCACCGTCATCGAGGTGGGAGTGGACGTAAAAGAGGCCACCTGTATGGTCATCGACGGGGCGGATCGGTTTGGCCTGGCGCAGCTCCATCAGCTCCGCGGACGGGTGGGCCGGGGAGACCGGCAGTCCTATTGCTTTCTTTTAAACCGCGGACGGGAGGAAAACCAGCGGCTGGTGGATTTTTGTTCCACCAACGATGGATTTGAGATCGCCCGAATGGATTTGGAAAACCGAGGCCCCGGCGCCCTATTGGGGCAATGGCAGCATGGACGCAGCGATCTGTTCTTCTTGAACTTTGCCATCGATGGCCGGATACTGGACCGGGTTCTGTCCGCCTATGAGGAAGTCTTTGTATCCCGGCAATACGGCGATGCCTTTGCCTATAGGCTGTTGGCCCGAGCAAAGGAAAAATATCAGAGCCTATTGGATCAAGTGATACTAAATTAAAATCGGTAAATTTTAACGGAATAAGGGTGGGATAAGCGGCAGAAACTAGCGTCGATCCTATGGATCGACGCTCATTTTTTTTGCGGAAACAGCTGAAAAAAACGATGGAACAATGCGAGAAAACTGGAATTAGTTACATGGGTATTGCGCAAGAAAATGGACAAATTAATACTGCACGTAAACAGAGTGCAGGCAAAGAAAAAAGGAGGTGACTCACGTTGACTAGCAAGAGCAAAGGACAGGCTCAGGGCGCTTTGGATAAGATGAAGTACGAAGTGGCCAACGAGATTGGTGTGACCCTGAAGGACGGTTATAACGGCGATAACACCGCTAAGGAGAACGGTTCCGTCGGTGGATATATGGTAAAGCGGATGTTCGATGAGTATTATGCCAAGCACGGCAAATAAGCAACGAAAGATAGAAAATACTTGGGAAAGGAGTGACACATGATGCAGAATTCTTCCAGCAGTTCCAAAGCCAACAAGCAGGCCCTCAGTCAGCTGAAGAACGAGGTGGCCAGCGAGCTGGGCATCACCCTGAAGCAGGGCTACAACGGCGATATCACTTCCCGTGAGGCCGGCCGGATCGGTGGCAACATCACCCGTCGGGTTATCGAGGAAATGGAAAGCCAGATGAGCGGCCGGTAAGGCAGCTATGAAATAGAAAGAGGCCCAGGAACGATTCTGGGCTTCTTTTAGTTTTGGCCTGGCCCCTACGGTGAAACCGGCATATTGTACAGAGAGGTGATTCCATGCATTGCAATGAGTTGATACTATCCATCACCGCTCTGGCCGCGACCCTTGCCGAGGGACGGGATGCGGACGAAATAGCGCTTTTGGCCTCCATTTTTGCGCAGCTGGGGGACACGCTTGCCACCATCGCCGCGCAGCAGGCCCTCTGTCAAGCACCGCCGAACCTTTGGGATGACTAGGGGAAATCCTCCCTTGACAGGACCGGTAGCCCAGGGTATACTACCATCAAATTAGTTTTACGATTTACTACGATGCTATACGAATGCGAGGCGTAAAATGGAAAATCGGTTGCAGATTCCCCAAGGGGTTTCGGATTTTTATGGCGATACGGCGTACGGCAAACGGAGGATTGAGGATACCCTAAGAGGATGTTTTCTCAAGAGAGGATTCGAGGAGGTGGAAACCCCGTCTTTAGAATATTTTGACACCTTTAAAGGAGAGATGGGGGGAATTCGAGAGGAATCCACCGTGCGGTTTTTTGATCAAGACGGTCGGATGTTGGCCCTGCGGCCGGATCTTACCATGCCTGTGGCCCGGATGGCAGCCGTTCGCCCGGGACGGACGGGAGTACAGCGCTATTGTTATATCGGCAATGCCTATGGCATGGAGCAGGAATACGGCATGAAACGCCGGGAGTTTACCCAGGCCGGCTGTGAACTGCTGGGCGCAGAAGGCCCGGAGGCCGACGCGGAGATCCTCTTAACCGCGGCGCAGGCGCTGCTATCCTTAGGAATCCAGGATTTCGTCCTGGATCTGGGACATGTCGGTTTTCTCCAAGCGGTTTGCCAAGATGTGGGCTTAAGTCCCGAGCAAACGGCGATCGTGGGCGCCTTGTTGGATGAAAAAAACGAAACGGAGCTTGCGGCCTATTTGGAGGTTCAAGGGCTGGATGAGGCTGCTATTGGACATTTTACGGAGTTGGTCTACCTGTTTGGGGATGAGTCGGTGCTGGATCGGGCGCGGAAGCGTTTTCCTATTCCTGGATGCACTGCAATCGTGGAGTATTTGGAGCGGGTCTGCGCCATTGTAAAGGCCATGGAACTTCCCTTTACGGTGTCGGTGGATCTGGGCATGGCTCCCAATTTGGATTACTATACCGGAATGGTCTTTCGGGGGATGAGTCCTCTGCTGGGCTTTAGCCTTTTATCTGGCGGTCGCTATGATACCCTGATGGCACAGTTTGCGCGTCCCATGGCGGCAGTGGGTTTTGCCATGGGGGTGGGCAACGCTCTCTATGTGCTGGAGCGTATGGAAGTCCTTCCCAAGCGGCCTAGGCTGGATTGCCTTATAGGCTGTCAGGAGGGAGGAGAGGAACTCTTTTTGCAGGCTTCCCAGCTGCAGCAGGAGGGAAAGACCGTTGCTCTCAGTTACGCAAAAACCCAGGAGGCCTTTTTGGAGGAAGCCCGGCGGTTACAACCCGCTTGCGGCTTGTATTACCGGGACGGCAAGTTGACCGCCCGGTGGGAGGTGTGATAGATGGGCCGGATTACCATCGCCCTGGCGAAGGGGCGCCTGTTTCAAAAGTCCATGGATGTGTTTCGGAAGGTGGGCATCACCGCTCCCGATCTAGAGGAGAATAGCCGGCTGCTGGTGATTCCTGGGGAAATCGCTGACTTTCTCATCGTAAAGCCGGTGGACGTACCGGTATATGTGGAGCACGGCGTGGCGGATATGGGTATCTGCGGAAAAGATACCCTCCTAGAGAGCGGGGCCAATATCCTGGAGATGTTGGATCTGGGGTTTGGGAAATGCAGGCTGTCCATCGCAGGGTATGCGGATACCGATCCCTTCCGGAGCGGCATCCGAGTGGCCACGAAATATCCCGCCTTTGCCCGGAAGCTGTATCGGGACCGAGGATGCAGCGCGGAGATCATCAAGCTTTCGGGATCCGTGGAGCTGGGTCCCATTTTGAAGCTCAGCGATGTGATTTTGGACATCGTGGAGAGCGGCCGCACCCTGGATGAAAACGGGTTGGTGGTGTTGGAGGACATTTGTCCCGTCAGCAGCCGCCTTTGCGTCAACCGGGTGTCCTTGAAGACCAAATCGGACATCATTGCGCCGGCCATTCAGGGGATTCGCCGGAATTTGGAGGAATCGAGATGATCTATCGGGGCGTGGCCGAGGCGGAGGCCCTTTTCCGCCGGTTGGAACAGCGGGCGGTGATGGAGGAGGGCGCCGTCTACGAGGCCGTCCGGGAGATGGTGAACCGGGTGCGGATCCAGGGGGATGAGGCTCTATCCCAATATACCCTGGAGTTTGACGGCACCGACTATGAGCGCTTCCCCATTCGCGTGGGGGAGGAGGAGCTTGAGCGGGCTTACGAGGCGGTGACGCCGGAGCAGCTTGCCGCCATCCGCAAAGCCATTGTTAACCTGAAGGAGTACCATATCAACCAGCGGGAGACGGGATACCGAGTGGAAAAGGACGGCGTCCTTTTGGCTCAGCGGGTACTGCCCATCCGCCGGGTGGGCATCTATGTGCCGGGCGGCACCGCAAGCTATCCCAGCAGCGTATTGATGAACGCAATTCCCGCTAAAATTGCCGGGGTAAAAGAGCTCTATATGGCGACCCCTGCAAAAGGGGGACGGATGAACCCGCTTACCCTTGTGGCAGCACAGGAAGCGGGAGTGAATGGGATCTTTCGGATGGGTGGCGCCCAGGCCATTGCGGCCTTTGCGTACGGGACGGCGTCGGTACCACGGGTGGACAAGATCACAGGACCGGGCAACGCCTATGTGGCCATGGCGAAGCGGCTGGTATTTGGTGCCGTTGGCATTGATTCCATCGCTGGGCCCAGTGAGATCATGGTGATTGCCGATGGGTCGGCCAATCCCCGACACGTGGCCGCCGACCTTTACAGCCAGGCGGAACATGATCGGCTGGCTGCCGCCGTTTGCCTTACCTGGGACGATGGCTTGGCTGAGCGTGTTCATCGGGAGCTGGAGCGCCAGGCGGGGGAACTGGAGCGCCAGGAGATGGCCGCGGCCTCTCTGGCGGAGTATGGCGGAGTGGTGGTGTTAAACTCCCTTCTGGAATGCTGTGAATTCTGCAACCGGATGGGTCCCGAGCATTTGGAACTGGTGCTGGACAATCCCCAGGAGGCGTTGGAAATGATCGAGAATGCTGGGGGAATTTTCTTGGGAGGATATACCCCAGAGCCCTTAGGAGACTACCTGGCGGGAACCAACCATGTGCTGCCCACCTGCGGCACCAGCCGGTTTTCCTCGCCATTAGGGGTGTATGATTTTGTCAAGCGCAGCAGCGTTTTGTGCTATAATAAAGAGCGGCTGCGGGAGGTAAAGGACGATATCCTTGCATTTGCGCAAGCGGAAGGGCTCCAGGCCCACGGTCGGGCGGTAGCCGTTCGGTTTGAGGAGGAATAACGATGCGTCAAAGCGTTTATCAGAGAAAGACCGGGGAGACGGATATTGCCGTATCCTTCAATTTGGACGGTACTGGTAAATGTCATGCCGATACCGGCATTGGTTTTTTCAATCATATGTTGACCCTATTTGCTAAACATGGATATTTTGATCTTGAAATAGCCTGCAAAGGGGACTTGGATGTGGATGGCCACCACACTGTGGAGGATGCAGGGATTGTCCTTGGCACTGCCATTGGAGAGGCTCTGGGAAACAAGGCCGGCATCTGCCGCTATGGATCCTTTACCGTTCCTATGGATGAGAGCCTGGCGGTGGTGCATTTGGATCTTTCAGGCCGGCCCTATTTGGTGTTCCAGTGCGATTACACCGGCCCGGCCTGCGGAGAATTCGACGTGCAGCTTACCGAGGAATTTTTTCGGGGCCTGGCCTTTGCCGCGGGGATTACCCTTCATATTCAGGTGCCCTATGGAAAGAATGACCACCATAAAATTGAGGGGGTTTTCAAGGCGTTTGCCCGCGCTTTGGACGCAGCCACCCGGATGGATGGCCGCACCATGGAGATCCCCAGTACAAAGGGGACCCTGGCATGATTACGGTGTTTCCCGCTATCGATATCCGGGGCGGAAAGTGTGTCCGGCTTCTTCGAGGGGATTACGGTCAGGAGACGGTCTACGGGCATGACCCTGTGGATACGGCCAGGGGATTTCTATCAAAGGGCACCAGCCATATTCATGTGGTAGACCTGGACGGGGCCCGGGACGGCCAAGGAAAAAACCTCGAGATGATTGGCGCCATCGCCAAGCTGGGTGTTTTTATCCAGACTGGTGGCGGCATTCGTACCATTGACGACGTGATCCGCCGTATGGAGTTGGGCGTATCCCGGTGCATCATTGGCACTGCTGCTGTGGAGCATCCTCAGATGGTAGAGGAGGCGGCAAAGCGGTATCCTGGACGAATTGCCGTGGGCATCGACGAACGGGATGGGCTGGTGGCTACGCGGGGCTGGGAAACCACTTCTCAGGTACGGGTTGCGGACCTGGCAAAAAGGATGGCGGAGGTTGGTGTGGATACGGTAATCCATACCGACATCTCCCGGGATGGCATGAAGACGGGGCCCAACGTAGAGAAAAGCCGCGCGCTGATGGATGCATCCGGCCTTCAGGTGGTGGTATCCGGCGGGGTTTCCTCCATCCGGGACGTTGAGGAAGCACAGAGCCAAGGACTGTACGGCATCATTTTGGGGAAAGCCCTCTATGATGGAGAAATCGATCTAAAACAGGCGCTCTCCGTGGGGCGCTTTCAGAATGGGAGCATAGCATGATGAAGCAGGAATTGCTGATGGAGGTTAAATACGATGAGCGCGGCCTGGTGCCGGTGGTAACCCAGGATGCCCTGACGGGTTCCGTGTTGATGCAGGCCTATATGAGCCGGGAATCCCTGGCCCTGACGCTGGAAAAAGGCGTTATGGTGTACTGGAGCCGTTCCCGCCAGGAACTTTGGGAGAAGGGAGCCACCAGCGGCAACACCCAAAAGCTGGTGTCCTTGGCTTTGGACTGTGATGGGGATAGTCTCTTGGCCCGCGTGATTCAAACCGGGGGAGCCTGCCATACAGGAGCATATAGCTGCTATTTCCGGGAGATCGACCGGCGGGAGGAGTCCGCCAACGCCGAGATCCTCTATGAGCTGGAGCGGGTGGTCGCCGACCGCAAGGCCAATCCTCAGGAGGGGAGCTATACCTGCTATCTATTCCGGGAGGGCATCGATAAGATTCTCAAGAAGGTGGGAGAGGAATCCGCTGAAACCATCATCGCCGCCAAGAACGCCAGCCGGGAGGAAATCTCCTATGAAACCGCCGATTTGTTTTACCATCTCATCGTGATGTTGGCGGATCGGGGCGTGCCTCTTTCGGATATTTTCACACAATTGCAAAAAAGGCGATAATCTGCTTGACACCACAGTGGCGGGTAGGGTAAAATATCCAAGTCGTCATAAGGAGCTGGGAGCATAGCTCAGTTGGGAGAGCACTTGCCTTACAAGCAAGGGGTCACTGGTTCGAGCCCAGTTGTTCCCACCACGTGGCCCGGTAGTTCAGTTGGTTAGAATGCCAGCCTGTCACGCTGGAGGTCGAGGGTTCGAGCCCCTTCCGGGTCGCCAGCATGCCTTGGTAGCTCAGTCGGTAGAGCAGTAGACTGAAAATCTACGTGTCGGTGGTTCGATTCCGCCCCAAGGCACCATTTGCGGTAGTAGCTCAGTGGTAGAGTGCCACCTTGCCAAGGTGGATGTCGCGAGTTCGAATCTCGTCTACCGCTCCAATGGCGCCATAGCCAAGTGGTAAGGCAGAGGTCTGCAAAACCTTTATCCCCAGTTCGAGTCTGGGTGGCGCCTCCACGTCGCATTAAGCGGCATTGACATGACCTCATCGCAAAAGCGATGGGGTCATTGTTTTATGCCGCTGATGCTCCTTTTCCGCAAAAAGTCACGCTTGCTGCGGCTATGCCCTTGTAAGCGCGGGCATGACACCTCAGCTGCACCATCAACTTTTTGCGGGATGCACGAGAGTTCAAATCCATCTGCAAACGCCGCCAAATTTTTTTGCGTGACCCTCACAACGGCAAGTTGCCGTACGCGATATCGCAATTCACTTTGGTGGTTTGCGGTATTTTTGTACCCGCAAGCAAATATCCATATCGCAGAACACCGCCAGCGGCAAGCTGCCGCGCCCAAGTTCGCAAACTGATCATGTGGTTTGCGGGCTTTTTATAAACGCAAGATTGTTTTTATGGCTGTAAAAGATCTTTCCAATTCCCCTAGGATATCAGTTTTTTTCTGGGATCAAGAGACTTCGGGAGGATAACAAAGGGAGTCGAGGAAAAAATAAGAAAAACACAGAACCATTTAATTGACGGCAATTTATGGAGGGACTACAATGCTCTGTGTTACAACAAACGATTTCTGTTTCAATGCAACAAACAACATAAGGGAGATGTGTAAAATGGGTATCTTTGACGGAAAGGTCGCCATCATCACCGGCGGCGGGAAAGCCAAATCCATCGGCTACGGGATCGCCGTTGCCTATGCCAAGGAAGGAGCCAACTTGGTTCTAACTGGCAGGAACATGCAGAAGCTTTTGGATGCTAAGGAGGAGCTGGAGCAGCTGTATGGCATTCGGGTTCTGCCTATGCAGGCCGATGTAACGCCCGATGACGATGCCGAGGACATCGTGAAGAACGTAGTGGCAAAAACCATTGAGACCTTTGGCCGGATTGACGTGCTGATCAACAATGCCCAGGCGTCCGCTTCCGGGGTTCCCCTTGCCATTCAGACCAAGGATCATTTTGACCTTGGCATCTACTCCGGATTATACGCCACCTTCTATTATATGCGGGAGTGCTATCCCTATCTAAAGAAAAGCCAGGGCTCGGTGATCAACTTTGCCTCCGGCGCCGGCCTGTTTGGAAACGTGGGCCAGTGTTCCTATGCCGCGGCGAAGGAGGGGATCCGCGGTCTTTCTCGGGTTGCGGCTACCGAGTGGGGGAAGGATAACATCAATGTAAACATCGTATGCCCGCTTGCTATGACCTCCCAGCTGGAAAATTTCAAGGAGGCCTACCCCGAAGCCTACGAGAAAAACTTGAAAGCGGTTCCCATGGGCCGGTTTGGCGATCCGGAAAAGGACATCGGCCGGGTATGCGTCCTGTTAGGCTCCCCGGATTTCAAATACATGTCCGGCGAGACCCTTACCTTGGAGGGCGGCATGGGCCAGCGTCCTTAAGCAGCATGTTGTCTTTGAGGAAAGGTTTTCGGCAAGGTTGCCGGAAGCCTTTCCTTTTTTCAGGATGACAACAATTCCTTCGCCATGCTATTCTGGCAATAAAAGGAGGGAAGCCATGGTGATTCGCGAAATCACGGCGGACAAGGAACGCCACTGGGATCTGCTTTTGCTGGCGGATCCGGATATTGGCATGGTGCGGCGGTATCTGGATAGCGGACGAATGTTCCTTCTGGAGGATCACGGAGGAGCCGTTGCCGAGGCGGTGGTTACGGATCTGGGGAAGGATGCATGTGAGGTAAAAAACCTGGCGGTTCGAGAGGATTGCCAACGGCGAGGATATGGAACCAGGCTGATGGAGGCGCTTTTCGCGCTGTTTGCGCCGGATTACCACACCATGTATGTGGGCACAGCGGACGCAGGAGTGGCCTACTACCAGCGGTTGGGGTTTGTGGTATCCCATGTGGTCAAGGATTTTTTTGTGGAGCATTACCCAGAGCCCATCTGGGACAACGGCATGCGGTGCGTGGATATGATCTATCTGAAGCGTCCCCTAAGGATGGAGGAGGATCAGGGGATGGAGCGATAATCCTGGGAAAGGCAGTCCCGCGCCCGGTCCAAGTCATCCTTATGGACAAAGATGGTGTATTGGTAAGCGGAGTCGGAGTTTTGGCGTCCGCCGGTAAAGATACGGGCCCGGGTATAGCGATTTTCCACCAGCAGCCGGTAATCGATGCCGGCGGCGTTGAGGTCATGCACGATCTCAACACGATCGGCCATAGAACAGGTGCTGATAAGCTCCCTGCGGTTAAACACCGTGATCATACCGCGAATCTCCTTTCGGCGCTGTTGGGCGGGATTTGTCCCATTATAGCATTCCAGTGAGGAAAAGAAAACGGCCTGGGCTTGTCCAGGCCGTTCGTTATTCCTCTTCCATGGAGCAGCACGCGGCGAGCCGTTCCTCAAAATAGGCGGATAGATAGCGCTCCATGGTTTCCCGATTGTCAAAGGGAAGAGGGCTTTTTTTCAGCTCCTCCTGCAAACATACGGGAAGCGCTTCAAAGTAAGTCCGGCTTTCCCGATCGCCAAAGGTTATCATAAAAGGTGTGCCTACTAAAAGGTCAGTTGCCCTTCATTAGATTTTCAGCGCAAACCCGCAGCTCCTCCTCGGAAGCAAACTCCACGCTGGACTGCATGATGGTCTCCTGGATATTAAGGGGTAGGGACATAAAATACTGGTTATTGGGCAGGGATTCGTTAAATTTGCTCATATTGCTTTCCTCCTTAGGTTAGTTGTCTCCGCGCAGCAGATTTTCGGCATAGTCCTTGAGGCTCTCAAAGGAATTGACGTTTCCGCCCCGCTGGCTGATGCTTTCCCTGACATAGTCTGGCAGGGAGGAGTAGAAGCTCTTTGCCTGGCTGTCCTCCGCTAAAAGGGCGTCCAGGCTGGCGTATTTCTGACCCATCCAATTCACCTCCTTGGGATTTGCTATGGTTAGTATTGCCTTAACAGATGAATCCTTTCAGGTCTTCCACGTGTTTTTCTTCCAAAGCAAGCAACTCTTGGGCCAGCTGCTCCGCTTCCTGGACGGTGCCCTCATATTGGCGAATGCGCTTTGTGATCTCAATAATACCGTTGGCGCTGCCCTTTACCATCATCTGTGCGATGTGGCTGGAGCTTTTGTCCCCCAGAGTTTTGAGATCGATCATCAGGCTGGACATAGCCTTCCCAGTCAGGGGGACGTCTTTCAAAGGCTTGGGGGAAAGGGATTCCGCCCGGCCGGCGATATCTCGGTAGGAACGATGTTGGTCCAAAAGGGTATCCCGAAAGGGCCCATCCGCTACCAGCTCCGCCAGATGAGCGGTGGTTTCCACGCTGTCTCTTATAC
>QAND01000034.1 GCA_003150225.1 Bacillota bacterium
AAAAAAATCGCGGAAGTGATCTCATGAAGGAGACGGCATCCTTTCATGGGAGAAACTCCCTTGGGCAAAATGGAAAAGGAGAGGGATAACCGGACCGCTGCCCGTTAATACTAAGGATGCATCCGCGGCCATGGAAGCCATTTCTAGGCTGGTGCGCCATTAGGGGGAGTTCCTCGCCGCGGACAAAAAATAAAGTCCCCTGGGGACGGAGGTTTTGGTTCTGCCCAGAAGGGCAAGGGAACCTATGCCCCCCGGGCAGGAGGAGGCGCGGTATGAAAAAACGGTTTGTTCCGGAGGGGAATCCCATCATCATAACCCCCGGTGGGCGGCAGAACAACACTGCCAAGCGCATGCTTTTGGGATTTGGGCTGATGCTGCTCTACGGCCTGGTGCTGGGCCCGGTGGTGCGGACTCTTTTGCCCAAGGCCTATCTTTTGGTGTCCATCTCGGCGGCCATGGCCGTGGTGCTTTTGCTGAACGCCACCAACAGGCGTGTGCTATATGTATACCGGGATCGCATCGTGGAAAAACGTACCCTGCGTCCCGCCCATACGTTTTATTTTTATAATGTGACCCAGATCAAAAAACGCCGTGGGCAGAAGTATCACATTCAGTTTGGGCACCGGCGGCTGACCATCCCACTGCATCTTACCAATGCTGAGGCCATTTTAAGCTCCATGGAACGGTACTTCAAGCACAAGGACAATGTGGTGCCCATCAGCCTGCTGCGGATTTTAAAGGAGATACAGGTATCCGCATAGGGAAAGTGGGTATAAAGAAAGCATGAAATTACCGGAATGCGCCTAGGCAAGGACCGGGAATCATATTATAATGAATGCAAATCAGGGCATAAGGCCCCAAGGAGGATCATGGCTGGATTGTTTGTAAACCGGAATCGGACCGCAGAGGACTGCGTAGAGATCAAATATCCCCTTCAGGTACGGATCACCGCCCTGTTGCTCACCGCCTTTTCCATGCTTTGCTATGCCATGATTCTTTTGGGCTACATGCCCCTTTATGGCCTTACCCTTTTTGTGGTATCCACCCTGGTGCTGTTTTCCGTCATCATGCTGTGTAACGTCAGCATGAATTACCTCAACTGGCGGATTCAGGTCTATGGGGACCGGCTCATTGCCCGGAAGTGGAACATGGCTGAAAAGGAGCTGCCCTTTTCCGAATTGACCGCGGTTTGGGATCCCGCCATGATGAATGAGCTGCGCCAGATGCAGGGAAAGGCTCCCACGAAAAAGAGCGGCAAGCAGTATTGCGCTCTGGTCTTTGGAGGGGACTTTATCTTTGTGCCCATGGACAATGTCAATTCCCCGGCCCTGGTTCAGCGCATCCGCCGCTACTGCGAGGGAATGGATGGCCCGCAGGCTGAAAAGGTCCGCAGGACGCTGGCCTCCATGGAGGATGGCAATTCCAAGGACTAGCCGCATCTGGCCGCGGAATAGCTGGAGAACGGCGGCGCCAAAGAATAGAAAGAAAAGCCCGGCCATTGGCCGGGCTTTGTTTATGGATCCGCAAGAGGGGGACGCTCCATGATGTGATAAGGAAGTCCGGTTCGGGCGCTGGGAATGACGCGGGAGGTTTGGAACCCTGCCCGGCTGTATACCGTTATGGCGCGCTGGTTAAAAGCGGCCACCGAAAGCCGAAAGGGAAGGGGGCCGTAGAGACGTCTTCCGAAATCCAGCCCCACCCGCAGGAAGGATTCTCCTGCTCCACGGCCGCAGAGGCTGGGATGGAGCCCCAGGCCGATGTCCACCGCTGTAGGGGGATAGACATTGGGCAAGAGGGTGGGAATTTGGGCGGAAGGGCCGTAGCAGTACAGTCCCACGGGGCAGGGCTGCTGATCGTCCACCACGGCAAAATAAGCGCCGTTCAACAGATGGGCGATGGTCTCGGGGCTGTTTTGAAAGCTGTATTGAGCATAGATACCGGGATAGGTCCAACGGGCGATCTCCTGAGCCCGTTCCCGGTCCATGGGCTGAACACGGATCATGGACGGACGCCTCCTTTGGCTATAATAGCATGCTCGGGGAGAAAAGACCAGGCGGCCACGCACCCATCGACAGCCCTTTGCGTACTCTGATATGGAGTCTATAAAGGGAGTGATACCATGAGTGCAATCGCGGGATTCTTGTGCTGGGACGCCGGCCGTAAAGAGGATATCCTTCTTCAGATGCTAAAGGCCCTCCGCCAAAGGGGCGTCCATGGCCTGGGAGAGTTTCGGGGGGAGTCGGTGGCCCTGGGCAGCGTCCGCTGCGGAGGAGATGAGATCCAGCCCCTGGTAAAGTCCATCCACGGGCGGCAGCTGGCGGTGGTCTTCAGCGGGGAAATTTACAACGAACAGGAGCTCATCCGGGAGCTGGGAGGCCAAGGACACCGGCTGATCCTAAAGTCCGCCCCTGAGATCGTCTTACATAGCTATATCCAGTGGGGGGAACGGTTTGTTACAAGGCTTCGCGGCGTATTCTCCTTTGCCATCACCGACGGCACCAAGCTGTATTTGGCCCGGGATCAGATGGGAGTTCAGCCTCTGTTCTTCTACCGGTATGGGGGGCAGCTTGCCTTTGCTTCTCAGATCAAAGCGCTGTTTCAGTATCCTGGGGTTAGTACCGTGGTGGATGGGGAGGGCGTGGCGGAGCTCATGGCCATCCTGCCCGCCCGGACACCTGGGTATGGGGTGTTTCGGGATCTGGAGGAGCTGCTTCCCGGCCACTATCTTGTCTACGATGGACGGGAGTGCAGGACGGAGTGCTATTGGCGGATCATGCCCAGGGTCCATGGGGAAAACTATGAGGATACCGTGGCCGCCGTCCGGGAACTGGTACGGGACGCCATCCTTAGCCAGAACGCCGATGGGGCCAATGCCAGCATGTTATCCGGCGGTCTGGATTCCAGCATCGTGACGGGGGTGCTGGCCCGGGAACTGGAGAAAACCGGGGGACGGGTCCACACCTTCTCGGTGGACTTTGAGGAGAATGAGCGCCATTTTAAGAGCAATCTCTTTCAGCCCGAGCGGGACAGCAGTTATGCGGAGCTGATGGTTCTGGAAAAGAAAACCCTTCATGAGGACTGCGTCATCTCCATCGACGCCCTCAGCGAGGCCATCCTTCCGGCCATGGGATTCCGCGATTTACCCGGCATGGCGGACATCGACGCGTCGCTGTACCTCTTCTGCCGGGAGATCGCCGGGCGAACCCATGCGGTCTTCAGCGGGGAATGTGCCGACGAGGTCTTTGGAGGGTATCCTTGGTTCTACCGGGAGGAGCTCAGAAATACCGGATACTTCCCCTGGAGCCGGGACATGGACTACCGGGAGTCCTTTTTGAAAAAAGGTATCCGCCTGGATCTGCCCGGCCATGTAAAGGCCCGCTACGACGCCTATATGGCCGCGCTGCCGGAGTTTCCGGGGGATCAGGACGCCAAGGAGCTTTGGAAGCTTTTCAACCTGAACCTCTCCTACTTTGGCTCCAACCTGGTGGAACGTACCGAGCGAATGAGTTCTCACGCCGGGCTTATGGTGCGGATGCCTTTTGCGGATCCTGCGCTGGTGGAATACGTGTTCTCCATCCCCTGGGAGATGAAGTTTAAAGACGGACGGGAAAAGGGCCTTTTGCGGGATGCCATGCGGGAATATCTCCCCGAGGCCATCTTTGCCCGAAAGAAGAGCCCCTATCCCAAGACCTACCATCCTCGGTATGAGGAGCGAATGCGGGCCATGCTCGGCCAGGTGCTAGAGGATGGAGACGCCCCCATCTACGAATTGGTGGAGCGGCAGGCCCTGATGGATCTGGCCGAGGGAACCGTGGCGCGGCCCTGGTTTGGCCAGCTGATGGCGGGTCCCCAGCTCATGGCCTATATGGTGCAGCTCAACGGATGGCTGCGGGAGTATGACGTGCGGATTCGGATTTAGGGATGTCGATTGGCTTTAATCCTCTTTGTAGGCGAAGCCGCCGACGGCACGTGGCTGCCGCCGCGCGGCGGGGAGGTCTGCCGCCATGCCCATGGCGCCCTTGAGGAGGGGACGGTATCCGGCGCATGTTTTCAAGGGGTATTCGGGCATACTCTAGGGAGAAGCCTTGAGAAAAAGGAGGAATCCCTATGCTGGTTGTATTGGTGCGCTCCGCCATCCTATACATTACGGTGGTGGTGTTTATGCGCATGATGGGGAAACGGCAGATCAGCCAGATGCAGCCCTTTGAACTGGTTATCACCATCATGGTGGCCGACTTGGTGGCGGGGCCCATGGAAAACATGGGCATCCCGCTCATCGAAGGCGTGATTCCCTTGATCACCCTGCTGGTGATCCATAATCTCTTCGACGTCCTCTGCCAGAAAAGCAAGGTGATGCGGCGCATCATCTGCGGTTCTCCCAGCATTTTGATCGAGAATGGGGTGCTCAACCAGAAGGAGCTCCGCAAGCTCAACATCAACATGAGCGATCTGATGGAAAACCTGCGGAACACGGGCAATATGGATATCAGCCAGATCATGTACTGTATCATCGAGACCAACGGCACCATCAGCGTGATCCCCAAAGCGGCGAACCGGCCCGCCACCAGCCAGGAGGCGGGGGTAAAGGCCCAGGAGACCACCATGACCTATACCGTCATCTACGAGGGAAAGGCCGATAAGCAGAACTTGGCCGTTCTAAACCTTTCGGAGGCGACGCTGGAGCGGAACCTGAAGCGACTTGGCTTTCAGGGGATTTCCGATGTCTATGTGGCTATGCTGGATCTGGAGGACAAGCTTTTTGTTCAGCAGAACAAGACCATGAAGGCGTGCACCGCCAATTTGAAAAGGACGGGTACCCTATGAAGAAGATGGCCATATCCCTTTTGATTTTAGCTGTTTTCTGGGGCGGCTCCCTCCTGTGGCAAAACCATGTGGACGAGCATGTGCTATCCCTATCGGGCAAATGCCAGGAGGTGCTGGATAACATTGCCCTAAAAGAGAGCGACCGCGCCGAGGATGCCATGGTGGAGTTCCATCGGATGTGGAAGGATTCCACCGACCATTGGGCCATGATGATGGACCACGCCACATTGGCGGCCATCGAGGAGCATTTTGTGCTGGCTCAATCCTATTGCGCCGCCGAGGAATTTGGATTGGCCTATGGAGAGCTGGCGGCGCTGCTCAACGATTTGACGGGCATTCCGCGGCTCTATCGCTTGGAATGGAAGAACATCTTATAGCCCTCTGGATACAGAAAAGGTTGAAAATTGATGGGTTCTGTGTCACAATAAATCATGTTTTTACGATTCATGAGACGAGGTTATTAGCGTGAAACGTTGGTGGAAACGACATTGGAAGAAGGTTATGGCGGGGCTTTGCCTGGTGTTGATCGTAGGGCTGGCCTGGCTAACCATCTACTTTAAGGATATCTATAACCCGCAGAACCTATTTGGGGATACCAAGCCGCCTTCGGTCGACGAACCCAGCGACTACGATACCCTTTTGAGCCAGGCCGATCTGGATTTCCTGAAAAACCGGGTGAATATCCTGCTGTTGGGCATCGACAGCGACAATACCCGCGCCAACAGCAACGATCTGTTCCGCACCGATACCGTGATGCTGTGTACCATCAACTTTGACACCAAGAAGGTGGATATCATCAGCATCCCCCGGGACAGCTATGTCGTCCTGGCCAGCGGTGGCAAAAACAAGATCAACGCCGCGTTCCCCTTTGGCGGAGGACTTAAGGGGAACGGGTTCCAGTCCACCATGGCTACCGTCCAGAAGCTGGCGGGGGGCATTCCCATCGATTACTATGTGGCTGTGGATATGAACGGCCTTTATACTGTGGTGGAGGGCATCGGCGGCGCCGACGTCAATGTGGAGGCGGAATACGTCCACTGTACCTTTGATAAGGCCCACAACAACTGCGGCACCCAGCACGAGCTGGGGGTTCAGCATTTGGACGGCTATCACTTCCTCTCCTATGTGCGGCAGAGGAAGGGCAGCAGCGACGTGGCCCGGGCGGGCCGCCAGCAGCGGGCCATTGTGGACGTGGTAAAACAGTTGAAAAAGAGCAATATGCTCACCCAGGTGACCACCCTCTACAATACTTTTGTTAACGATGTCTATACCAACCTTGATATTCGGCAGCTGGCGGCTTTGGCCGTCTTTGCCATGGATTTGGATATGGAGAACGGCGTGGCCACCCATACCGTGCCGGGAGACTTTTTAAACCTGAAGAGCGGCTCCACCAACATCAGCTACTGGGGCATCAACCAGACTGCCTGGAAGCAGATGGTTAAGGAGATCTTTGGAGTGGATATCAAGGTGGATATGTCCATGGATGTATCCAACATCAAGAGCGAGCTTCAGCAGAGCCAGCAGGCCCTTTTGAGCCTCATCAGCAGCGCCAACGGGGAGATTGAAAGCGCCAACAGCACGATGAGCAGTTTGGGAGAATATATGACCGCTGAGGAGAAAAGCAGACTTTCCGGCGCCATTGCCAGCTGTTCCAACGCGGTGGACGGGGAGATTGAAAGCGACATTCGGTCTGCATTGTCCGATCTGCGGTCCATCCACAGCGCGGTGAAGACCGCTGCCCAGAACCGGAAGGCGTCCGCTACGCCCACCCCAAGACCCACTACCACGCCATCGGCGGATCCCAGTCCCACGCCGGGCCAGCCCACGCCTACCCCCTCGGCTCAGCCAACCCCTGTGCCGTCTACGGCGCCCACTCCCTCCGCTACCCCTGAGACGGTCCAGGGGGAATGAGTCCGTCATTGTTATGTAAAGGATTTGTGTGATGATTACAATCAAAGAGGTCAAAACCAACCGGGAGCTGAAGCGGTTTATCGAGTTTCCCATGAGCCTATACGGGGAGAACCCCAATTACATTCCGGACTTGGTCTCCGATGAGGTCAACAACCTGCGCAAGGATAAGAACCCTGCTTTTGAGTTCTGTGAAGCGAGGTACTTTATGGCCTATGAGGATGGCAGACCGGTGGGACGCATTGCCGGCATCCTTAGTAAAAAATCCAACGAGAAGTGGAATACCAAGCGATTGCGCTTTTCCCGTATCGACTTTGTGGACGATATAGAGGTTTCCGGCGCTCTCCTTGACGCCGTAGAGGAATGGGCCCGGGAGCTGGGCATGGAGGAAGTCCATGGCCCCATCGGATTTACCGATATGGACAAGGAGGGGATGCTCATCGAGGGGTTTGACCGAATGAGCAACTTCATCACCATCTATAACGCGCCGTATTACAAAGACCATATGGCGGCTCACGGTTACCGGAAGGATGTGGATTGGATTGAGTACCGGGTCAAGGTGCCGGACGCGCTGAACCCCAAGGTGGACCGGCTCAGCAAGTTGGTGCTGGAGCGCTATGGCCTCAGCATCTTTCAACCCAAGAGCATCCGAGAGATACGGCCCTATATGAAGCCCGTTTTCCGGTTGTTGAACGACGCCTATGGGGAGCTTTACGGCATGGTGGAGCTGACCCCGGCCCTTATTAATAAGTACTATAATCAGTTCATCACCATGATCAATCCCCGGTATATCTCGGGGGTATTGGACCAAGAGGGCAATGTAATGGCCATCGGCATCGTGGTGCCCAGCATGGGGCAGGCCATTAAAAAGAGCAAGGGGAAGCTGTTTCCCCTGGGATGGGCACGCATCCTGCGGGCAACCCGCCAGAAAAATACCGAGCTGGATCTTTTGCTGGTAGCGGTGGATCCCAAATACCAGGGCAAGGGCCTCAATGCAGTGCTGATGAATCAGATGGTGAAGTCCGCCATCGAGGACGGGATGACCTACGCCGAGACCGGTCCCGAGCTGGAAACCAATGAAAAGGTTCAGGCCCTATGGAAATATTTTGACGCGGAGCAGCATCGCCGGCGGCGGTGCTGGATCAAGCGGGTTGACTAGAAAGGCCACTGCTATCATTTTATTGACTGAGGCCGCGCCTTTTTGTTTGGGCGCGGCTTTTTATGGGGAGGAATTGCTTTGATTGAGCAGAGCATACAGGGATTTGTGGAGGGGCTGGCGGCCCGTGAACCCGTGCCCGGCGGCGGCGCCGCAGCTGCTTTGGCAGGCGGAATGGGCGCCGCTTTGGGCGCCATGGCCATCCAGTTTACCGTAGGAAAAAAGAAGTATGCCGACCTGCGGGAGGATCTTGAGCGGGATCTGGCTCTTTTGGAGGAGCTGTCCCAGGGCTTTTTGTCCCTGGTGGAGGAGGATGCCGCCGCGTTTTTGCCCTTAAGCCGGGTATACGCTATGCCCAACGGCACGCAGGAGGAAAAGGAGGCCCGGGAGCAGGCCATGGAAGCCGCCCTGATGGATGCGGTTCAGCCGCCTCTCGGGATGCTGCGGCTTTGCCGCCGTACCGCTGACGCGTTGGAACGGATTGAACGGATGGTGTCCCCTTTGATGATCAGCGATGTGGGTTGCGCGGCGACTTTAACCCAGAGCTGCGCGCAGGCTGCTGCGCTGAACGTATTGGTTAACGCCAAGCTGCTGAAGGACGATACCGTGGCGCAGCGATTGATCCGGGAGACCCAGGAAACCTCCCGTCAGGTAGCGGAGATCCTGGGGCCGGTGTATGCTAAGGTGGAGGGCGCCCTATGCCGCAGATATTAAAGGGAGCCCCGGTGGCGCGGGATATCCGAGAGGAGTGCGGCAGACGGGCAGCGGCCTTGAGAGAAAGGGGAATCGTCCCGACCCTTTGCATCCTGCGGGTGGGAGAGCGGCCCGATGATGTTGCCTATGAGGCCAGCGCCATGAAGAAGTGTGAGCAAGCGGGGGTTCGCGCTATCAGCCGGGCGCTGCCTGAGGGTGCGGACACCCAGGGACTGTTGGCAGCCGTGGACCGGTTGAACGAAGACGACAGCGTCCATGGCGTGCTGCTGCTTCGTCCCCTGCCGCGGGGGGTGGACGAAGATGCCGCTAAAGAGCGTCTTTTGCCGCAAAAGGATGTGGATTGCATGGGGGACGGGAACCTGTACCGTGTTCTGGGAGGCGATGAGAGCGGGTTTTTGCCCTGCACGCCTCAGGCTGTGGTGCGCATCCTCGATCACTACGGAATCTCCCTTGAGGGGAAGGAAGCGGTGGTCATCGGCCGGAGCTTGGTGGTGGGGAAGCCTCTATCCATGATGCTTTTGTCCCGGAACGCTACCGTTACCATCTGCCATAGCCGTACCGCCAATCTGGCGGAAGTGTGCCGCCGTGCCGATGTATTGGTTTGCGCCGCCGGTGTTCCCGGTATGGTGGACCGTACCTTTGTAAAGCCCGGCGCCATTGTGGTTGACGTGGGCATCCATCTGGACGGGGATGGGAAGCTCACCGGGGACGCACGATTTGACAGCGTCCAGGAGGTGGCGGGAGGAACCACCCCTGTGCCGGGCGGCGTGGGGAGCGTCACCAGCTGGCTGTTGGTGGAGCATGTGATCCGTGCCTGCGAGACCGCAAAAGCAGAATAGGGAAGAGGGGGAAATCCATGGACCGCTATGAGGAACTGGTAAAGGAGATCGCGCTTTGTAAGAACTGCGTTCTGTATGAGGAACGAAATATGGCGGTGGCCGGTTCCGGCAGCATCGGCGCCGACCTGATGCTCATCGGCGAAGGCCCGGGAGCGGAGGAGGATAAGAATGGCGTTCCCTTTGTGGGAGCTGCCGGCCGGCTTCTGACGGATATGCTGGACGCCGTGGATATTGATCGGGATAAGCTGTATGTTACCAACATCGTAAAGTGCCGGCCGCCCAAGAACCGTACGCCCAAGGACGAGGAGGCTGCTGCCTGCCTGCCCTATCTGCAGCGGCAGTTGGAGATCATCGATCCCAAGGTGATTTTATTGTTGGGGGCCACCGCCCTCCGATATGTTCTCTCGCCCAACCTTAGGATTACCCGGGACCGGGGAACCTGGCATCAGGTGGACGGGCGGTGGATCATGGCCACCTTCCATCCCGCCGCTCTGCTGCGGGATCCCCGGAAGAAGCCGGATTCCTTTGACGATATGGTATCGTTGAAGCTGAAAATCCGAGAGCTGGGGCTAGATGTTTAAGAATATGAATAGTATGAAATAATTCTGTAATATGTTAAATAGCCAAAAAACCATGGTTTTTTGGCTATTTTCTCTTAAATGCTCCGTTTGATGGCGTTTGACGGGGATTTGATTGTGGTATAGAATTGACGAGAAAACGAATGCTAAGGAAAAATCCTTTTTTGGAAATAGGAGGAAGGTTTTGAAGAAACGGATTCTGGGCACATTGGGAGCCGCCATGGCGGCCATGGCGGTCTTCGTCACGCCGCTTCATAGGGCTGGGGCCGTGGAGCAGAATGCGGCCGCTGGAGAGGATCCCGCCGTTTTGGCGGAGGAGATTGCCCTGGGGAATATCTTCCTGTTTCCGGACGAGCCCGCCGCCGCTTCCGACGTGATCCCGGTGGACAACCCGGAGCCCGCTTCCGAACCCGCCGTTACCGAGGCGCGGGCCAAAGAGGAAGCCCAGGTGCGATCCGGCGCCAGCGATGAGGCGGAGGCGGTCTTTACCATGCATCAGGATGAGACCGTCCAGGTGCTGGAGCAGGCCGACGGCTGGTGCAAGGTGAGCTATGGCATCATTGAAGGCTATCTTCCCGAAGACCAGCTCTTTGTTTTGACCCAGGAAGGATATGACGGCACCGTAATGAAGGACGGCGCTGTGATCCGTCAGGCTGCTGAGGCCGAAGCTGCCGAAGTGGGCAAGCTTTACACCGGCAACGGCGTGCGGGTTATGGACTATCAGAACGGATGTTACAAGGTGTCCTACAAGGACGCAGTGGGATATGTGGAGGCCGCCAGCCTGAAACTGGAGGGAGACTTTACCGCTGAGGCCGAGGTGCGCTATCTTAAGAGCGGCATGAGCGGCGAGGCGGTGGTCAGGATGCAGAAGGAGCTGGCCAGCCGCAATTACTTTACGGGGGAGGCCACCGGAACCTTTGGGGACCTGACCGTAAAGGCGCTGAAGGAATTCCAAACCGACGCCAAGGTAACCGCCTCCGGCGAGGCGGACGCTAAAACTCTGGAACTGTTGTACGCGGACAACGGCATCAAGAAAGTGATTCCCACTCCTACGCCTAAGCCCACTCAAACGCCTAGCACTGGCGGCAGCAGCAATGTGCCCGCTACCCAGGTGAAGGGCAAGGTGCAGCTGGTGGATTGGAGCATCATCAACCGGACCATTCCTCGGGGATATACCGGGCTGCAGGTCATCGATGTGCGGACGGGCATCTCCTTTAACGCCAAGCGCAAGGGCGGCACCGTCCATATGGATACCGAACCCCTGACCGCCGCCGATACCGCCAAGCTGAAGCAGGCATACGGCGGAAGTTGGAGCTGGGCCCGCCGTCCCGTTTGGGTGGTGTATAACGGCAACTACTATGCCGCTTCCATGAATGGCATGCCCCACGCCGATTCCACCATCTCCGACAACAACTTCCCGGGTCATATCTGCATCCATTTCTTAAACAGTGAGACCCATGCGGAGCCAGGCATTCCGCAGAAGGTTGACCCGGCCCATCAGGCTTGCGTTCAGGAAGCCTTTAACGCTGGGAAGTAGAAGCAAGGCATGACGGCCGGCAGCACCCGCTGCCGGCCGTTTTTTGTTTGCTGGGGTTTCCAGGTGGAATTCCATGGGCTATAATCGGAGCAAAGGGGGAACGGGAATGCGTTTTTTGCACTGCGGCGATCTGCATATCGGCGCCGGCCGGGGAGACGGACGGGAGGAGGATTTTGCCACCGCATTTTTGGAGGTGGCTGCCCTTGCCGTCGATCGGCAGGTGGATTTTGTGCTCATTGCCGGCGATTTGTTTGATCGCCGGGAGATCAATCCTCAGGCTTTAGGACAGGCCTCTCGGGGCCTGGGGTTGCTGCGGCGGGCTGGGATCCCGGCCTATGCCATTGAGGGGAACCACGACAAAGCCCTCTATGTGGACCGGGAATCCTGGATGGATTATTTGGACCGGGAGGGGCTGCTCCACCTTTTGCGCCGCCCGGAGGGGGAACGCCTTTATCTGTCCTATGAAGAGGGGGGAAACGTAGCCTACTGCGGGAAAACGCGCATTGTAGGGCTCCCATACGCCGGAACCCGCACCCGGGAATTGGTGGAGCGGCTGACGGAAGAGATCCCCTCCTATGATGGGTTTACCATCGTTATGCTCCATTGCCCGGTGGGCAGCCAAATGGCCATGGATAACGCTTATCTTCCCTCACAGGTGGTGGAAGCCCTGGGGGAAAAAGCGGAGTATATCGCTTTGGGGCATATCCATACCGCTTATCGTCATCTGGACATCGCTTACAATCCTGGGGCCCCGGAAAGCGTTCGCCTTGAAGAGGGCATTGGCGGGGAAAAGGGGGTTTACCTAGGAGAGGTTGGTCCAGAGGGCCTCCGGGTGGAATTGATTCCCATCCGCCGCCGGGCTGCCGTCCGGGGGGAAGCGCTGCTGACCCCTTATATGGATGTGCCCGGCGCAGAGACCGCGATCAAAAGAGCCCTTGCGGAGACGGTTCAGGAAGCTGGAGCGCTGGTATGCCTGCGGGTACGGGGAGAGGTATCCTTTGATCCCGCTCAGTTGGATCTATTGGATGTGCGGGCCTATGGCCGGGAGCTGGGGATCAAGATGTTAGATCTCCAGATCCGGCTGCAGAACCGGGATTCCCTGGGAAGCGTTGCCATGGACATGGAGGAATTGGAGCGGGAGGTTCTGTCCACTCTTTGGCGGGAGAAGGGGTTTGAGGAGGAACGGCTGGTGGAGATGACCCTTCAGCTTAAGGAACGGATTCTGGAGGATCGCAACGCCTATGCCGAGATCGCCCAGGATGTGGAGCGGTTTGCCATGGAGAGGAGGGAGCAAGCGTGATCATCCAGCGGCTGGCACTGAAAAACGTCAAGAGCTATCGGGAGGGGGTCATCGACTTTGCCCCTGGTGTGAACCTGATCTGCGGGGAGAACGGAGCGGGGAAGAGCACCATCATCGAAGCCATCGGGTTCGCTTTGTTTGGGGTACAGCCCCCCATGAAGAAGGAGGAATTCATCCACAGCGGTCAGAAAAGCTGCCTGGTACAGGTGTGGTTTTCCGCGGGGGGACGGGAATATCGGGTGGACCGCTCCATGCGGGCCAGCGGAGGCGGTGAGCGCTGGGAGGTATATTTTGGGGAGGAGCAGATGGATCTCCATAACCGGGCCGATGTGCTTCCCTTCCTGCGGGAGGCTATGGGGATTGCCCCTAGCATCGATCTGGACGAGCTGTTTTCTCAGATGATCGCCATCGGTCAGAATGAGTTTTTGACCCCCTTTCTCATGACCCCAGCGCGCCGTATCGCGGAATTCAACGGAATCCTGGGGGTGGAATCCTACCGCCGAGCCAGCGACGCCCTGCTGCCTGCCGAGCGGCAGATTGAGGAAAGGGTTCGGGATCTGCGGATGGCGATGGAGTCCCTTCGGGAGAGCCAAGAGCGTCTTTTGGAGTATGAACAGGGTTTGGCGGCGGCTCGGGAAACCCTAACGGCGGCTCAGGCTCAGGGAGAGCGGGCAGCCCAGCGCGCTTCCATTGCAGGGGAGCTGGAAACCCTGACGGAGCGGATTCAAAACCTTGAGGAAAGTCGAAAGAGTCTGCAGGAACGGGTGGAGCGGGCGGAGGACGCCGGTATTCGAACCGGCGCTCTGGAGACGGAATACAGGGAATATCGTACCTTGGAGGAGGAACTGGCTCGGCTGCTGGAGGAAAGCCGGATCCTTACCATCCAATGGAAGGAACAACAGGAGTTGGCCCGACGCCATGGGGAAGCCACCGCCCGGGCTGGAGAGCGCCGAAGCCGGGGGAAATGGCTATTGGAGGAGGCAGAGAAGGAACGCAAGCGGCTGGAGGAGGAAAAGGAGGTCTGTTCTTGTTCCATAGAGGAAGTGGCCTTGGAGGTATCCACCGCTCGGGATATAGCGGAGAAGGAAGCGGAGGCTCACCGGCGCGCTGAGGACGCGGCCGCTGGGGGGAGCGCCATCCGATACGCCGGTCGCCGGGGAGCGGAGCTGCTGGAGGAACGCAGCCGCGCCCGGGCGCTGGCCGGAAAGCGAACGGAGTTGCTGACGCGGCGGGAGGCGCTCCGCTCAGAACAGAGCCGGATGGAGCGGCTGGCCCAACGGGAGCGTATCCTGGGGGAAACCTCTGTACAATTACAGGAGCGGATCGCCTACATGAAGCAGGGCGCGGCACAGATGGCGTCGGGCACTTGCCCGGTGGCGGGGGTTCCATGCCCGCTGGGGGAGGGGATGGATCCCTCCTTTCTGGAAGCCCGTACCGCGGAATTGACCGAGGAGCTGGCGGCCCTACAGGAAGAACGTATGGATGTATCCCAGGCGCTGGCGGAATCCAACCTAACCGAGGCCTTTTTGGCGCTGGAACGGGAACTCACCCAATGCGCCCAAGGAGAAGCCCAGGCGATGGAGCTGACGGAAGCCATGGAGGAATTGATGCTGGGACTGCGGGAATCCTTGGCTCCGGAGGAGCAAGTTGCCCTGGAACGGTTTCTGGACGTCCTACCGGAGGAGGGTTTGCCGGAGTTTGAGGGATGGGCTCAGGAAATTGCCCAGGAACGGGAAAAGGAAGAGCGCCGCCTTAGGGAAGAACTGGATGGAGCACGGCAGATCCTCCGGGATGCTGAAACCCGGCATGAGCGGCTGAAGGAGGAGCTTTCCGCTCTGGACAGCCGTTTAGCCGATTGCCTGAAAAAGCAGGAGGAAGGGGAGCGTCTTTTAGAGGAGGCTGGGGCGCTGGAGTTGGAACTTCAAACGGAGGGGTATCGGGAGGAGGCTCTGAAGTTGGCGGAAGAGGCCTATGCCCAGGTCATGGCGAAACAAAACGCCTGTGCCCAGAGGATGCAGACGCTCCGGCCAGTGTATGAGGAGTACCGAATCCAGCAAAGCCTGGCACAGACGGCGGATTCCCTGAAACGGGAGCGGAAGGCGGCGGATGAGGAACTGGCGGCCTTGGAAGAACGCCGGGGGCGTCTGGTCCATGCGCTGGAGGAGTTGGGACCCCTGGGGGAATCCGCCCAGAAATTGCGGCAAATGGCTCAGGAGGCGGCTCTTGCTGTGGGCCAGGCCCAGGAAGCGGTCAACGGCGCTCAGGCCCGGTATCAAGAGGCGGAGGAGCGGGCCGGTCGGTACTGGATGCTCCAAACCCAAGCGCAGGAGAAGGAACGGGCGCTTTCGTGGATGGGGGATCTTCGGGATGTGCTGAAACGGGCGGGCGGGCCCATGGCTCGGGCCATTCGGGAGCGGGTCTCCGCTCGGGCGGGAGAACTCTACCGCTCCATATCGGGGGAATCGGGACAGCTTAGATGGGAGGAGTCCTTCGACATTTTGATTGGGGATACCTTGGGCGGGACGTACCGCCAGAGGAGGTTTGGACAGTTGTCCGGCGGGGAGAAAATGACCGCCGCCTTGGCGGTTCGCTTGGCGTTGATCCAGACCTTTAGCAGCCTGTCCCTGGCTTTTTTTGATGAGCCTACCAGCAATCTGGACGCCCAACGCCGGGGCCGGCTGGGGGAGATGCTCCCCCGGGCGGTGGAGGGTTTTGACCAGCTTTTTCTGATTAGCCATGACGACGCATTTTACAGTATAACTGAAAATGTTGTGTATTTGGAAAAGACTTCCGGGGGTACCATAGTACGGGAATAGGATTTGTGGTAAAATACAAGGAATGACCAAGGATAAGGGATGAGAACATGAAAAAATCCACAGCCTTTTTGATGGCGCTGGCTTGTTTGTTGATCGGGTGTTTTGGCACCTATTTGATTACCACCGAGGTGCTTAGCGGCAGGGAGGGGGAATCCGGAGCCCTGGCCAAGGGAATGGAAGAACTCTACTGGTATCTGGACACCTCTTATTATCAGGACGCTGATTTGGAGCAGGTGAACGTGGGGGCTTATAAGGGGGCTATCACCGCCTTAGGAGATCCTTACTCCGAATATCTTACCACCGCGGAATACAACAGCATGCTGGAAGAGGAATCGGGGGAGTACAGCGGCATTGGGGTGACCGTATCCATTGATCAGACTACCGGATATCCCTATGCGGTAATCGTCCATAAGGGCTCTCCTGCGGAAGCGGCGGGGGTGCAGGTAAACGACCTCTTTATGGCCATCGATGGGACGCCCATCGACACCACCAAAAGCCTGAGCCAGATTGCCTCGGAGCTCAAGGGGGAGGAGGGTACTAAGATTGTGGTTACCGTCTACCGGGATAATGCTCCCATGGAGATTGAGATTACCCGGGGCCATGTGACCATTGACAAAGTGGAGTACCGTCTGCTACCGGACGACATTGGCTATCTGAAGATCCTGGAGTTCAATGGGAATTGCATGGAGGGCTTTGATCAGGCCATCGCTTTTTTCCAGGCTCAGGGGGTTCGAGGAATCGTCCTCGATCTGCGGGACAACCCTGGCGGCTATGTGGATTACGCTACGGCCATTGCCGATGCGCTTTTGCCGGCGGGGGACATCGTTACCACTCGGGATAAGCAGGGGAGGGAGCAGACCACCCGCAGCGATGCCAAGACTTTGGGGCTGCCCATCTCGGTGCTGATGAACGCCGGATCGGCTTCCTCCAGTGAAATTCTGGCGGGCGCTCTCCACGATAACGAGGTAGGGGAGATTGTTGGGGTAACCAGCTTTGGAAAGGCATTGGTCCAGCGGTACTACCCTCTTCGGGATAGCGATGGATTTTTGAAGATCACCATTGCCAGCTACTTTACCCCCGGAGGAACGGACATCAACGGCAAGGGTATCGAACCCGATTATGAGGTGGAACTGGCGGAAGAGCAGGTGCTGAAGCCCTCCACCCTAACCGATGAAAACGATTTGCAACTGAAGAAGGCCATCGAGGTGCTAAAACCCCGTATGGCCCAGTAAAATGGATGAAAAACAGCGCTTCGGCGCTGTTTTTTTGTATGGAGGGAAAAGGGCGAATGTTTTGTCTTGGATGAGGCTCTCGCTTTACCGGTATGGCGTGGCCCCAGCGGCACGCTGGAGGATGCTTGGCGCTATAGGAGAACCCATACCGTGGGCAGGGCGATTGGATGTGGGAAAAGGGATGCCAGCGTATGGGTCCAGCGGCACGCTGGTTAGTGGTTACTGGAGCCCATGGATTGCATCAGAAGGGGTAATAAACTTGCCATGCTGTTGCCGCCTCCTTGGTTTTGCCCGCCCATAGCGCTCATCAAGAGAGGCATCATGGCGGCCATGTTGCTGCCCTGGCCTGCCGCTCCCTGGTTTTGCCCGCCCATAGCACTCATCAAGAGGGGCATCATGGCAGCCATATTGTTGCCCTGTCCGCCGTTATCTGCCGTCTGCTGGCCCATCATGGACTGCATTAGGAGGGGCATCATAGCAGCCATGGGATCCTGAGCGGCGCCAGAGCCGCTTTGTCCGCCCATGGCCTGAAGGAGAAAGGGCATCATGGCGGAGAGCTGGCTGTTGTTGGTTCCCGTTGGATTGGACGCATCTTGGTTTGTAGGGGGTTGCTGGCCTGCCATAGCCGATAAAAGGCTAGCCATTTGAGCAGCCTGATTGGCCGAATTATCAGGCTGGCCGCTTTGGACAGCCTGGCTTGGGCTAGACGTCTGAGGCGCCTCCATCCTGGGGGATGGGTTAGCGGCCTCGGGCAGAGGGGTTGCCGCAGCCTGGGCGGACAGCTTATGCAAAAGCGCCTCCAGCTCCTGAAGCTGGTCAGCCAAACCAGCCCCTGCGGCGACAGTGCCGGAGGCAGCGGAAGGGTCCTCGTGAGGCCCTCCATGCCGCCGTTCCTCCTGGGCGATGGTGCCCCGGATATAGGCGCTTTGGGCTAGCTCCTGAGCGGCCCGTTGAGCAGTGGCGGCGGTATTGATCACCATGCGGCTCTTCTGTGGGAGGTACCGGCCAAAGGTATTGGCGACGCCCTCCAGGGTTCCGTTGAACCGCAGAGGCCGGGCCGGAGACCGGGGAGCTTCCTTGTGGGGAGCCATGGGGTATTTATGATAACGGGTATTCATGGAACCGCCTCCTTTCTAATCATACTATGCAGGGAGGGCTCCATTGGTACCCCCTTGGGCCGTTGTAAACCTTGCCGTTTTCTTCGCATAGGATATGGGACGGAGTGGAGGTGATACGATGGCACGTAGCTTGCGGAATTCACAAAAGCAGCAGGGACAGAAAATCCCCACCAATGTCCCGGGATTTTCTGAGAATGAAGTGATGGCGGCTTATAATTCCGTCCAGGGAAAGTCCCCTAAGGAGATGGAGGAGGAGCTCTTCCGGGTGGCGGCCAAGGAAATGCAGGACGGTACCTTTGATCCCAACCAGATGGACGATTTTTTAAAGGCGGTATCCCCTATGCTCAACCCTCAGCAACGGGAACGCATGGCCAGCCTCATCGCAATGGTAAAGGCACAGGCCAAGGGCTGACCTTAAGGCACAGGGATCGAGATCTTTTGCGAAAATAGCGAAATCATAGTATAATAAGGCTATCTTTTGCGAAAAGAGGGATACCATGGCCTATCAAATGAAGCAGGAAGAGATTGACGCCGTTCTTTCCATCCTGCCCCAGATGTACCCGGACGCTAAGGTGGAGCTGCGGTTTGAGGACGGGTTCACCCTTTTGGTTTCCACCATCCTGGCGGCTCAATGTACCGATAAACAGGTGAACAAAGTAACGCCGGCGCTGTTTGAACGGTTCCCGGATCCCTATGCCTTTGCCGCCGCGACCCCTGAAGAGGTGGAACCATACATTCGCAGCTGCGGGTTTTATTCCACCAAGGCTAAGAACATTGTGGCGGCCAGCAAAATGATCTGTGAGGTGTACGGAGGAGAGGTGCCCCGGAGCATCGAGGAGATGCAGAAGCTGCCCGGCGTAGGCCGCAAAACCGCCGATGTGGTGGGAGCCGCTGCATTTGGGCTGGACGCCATTGCTGTGGATACCCATGTGTTCCGGGTCAGCAACCGGATCGGCCTTGCCGACGCTAAAGACGTGCTAAAGACCGAGTACCAGCTGATGGAGAACATCCCCAAGGATAAGTGGAGCGTGGCTCATCTTTGGCTGATCTTCCTGGGGCGGCGCCAATGCAGCGCCCGTAAACCCAAGTGCGAGACCTGTCCTTTGGCGCCCTACTGCCGGTATCACCGGG
The DNA here is from genome assembly GCA_003150225.1 of Bacillota bacterium. GTDB lineage: Bacteria > Bacillota > Clostridia > Christensenellales > QAND01 > QAND01. The sequence goes on from QAND01000034.1 coordinate 19,154, forward strand.
AGAACCACGGGATGATAGCGGAGAAAGCACAATAGCCGGGAGTTTTCCCGGCTATTTTTATCCGTTTCTAAATAATGGTTAGTTTTTTAACGTATTTTGCGTAATGAGATCCAGCATGGCTTCCCCAATGGAATAGAGAAGCATGCCCAGGACCTCGGATTCCTCCAGGCTCAATCCCTCACAGAAGGAATGGGCTAGGGCTGTGATCAATTCCTGGACATCCTGTTTCATGGGCACCCGGCTCCTAGATGGTCTGTTATCAGAGTACGCGTCGCTGCGCGCTACGGTTCCTCTGCCGGATGGATCTTAAGAATTGGGCCAAGGCCAAGAAAAGGATTGATCTCAGGGGGGATTTGTGGTAAAAAAGAAAAGTGAGCACAACGATACATTAGCGCACTAAATTATCTATAGGGAGTTGATTGTGATGTCCTACGTACAGGAAGCATATGCGAAAGTGGAAGCCCGCAGCGCCGGGGAACCGGAATTTTTGCAAGCGGTAAAAGAGGTTTTCCAGTCTCTGGAGCCCGTCTTTGAAAAACGTCCGGATCTGGCTCAGGCCCGTATCTTGGAGCGGCTGGCCGAGCCGGAGCGGCAGATCATGTTCCGGGTGGTTTGGCAGGATGATGAGGGAAATATCCAGGTAAACCGGGGATTCCGCATCCAGTACAACAGCGCCATCGGCCCCTATAAAGGCGGTCTGCGGTTCCATCCCAGCGTAAACCTTTCCATTATGAAGTTTCTGGCCTTTGAACAGACCTTCAAAAACAGTGGTACCGGCCTTCCCATGGGCGGTGGCAAGGGCGGCAGCGATTTCGATCCCAAGGGAAAATCCGACGACGAGATTATGCGGTTCTGCCAGGCCTTTATGAGTGAGCTGTATCGGCATATCGGTCCAGATACCGACGTTCCCGCTGGGGATATCGGCGTGGGTGCTCGGGAGATTGGATATCTATACGGCCAGTATAAGAAGATCCGAAATGATTTTACCTCCGTTCTTACCGGCAAGGGCCTCACCTATGGCGGCAGCATCGGACGGAAGGAGGCTACCGGCTATGGCTTGGTGTACTTCATGGACAACATGATCGGCGCCAAGGGCAAGTCCTTCCAGGGAGCTAAAGTGGTGATTTCCGGTAGCGGCAATGTAGCGACCTATGCCCTGGATAAGGTCAACCAGCTGGGCGGCATCGTTCTTGCCATGAGCGATTCCGGTGGATATATCTATGATCCTGACGGAGTGGATCTGAAGACCATCCAGAAGATCAAAGAGGTGGAGCGCAAGCGCATCAGCGCCTATGTGTCCTATCGGCCCAAGGCCCAGTATTTTGAAGGCTGCACCGGCATCTGGACCGTACCCTGCGACATTGCTCTGCCCTGCGCTACCCAGAACGAGTTGGATCTTGAAGGGGCCCAGGCGTTGGTGAAGAACGGCTGCTATGCCGTAGGCGAAGGCGCTAACATGCCTACCACCATGGAGGCCACCAATTACTTTATCGAGAAGGGGATCCTGTTTGCTCCCGGCAAGGCGGCCAACGCCGGCGGCGTTGCCTGCAGCGGGTTGGAGATGTCCCAGAACGCCATCCGGCTTTCCTGGACCATGGAGGAAGTAGACGCCCGGTTGAAGGAGATCATGGCGAATATCTATCGGAATGCCGCCAACGCTGCTAAGGAGTTCGGATTTGAGGATAACTTCGTGGTGGGCGCCAACATCGCCGGCTTTATGAAGGTTGCCGAGTCCATGATGGCTCAAGGCTTGGTATAAGAGCGGCATAGAGACATAGCAAATCGGGGCAGACTAGGTCTGCCAGGGAAAAGCCCGGCATATGCCGGGCTTTTTTCGGGCAGCGCGAGTGTCCATCTTAACGCATATTTTTGTCGATGGTTCTGAAATCCTTGCGCTTTACCAGCGTCTTGGAGCACTGAACCGAACAAAACCCATGCAACGTGGAACCGCCTGTATGAAAACGCAGATGGATTGGAGCAGAACTATAAAAAGGGTGCAGGCTCAGCCTGCTTGCGGGGTGGGGGAGAAACAAGGTATAATGAGGGCCAAGGAGTCGATGATATGTTTGTAGATAAAGCGAGAATTTTCATTAAAGCGGGGGACGGCGGCAACGGCTGCGTTTCCTTTCGGCGAGAGAAGTATATCCCCGCGGGAGGCCCGGACGGCGGGGATGGCGGCCGTGGGGGAGATGTGGTCTTTGTGGCGGATCCAGCCCTCCGCACCCTGATGGATTTCTCCTATAAGCGGAATTTCAAGGCCCAGAACGGCACTCCAGGCCGGGGCGCCAATATGACCGGCCCCAGCGGAGAGACCATGCGTATCCCGGTACCTGTGGGTACCGTGGTATACGATGAGGAGACCGGCGCTGTGATGGCCAATATGGACGAGCCCAATAAGGAGCGCAGAGTGCTGACCGGGGGGCGCGGAGGCAGGGGCAACGCCAAGTTTGCAAAGCCCACCCGCCGAACGCCTCGGTTTGCCCAACCGGGGGAACAGAGGGCGGGCCGCTTTGTGGTGCTGGAGCTGAAATCCATTGCTGACATCGGCCTGGTGGGCTTCCCTAATGTGGGAAAGAGCACGATTCTTTCTATGCTGACCCGGGCCAACCCTAAGATTGGGGACTATCACTTTACCACCATCTCTCCAAACCTTGGGATGTGCAGCGTGGACGGCCGCAGCTATGTGATGGCGGATATTCCCGGATTGATCGAAGGGGCCAGCGAGGGCCTGGGCCTGGGCCATGATTTTCTCCGTCATGTGGAACGGACCCGAATGTTGATCCACGTGCTGGATGTGTCCGGCTTTGAGGGGCGGGATCCGGTGGAGGATTTCGAGATCATCATGGGGGAATTGGAACGGTACAGTGAGGAACTAGCCCGCCGGCCTATGATCGTGGCCGCCAACAAAATGGATATCCCTCCCGCGGAGGAAAACCTTGCGCGGCTGCGGGAGTATCTTGAGGAGAAGGGGATTGAGGTGTTTCCGGTTTCCGCAGCCACCAACCAGGGGCTTTTGCCTCTGATGCGGAAGGCCGCCGCCATGGTGGACGATTTGCCGGAGCCTGATTATATCCTGGAGGACTTCCAGGAGGAGGAGATTCTGGAGGACCGCACTTTCAGCATCGATCAGGTGGAGGAAGGGGTCTTTGAGGTGAACGGTCCCCTGGCCGAGGACATCATGCGACGGGTAAACCTGGGGGATCGGGACAGCCTCAGCTTTTTTGCAAAAATGCTGGAACAGAACGGGATTGTGGACGCTCTGCGCCAGCATGGAGCCAAGGACGGGGACACCGTCATTATGGCCGAAACCGAATTTGACTTTGTGGATTGATAGGGAGAGAGACGAATGATTACGACGAAACAACGGGCCCAGCTGAGAGGAATGGCCAACAACCTTGCGCCGGTGCTCCATGTGGGAAAGGCCGGCATTACGGAGAATTTGATCCAGCAGGCGGATGAGGCCCTTGCGGCCCGGGAGCTCATCAAGGGCGCCTGCTTGGAGACATGCCCCATCACCGCTCGGGAGGCTTTGACCCAACTATGCGAGTTGACCCGTTCTGAGCCGGTCAGCCAGATAGGGCGGCGGTTTGTCCTCTACCGGAAGAACCACAGGGATCCTAAAATCATCCTTTAGGGGAGGTTCTGGTGTGGTAGTGGCTGACAAAAGCCAGCAAAAAGCAGAGCGCTGCTACAAAGGGATAATAAAGGTTGAATCCAGTGAAATAGGTGGTGGCAAGCAACACTAGGCCACAGAAAAGATACGCCTTGGTCTTGCCGCTATAGAGAGCCTGCATCCTCAACTTTTGCAGGCTCATCTCGTTTTGGCGAAGAGCCTCCAAAAGGGCGTTTTCGGTGGCGGCGGGGCTGGGGAGTTTTCCCGTCCGCTCGGCGGCTTTCAAGAGGGTGGCGCGGCTCAGTACGCTGAACCGGGTGGGATACAGCTTGTGGAGGAAGGTACGGGTTTCATCCGCCATGGGACAGGTGGCAACCACCACAATATCCTCGATCTCCTTGCTATGGGCCATACGGTACATATCCAAGGCGTCCTGGGGGGAAAGGGAATAGCTTTGGTGATACTGCACCGGGAACACCATGGAGATCTCGCCCTGGTTTTCGCAGATGAGAGCTCCCCGCAGGCGCCCTTTGACGGTATAGCCCATGGAGCCGATTAGCTCCACCACCAGGGAGGAAAACTCCTTGCCATCCATGAGCACCAACTGCTCTAGCCAGTATTCCTGGCTGAGTTCCCTGCGCTTGCGCTGGATAAAGGCGGCCAGCTTCCGTTCCTTTGCCACCTCGATGGCGGCGGATATTGCTAGGGTGGCGATGAGGGCCATCACCGCTCCCTGCCAAAGGCTATGCAGGCTTTGGCCAAAGAGAATCCAGAAGGATAGAAAGAAGACCAGCCGTAGGGCCAAAAAATCCAGGCCGCGAGCAACCGGCCCCCGGTTTTGATAGAGCATTCGTTTGTAGTAGCCTCGCAGGGTTTTGTTCAGCATATACCATCGCCTCCATAGGAAAAGTGGTTTTTCTTAGTATTGCCACAAATTGGGCCTTTAACCTTTTAAAACCGAGAAAACTCCCGTATAATAGGAGCATCCGAAAGGAGGGGATTCCAGCGAGCGATTTTGTCTGCCATAGGGAGCAGTGTGCTCCCCGGTGCCGCCTTGAAGCGGCTCGGGTGGGGATTATGGGGGGAACCTTTAATCCCATCCACGTGGGACATACCGAGATGGCCCAGGAGGCTTATCGCACTCTGGGGCTTCGGGAGGTGTTGTTTATCCCCGTGGGCACGCCGCCCCACAAGCCGGGAGTTTTTGTGGCCAGCCCCCAGGATCGGCTGGAGATGGTCCGCCTGGCGGTGGAGAATGATCCCCATTTTACGGTAAATACCATGGAGCTTCAGCGAAAAGGGTATACCTACGCGGTGGATACCCTCCATCAGTTGATTGCCGACTACCCCCCGGGAACGGAGTTTTATTACATCCTAGGCGGAGACGCTTTTTTGTATCTGGAGAACTGGTATCGGTTTGAGGAGGCCATTGGCCTGTGCAACTATGTGGTTTTTGAGCGGGCGGGGGTGGAGCCCCGGCTGGTTCAGGAGCTGGCTCAGAAGCTGCGGGATCGGTATGGCGCTCGGATTTTATTGGTGGATTACGAGCCCACTCCGGTATCCTCCACCCTGCTGCGCCGGTGCATTCAGGGGGAGATGGGAACGCTGGGGCTGCTCCATCCCAAGGTTGAGGCTTACATCCGGGAAAAGGGGGTGTACCGCCATGGACCACGATAGCCGGATGGCGCTGGCCCAGGAGCTTTTGCCGCCCGGCCGGGAAAGCCACACCGCGGGGGTAGTGAAGATGGCGGCGGAGCTGGCCCAGCGATATGGTGTAGATGTGGATCGGGCCGAGACGGCGGCGCTGTTCCACGATATCTTTCGCTATTTAGGGGAGCGAGCGGAGGCTTTTCTACCGGAATCCGGCATAAAACCGGAGGATTATCCCAATGCTAATCTATTGCACGGCCCCTTGGCTGCGGCCTATCTCCAGCAGAAGCTGGGGATTACGGATCGGGAGGTATTGGATGCGGTTTGGTACCACACCACCGGCCGGCCTGGCATGGGGCTGCTGGAGAAGATCTTGTTTGTAGCGGACAAATGCGAGGAGGGACGGCGCTACCCGGGGGTGGAGACCCTGCGGGAGGCCGCCCGTCAAGACCTGGACCAATGCGTCCTGCTGATTTTGCGCCAAAGCATGGCGCATCTTAAGGAGAAGGGGGAGGCGGCGGATCCTATGACGGAGGCTGCCATCCGCTATTTGGAAAAGAGGAGGAATGAAGGATTGACCAGTGAAAACATGGCCCAGTATGCCGCTCGAGTGCTGTATGACCGGAAGGGCGAGGATATAGACATCATCCATGTGGCCGATATGACCATCATTGCCGACTATCTGGTGCTGGCTACCGGCAATACCACCGTACAGGTCAAGGCCCTTTGTGACGAGCTTATGGAAAAGATGGAGGAGGCCGGCGCCAAGCGCTTCCGGGTGGAGGGCTATGGTCCCGGGCGGTGGATTGTCTGCGATTACGGAGATGTGCTGGTGCATATCTTCCATCGGGAGGAGCGGGAATTCTATAACCTAGAGCGCCTCTGGAGCGATGGGGCCAATCTACGCCACTATGAGGGATAGATCGAGCTTGGACCATGGCGTGTGTGCACTTTTGAACATACGCTGAAAGCTTGCGGGCGCGGCACAAGCGGCCATGGGACTTCGTTTATGGGATGAAGTCCCATGGCTTTTTAAAGGAGAAATCGATATAAAATGCTTGGGCCGTTGCATGGGGAATTCGGCGTTCTCTTTGCTGCGCCGAGGTTTTTTGTATGCCATCTATGAATAGGCCGGATTTGCGTACGGCTATGGGGGAACCGCATGAAATTTGTAATCGAACACCTATCAAAGAAATTTGAGAACAAAGAGGTTTTGAAGGATATAAATTTTGCCTTTAAGCAGGGGAAGATCTATGGACTTCTTGGCAGAAACGGCGCGGGAAAAACCACGCTGTTTAATTGTTTGAACCGCGATTTAAAAATGGATAGCGGCAGCTTTTATTTGGAGCAGGACGGCATCCGCCGAGAGGTCGCGGCAGAGGATATCGGCTATGTGCTGTCCACGCCCACCGTTCCGGAGTTTCTCACCGGAAGAGAATTTTTGAAGTTCTTTATGGAGATCAATGAGACGTCTATTGCACATCCAAAGCGGATTGACGAGTATTTTGACGAGATGAGCATTGAGCCAGAGGACAGGGATAAGCTCTTGAAGGATTATTCCCACGGCATGAAAAATAAGATGCAGATGCTCATCAATATCATCGCGCAGCCCAACATTTTGTTGTTGGACGAGCCGCTCACCTCCTTGGACGTAGTTGTAGCGGAGGAGATGAAGCAGCTGCTCCGCTCCATAAAGCAGGATCGCATTACCATTTTTTCCACCCATATTATGGATTTGGCGCTGGATCTTTGCGATGAGATCGTGCTGCTCAGCCACGGGGAGCTGGAGGTTGTGGAAAAGTCCGATCTGGACAGCAGGGAGTTTAAGGAGAAAATTATAGCGGCGCTCAGGGAGGAAGGAAATGAATAGAACCCTGAGACAATCCTTTTCTTTAAAAAATACGTACCGCGTCAATGCTATCCTTTATTCCCTCAAGCAAATCCCCTTGCTCAAAAGGATTCTGCCGGGGACGCTATATCGGGTAAAAGGACTAAAGATTTTTGCCAGCGTCCTTGCCGCCATATGGGAAATCATCTCAATTTTTCTTGGAAAGTTTCTCTATTTTCTTGCCATGGTACAGTTTTCCATGGTTTATAAGAATTTATCGGCAAGTCATGTTTTCTTGCATGCTTTTTTGTTTTTAACCATCATTGGCAGCTTTACCAATACCCATCTGTTTAATCCCACCAAGGATAAATACTATGCCATGTTCCTTCTGAGAATGGATGCGCGGGAATATACGCTGATAAACTATCTCTACTCCCTCATCAAGGTTGTGGTGGGATTCCTTCCATTTACGGTTTTGTATGGACGGAATCAGGATATGCCGCTTTGGTTTTGCCTGCTCATCCCCTTTTGCATCGCGGGCATAAAGCTGTTTGTTTCTGCACTCTCCCTTAGGGATTACGAGAGGAGAGGCTTTGGTTATAACGAAAATAAGCTGTCAAAATATACCTGGTGCTGCGTCGCCTTGCTTCTGGCGGCCGCGTATGGTTTGCCGGCAGTTGGGTTTGTCCTTCCCAATCAAGTCTTGGTGACCGCATTCCTCGTCTGCATTCCTCTGGGGATCTTTGGAATCAGAAGGGTATGGAATTTCCAGGATTACCGCGCCATCAACCAGGAACTGCTGGCGGGGCTAACAACCCAGATGGACGCCGCTGCACAGGCCGTCAAGCGGGCCAACGAGAACAAGATATCCACCGATACCGCCATTACAAGCGACCGCAAGGGCTTTGAATACTTAAATGAACTGTTTATCAAGCGCCATAAAAAGATTCTATGGAACGCTACGAAAAAGATCTCCTACGTTTGCTCTTTTCTGGTTGCGGGGGTTCTCTTGATCGTCTACCTAAAACCGGAGGTAAAGCCGGAAATCAATGAAATGATCCTGACCTGGCTTCCGTACTTCGTCTTTGTTATGTATTGCATCAACCGAGGCACGGGCTTTACACAGGCCCTTTTTATGAACTGTGACCACAGTCTGTTGACCTACTCGTTCTATAAGCAGCCGAGGTTTGTATTGAAGCTATTTCAGATACGCCTTCGGGAAATTATGAAGATCAACGCCGTTCCGGCGGGAGTCATTGGCGTTGGACTGGCGCTCATTCTCTTTGCCACCGGAGGGACGGATAACCCGCTGAACTATGCCGTGTTGGTGGTCTCCATCCTCTGTATGAGCCTGTTTTTTTCCATCCATTACCTGACAATCTACTACCTGCTGCAGCCCTATAACGCTGGGACGGAACTCAAAAGCGGAACGTATAGCCTTGTTTTGTCGGCCACCTATCTTGCCTGCTTTTTTATGATGCAGCTGCGCATGCCAACCCTGGTATTTGGAATGATGACGATTGTTTTCTGCGTGCTTTACAGCGTCGTTGCATGTGTTTTGGTCTACCGTTTTGCCCCTAAAACCTTTCGGATCCGGACCTGAGAACACCGGATTTTCAAGAAAGAAGAGCGGCTCCTTGGGAGGATTCCGCTTTTACCAAAGATAGATAAAAAAGGACCGCAGTTGCGGTCCTTTTTTCTTTTATCGCTTTTTGCGCGGGTCGGTGGGAAACTGTCGAACCTGGCCCCGCTCCTGTCCGCTGGGCCGGTTTCTGGAGGATCCATTGTTTGTTCGGGGCGCTGCTGCTGGTCTCCGGGCGGACGATCCGCCGGCAGAGCCGGCTGGAGGACGAGGGGGTGCAGGGCGGCAGGAGGATTGTCCCTGGGGCCGAGGCTGTCTTACCGCGTCTGCCTTTGTGCGCACCGGTCCACGCTGTCCAGGCCGTGGAGCGCTGGAATCGGTAAGCCGTCCCGCGCCCGTGCGAATGCGGATCCGGGCATCGTTTTGACGGCGATCATTGTTCCAATACACCTTCTCTCGCTTGTCCAAAGGAGAGGGACGCTGATCGTAATAGTCGATGAGATCCAGATCCGACCGGTGCGGGGAGGGCTTTCGAAGCGGCTTTGCCCTGAGGACGCTCTGTTGCCGCCGCTTCCGGCGGATGCTGGGCGTTAGAAGCACTTTAATCAAAAGCGAACCGGATAAAAGCAGACCTACGACGCCCAAGCCGATCATCAGCGGCCGTTTGCCCATGGGATCCGGCTCCACGGGCTCCTCTGTACCGTCGTCCAAAGGCGGCGGCGTGACCGAAGGGGTAGCGTTGGGGTCGGGTGTAGCGCTGGGGTCGGGGGTGGCGCTAGGGTCGGGAGTGGCGCTGGCTTCAGGAGTAGCGCTGGGATCGGGTTCGGCATAAACGGGGATAGGGCCAAAGCGCAGAGAGCTTGTCCCATCGGGCTGCCCTGGGGATGGACGTATCATAACGCAAAGGATCAGGCAGCAAAGAAACAATGCTGTCCGGGCTATCTTATGACTATGCTGGTTCATGGAGCGATTCTCCTTCCCGCTGAAGCCGTTCTGCGCCGCCGTCTTCCATGGTGTAGATATGCCCACAGCAGGAGCAGCACTCCGAAAATGGCGCCCGCGGTATAGATGATGAGATGATAGGCGTTGGCATGGGACTGGGTGGATAGGACGTCACAGCTGAGAAGCAAGGCTCCGTCAAAGAACACTTCTGCCCGCCCAATGACCTGATCCACTTGGATGGGGGCACGAAGTCCCTCCATGGGGAGCAGGTTTATGGTGACTCCTTCCCGAGCTAGGAAACGATCCCGGTCACTGTTGGTCATCAGAAGCCGGGAAGGAACTTCCTCGCCGATACGCAGCCTGGCGGGGAGCTTCCGGCCCAGGATTCCCGTGTTTTCCGCCTCTAGAGTAAGGGGGATGTCGGCAAGGGTATCCCTTATCTCCACTAAGCTGGTGTGTTCAAACCCGTAACGCAAAAGGGCGGCGGCGCTTTGGTTCCGAAGGCCGATGGTTTTGGCGCCCAATACCACGGCGATCAGGGTTCGCTCCTCCTGGGTTGCGGCGGCGACCAAGCAATAGCCCGCTTCGTCGATAAACCCTGTCTTGATTCCCTGGGTTCCCTCCACATAATAGGGGTTTGCGCTTGGAGCGTCCTGAGAGTTGCTTTCCACGGTGGTTTCATGGAGCAGGGGATTGGAGTTGACGACCGTTCTCCCCTGGGGATATTTGCTGTTGGCGGGCAGGGTGTATTCACGGGTGGATACCACCTCCAGCAGAGTGGGGTTTTTGAGTACCTCCTGGGCCAGAATGGCCAAGTCCTCTGCAGTGGAATAATGTCCAACGCCATAAAGTCCGTGGGGATTTTCAAACTGGGTATGGGACATGCCCAGCTCCTTGGCCCGCTGGTTCATTTGTTCCACAAAAGCCGGAATGGAGCCGGAAACCGCCACGGCGATCACCTGAGCGGCGTCGTTTCCCGAGGGAAGCATCAGGCCGTAAAGCAGATCCTTATAGCTGAGGGTCTGCCCCTTGACCAAGCCGGCCAGAGAGGAGGCGGGATCGCTGACGTAGACCTCGTCTCCACAGGTGACCATGGCGGAAAGATCGGAGACCTGTTCCACCAGCACAAGGGCTGTCATCATTTTGGTGGTACTTGCGATGGAGACTTCTTCCTGGGCATTCTCTGAGAGAATGGCGTCCCCGGTCTCCACATCCAGCAATAGATAGGAGCGGGCCTGGACCAAAGAAAGGGTTTGGGCGGGGTCGTCCGGGTTGCCCGCAAAGGCTTGCGGATCGGACAGCAGGGCCCCCTCCGCTGCGATGGCGTTTGTGGGGAAAACCAGATATAGGGCCGTCAGCAAAAACAGCGCGGCTTTTTGCAAAAAACGGTTGGAACTCATGTTTAATAGTATAGCATAATCGGTCTGGGATATGTACATATGGACAGGTTTAAATGTATAATACTTAGAGACAATTTCGGCGAAAAAGGGGGAAACCGGTATGAAACGGCATCAGAGATATGCCCTTGCGGTTTTGGCGGTGGTGCTGCTTTCCCTGTGCGGCCGGTATTTTCTTTCCCATCTGTTCCATACCCCGCCTTTGGCAGCGGAGGCTGCGATGCGTTCCCAACCGTCGGCCATACCCGATTCCGAGCCCACCCAGTACACCATACTGGTTACGGTGATGGGGAAGGTGGAGAATCCCGGTGTGGTGTTGATGCCTATGGGCTCCACGGTGATGGACGCCATCCTGCGGGCGGGCGGTCCCCTTGCGGACGGCGATCTTTCGGATCTGGATTTGGAACGGAAGCTCTATGAGGATCAGGGGATATTTGTTCCCTGATTTCCATATCTGAACGGTAAAAAATCAGGAGCCATCGGTTTGGATTCAGTCCCTGGCTATGGTATACTGAACGAGATAATATGACCGACGGGAAACGGAGGATGTGTAAGTGGCTATCCGTATATTGATCGTGGACGACGAACCGTTGATCCTAAAAGGACTGCGTTTTTCCCTGGAACAGGACGGATACCTGGTTCAAGAGGCCTTGGACGGGGAGACCGCCTTGGCTCTTGCCCAGAGCAACCAGTACGATATCATTCTTTTGGACGTGATGCTGCCCAAGATGAGCGGTATGGACGTGCTCCGCGGAATCCGGGAGCGCAGCCAGGTGCCGGTGATCATGCTCACCGCCAAGGGAGACGACATGGACAAGATCCTTGGCCTGGAATACGGTGCGGACGACTATATGGTCAAGCCCTTTAATATTCTGGAGGTAAAGGCCCGCATCCGCTCGGTGCTTCGCCGCATGGGTCAGCAGAGCGCCGGTAGCAGCTCCAAAATCGCCATTCGGGATCTGGAGATCGACCTGTTTTCCCGCAGCGTGGTTCGGGGCGGGGTGGAAATCGCCCTAACGAGCAAGGAGTTCGACCTGCTCCATGTTTTGATGGAGAACCCTGGCCGGGTTTTTGACCGCAAGGCCCTGATGGAGATGCTGAACGCCAAGGATCGGTCGGAGGACTCCATCGCCCGCCATGATCTCCGCACGGTAGATGTCTATGTGCGCCGCCTGAGGGAGAAGGTGGAGAAGAATCCCGCCAATCCCGAGTACATCATGACTCGGTGGGGGGTTGGCTACTACTTTGCGAATAAGTAGGCTGTTTTCTACAATTCGGGCTCGGATCACCGGCCTTTTTACCATCCTGTTTCTTGCTTGCATGCTGCTGGTGTATGTGATCATCAGCTCCATGGTGGGACAGTTTTTGGTGGACCAGCGCATCGTGGCGCAAAGCCAACAGGTGGAGAGCTTTGCCGCTACCATGGGCCGTACGGTCTTTGACCGGGATGCCGGCGCCATGTATGATGCCGCGGTTTCCCAGGGGAAGAAGATGTCCGGCCGGGTGTTGATCCTGGATACCGCCGGTACGGTGCTGGCCGATGGGTTTTCCGAGCTCAACGGCCGGGTGCTGCAATACCAGGAGGTTCAGCAGGTGGTTTCGGGACAGGCTACCGCCTCCTATGGGTTTCATCGCATCTCTCCTAAGGAGGAGTCCTTCTTTGCGTCCAGTACCTGGGCCGTCTATTACACCGCCCAGGTGGTGAACGAATCCACCCCCGTGGGCGTGGTTCTGGTGAGCGTTTCCATCCAAGACGTCAGGGATTCCCTCATGACCTCCATGCTGAAAATCGGCCTTGCAGGGGTGGCGGTGGTAACGCTGCTGATCCTCTGCTGCGTCATGATCTCCCGGTGGATCAGCCGTCCCATCGTATCCATGACGGATATTCTGGAAAAGATGAGCCGAGGCCGCTTTGATCTTCGTGTGCAGGTCCCCTCCAGCAGGGAGATTGCCAATATGGCCACCACCATCAATATGATGAGCCAGAAGCTGGAGGACCTGGATAAGACCCGCAGCGATTTTGTGGCCAACGCATCCCATGAGTTAAAGACGCCCCTTAGCTCCATCAAGATCCTGGCGGAATCCCTTTTGTACCA